>CADBYI010000068.1:1394-2376 GCA_902798825.1 uncultured Eubacteriales bacterium | reverse complement strand
GGGCGCCTTCGACGGGGATGCCCTGCGGGTGAAGAGCGCCTTCGGCGAGTACGTCTTCCCCCACGAGACCCTGAAACTGGACGAGGAGATCCCCCAGGGCAGGGAGTTCGACTGCGTCCTGGGCCTCCGGCCCGAGATGGTGGATATCTACACCGGGGATCCCCACCACAAGAACACCGTTCCCGCCCGGGTCTACGCCAACCAGCCCGCAGGCAGCGAGACGCTGGTGACGCTGACCGTAGGCGATACGGAGTTCCTGGCCATCCAGACGGGCCTGGTAGAATATGACATGAACCAAAATGTGTTCGTGGTACTTCACCCCGGCCGCATGAATGTATATAATAAAGAAACAGGGCGGCTCATCAAGTATGCCAAGACCAAGCACAAGGCGGGCATCGACGACTGATGCTCCAAGGAACGGATGAACACAGGGAAAGGAGATCGCACCCCATGAAGAAGATCATTGCTGTTTTGATGACGCTGTGCATGCTGGCCGCGCTGGCGGCCTGCGGCGGTTCCGACAAATCGTCGGACAGCGCCGGGACGGAAACCGGCAGCGTAGTCACCGGCGTGGAGGCCATCGACACCGTGGGCGAGGACGGTATCGACTGGAACCACATGTCCATGGACGAGCTCTATGAGATGGCCAAGAAGGAAGGCGGCACCGTCACCATCTACGCCACCACCGCCGATGCGGACACCGCCCGCAAGTACATCCGGGACAAGTACCCCGATATCAAGTTCGAATACATCTCCTGCGACACCAATACGGTCATGCAGAAGATCGGCATGGAGGCTCAAAGCGGCACCCCCATGGCCGACGTGCTCATGGTGAAGGACGCTTCCGGCGAGGTGTTCAACGAGTACGTGCTGTGGGATCTGATCAAGATCTATTATCCCGCCGACGTGTGCGCCCACATCAAGGACGACATGCTGCGGTTCGGCCTGCCCCTCTATTCCACCTTCAATCCCTGGTTCTACA
>CADBYI010000068.1:0-1281 GCA_902798825.1 uncultured Eubacteriales bacterium | reverse complement strand
TTACCGCGCCTTCCTACGCCGCCCTGTGGGCCCAGCTCATCTCGGACAGCGACAAGCTTCTGGAGCAGTATAAGAAGCAGTACGGCAAGGATCTGACCTTCACCTATCACGATCATCTGCAGAACACCCCGGGCCTAATGGAGCTCCCCGAGAACAACGCAGGCGTGGAACTGTTCTGGCGGTTCTCCCAGATGACCATCACCCCCCTGGCCGACGGCGACGCGGTGGTGGAAGCGGTCCACAATTCCGTCAACGGCCCCACCCTGGGCCTGTGCTCCGCCTCCAAGCTGGACAACTCCAAGCAATCCATGGGCGAATCGGGCATGGACATCGCCTGGGTCACGGGCCTTACGCCCTACACCGCCCAGGACGCGGCGGCCTTTTCCTACGTGGTCAGCGGTTGCGACAACCCGGCGGGCGCCCGGCTGTTCATCAAGTTCATGATGGGCGGGGACGATGGCCAAAGCGGCTGCTACAATGTGTTCGACAAGCTGGGCCATTGGTCCGTGCGGGACGACGTGACGTACAAGAAGTCCGGCATCACCTATGAGGAGGTCAACCTCACCGCTCCGGATTTCGAGCATATCTATCAGAATTATCCCAACGTGAAGGCGTATTGGACGCTGTGGAACAGCACCCGGTAAAAACGGCGAGTTCCTGACCTGTGCGTCCTGTGAAAGCGTTTTTCTTTCGCAGGACGCCGACCCATATATAGCATGGCAATGAAGCGATCAAAATTCGACCGGAAACTGGACGGCTTTTTTCGGGGCCTGTTCTTCGAAGAGAACGGGAAACCGAAGAGTGCGAGCCTGCTGTATTCCTTTTTGATGGCGATTCTGTTCATCCTTGTTTATGGAGCCTGCTATCTGTTGCTGCTGGGTCCCCTGGAAAAAGCCTTTTCGGGGGCCAGCGTTGTGATACGGAACCTGGTGGAGTACGTGGTGCCTGCTCTGTCTGGCAGCGCCGTTTGCCTTCTTTTCACCCTTCTCCCGGGGGAGAAGAGGGGCCTGGCGGCGGGAGCGTATCTGTGGATGGCCGCCCTGCTCATAGCCGTGATGCTTTTCGAGCTGCTGCTCATTGACTGGTCCGACGCCCGAACGGAGTACGGCCTGTTCATGGCTGTGGTGAACCTGCCGGGCATCGCCTCCGTGCTGACGGGCGGCGTCCCGGCCCTGCTCCTGTATCGGCGGGAACGAAAGGCCCGGGCTGAAAGGGAAAAGGTCAGGGAGCGTCCCTCCTGGTATCAGAGCTGAGCTATGCTGGAAGTATTCTTTTGCAACG
>CADBYI010000067.1 GCA_902798825.1 uncultured Eubacteriales bacterium | reverse complement strand
TGAACACGCCATCAAGATCGCCGGGGCCGGGGCGAAACAGATTGCCGTACTGCTGTACGCCATTCTCAAGGACCAGAAGCGGACCAAGGGCAAGGTCAGACTCACCAATATGCTGCGCTCCAACAAAGAGCTTCGCATCTTTCCTGTACGCCAGGAGGATGTGAAGCTCTTTTGCAAAGAGGCCAAGGCATACGGCGTCCTGTACTGCGCCCTGCGGCTGAAAAAGTCCCAGGACGGCGTGGTGGACATTATGGCAAGAGCCGAAGACGCCAGCAAGATCAACCGCATCTTTGACCGCTATGGCATGACGGCGGTAGAGCCCGCGAAGCTCGAAATGGAGCTGGCGGAGAAGCTGGAAGGCCACAACACCGGCAAGGAGGTCCCGGAGCGGGCCGCACCCAAACGGGACCCGGAGGACCTGTTCCTGGACGAGCTGTTTTCCCCCGCACCCAACAAGGAGCAGGCGCACAGCGCAAACCCTACCATGCAGGCCGGGCCGAGCGCCCCAAGTCGGTCCGCGCCTTCCTCCGAGAAATCCAGAACCCCCCGTTCTGACCCGGAGCGTCTTCCCACCACCGGCAAGCCCTCCGTCCGCAAGGAACTGGAGGAAATCAAGCGGGCCCAAGAAACCAAACGCAAGCCCAAAGCACCCCAGAGAGTCAATTATCCGGAGCACAAGCACCCGGAACCGAAAGAAAGGAGAACCCACCATGAACACCAACTTCAATGAACGCAACCTGAACTTCGACGAGCTGCTGCAGGAGCTGGAACAGAAGCCCCAGCAGCCCCAGGCCGAGCCCGCCGCCACGCTGGACCCCTTTGACAAGGAGTCCTACCGGGAACGGAAGCAGGCGGAACGGGCGGAGGCCTTCCGTCTGGCGGACGTTACGGCGGAGAAGGCCGCAGCCAGCGGCGAGGTCTACGCCGACTATCTAAACGTCCAGGCCCGCTACAACCGCTACAGTGTCAACAACGCCCTGCTCATCGCCGCCCAGATGCCCACAGCCACCAAGCTGGCCTCCTTCGACGAGTGGCGGCAGAACAACGTCCAGATTCGGTCTGGAGCAAAGGCCATCATGCTGCTGGAGCCCGGCAAGGAGTACCAGCGGGAGGACGGCAGCGTCGGCGCCTCCTTCAACGTGAAGAAGGTCTTTGACATTTCCCAGGAGGTCCACCGGGACCAGCGCCTCATGATGAAGGCCCTCATCAGCAACCCGCCCTGCAAGCTGGAGGTCTCCGACGACCAGGTGCCCGCCAACAGCGCCGCGGTCTATAAGCCGGAAGCGAAGACCATCTATGTGCGCCACGGGCTGACCTTCGACGATATGTTCCGTGCCCTGGCCCGGGAGCTGGCCTTTGCCCACATGGACAAGGGCGGCAACTTCAGCCGGACCGCATGTGAGTTCCAGGCTCGGAGCGTGGCCTATCTGGTCTGCGCTCGGAACCATATCGCCCCGGAGCAGGTGACCTTCCCCTCCAGCTACTCCAATCTGGAGGCCAAGGACATCAAGCAGGTCCTGGGGGAAATCCGCGAGGTTGCCAACACCATGCACGGCTCCATGAGCAAGGTGCTGGACCGGCAGACCCAGGAGGCCCGCACCCAAAGCCCTCGTGACCGGGACGCCCGATAAGGAGGTGGCGTCATGGCAGAGGATGAACATGTCATCACTGTAGGCAGCTATGAGCACCGGCTCATGATTGCCGGGCTCAACGGTGGAGCGGCTTCTGCTGAAGGTGATCCGAGCTCCCACCAAGCGGCAGAAACGCAGGGATGACCGTGATGCACGGTAAGCATTCCCGCCTTCGGGTGCTGATCTACGCCCTCGGCGCCCTGCCTGTCGTGTGGATTGCTTTGCTCCTTGCGCCGTCCCTCTCGGAGGGCCTTCCGGGCCTTCTCAAAAACCTCGGCTCCATATTCGATCATCCCTTCGCCATCCAATGGGGCGAGAACAGCCTAAAAACTGTTCTCGCCCTTTTGTGCGTCTACGGGCTTGTTTTGATGGTCTACCTCTCCTCGGACCGCAACTACCGCCGCCGGGAGGAATACGGCTCCGCCAAATGGGGAGACCCCTTCAAGCTGAATCGGAAATACGCCCAGAAGAACAGCCTGTGGAATAAGATTCTGACCAAGTATGTGGCGATCCGCCTGTGCGGACGGCTTCACCGTCGGAACCTGAACGTGCTGGTCGTGGGCGGTTCCGGCGCAGGCAAAACCAGGTTTTACGCGAAACCGAACGTCATGAACGCCTGCACCTCATATGTTATCTTAGACCCGAAAGGCGAAATTCTAAGAGACACGGGCTGCCTCCTGGAGCGGGAGGGGTACGTCATCAAGGTGATTGACCTTATCAACATGGATAAGAGCCACTGCTACAACCCCTTCGTGTACCTGCACGACGACAACGACATTCTGCGGCTGGTGACGAACATTTTCAAAAACACCACGCCCAAGGGAGCCCAGACCCAGGACCCCTTCTGGGATAATTCCGCTGAAACGCTGCTGTTGGCTCTGGTTTCTTATCTCCACTACGAGGCCCCGCCGGAGGAGCAGAATTTCTCCATGGTCATGGAGATGATCCGCTACGGGGGTGTAAAGGAAGACAACGAGAAGTACGTTTCTCCGCTGGACGTTTTGTTCCGCCGTCTGGAATACCGCAACCCCGAGCATATCGCGCTGAAGTATTACAAGGACTACCATTCCGGCAGCGGCAAAACCCTGAAATCCATCCAGATCACCCTGGTCTCCCGGCTGGCCAAGTTCAACCTGGAGTCTCTGGCCTCCATCACCCAATACGACGAGCTGGAGCTGCCCCAGATGGGCGAGCGCAAGACCGCCATCTTCGCCGTCATCCCCGACAATGACAGCTCCTTCAATTTCATCGTCGGCATGCTCTACACCCAGCTTTTCCAGCAGCTCTATTACTCCGCTGACTATGTTCACGGCGGCAGGCTCCCGGTTCACGTTCATTTTGTCATGGACGAGTTCGCGAATGTTGCGCTCCCGGATGACTTTGAGAAGCTCCTGTCCACCATGCGGTCCAGAGAGATTTCTGTGAGCATTATCTTACAGAACTTGGCCCAGCTCAAGGCCCTGTTTGAGAAGCAATGGGAGAGTATCGTCGGCAACTGTGATGAGTTCCTGTACTTAGGCGGCAACGAGCAGAGCACCCATGAGTACGTTTCCAAGCTCCTGGGCAAGGAGACCATTGACACCAACACCTACGGTCGGAGCAAGGGCCGAAACGGAAGCTATTCCACCAACTGGCAGCTCGCGGGGCGTGAGCTGATGACACCCGATGAAGTGCGTATGCTGGACAACCGCTACGCGCTTCTTTTTATTCGCGGCGAAAGGCCTATTATGGACGAGAAGTATGACTTACTGAAACACCCGAATGTAGCCTTTACCACAGACGGCGGCGCGCCTCCCTACGAACATGGCAAGGACACCCGAAGCGTCGGCTTCTTCCGGCTGGATGAAGCGGCCCTGAAGAACGCCGCGGAACCCGAATGGCTCGGTGAAGCAGAATTTGAACTGCTTTCCGAAGAAGAACTCTATGAAGAAATCGAACAGGAGGAACAACAACATGAAAAGAAGTAA
>CADBYI010000066.1 GCA_902798825.1 uncultured Eubacteriales bacterium | reverse complement strand
GCTCCATCGTCTCCTTCACGACGAGGCCTACGAGGCCTCAAAGGAAGACCGGGCCTGGGCCATGGCCGCAGAGACGGCTCTGATGAGCGGCGAACCGGAGCCGGATTCGCCTCGATCTTCCGCCCAGATGGCGGCGGAAGCATTTCGAGGCTTTACCGTGGAGAAATATCGGGCCTATGTACGCGCCTTTATGGATGAGCCGGCAGTGGGCTTCGAGGGCATGACATACGGCGAGGGATTCTATCCTCCCATGGTCGCTTTGGTACAGTATCTCTCGGAGCACGGCTTCACGGTTTTCATCAGCAGCGGTTCGGAACGGGCTCTGGCCAGAGAGCTCATTCAGGACACGTTAGGACGATGGATATCCCCCGATCGGGTGATCGGCAGTTCCTTTTCTCTGATCGCCACCGCGCAGGGGAGCAAGGAGGGGCGCAAGTACACCTACGCTCCGGACGACGAGGTGCTGCTGGAAGGGAACCTGGTCCAAAAGAACCAACGGGCGAACAAGGTGTTCACCATCGTAGACGAGATCGGTGCCCCGCCCCTGCTGGTTTTCGGGAACAGCCTCGGGGACGTTTCCATGGCCGAGTACGCTCTGCAGCATGGAGGCCGGGCCTATATGCTCCTGTGCGACGACACGGAGAGGGACTACGGAAATCTCGATACGGCGGCCGCCTTCGCCGAGACCTGCCGTACCCTGGGCTTCGAGACGGTCTCCATGCGGGACGAGTTTGAAACGATCTATAAAAACGGCGTGACCAAAGCGAGAACCAGCCCCTGATCAGGGCGGGACATTTTTACCCGCCTCACCGACGAGATACGGATATTCATCCGCGGCAGCGCCGTGGAGCTGGTCATAAAAAACACTCTAAATGGAGACAGGTCCATGAATGCTGAACAGAAATAAAAACGGTCAGAGCATTCTGATCCTGTAAAAAAGCTATAATATGGAGGTATAACCATGAAAAAAGTATTGATGATCCTGTTGGTTGCCCTGATGATCTTAGGCGGCACCCTGCCCCGGACGGCTATGGCAGAGGGGGAGAAGTCCCCGGAGGAATACGGCTTCAAGACCTTGGGCGATGTGCTGGACTGTGAATCCCCCGCATCCTCTTGCTATGAGACCCTCTACATCCGTATCTTTGAAAAGGACGGCGTCTTCTATCGGGCGGAGGCTGAAATCACCTCCGAGATCTTCGCAGCCCTGTTCGAGATCGACTTCTTCGATCCCGACAAGGACGCCAGGACCAAGGCCCTGCTGAGCGATCTGCCCATTAGGACCCTCTATGTCCTCTCCGACGCCCTGCTTTCCGACGCGGAGCTGAAGGACCTGAATGGCAAGACCGGCCAGGACCTGCTGGACATGGGCTTCGTGCCCCAGGGCAGCTACGGCTTTGGTGACGGCGTGTCCTTCGCCTTTCTGGACAAGGGCCCCTTCAGCTACCAGATCGACTTCAAGGAGAAGGATGTGGAGGTGACAGGCGACGATCCCAACCTGGCGGAAGTCATCCGGCCCCTCACCGTGAAGGAGGCCTCCTTTAGCGGCAACCTCTCCGACTACGCCACCCAGGAATCGTTCGATATCACCGGCGGACGGTCCCTGGAGGACTACGAGTCCTTCTACACCGCGAAAGTCTTCTATGAAATCCCCGAGATCCCCTTGGAGGAAAGCCCCTTCAAGACCCTTGCCGACGTCTTCGCCGCCAAGGGCGAGCTCTATTCCCTCTCCACTTCCCCCGACAAGTTCGCCATTGTCTTCCCTGTGGACGGCATCTACTACCGGGTGGAGGCCAACATTCCCGCGGACGTGTATGAGAAGCTGGATGCCATCGACTTCTTCGATGAGACCAGGGAAGAGCAGGAGCAGGCTCTGCTGGCCCCCCTGCCCGTGACCCGGGTGGGCAACCTCACCGACGGCATTCCTCCCCAGGATGAGCTGGATGTCCTTATCGGCCTCACCGGACAGGATCTGCTGGACATGGGCTTTACCTACGGCACGGGCT
>CADBYI010000065.1 GCA_902798825.1 uncultured Eubacteriales bacterium | reverse complement strand
CTTCAAGAAGGAAGACATCACGCTGGAGCTGCAGAACGGCTACCTGACCGTGACCGCCTCGAAGGGCCTCGATAAAGACGAGACCACAAAGAAGGGCAAAGTCATCCGGCAGGAGCGCTGGGCCGGTACGTTGCAGAGAAGCTTCTATGTGGGCGACGCACTTACAGAAGCTGACATCGGCGCAAAGCTGGAGCACGGCGTGCTGAGCCTGAATATCCCCAAGAAGGAAGAAAAGAAGCTTCCTGAGAAAAAGGTTATCATGATCGAAGGGTAAACAGGCCGATTTCCCGCCAGTGGTTATGCTGCTGGCGGGATTTTGTTGGTTTCGCCACAAACAGAAGTGGGAGAGAATGCGATGAAGATTTGCCTGCTGAACGATTCGTTTGCTCCGGTCATCGACGGTGTTGTCAACGTAGTGATGAATTACGCCAACTACCTGACCACAGATCATGGCGCGGAGGTCATCGTGGGAACACCGAGATATCCGGATGCCGATTACAGCGTCTATCCCTATCGCATCGTGCCGTATCAGAGCTTCAACACGGCTGCCGTGACTAATGGATACCGCACCGGCAACCCCTTCACAGAAAAGCCCATGTCGGAGTTGGCTGGTTTTGCGCCGGATATCATTCACACCCATTGCCCCGCGTCTGCGACCATTATGGCCAGGATTCTCCGGGAGCAGGTCGACGCACCGGTCGTCTTCACCTATCACACGAAATACGATATCGACATCGAGAGGGCGGTAAAATCCAAACTGGCGGCGCAGGAGAGCATCCGAGCCATGGTGAGCAATATAGAGGCCTGCGACGACGTCTGGGTGGTCAGCCGCGGTGCGGGAGAAAGCCTGAAGGCGTTGGGCTACCAAGGTGAATACCGCGTCATGAACAACGGCGTGGACTTTGAAAGGGGCCGGGTCGACGCAGCGTCGGTCGCCGAGGTCACCAAGGGCTACGACTTGCCCAAAGGCGTGCCGATGTTCCTGTTCGTGGGGCGCATGATGACCTATAAGGGCCTACCGCTGATTCTGGACGCGCTGAAGCTGCTGTCCGACGCCGGGCAGGACTTCCGCATGGTGTTCGTGGGAAAGGGGCCTGACCAGGCTCTGCTGGAACAAAAGGCGTCAGAGCTCGGGATCGCAGGGAAATGCATCTTCACCGGGCCCATCTATGACCGGGACGCACTGCGGGCCTGGAATACCCGCGCGGATCTGTTCCTGTTTCCGTCCACCTTTGACACCAATGGACTGGTGGTGCGGGAGGCCGCGGCCTGCGGACTGGCCAGCGTGTTGATCGAAGGCTCGTGCGCCGCCGAGGGTATCACGGACGGGTGCAACGGCTTTGTCATTCAACAGACGCCGGAGGCGATGGCGGCACTGCTCAAAGGAGCGTGTGGCGACTTGGATCATCTGCACGCGGTGGGGGCACATGCCATGGATGAAATCTATCTCTCGTGGCGGGACTGTGTGTCGAGCGCATATGACCGCTACCAGTGTATTCTGGAAGAGAAGCGCCAGGGAATGCTGCCAAAGAAAAAGAAGCTCCTGGCGGACTATCTGGTGTCCCTGACAGCCTGGAGCATGGAAAAACAGGAGCAACGCAGACGCATCCGAAAGGAACTTTTCAACGATTTCAAGGAAACTGCCGTTGGCATGATGGAGAACATCCAAGAGGCCGAGGAGAACCTGGGGCAATTCTTGGGCAGGGTTTCAGATGACATTCATCGGGAACATGGATCCAGTCGAAAGGGATGACCGGCGTGAAGCAGTATGATTTTCGCAGCATGTCCTTCTATCAGATCTGGATCCGCAGCTTCTGCGACGGGAATGGAGACGGGATCGGGGATCTGTACGGCGTCTATGACAAGCTGGAATACATAAAGTCACTTGGGGTGGACGGCATCTGGTTCAGCCCCATCTACCCGTCACCCAACGCAGACTATGGCTACGATATTTCCGATTACAGAAACATCCACCCGGATTACGGCGACCTGGCACAGTTCAAAAAGGTGCTTCAAAAGGCCCACGGCCTCGGGCTGAAGGTGATCCT
>CADBYI010000064.1 GCA_902798825.1 uncultured Eubacteriales bacterium | reverse complement strand
ACAGCCCCAGGGAGACCAGGGATAACAGTAGGCAGATCAAGACGCATAGCCGAAAGGGCCCTGAGGCGGGGTCGGCAGAGGTTCGGCCCAGGAGGGTATACGCCGTCAGCGAAGGGGCGATGCCCAGCAGAGTGCTCAGCAGATACCGCCCAAAGGGACAGCGGCACACCCCCAGGTATAGGCCAACGATCTGCAGCGGCAGGTCTATGCCTCGCAGCAGGGTCGCGGGCAGCAGGCCGGGGGCGTTGCGGCCGCCCTGGATCAGGGTCAACTTGGGATAGCGGTCCAAAAGGGTCTTCAGCAGCGACGGCCCGGCGGTTCGCCCCACGAGGTAGGCCGGGATGCTGGCGATGCAGAGGCCCACAAGGTTCAGCAGCAGGGCGAAGGCCAAGGGGAACAGCTGTCCGCTGGCGGCGAACAGCACGCCGATATGCAGCAGAAAGTCCACGCTTTTCAGGAGGAACAGGCCCAGCAATATGAGGGCCGCCAGCCAGGGCCGCTCGGGCTCCAGGGTTGCCACATCATCAACGGTGATCCCTCCATGAAACCGAAGGAGCAGCAGCCCCACCGAGGTCCAGGCCAGCAACAGCAGCAGGCCCCAACGAATGAGGTTTCGCCGTGTGAACAGGCCCTTCATGGGGTCAGCCGCAGGATGCTGATAAGGAGCATGGCCTTGACGGACCAAACGAACGCCTTTTTCGATGCGTTACTCATGGGGCGCTTCCTCCTTTTCTGTGCACAGGATGTGGATGTTCCGCACACCGTAGAGGACCCCGGAGAACAGGACCGAACAGACGCAGACGATGATGAGCAGATCGGACAGAAAGCCGGACATGTTCGGGAACAGCAGATGCAGGATCATGGTGAAATACAGTGCCGTCGTGGCCACCTTCCCGTGCCAGTCCGCGGACAGAACCTCCTCCGTCCGATGGATGGCCAGGAGGCTGGAGATCATGACGAACAGCTCCTTGACGCAAAGGACGATGAGGATATAGATCGTATGGGGGAAGCGGACCGTGAGACAGCCGATCATGACGATCTGGGTGGCCTTATCCGCCACGGGGTCCAGGGCCTTGCCCAGGTTGCTGACCATGTCGAAGCTGCGGGCGATATAGCCGTCCAAAATATCGGTGATCCCCGACAGGATCAGAATGGCCGCCGTGCCCTGGCCGTCTCCCTTCGTCACATAGGTCCACACGAACCAGGGAATGAGCAGCAGACGGAGGAAGGACAGAAGGTTGGGGATGGTGAACAATTTTCCGCTGAAGATCGTTTTCATTGTCTGATCTTTTTGTTGAAAAGCACGGGTAAGGGAGAGGCTGCCGAGGAGATGAAGTATTGTCAGAAGACTTTCGTCAGCCTCTCCCTGCGGAACAGATATGAGACAAAGTCGTTTGAGAAGGGAGATAGGTGCTTTGCCCGCATATCAGTGCCATTCGATCCGTTCCCAGGGCATGAAGTCGGCATTTCTGCCGAAGTGCCCGTAGCAGGACAAAGGCTCATAGATGGGCCGACACAGATCGAATTTTTGAATGATGCCATAGGGGGACAGGTCCTCTCGGCAACGGATCTCGTCGAGGATCGTTTCCCTGGAAACGTGCTCTGTGCCAAAGGTCTCCACATGGAGGGAGACTGGCTCCGCTACGCCGATGGCGTAGCCGATCTGGACCTCGCACCGATCCGCCATCCGATTGGATACGATGTTTTTCGCCAGGAAGCGGGCCATGTAGGCCCCGCTCCGGTCCACCTTGGAGGGATCCTTCCCGGAGAAGGCGCCGCCCCCATGGCGGCCGTGGCCGCCGTAGGTATCGCAGATGAGCTTCCGTCCAGTGACCCCGGTGTCCGCTGCCGGACCGCCCATGACGAATCGGCCCGTGGGGTTGATGAGATATCGGGTGTTTTTATCTACCATGGATTCCGGCAGCGCGGGCAGGATCACCTCGTCCATCAAGGTGAAGCGCAGTTCGTCCAGGGAAACGGTGTCCGTGTGTTGGGCGGAAAGGACCACAGTGTCGATCCGAACAGGGACGCCGTTTTCATATTCCAGGGTGACTTGTGCCTTTCCATCGGGTCGCAAAAAGGGCACCGTCCGCATGTGCCGCACATAGGCAAGGCGCTGGCAGAGGAGGGTGGCAAGCTCGAAGCTCAGCGGCATCAGGGATGGGGTCTCGCTGCAGGCATAGCCGAACACGATGCCCTGGTCCCCAGCACCCTGCTTCTCCGCCTCCGTCTGCACGACCCCTCGGGCGATGTCCGGGGACTGCTCGTGGATGTTCAGCAGGATCGTAGCCTCGTCGGCGGAAAAGCCAACGTTGGACTCATCGTAGCCAATCTCCCGCACGGTCCGCTTTATCACATCCGCGTAGGCGGGAGC
>CADBYI010000063.1 GCA_902798825.1 uncultured Eubacteriales bacterium | reverse complement strand
AACAAGCGCATCGGCATGTATGTGATGCTGAGCTTCCTTCAGGTCAACGGCATCCACATCCACCCCACCAACGAGGAGGTGGCCCGGGTGGGCCTTGCCGTGGCGTCCGGGGCCATGAGCTGCGAAGACCTGCTCGCCTGGATCGTGGAGAACTCGGCGGAGTAGTTTATTGCCTGGTACGGTTCTGGGATCTTTCGATTCAGTGTTCTTCGTGGATATAGGTTACATCCAACAGAAAGCTGAGCAGCCCTTCCACCTGCCCACGTTTGACCTTTTCATCCACGCGTATGTACTGGAAATAGCAGTTGTCGATCAAATACCGTTTCGCGGCGGCCATATCCGGAATGTCCGGACGGTCGGGATCCATCCAAAGATATTTCTTTAGTCGAGCGTTGGTCTCGGGTCCCATCAGATGATTGGTGTAGAGACGACGCCTAATGTTCTTTGTTCTGCCGACGTACAGCGTTGCTCCGGTCGTCTGATCGAAGATCGCATATACACCTGCGACGCTTTCCAGCATAGAAGGAGTAAGCCCCCGAAACGTGTATTGTTGGCTTTCCAGCAACTGTTTCGCTATGTTTTTAGCGTCGTCCATACGCTTCAATAGGGTTTCCATGTGAACCTCCTGAACGGCTCTCGCCATACTGTGAGATGCCGTATTATATCATGTTTTCTGCAAGAGGAAGCCTGCAGAGTAGCTTTCACGCATGGGGAATCCCCAGGGCGTCCAGGAGCCGGGTGAAGGTGTCCTGGCCGTCCTGGCAGGTGCCCATGAGCCAACCCGGCTCGTCCCGCCATTGGGCCAGGCCCCGATAGTAATAGGCCTTCTTGGCGTCCTCGATGAGGAAGGGAACGATGTTGTGGCGCAGGCACTCCTTTAGCGCGATCAGGCGACCCACCCGGCCGTTGCCGTCCTGGAAGGGGTGGATGTACTCAAACGCCGCATGAAAGGCCACGATGTCCTCCAGCGTGACCGTCGCTTTGGCGTTGTAGCTTTCCAGCAGGGCTTTCATGCGCTTCGGCACATCCTTGGGCTGGACGGTTTCATGGCCGCCGATCATGTTTGGCCGATGCTTGTAGTCGCCCACGGCGAACCAGGGCAGGCGGGCGTCCTGGGTGTCGTGCTTCAGAATGAAATGGAGCTCCTTGACGATGGCCTCCGTCAGCGCTTCCTCGGCGGTGTCGATCACATAATCGATGGCCCGGAAGTGATGGACCGTTTCCAGAATGTCGTCCACCGGCACTCCGTCGCCCACGTCGATGGTGTTGGTCTCGAAGATCAGGCGGGTCTGGTCCTCGGTAAGCTTGCTGCCCTCGATGTGGTTGGAGTTATAGGTCATCCGCACCTGCAGTTCATGATAGAGGCCGCCGGAGATGCGCCCGGCCTTTTCGTCCCGCAGGACCTGCAAAACGGCGTTGGTCGAGACCTCCCGGCAGAGGACCGCTGGGTCGCAATCGAGATAGGCGGCGATGCGGCCCAGGGTGTGGGGGGACAGCTTTTCACCCTTGGCGATCTTGGCAATGGTCCGGGACGAAATGCCCAGGGCGGTCACCAAATCGCTCCGGGTGAGGCCCTTTTGCTTCAGCTGCTGCTGTAAACCCTCATATGAGATCATAGCGTTGCTCCTCCTGTATCTTTACATAGTATACTGTTTTCTTGCAGAATAGTAAAGATATTTACCTGTTTTCCACAATAAAAGTAAGGATTCCACCCAAAACTAAGGTAAGCCCCGCAGGTTTCCCTGCGGGGCGCTGTGTTTATGGTTCCGAATCGGTGGGTCCGTCCGGCTCGGGGGCTTGGGCGGCCTTGGCGGCGGCCATTTTGGGCTTGCGCTTCTCGTAGTAATAGCGGTGGTCGTACTCCTGCCGGCGGCGGCGTTTCTCGGCGACCAGCTCCTCCTCGGTGAGGGGGACGGGCGGCTCCTCCTCGGGCAGATCCACCTTGCCGATGTGCTTCAAAATGATCTCCACGGGCTGGATCTTCATGCCGCCCACGCGCCGAGGGCCGTGGACTAGGATTTTGTCCACATATTTCAGGATCGTCTCGTTAGTCAGGGTGAAAAAGCCCGAGTACTTACAGCTATGGGAGAGACTGCTCCTGAGAGTAGTACAATGGAAAAAATAATATACAGAGAGGCAGTCGTATCCTTTTGCTTGCAATCCTCTTTGCGCTACCTTAGTCCAGCAATCCCTTATCGATGATCTGGAAGTTGGCCCGGTGGATATAGAGGGCCTTGCCGTCGATCATGAGCTTGGTGAACTTGGGCAAATCCTCCTGGACCTCCCAGTAGACCTTGTTCCCGGAGAAGGCGTAGATGGGCGCGCCCATCTGGGACTTGATGACCACCACCATGGGCTTGCCGAAGGCGTTCTTGACGCTGTTCACC
>CADBYI010000062.1 GCA_902798825.1 uncultured Eubacteriales bacterium | reverse complement strand
GTGTTCCCGAAGAAGGCCTCGAAGCTGGTGCTGGGGAACAGGGCCCAGTCCGTGCCCTGCAGCCGGTTGAGCTTGTAGTACGCGATCAGCTCTATGGCTTCGGACAGGGGCATCTTGCCCGGCAGGTGGCTCTGGAGAAAGGCGGCGTCCTCCTCCGACACCTCCGCCCGGCAGGAGCGCAGGGGACCCGCTTCCAGAGCGTTCGCCAGCACATCGTCGAACAGCAGCAGCCATTCGCTCCTGGTGCTCTCTGAAAACAGGGGGATCTGGAACTGGATCACCTTCTTCCGCCACATGGGCTCGAAGGTCTGTGCCGCCTTCGCGGCGTTTTTCCTGACCGATGCGCTCACCTGATCGGGGGAGCTGGAAGCAAGTGCAACGATGTTCCGCACATGGCGCACCAGCCAGCCGTTCCCCGCTTCGTCCACCAGCTCCGGGAATTCGTCGTGGAGCTCCGGGAAGCAGGTGTCGAACTGCCAGGCCGCTTCCTTCTCGGCCGGTATGCTGCACCAGGCGCACAGCGCCCGGCGGGCACAGTCCACGTCAGGGGTATCCTCCTTATACATGTACCCCCTCGCTACGATCGTCAGCACCCGGCTGAACCCCTTGCCGGTCAGGAGCATAGGAAAGGAGATGCGGTTCAGAAACGCCGTGTCCTTGACGCTGGCCGTTCGGTAGTCGGGGAACGCCGTGTAGCATTGAAACTCTGTTCGCTCGTCGATCATAGGCTCGTCCTCTCCCATGCGTTCTTATAGACTTCATCGGTCAGGACCTCCAAAGCAAACTTTCGCTTCCCCAGAGCGATAGCGCACCGCAGAGCGAGGCTTGCATCCATGCGCTCCTGGATGCGGTCCCGGCAGCGGCGGCCGATCTGGGCCTTGTAGCTGGTCCGATACAGCAGATCCTCCCCGTCCAGCAGTGCCCGCAGGTCCGCGCTGTCATCCTCCCGGCGCAGCCGCGCCTGCCGCACACCCCGCTTGCGGTAGAAGTCGTCGTAGTCACAGACGATATCCCCCAGTATCCGATACCCGCCGTAGCGGAAATCCGTCAACACCTCGGACAGGCCTATGAACGACATCCGGCGGAACTGCTCATAGAGGAACACCGCCCGCTGGAACTTGCCTTGGATCAGGTGCCACTGCTTCTCTCGCAGGGCGGTCCGGGCCTTCTGGAACTCCTCCGCCGTGCCGTCCTCGAACGCGCCGTAGAGGGATTCCACGGAAATGTCCGTCTGGGCCCGGGAGAACAGGATCCGCTCCACGTCCTTCTTGCGGGTCATGTAGTTGAGGTTCAATCGCTCCGTACGGATGCGCCGCAGCGCCGTTTCGTAGTCGGCGATCATGCCGGTCATGTAGGCCAGGGCGTCGGCAGGCAGCCGTTCCTTCCATCCGTAGTCCCTGGCAAAGAGGAACAGCTCCTCATCCTGCGCCGGAGCCGCCTTGCGGTTCAGCGTGTTCCGTTTGATCTGCTCAGCCAGGTACGGCAGCCGCTCGATGTTGGAGGTCACCGCCTCCCACCGTATATCGGTATAGTATTTCTTCAGCTTCCGGCCCTTCTTCTTCGCGCCCCGCTTCCCCTCCACCAGGTCCTTGTAATCGAGGAAGGTGCTGCGCTCGATGGATTCATCCTTCAGGAACGGCGAGATGTCGGGCTTGACGCCGTTCTTCGCCGCGTCGATCTCCAGCCCCGTCAGGATGGCCAGCAGTTCCGTATCCTCCCGTGCTTTTATTCGATCTGCTTTCGGCAGAGTTTCGTTGTATGCGACCACCGCCCGGTTGAAGGCGGCGTTGCAGATCTGCCCGACCCGGGAGGAAAAGGTGTCCCGCACCGTTTCAAAGCGGGCTCGCCAGTCGTTGGCGTCCGATTCCCGAGCGGAAACGGAGGGGATCTTCAGCAGGGGCAGGTTCCGCCGGTAGTCCAACAGCGCGGGATCCAAATCTGTATAGTTCCGCCGGACGCACTCGTTCAGCAGGGGATCCGCGATCAGCTTCACGATGTCGCCGTCGTAATCCGCACCGCCCAGCCGTTCCGGGATCAGGGTTCGGGCGTCCACCATGACCACATAGCTGAGGTGGGAGAGATACTTCTGCCGCAGGCTGCCCTCCTCCTCCAATAAGCTGACCACCGCCTCCTCGTTACGGGCGATATGGGGATTTCTCAGGAGCGCGATCTGCCCTGAATAGGGGAACGCGGTCTTGGGCGCATACGCCACCGTTCCCTGCAAACATTCCGCCTCCAACCGGCGCAGGGCCCGTTTGCAGGCCTTCCGGCTCCGGGCCGTCAGCTCCGTCAGCCGGTACAAGAAGCGCATCAGGTCCCCGGACAGGTACCGGTTCTCTCCCAGGATCAGCATCTGTCCCCGGGCGAAGCTGCGGTAAATGCTGTCGGCCCGCTTATCCAGCTCCTCGGCGAAGAGAGGCTCATGGACAAACAGGGGATTCCGTTTTAACAGCTTTGCAAGGGTCGCTTCCAGGCTGTAGGGGTCCGTCTCCGGGTCATCCAGCACGGCGGTGAAATACGCCAGCCGGGAAGCCGGGTCCGCCACCAGGCGATAG
>CADBYI010000061.1 GCA_902798825.1 uncultured Eubacteriales bacterium | reverse complement strand
GGTCTGGGGCATGATGCCGTCGTCGGCGGCCACCACCAGGATGACGATATCCGTGACCTGGGCGCCGCGGGCCCGCATGGAGGTGAAGGCCTCGTGGCCCGGGGTGTCGATGAAGGTGATCTGGCGGCCCTTGCACATGACGGTGTAGGCACCGATGTGCTGGGTGATGCCGCCGGCCTCGCCGGCCGTCACGTTGCTGTGGCGGAAGGCGTCCAGCAGGGAGGTCTTGCCGTGGTCCACGTGGCCCATGATGGTGACCACCGGGGGCCGGGGCTGAAGCTGATCCTCTCGATCCTCCTCCTGGGCGTTGTCGGCCAGCACGTCCTCATAGGACTTGGCCAGCTGCTGCTCCAGGGTGATGTTGTAATCGCTGGCGATGAGCTCGCAGGTGTCGAAGTCGATGTCCTGGTTGATGGTGGCCATGATGCCCAGCAGGAACAGCTTCTTGATGATCTCGGCGGCGGGCTTGCCGATCTTCTCGGACAGCTCCTTCACCGTGATGGTCTCGGAGGTGATCACCGCGTGGTCGATGACCACGGGGGCGGGCTTTGCGACCTCCTGCTTGCTGTTCTTGCCCTTGCGGCGGTTGCCCATGGCGCCGTCCTCGTCCCACACAACGGAGGGGCCGTTCTCCTTCTGCATAGCCTTCTTGTTCTTGGCCTTCTTGTCCTTGTCGTAGTTGTTGTTGCTCCGGTTCCGGTTCTGGTCCCGGGAGCCGGCGCTGGGGTTGATGATCACGGCCCGGCTGCCGCCCTGGCTGCCCTGGGGCCGATCGGTCCGGGGCGCCGCGCCGTCCCGACGGGGACGGTCTAAGGTACCGGCCGCAGGCCGGCCGTCGCCCGTGCGGCGGTCCTGACCCACGGGTCTCGTGCCGTTGTCCCGGCGGGGACGATCGGCGGGGGTGGCCACATAGGCCGATTTCTGGACGGGGGCCTCCGGTTTCGGGGCGGGCTTTGCGGGGGCCTCCGCCTGGGGCGCGCTCTCCGCCGTGGGAGCGGGCGCTTCCGCCTTGGGGGCTTCCGCGGTCTGCTCCGCCTGGGGTTCCGCCGGCTTCGGGGCCGCAGCTTCGCTGACCTGGGCCTCGGCGTCCACCACATAGGCGTTGCTTTCGCCGGATTCCAGGAACTTCTTGAGCCGTTCGGCCTTCTCCTTTTCCTCCTGTTCCCGCCGCTCCCGCTGCTCCTTTTCCAGGAGCCGGCTCTCCGCCGCCTTGGCGGAGGCCAACAGCTGGGACAGGGCCTCCCGATCCGCCTTGAGCCGATTCAGCAGGTCCTCCGCGCCGGTCTTGACGCTCTTCGCTGTGTCAAAGAAATTAGATGCCATACGTTCAACCCCCTACTTCCGATTCGGATGCCCACGCATCCAGTATCATGTTCGCAAACTGTCTGTCCGTCACCGCCATGACCACGTGGCCCTCCCGGCCGATGGCCTGTCCCACCTGGGGGACCAGTTTCAGCGGTATCCCTCTCCCCGCGCACAGGGACGAAAGGCGATCCTTCGTCTCCTGGGACGCCGTTTCCTCCAGCAGGACCAGCTTCGCCTTCTGGGCCTTCACGGCCCGTTCCACGGCGAAGGCGCCGCTTTGGCACTTCCCCGCCCGTTGGCACAGGCCCAGGCTATTGAACAGCTTCGTTCCCGCCACCTGTGATCACCTGCCTTAGATAGGCGGCCGCCTCTTCGGAGAGCGGATGCTCCAACGCTCGCTCCAGCGCTTTGGTCTTCACGGCCTTGTTGAAACACGCTTCCGCCCGGCAAAGGTACGCCCCCCGGCCGTTTTTGCGGCCGGTCTCGTCGGCGACGATCTCGCCCTCCGGTGTGCGGACCACCCGAATGAGCTCCTTCTTGGGCTTCATCTCCCGGCAGGCCACGCACATGCGCATGGGGACTTTCTTCATCAAAGCTTATGCCTCCGTGCCGGCCATGGTCATCTCGGCCTGGCTCTGGCTCTTGATATCGATCTTCCAGCCCGTCAGCTTGGCGGCCAGGCGGGCGTTCTGGCCCTCCTTGCCGATGGCCAGGGAGAGCTGGTTGTCGGGGACGATGACCCGGGCCGCCTTCTCCTCCTCGTTGATGTAGACCATGAGCACCTTGGCGGGGCTCAGGGCCTTGGCGATATAGATGGCGTTGTCGGGGTCCCACTCGATGATGTCGATCTTCTCACCGGCGATCTCGTTGCAGATGCGCTCCACCCGGGCGCCCCGCTGGCCCACGCAGGCGCCCACGGCGTCCACCTGGGGATCGGTGGAGAAGACGGCGATCTTGGTGCGGAAGCCCGCCTCCCGGGCGATGGACTTGATCTGGACCACGCCGGACATGATCTCGGGGACCTCCATCTCAAAGAGCCGCTTGATGAGGCCCGGATGGGTGCGGGACACCACCACCTGGGGCCCCCGGTTGTCCTTACGGACCTCCAGCACGTAGACCTTGATGCGCTGACTGTTCTCATAGGTCTCCCCGGGGATCATCTCGTTGGGCGTCAGGATGCCGTCGGTCTTGCCCAGCTCCACGTAGGCGTTGCCCTTCTCCACCCGCTGCACGATGGCGGTGAGGATCTCGTTCT
>CADBYI010000060.1 GCA_902798825.1 uncultured Eubacteriales bacterium | reverse complement strand
AAGGTGGCGGAGAAGATGAGCCGTCTCTCCCGCCGGTGCCAGGTCCTTTGCGTCACCCACCTGGCCCAGATCGCCGCCATGTCCGACCATCACTTCTCGGTCTCCAAGGCCGAGCGGGACGGCCGGACCTATACCGGCGTTGCCGACCTGGACCGGGAGGGCAGGAAGCAGGAGCTGGCCCGCCTCACCGGCGGCGTCCATGTGTCCCCGGCCATTCTGGAGGGCGCGGAGGAGCTGCTGCGGGAGGCTGAGGCGTTTAAGAAGCAGGAAAAGGATTGACAAAATGAGGGGTAGCTGGTAGTTTAATCTTGAAAACACATACCGGAAAGAAGTGATTCGTTGTGTTGCTGTTGATCTTTTTGATCGCGGCGGCTCTCGGCTTTCTGGCCCGTCTGGCCGGCCAGGATACGAAACGTCCTTATCTGGTTACAGTGATCGCTGTTCTTGCCGCTGTTGTTCTGCGGGTCATTGCCTTGCGCAGCAGCAGTGGCAGCGAAGCGGCGTTTATGCTGGCACTCATGATGGGCTGCGCTGCCGCGGGAGCTCTGTTGGGAGAGGTCGTCGCCCTGTTCCGAAGAACCAAAACTCGGTGTAAAATAAAAGTAGGAGGAAAATAAAAAAAGGAACAGGGACACCCCTCAAAGTGGTTAAATGGTAGTTGCAACAAGCCAAGACCACAAAAAGAGAGGGGATCCCTGTGAAGGCAATGATAGATAAGATTATGGCAAAATTCAAGGGGGAAATCGAAAATTTCTTCTCCCAGCCTGAAGCAAGCATCGAACAAGCAGAAGAATACTTCGTCCCCCGGATCAGCCAGGTTGTCACAGAGCTTCTGTCCGCCTACTATGAGCAGGTCGACGCGGCCCTCCTGGAGGATCGAGCCGGACGGAGAGAAGCCGGCCTTGTGGTGGAACGGAAGGGCGATCCACGGCAGGTGCTGACTCGACTGGGAAGTGTAACATACCATCGAACCTATTACCAGAGGAAAGACGGGTCCTACTGTCATCCCGTGGATGAGATAGCAGGCATCGCAGCCTATGAGCGGGTCAGTGGGGGCGTCAGTCTGGCGTTGGTAGAGGCAGCGCGAGAGCAGTCCTACGCCCGAAGCAGCCTGGCAGTGACGGGAGGGGCGGTCAGCCGGCAAACCGTTTTGAACAAGGTACGGCAAAGCCGTCCCCGTGAGGAGATCGTCCCGCGCAGACGGGTTCTGGTACTCCATGTGGATGCAGATGAAGACCATGTGAAGCTGCAAACCGGCGGGAGTACCATCGCCCCGCTGATCAGCGGGTACGAAGGGATTGAAAAGCAAGGGAAACGCGGCGTCTGCAAAAATGTATTCCATATCAGCGAGTACGGGAAAGCCGCGCACGAACTGTGGGAAGAATTCCTGGCTGAGCTGGAGCGGCGGTATGATCTGGAAGGCACGAGAATCTACCTGCATGGCGATGGCGCGCCCTGGATTAAGACAGGACTGGAATGGTTGCCCAACAGTCAGTTTGTGCTGGACCGATATCATGTGAATAAGGCGTTGAAAGCGGCGGTTTCCGGAATTGAGCGAAAGTCCGGCGCTCAGTACGCACACCTTCTCCGCAAGTCGCTGGAAGAGGGCGACAAAGACTTTTTCCTCTCCATCCGGGACAGTCTCCTTCTCCGCTGGCCGGAACGGGAGGAGACAATACGAGAAAACACTGACTATCTTCTCAACCATTTCGACGCCATTCACATCTGGTACACGGATCCGGAAGCCAGACAAGGCGGCGCGACAGAACCTCATGTCAGTCATGTGCTTTCCTCCCGTCTTAGCAGTCGACCCATGGCCTGGAGCAAGGAGACATTGGCGCGATTTCTCCCTGTATTGGCCGCCGGAAACGCTCAGATCGAGACAGGATCCCAGGTGCAGGAGACACTTATCCGGGCCGCGGTGGAGAAAGTCAGCAAAATCCGACACAAGCCCCGTAATACCCTTGGCTCGCCAGACCCGGATCGTATTGACCGTCTGCCAGCCATGACCGGCAAGGTCACGCCCATCTTCAACGCTCTGCGTCCATTTATCCGCTGAGGTCTTGTCCTTTTTATCCTACAACTACTTGACACCGTCATCTACGGTCCGGCGCTTGCGCGCCGGGCCGTTTTTTGGTATCATAAGTGCCATGAACGGCTCCAGAAAGGACCCACCCAAGACAGAAGGAGGAAGACCCAATGAAACGTAAGCTCATCGCATTGACCCTGGCCGTCCTCATGGCGGTCAGCCTCATCCCCCTGGCCCGGGCAGCCGGCCTGCCCTTCAAGGATGTGCCTCAGAGCCAGTGGTACTACAACGACGTGGTCCAGGCCTATGAATCCGGCCTGGTGGACGGCATCTCCGCCACCACCTTCGGTCCGGACCAGAGCATGACCTACGCCCAGGCGGTGAAGCTGGCGGCCTGTATGCACCAGACCCGGGCGGAGGGGGCCGTGTCCCTCACCGTGGGGGAGGACCCCTGGTACTCCACCTATGTGGACTACTGCAAGGCCAACAACATCATCAGCAAGGACTACCGCTGGAACGGCAAGGCCACCCGGGCGGGGTACGCGGAGATCTTCGCCGCCGCCATGCCCGACCTGGCCCAGAAGAACACCGTGGTGGACAACGCCGTCCCCGACGTGAAGACCTCCCATCCCCAGGCGGGCGGCCATCTACAGGCTCTACCGGGCCGGTGTGGTGGTGGGGAGCACCAAGGACGGCGTGGAGCACTGCTTCAACCCCGACTCTCCCATCAAGCGGGCGGAGGTGGCCGCCATCCTCACCCGGATGATGAACGAGAGCGCCCGGCTGTCCCTGACCATGGACAAGCCCTATACCGCCCCCGCCAAGCCCGTCACCCCCGTGACCCTGGCCAAGAAGTATGACGGCGGCGGGGCCAACGACCAGTGGTATGTGGAGGAGGCCACCATCGGCGCTCCCATCTGCGTGGACCTGGACAAAAA
>CADBYI010000059.1 GCA_902798825.1 uncultured Eubacteriales bacterium | reverse complement strand
GGTGAAGCCGATGCCCTCGATGCCCAGGCGCCCCAGGCAGTAGGGGCCCACGATGAGGCCGGCGATGAGGAACGCCGTCACGTCCGGCAGATGCAGATGCAGGATCTTGAAAACACGGGTCATCAGCAGACCGATGAGCAGGGCTAATGCCGATGACAGTAAAGTGGCCATGTATACATACCTCCCGATTTATTCAAACAAGGGTGTATCATAGCACAAAAAACCAAATAGTCAAGGGGAAAAAGAGGCGGCGGTGGAAAATGGCGGGGCGGGAGGTAAGGGATCAATAATGGAGAAAGTGGGATTTGACCTTCGCTGCGGCGAAGGCCATGGGCACGGCTCTGGATCGCCACTGGCGATCCATTCACTTCCGTGCCCGTTCAAATCCCGCCTTACTTCAATACTATGCAAGTGGGATTTGACCCGGACTGCGGTCCGGGCCTTGGGCTGGGCTCTGAAGCCCCACTGGGGCTTCATTCACTACCCAGCCCGTTCAAATCCCACGTACAAACAAATGAGAGGGCATTTGCCCTCTCATTTGTTTGGCGGAGAAAGTGGGATTTGAACCCACGCTGCCCTCATCGAGCACTACTCCCTTAGCAGGGGAGCCCCTTATAGCCACTTGGGTATTTCTCCATATATGGCGGAGATGGTAGGATTCGAACCCACGGGCACTTGCATGCCGACGGTTTTCAAGACCGCTTCCTTAGACCACTCGGACACATCTCCGTGTTCTCGATGCTCCCCGCTTCCGTCCGAAGGGAAGTATACCAAAGGGAATATGAATTGTCAATGGTTTTTGCAGTATGAAAAAGAGCAGACGATCTTTCTCGCCTGCTCACTCAATCAACCTGGTTGTTACTTGCGGACAATGACCGACTTTGCCTTCTCCTCGATATGGGCCGCGGTCAGGCCGAAGCGCTGCTGCAGATAGCTCTGGGTGCCGACCTCACCGAACTCATCCTCCACGGACACGTTGGCGGCGGGAACAGGGCAATTCTCAGCCAGAACTTCCAGCACGGCGGAATAGAGCCCCCCATGGCGATTGGCATTCTCCGCCACAACCACAGCACCGGTCTTCTTGGCCATGGTGATCACGGTCTCCCTGTCGATGGGTTTGATGGTGTAGCAATCCACCACCGCCGCCGAAATGCCCTGCTTTTCCAGGGAAGCGGCAGCCTGCAGGGCTTCGTGTACCATGATGCCGGCGGCAAAGATTACCACATCCGTACCGTCCCGCAGCACGGGCGCCTTGCCAATGGGCAGCTCGCTGCCGTCCGCATAGATGCGGGCCATGCTCTTGCGGCCTACCCGAAGGTATTTGATGCCGGGCCGGTCCACCGCCTGCTTCAACAGGCTCATAAGGCAGGTGGGGTCCGAGGGCTCCAGCACCGTGGACCCGGGGATGACCCGATAGAGGGCAACATCCTCAAAGGGCATATGAGTGCCGCCGTTCATGGCAGCGGTGACGCCGGGGTCCGACCCCAGGACGGTGATGTCGTTCTTGGCATAGCCGCCGGACAGGAACACCTGATCGAAGCACCGCCGGGAGGCGAAGATGCCGAAGGAATGGATGATGGGCTTGAAGCCGGCCATGGCGAGGCCTGCCGCCACGCCGGCCATGTTGGCCTCCGCGATGCCGCAGTCTATGGCTCTATCCCGATGCTGGGCTCCGTATTTCAGGGTGCCGATGCAGCTCATAAGGTCCGCATCCAGATAGACCACGTCCGAATCGCTCTCCAATATTTCGGGGATGGTGGCCCCCAGGACCTCCTTGCACAGGCGCGTATCCATTTCGCCGTTGTATACGATCTTCATAGTCTTAGCCCTCCAGCGCGGCGAGCTCTGCTTTGAGCTCCGTGGTCCATTTTTCGTATTTCTCGTCGTTGACGGGCATGCTGTGGTTCATGAGCGTGTTGGCTACCTCCTCCACGCCCGCGCCCTTCACCGTGTCCAGCACGATGGCATAGGGCTTGTCGCCCCCCTGACGGGTCCGCTCCAGGGCTACCGCGATGGCCTCCACGTCGTCCCCCTTCACCTGAACGGCGTCGAAGCCGAAGGCCTCCATCTTCTTCACAAAGTCGCCCATGGGCAAAATATCGTTGCAGAGACCGTCCAGCTGCTTCTTGTTCCAGTCGATGAGGACCACCAGGTTGGACAGTTTATGGGCCGCAGCAAAGGCGAACGCCTCCCAGCACTGACCCTCGTCCATCTCGCCGTCGCCCACGATCAGGAAGACCCGGTTTTTCCGCCCCTTGAGCCGATCCCCGAGGGCCAGCCCGCAGGCCTGAGACGTGCCCTGGCCCAGGGAGCCCGTGGTCACGTCGATACCGGGGGTCTTGTTCCGGTCGCAGTGGCTGGGCAGCCGGGTGCCGTTCTTGTTCAGTGTCTTGAGCTCCTCATAGGGGAAATAGCCTTTCACGGCCAGCGTCCCATAGACGCCGGGACCCGCATGGCCCTTGGAGCAGACCAGCTTGTCCCGATCGGGCCAGGCAGGGTCCTCCACCCGAATGTTCATCTCCCGGCCGTAGAGGACCGCCATCACGTCAGCGATGCTCAACGCTCCGCCCAAATGGCCGGAGCCGATGGAATGGATGGCGTCCAGCGTGGCCAGACGGATGCGTATGGCAAACGCCTTGAGTGCCTTTACTTCAGTTTGATCCATGTTTGTCTCCTCGTTTTCCATGATTGATTTTCCTGCATATTGCTATACGTTAGCTGTATTGTACCGCATTTCCAGGTTTATGACAATAGTCTAAGGCCGGGTTTTCTCCGTTTCCCGCTGCTTGTCCATGAGCTCACGGATGCCAGCCTGTCCCAGGGACAGCAGCTGATCCAATTCCTCCCGAGAGAAGGCGCGCCCCTCCCCCGTGCCCTGGACCTCGATGAATTCTCCCTCCTCGTTCACCTCGTTCATGACCAGATTCATATCCACCTGGGCAGCGGAGTCCTCCCCATAGCACAGATCCAGCAAAGGCCTGTCGTTGACCACGCCCACGGATACGGCGGCGATGCGGTGGTTCAGAGGGTCCTCCTCCAGTCTTCCCTCCTTGAGCCACTTCTGTACCCCCAGCGCCACGGCTACATAGGCCCCGGTAATGGAGGTGGTGCGGGTGCCGCCGTCCGCCTGCAGCACGTCGCAGTCCACATAGATGACCCTCTCGCCCAGTTTCATCAGATCCACCCCCGCTCGAAGGCTCCGGCCGATGAGCCGCTGGATCTCCGTGGAGCGGCCGTCCTGCTTTAGGTAGTCCCGCTTCTTTCTGTTGCCGGTGCTGGAGGGGAGCATGGCGTATTCCGCCGTGAGCCATCCCTTCCCCGTCCCCTTCAGAAAGGGCATGGTCCCCTCCTCCAAAAGAGCGGTGCACAGTACCCGGGTGTTGCCCCAACAGATGAGCACGGAGCCGCCCTTGGTGTCGGTGAAGTGGGGGATCATGGTGATGGGTCTTAATTGGTTGTCCTGTCTGCCGTCGTTGCGCATAGCCGCCTCCCATGTGTTTCGTTTAATTCATCATAGCATGAACAGCGCGAAAAGAAAAGAAACAACTTCCCTTTTCAGTGGCGATTCCTCTCCTTGTGTGATATGATGGAGCCAATGCAAGAGACATGGAGGAACCTATGACCATCGAAGAATTGCTGCAGACGCCCTGCTGGGTGGTGGATTTCTTGCCCCGGCAGGTGCCTGTGGACAGTGCCGGGCAATACTTTTCCGTGGAAAAATACTATCTTGAGAAGGAGCAGATGGCCGCCATAAAGCAGAAGCACATCGATTTGGTGCTGAAACTGAACTGCTATTGCGACATATATCTGGACGATGAAGCGGAGAAAAACCCGGCTCCGGAGCGGATCGCTCGGGAGATAGCTCAGCGGCATCTGTGCATCCGTACAGGGGATGCCCTGATCATGTCCGAACCGGATGAGCCCTGCCTCGCCGTCTTCCATCCAGATGAGACGCTCCTTGGCCTACTTCGGCTCCTTGCCGCCGGGGAGGGGCTCTATGTCTGGCAGCCGTAACCCTACAGGAAATGCAAAAGGCAACCGTCATCGGTTGCCTTTTTTCTGTTTCGTTTACTCCGCTTTCGGAGCCGCCTTGGGTTCCACGGCCTTGCGGTGGGCCCTTGGCGCTTTCGGTGCATCCAGCCGGACAGGGTCCTTGCGGAGAAGGGACGGCTTCTTGAGCTTGCGGATCACGTCGCCGTCAATCTTGCAGGCCTGGATGCCCTCCTCGGAGGGGATGTCATACATGACGTCCAGCATCACGTCCTCCATGATGGCCCTAAGACCCCGGGCACCGGTCTTGCGCTCGATGGCCTCCTTGGCCACGGCCCGAAGGGCGTCCTCGGTGAGGATCAACTCCACCCCGTCCATTTCGAAGAGGCGGGCGTACTGCTTGGCCAAAGCGTTCTTGGGCTCGGTCAGAATGTGCATCAAGGCCTCCTCGTCCAGGCTGTCCAGCGTCACGATGACGGGGACCCGGCCCACGAACTCGGGGATCAGGCCGAACTTCAACAGGTCTTCGGGCAGGATGTCCTTGAGAACCTGGCCGATATCCTTCTCCTCCTTGGACTTGATGGCCGCGCCGAAGCCCAGCATCTTTTGGCCCGTGCGTCGCTCGATGATCTTGTCGATGCCCGTGAAGGCGCCGCCGCAGATGAAGAGGATGTTGGTGGTGTCGATCTGGAGACACTCCTGTTGGGGATGCTTGCGGCCACCCTGGGGCGGCACGTTGGCCACGGTCCCCTCCAGGATCTTCAGAAGGGCCTGCTGGACCCCTTCGCCGGACACGTCGCGGGTGATGGACACGTTCTCCCCCTTGCGGGCGATCTTGTCGATCTCGTCGATGTAGATGATGCCGGTCTGAGCCCGGGCGATGTCATAGTCCGCCGCCTGGATGAGCTTCAGAAGGATGTTCTCCACATCGTCGCCCACATATCCTGCCTCCGTGAGGGAGGTGGCGTCGGCCACGGCGAAGGGCACGTCCAGGATCTTGGCCAGGGTCTGGGCCAGCAGCGTCTTGCCGCTGCCCGTGGGCCCCAGCATGACGATGTTGCTCTTTTGAAGCTCCACCCCGTCCTCCTCCATGGCCTGGCCGGAGCGGATGCGCTTATAGTGGTTGTAGACGGCCACGGCGAGGGCCCGCTTGGCCCCCTCCTGACCGATGACATACTGATCGAGAGACGCCACGATCTCCCGGGGCTTGGGGATATCCGTCGCCACAGCCGGCGCAGCACTGTTGGCCCGCTCGGTGGCCAGATCCTCCTCCACGATCTCCCGGCACAGCTCCACACACTCGTTGCAGATGTACACATTGGGACCGGCGATCAGCTTCTTCACCTCGCTGCGGGGCTTGCCGCAAAAGCTGCACCGCACCTTGTCGAAGCTGTCCTTATCCTTTGTGCCGTTGTAACCGTATTTGCTCATGTATCTTCCTTGTTTCCTTTCTCGTTATCGGCGGGGTGCGATGACCTCGTCGATGATACCGTAGGCCTTTGCCTCATTGGCATCCATATAGTTATCCAGCTCCGTGTCGTGCTCCACCTTTTCCACCGGCTGGCCGGTGCGCTTTGCCAGGATCTCGTTCAGCCGACGCTTGATCTTGATGATCTGCTCGGCCACGATGGAGATATCCGTGGCCTTGCCCTGGGCGCCGCCCGAGGGCTGGTGGATCATGATCTCCGCGTTTTCCAGGGCCTTACGCTTGCCCTTTGCGCCGGCCGCCAGCAGGAAAGCGCCCATGCTGGCAGCCAGACCCACGCAGATGGTGCATACCTCGCACCTTAGATACTGCATGGTGTCGTAGATGGCGAGGCCCGCGCTGACGGAGCCGCCGGGGCTGTTGATATACAGATAGATGTCCTTATCCGGATCGTCGGCTTCCAAAAAGAGCATCTGGGCGATGATGCTGTTGGCCACATCGTCGTTCACCTCGCCGCCGAGGAAGATGATCCGATCCTTCAGCAGGCGGGAATAGATGTCATAGGAACGCTCGCCGCGATTGGTTTGCTCCACAACATAGGGGATCAGGTTCATTGTGTTCTCCTTCCTGGAGGAAATATCGACCGTTCCTCCCAGTCTTATTCGGCCTTGGGCGCCTCCGCGGGCTCCTCGTCGGTCTCCACGGCGGTGTCCATCAGCAGATCGATGATCTTATCGGCGCAGGCCTTATCCGCAAAGTAGGCCTTGTCGTCCTCGGTCAGAGTCTCCATCAGCTTCTCCTTGGTGAGACCGTTCTGCTGAGCGTAAAGGGCCACGGCTCCTTCGATCTCCTCCTCGGAGGCGGTGATGTTCTCGGCCTTACGGATGGCCTCGATGACCAGCTCCACCTTCACCCGCTGCTTGGCGTCGGGCCGGTACATGGCCTCCATCTTCTCCCGATCGGTGCCCATATACTTGAAATAGTCGTCCATCTTGAGACCGGACGCCGCCAGCTGATAGGCCATGTTCTGCATCATATACTGGACCTCCCGATCCACCATGCAGTCGGGAATTTCCACGGTGGCGTTGTCGGCAGCTTTTTCCAGAAGCTCGTTCTCCCGGGCGCTCTTGGCTGCCTTTTCGCGGGCTTCCTGCAGCTCCTTCTTCTTGTTCTCCTTCCACTCGGCCACGGTGTCCTGCTCGGAGATATCCTTGATGAACTCGTCGTCGATCTCAGGCAGCTCCTTCTTCTGGACGGTCTTCACCTTGCAGGTGAACACGGCGGCCTTGCCCTTCAGGTTCTCCGCATGATACTCCTCGGGGAAGGTCACGTGGATGTCCTTCTCCTCGCCGGGATTCACGCCCACGAGCTGCTCCTCGAAGCCGGGAAT
>CADBYI010000058.1 GCA_902798825.1 uncultured Eubacteriales bacterium | reverse complement strand
GCGGTGGTGAAGATCGCGCCCTGGCCCAAGGTGAAGATCACCCGGCAGCCCCAGTGGAAGAAGCCGGTGACGTCCGGCAGCCCGGTGACGCTGACCGTCAAGGCCTTGAACGCGGAGACCTACCAGTGGTACTATCGGACCTCCAAGAAGGGCGCCTGGATCATCATGGGCGGCGAGACCAAGACCACTCTGACCTTCCCGGCCCCGGCCAACGGCAACGGGTACCAGTACAAGTGCACCGCCAAGGGCAAGGGCGGCACGGTGGACTCCAAGCCGGTGACCCTGAAGGCGGTCACGCCGTAAAGCGCAACACGACCGACGATCCCCCGGTTCTGCCGGGGGATTGTCTTTGTGTCATCCCGAGAGTAGTTGAGGAAGCGTCTTTGTGTCATCCCGAGCGTAAGTCGTCGAGGAAGTGTCTTTGTGTCATCCCGAGCTTGTCGAGGGATCGTGTTTTGTGTCATCCCGAGCTTGTCGAGGGATCTGTGAACGCAAAACCTCACACCGCACCGACGGGCAATTTGAGTTTCTTCCCGGCCCCTTCTTGCGTTTTTCCTTCGGATAGGGTATGATGTTCCATAGCTTTTCAGGGAGAAAACCGTCATGGATCAAAAGCATATCCGCAACTTCTGCATCATCGCCCACATCGACCACGGCAAATCCACCCTGGCGGACCGGATGATGGAGCTCACCGACACCGTTTCCAAGCGGGACATGGAGGCCCAGCTCCTGGACTCCATGGACATCGAGCGGGAACGGGGCATCACCATCAAGGCCTCCGCCGTGCGGATGTTCTATACCGCCGCCGACGGGGAGCAGTATATGTTCAACCTCATCGACACCCCGGGCCATGTGGACTTCACCTATGAGGTCTCCCGTGCCCTGAAGGCCTGCGAGGGAGCGGTGCTGGTGGTGGACGCCACCCAGGGCATCGAGGCCCAGACCCTGGCCAACGTGTATCTGGCCATCGACAACGATCTGGAGGTCTTGCCCGTCATCAACAAGATCGACCTTCCCTCCGCGGAGCCGGAACGGGTCATGCACGAGATCGAGGACGTGATCGGCCTGCCCGCCGAGGACGCCCCCCGGGTGTCGGCCAAGACCGGCATGAACGTGGAGGAGGTGTTGGCCAAGATCGTGGACCAGGTGCCGCCGCCCAGCGGCGACCCGGACGGCCCCACCAAGGCCCTGATCTTCGACTGCCTCTACGACAACTATAAGGGGGCGCTATCCTATGTGCGGGTCTTCGACGGCGCCATCCGCCCCGGTATGCGCATCCGGTCCATGGCCACGGGCCATGAGTTCGACGTGACCGAGGTGGGGGTCTTCACCCCCCAGTGGAAGACCGTGGAGGAGCTGACCGCCGGGGAGGTGGGCTATGTGGCCGCCTCCATCAAGAGCGTGGAGGAGACCAAGGTGGGCGACACCCTGACGGACGTGGAGCACCCTGCCAGCGAGCCCCTGCCCGGCTATATGAAGGTGAACCCCATGGTCTTCTGCGGCATCTATCCCGCCGACGGCTCCCACTATGGCGACCTTATGGAGGCTTTGGAAAAGCTGAAGCTGAACGACGCCTCTCTGTCCTTTGAAAAGGAGACCAGCGCCGCCCTGGGCTACGGCTTCCGCTGCGGCTTTTTGGGCCTGCTGCACATGGAGATCATCACCGAGCGGCTGGAACGGGAGTTCGATCTCGATTTGGTCACCACCAGCCCTTCGGTCGTCTACCGGGTGAAGATGATGAGCGGCGAGACCATCGTCATCGACAACCCTGCCAGCCTGCCTGACCCATCCGAGATCGACTATATGGAGGAGCCCATGGTGAAGGCCAGCATCATGACCCCGCCGGATTTCGTGGGGCCCATCATGGAGCTGTGCCAGAACAACCGGGGCGTCTTCGAGCACATGGACTACATCGAGAAGGATCGGGTGAAGATCCTCTACACCCTGCCCCTCAACGAGATTATCTACGACTTCTTCGACTCCCTCAAGTCCCGCAGCAAGGGCTACGCCTCCTTCGACTATGAGCTGAAGGACTATCAAAAGAGCGACCTGGTGCGGCTGGACTTCCTCCTCAACGGCGACATGTGCGACGCCCTGTCCACCATCGTCCACAAGGACCGGGCCTATCCCAAGGGCCGGGCGGTCTGCGAAAAGCTGAAGGACGTGATCCCGCGCCAGCAGTTCGAGATACCCGTCCAGGCGGCCATCGGCGGCAAGATCATCGCCCGGGAGACCGTCAAGGCGGTCCGCAAGGACGTGCTGGCCAAGTGCTACGGCGGCGACATCTCCCGGAAGAAGAAGCTGCTGGAAAAGCAGAAGGAGGGCAAGAAGCGCATGCGCCAGGTGGGCACCGTGTCCGTGCCCAGCGACGCCTTCATGAGCGTGCTGAGGATCAACGGATGACCGGCGTCTATGTCCACATCCCCTATTGCGTGAAAAAGTGCGCCTACTGCGACTTCTGCTCCGTGCCGAGGGATGCTTCCATCGACCAATATCCCGACGCCCTGTGCCGGGAGATCGAGCTTAGTCGGGATCGGCTGCCCTACGAGGGGCCGGTCCCGTCCGTTTTCTTTGGCGGCGGCACCCCCACGGTCCTGCCGGCGGAGGCGCTCATCCGCGTGCTGGACACAGTTCGACGGACCTACGACCTGCTTCCCAATGCCGAAATCACCACGGAGTGCAACCCCGGCACGGCGTCCTATGCCGATTTTGTGAAGCTCCGCGCCGCCGGGTTCAACCGCCTGTCCCTGGGCCTGCAATCCGCCGACGACAGGCTTCTTAAAGCCCTGGGCCGCATCCACACCTACGAGCAGTTTTTGACCGCCTATGGCGCCGCCCGGGACGCAGGCTTTCAAAACATCAACGTGGATCTGATGCACGGCCTGCCAGGGCAGACACAGGCGGATTATCTGGACACCCTCCAAAAGGTCTGCGACCTGGGCCCCGAGCACATCTCCGCCTACGCCCTGATCCTGGAGGGGGGCACGCCGCTGTATACCCGGGTGAGGGAGGGGGAGGTCGCTCTGCCCGACGAGGACGCAGTGGCGGACATGGAGGACGCGGGCATGGCCTATCTGAAGGAACGGGGCTACGCCCGCTATGAGGTCTCCAACTTCGCCAAACCCGGCAGAGAATGCCGCCACAACCTGATCTATTGGAACGACGAGCCCTATCTGGGCTTCGGCGTGGCCGCCCATTCCTCCGCCCGGGGGAAGGGGGATTGGCTTCGCTGGTCCAATACCGAGAGCATAGCGACCTATCTGAAGAAGCTCCAACGGGGCAAGCTGCCCACCGCCGAGACCCTGCACATCGACAAAAAGGAGGAGATGTTCGAGGTCATCATGCTGGGCCTGCGCAAGGTCAAGGGCATCCCACGCCAGGCCTTTCTGGACCGCTTCGGCCTCTCCATGGAGAAGGCCTTTCCCGAGGCGTGGCTAACTGTCCAGGCGAACGGCTGGTGGGCCGATGATCATGCCCGCTATGCCCTGACCCCCCAGGGCATGGACCATTTGAACACCGCCCTGTGCTATTTCAGGTAAACCGGCATGGATATTCGTCTTGTTCCCATGACACGGGCTTACATGCATGAGCTCTTTCGAAAGTTCGAGTACGATCCGGACATCTTTCTGGACCTGTCCCTGTATGAGAAAGCAAAGCAAGGCGGGTATAGCTCCCAGACGGTGGACGCCCTGTTCGACAGACATAGCGGCCAGAAGGACAGGCTATCCTTTGCCGTGCTGCAAGGGGAGAACGTGATCGGGCAGGTGGACCTGAAGCACATCGATCCCGTGGCAAAAACCTGCGAGCTCAGCATTCATCTGCAAAGCGACGGGGTGAAAAACAAGGGCTACGGCACCCAGGCGGAGCAGCTGGCCATAGCCTACGCCTTCGAAACGCTGGGCATGGATCGCATCCTGGCGGACACCGTGACGAAAAACACCCGCAGCCAGCACGTTCTGGAAAAACTGGGCTTTCGCTGTATAAACGAAGCGAACGGTTTTCGAACGTATCAGCTTAATAGATAAGCAGATCAAGCATCGGTTCGGCGCCTGCATAGGGCGCTTTTTGTTGTTTTGAATTCACCTTGATTTCACATTGTACAGTTGACATTGGGACATAATGGTGGTACATTCTGTACAGTGATTAGCACTCAAAGGAACGGAGTGCTAAAGAAAGGAGGAAACGGTATGGACCTGAACCATCGAAAGCTCCGTCTGCTGCGGGCCATCGTGGACGAATACATCCTTTCCGGCACGCCTGTGGGCAGCAAGGTCCTTAGCCAGAACCCCTCCTTTAAGCTCTCCTCAGCCACCATCCGCAACGAGATGGCGGATTTGGAGGACCTGGGGTATCTGGAGCAGCCCCACACCTCCGCCGGTCGGGTGCCCTCCGACAAGGCGTATCGGCTGTATGTGAACAACATGATGCAGCGCTCCCGGCTGACCGAGGATGAAGTGAAGGTCATGTCCGCCTACTGCCAGAACAAGGTCAAGGGCCTGGACGCCGTCATGCGGGAGACCGCCAACGTGCTCTCCTCCATCACCCACTACACCGCCCTGGTCATGATGCCCGAAAGCAGCGCCAACCGGCTCAGACATCTGCAGCTGGTGCCTCTGGCCGAGGGGTACGCCCTGGTGGTGGTGGTCACGGACGCGGGCGTGGCCCGGGACACGGTGATCCACATCCCCGCCGACATGGGGGCCGACGAGCTGGACCGCATCTCCCGGATGATCTCCCAGCGGTATTTCAACTGCCGCATGACGGAGCTGGGGGAGAGGATGACCCGGGAGCTGAACGCGGAGCTTCTGGACCGAGGCGCCTTTTTGAGCGACCTGGTGGACACCATGGAGAACGCCCCCGGCGCCAACGCCCACCGCATCGCCCTTTCCGGCACCAACAACATGCTGGACTATCCCGCCTATTCGGACATCGACCGGGCGCGGCAGCTG
>CADBYI010000057.1 GCA_902798825.1 uncultured Eubacteriales bacterium | reverse complement strand
TTCAAGACCTTCTCCGGCGTGATTGAGGCCGTGAAGAGCGGCATGACGACAAAGCAAATCGACAGGGCTGTGCATGAGTACATTGTGAAGTCCGGCGCCAAGCCCAGCTGCCTGGGCTTTGAGGGCTTCCCGGCGGCGACCTGCGTCTCCGTCAACGATGAGGTAGTCCACGGGATTCCCCGGCCGGATCATTATATAGAAGAAGGAGACATCGTGAGCCTGGACGCCTGCCTGCTCCATAAGGGGTATCAGGCGGATGCCGCAAGGACCTACGCCATCGGAAAGGTGAGTGCGGAAGCACAGAAGCTTATCCGGGTGGCGGAAGAAAGCTTTTTTGCCGGCATCGAAAAGGCCGTGGCCGGGAACTATCTGAATGATATTTCCGCCGCCATCCAGAAACATGTGGAGGCCAATGGCTTCGGCGTGGTGAGAGCTCTGGTGGGCCACGGAATCGGCGCCGAGATGCATGAGGACCCGGAGGTCCCCAACTACTACTCTCCTCGGGCGCGGCAGCGCCTCCACGCCGGCATGGCCATCGCCGTGGAGCCCATGATCAACTTGGGCGGCTATCAGGTGAAGGTCCTCTCCGACGGCTGGACGGTGGAGACGGTGGACGGACTGCCTTCGGCCCACTTTGAGAACACCATCCTCATCACCGACGGCGACCCGGTCATGACCACCTATTTTGAGGGCGATCTATGAGCGCGGAAGTAACGGTAGGCGATCTGGTCGTTTCCCGGGCAGGCCGGGACAAGGGACGCCCCTTCGTGGTGCAGAAGGCCGAGGAAGGGTTCGTGTATCTGGTGGACGGGGATCTCAGGAAGCTGGATCGCCCCAAGAAGAAGAAGCGGATGCACGTGAAGCCATACCCCAAAAAGGGCCTCTGCCGGATGGAATTCCCGGAGGGACGGCAGATGTGCGACGCGGATATCCGCAAGTACATCGCCGCCGTCACAGCAGCCGATGAAACCTAAGGGATCAGAAAAGGAGGTACAGCTTGTCCAAAGCGGATGTTTTTGAACTGGAAGGCGTCGTCACGGAAGCATACCCCAATGCCATGTTCGAAGTGACGCTGCAGAATGGGCGCAAGATACTGGCCACCATCTCCGGAAAGCTTCGTATGAACTACATCCGGATACTGCCGGGAGACAAGGTGACCGTGGAGATGTCCATGTATGACCTGAGCCGGGGACGCATCACCTGGCGCGCCAAGAACTGAACCATCAGAACTAAAGTTTAAGGAGATAGAAAAATGAAAGTCAGACCGTCTGTGAAACCGATTTGCGAGAAGTGCAAGATCATCAAGCGCAAGGGTCGCGTCATGGTCATCTGCGAGAACCCCAAGCACAAGCAGCGTCAGGGCTAAGCACGGCTTTAGAAAGAACTCGCGGGGCGGCTGGCGCCCTTTCCTGCGGAAACGGCGCTTCCTGCGAGCGGATATAGATACATACCATTTTTCAAATTTTTACGGAGGTAAGAAACCATATGGCACGTATTGCTGGCGTAGACCTTCCGAGAGACAAGCGGATCGAGATCGGCTTGACCTATATCTTCGGTATCGGTCGTGCCCTGTCCAACGAGATCCTGGCTGCGACGGGCGTGGACCCTGACATCCGGGTACGTGATCTTTCGGAGAACGATGTCAACAAACTGAGAGAGTACATCGACCACAATGTGAAGGTGGAAGGCGATCTTCGCCGGGAAACCTCCATGAACATCAAGCGCCTGGTGGAGATCGGCTGCTATCGCGGCGTCCGTCATCGCAAGGGCCTGCCCGTTCGGGGCCAGAGCACCAAGCAGAACGCCCGCACCCGCAAGGGCCCGAAACGCACCCAGGGCGGTAAGAAGAAATAAGGAGGGGAGAAGCAATGGCTAAAGTAACGAAAGTCAAGAAGGCTGTCAGCCGCAAGCGTCGTGAAAAGAAGAACATCGACCGCGGTCAGGCCCACATCCGTTCCTCCTTCAACAACACGCTGGTGACCATCACCGATATGCAGGGCAATGCCATCGCCTGGTCCAGCGCCGGTTCTTTGAACTACCGCGGTTCCCGTAAGTCCACGCCCTTTGCCGCCCAGATGGCTTCCGAAGCCGCTGCCCGGGCCGCCATGGAGCATGGCCTCAAGACCGTTGAAGTGTACGTGAAGGGCCCCGGCTCCGGCCGTGAGTCCGCCATCCGCGCCCTGCAGACGGCCGGCTTGGAGGTCAACATGATCAAGGACGTGACCCCCATCCCCCACAACGGCTGCCGCCCGCCCAAGCGCAGAAGAGTGTAAGGAGGCATAACTATGGCAAGATATACGGATTCCGTTTGCAGACAGTGCCGCCGCGAAGGCGCCAAGCTGTTTTTGAAGGGTGACCGCTGCTACAGCGAGAAGTGCGCCATGACGCTGCGCCACACCCCCCCGGGCATGCACGGCCAGGGTCGCCGCAAGCAGTCCGAGTACGGCATTCAGCTTCGCGAGAAGCAGAAGGTCCGCCGGGCCTACGGCATCATGGAGGGCCAGTTCCATCAGTACTATGTGACCGCCTCCAACATGAAGGGCGTCACCGGCGAGAACATGCTCCAGCTGTTGGAGCGCCGTCTCGACAACGTGTGCTATCGCCTGAACTTCGGTGAGTCCCGCCCCATGGCCCGCCAGATGGTGACCCACGGTCACATCCTGGTCAACGGCAAGAAGGTGGACATCGCCTCCTACGAGCTGAAGGTGGGCGACGTGATCTCCGTCAAGGAGAAGAGCCGCCAGATCCCCCTGTTCGCCACCTTGCGGGAGCAGGGTGCCAAGCGCACCGTGCCCGAGTGGCTGGAGCTGGATGCCGAGAACCTTTCCGGTAAAGTCGTGGCCCTGCCCAAGAGAGAGGATATCGATCTGACCATCGAGGAGCACCTCATCGTCGAGTTCTACTCCAGGTAAGCCTTTAACCTCACCAAAACGACATTACCGAAGGAGGGTACAATATGTTGGATTTTGAAAAGCCCAAACTCGAATGCGTTGAGATGTCTGAGAACTACGGCAGGTTCGTGGTGGAACCCCTGGAGCGCGGCTTCGGCATGACGCTGGGCAACTCCATGCGTCGGGTGCTGCTTTCCAGCCTCCCCGGCGTGGCCGCCACCTCCATTCGCATCGACGGTGTGCTCCATGAGTTTTCCACCATCGAGGGCGTCAAGGAGGACGTGACCGAGATCATCCTGAACCTGAAGGGGCTCATCTGCAAGCTCCATAGCCAGGGCCCCAAGAAGGTCGTTATCGACGCGGCGGGCGAGTGCGAAGTCACCGCCGGTGACATCCTGCCCGATTCGGATGTTGAGATCATCAATCCCGAGCTCCATCTGGCGACCCTGGATGAGAACGGCAAGCTCCACATGGAGATCATGCTGGACCATGGCCGGGGCTACGTGGTGGCCGACCGCAACAAGCGGCCCGATATGCCCATCGGCGAGATCGCCGTGGACTCCATCTACACGCCCATCACCAAGGTGAACTTCACCGTGGACGACACCCGTGTGGGTCAGATCACCGACTATGACAAGCTCACGCTGGAGATCTGGACCAACGGCAGCATCAAGCCCGACGAGGCGGCCAGCTATGCGGCCAAGATCCTCACCGAGCATCTGATGCTCTTCATCAACCTGACCGACAGGATCCAGGGCGTGGAGATCATGGTGGAGAAGGAGGAGAGCAAGAAGGAAAAGATCCTGGAGATGAACATCGAGGATCTGGACCTGTCCGTCCGCTCCTACAACTGCCTGAAGCGGGCCGGCATCAACACCGTGGAGGAGTTGGTGCAGCGGGACGAAGACGAGATGATGAAGGTCCGCAACCTGGGCCGGAAGTCCCTCGAAGAAGTGCAGCAAAAACTGGCGCAGTTGGGCTTGTCCCTGCGCAGCAACGAAGATTAATTAGGAGGAAGCAGCAATGGCAAACAGGAAACTGGGAAAGCCCACTGACCAGCGTGTTGCAATGCTCCGGAACCTGACCACCGCTCTCATCTGGAACGGCAAGATCGTCACCACCGAGACCAGAGCCAAGGAAGTCCGCAGCATCGCCGAGAAGATCATCACCTTGGCGGTGAAGGAATACAAGAACACGGACATGGTGGAGAAAGAGGTCTACAACGAGAAGGGTCAGGTCTCCAAGGAGGAGAAGCCCCAGGATCAGCCTTCCAAGCTCCATGCCCGCCGTCAGATCATGAGCTATCTGTACGACGTGCCCGAGCCCAAGAAGGACAAGGAGACCAAGAAGGAGTACAGGGACCGGACCAAGGGCAACAACCATCCCGTGGTGGAGAAGCTCTTCCGTGAGCTGGCCCCCAAGTACGACGGCCGCATCCAGGAGGGCAAGAAGGGTGGCTACACCCGCATGTACAAGCTGGGCGTCCGCCGCGGCGACGCCGCCCCCATGGTGGTGCTGGAGTTGGTCTAAAAGACCTCGCAACGCAGCCAATAAGGACCTGTCCAAGGGACAGGTCCTTTTTTGTCGATTGCTTTACGCTACAGCTCAAAGGCCAGCAGGTTTCCCAGGGGGACGGTGAAGCCCAGGGCTTTGTACATCTCCGCGTCGCAATCCGCGCAGCCCACGGTCAGGGACGACACGCCGCTGTCTTCGACGGCGAACGATAGGAGCCTGCGGGCGATCCCCCGGTGCCGAAAGGCGGGCAGGATATAGAAATCCTCGAACACGCCGGCGGTCGCATAGGTGTAGGTGGAGAAGGTGGGGGAGACGGAGCAGCAGCCCACCAGCTGTCCCTCCTCATTTACACACCCATAGAACAGGATATTTTCCCGTTCCATGGCCCCCAGCAGCCGGTCCAAATCCGCCTGGGTGGGCGCATCCTCCCCGATGGCCTCCTTATAGGCCCGGTGCAGGCCGCAGAGAGCATCAAAGCGGGCCCCGTCCAGACGAAGAAACTGCAGCTGTTCCATATCTTAGCTTTGCACCAGATACTCCGAGATGAAGGCGTCCAGATCCCCGTCCATGACGGCCTGGATGTTGCCGTTCTCCACGCCGGTCCGGTGGTCCTTCACCAGGGTGTAGGGCTGGAAGACG
>CADBYI010000056.1 GCA_902798825.1 uncultured Eubacteriales bacterium | reverse complement strand
AGCAGGATGCTCTGGAGCCGGATCAAGGAGCTTTCGTCATACAGCCGATAGCCGGCCTCAGTGACGGCCACCGGTTTTAACAGGCCCAGCTTATCGTAGTGGTGCAGGGTCCGAATGCTAACGCCGGTCAATTTGCTGACCTCATGGACGGTAATCATGGTCATCGCCTCCCTTCGCTGTATAGCATAAACCATGACGTATGGTCAGGGTCAAGAGGTTTTTGCAATTATTTACAACAGGGGCAAGACCAGGCTGGTCACATAGGCCGCGGCGGTGGCGGCCAGGGCCACCTCGATGAGGGAGCGGCGTTTGAGGCCCAGCAGCAGGGCCACCAAAAAGCCCGCCACAGCGGAGACGGGTTCCCCGGTGGAGGTGAAGATGGCGGGGACGGTCATGGTCCCCAGCACCGCATAGGGCATATAGTGGAGGACCCCCAGCAAAAAGGGGTTGGTGATTTTCCTGCGAAAAAAGGCCAGGGGCAGCATCCGGATGAGATAGGTGACCAGGGCCATGACGAGAAGATAGGGATAGAGCTTCATGCTTCCCCCTCCCCCGCCCGGACGGGCCTCACCAGGGCGGCCACGCAGGCCCCGCAGACGGCGCTCAGGATGATGACGAACCCCTCGGACAGAAAGCTGAATACCGGCACATAGCGAAGGATCAGCCCCAGGGCCACGGCGGCGAAGATGGCCAGGAGCACCCCCCGATCCTCCAGCGCCCCGGGGACCAGGATGGCCATGAACATGCCGTAGATGGCGATGCCCAAGGCGGCGGACAGGGCGGCGGGCAGCAGCGCCCCCGCAAAGGCCCCCAGGGCCGTGCCCAAGGTCCAGCCGATCCAGGGCAGGCACCCGAGGCCCATCATGTAGGGGAAGGTCAACAGGCCCTTACGGGTGGAGGACACGGCGAAGATCTCGTCGGTGACGAAGAAGGCCGCCAGCATCCGCTGCCACAGGGTGAAGGAGGGATGGAGCTTTTGGGTCAGGGTGACGCTCATGAGGGCGTAGCGCAGGTTGATGATGAGCTCCGTCAGGGCCAGCTCCACCAGCAATCCTCCCGCCGCCATGACCGTGACCCCGGCCACCTGGCCCGCGGAGGTCAGGTTGGAGCCGGACAGCAGGATCAGCGTCAGACCCGGGATGCCCTGCTTCACCGCCCAGATGGCGAAGCCGAAGGACACGGACAGATACCCCAATCCGATGGGGAGCCCGTCCCGCAAGCCCTCCTTATACCCGTATGCCTCCATGGTCCACTCCTTGCGTGAAAATATGGGACAGTATACGACAACGGGACGAAAAACGCAAGCCAAAACCGCAAAACAGCGTCGATTGTCGCTTCAGCCGTATGGAAGCTGCCGACGGCGACCATCCTATGGGCGAGGTGATGAAAACATGAAACTGACACAAAAGGAATCCATGCTGCTGCAGGACCTCAAGACTTCGGAGGAAATCTGCATCGAGAAGTACGGCCAGTACGCCAAGAAGGCGGAGGATCAGGCCCTGGCGGACCTGTTTTTGACCATCCAGGCCAAGGAACAGGAGCACCTTACGACCATCGAAAGCCTGATCGGGGGCACGGTGCCCATGATGGCGGGCGGCGACCAGGGCAACCAGAGCAACCAAAGCAACAGCCAGTGCCAGCCCGGGGACGGCCGGGCCGCCAACAAGTCCAACAGCAAGACGGACGAGTATCTTTTGAAGGACGCCCTGGACACGGAGAAGCACATCTCCTCCGTCTACGACACCTGCATCTTCGAGTTCACCGACGCCGGCGCCCGCCAGGCCCTGAACCACATCCAGAAGGAGGAACAGGAGCACGGCCAGATGCTCTACGACTACATGGCCTGCCACGGCATGACGGCATGACGGCATTCCGCTGAAACGACCCGCGGGTCGTTTCAGCGGGGCTCCGCCTTCGCTGCGCTTTCAGATCCCGCCTATACGCTGCGCGTACCGGGCGGCTGCACCGCGCTTTGCGTGTCTTGGTAAGCCAGATTACGTGCCGCAGATCGCTTCTATAGACAAGTCCCCCTTCCCGGGGGAATCATTTTATATCCAGTGGGAGCGGCCTCGGGCGTGTGCGGGAGGCGGCAGCCGACGCCGGGGCGAAGCCCCCACACACTCTCCTTTTCCTTCTCCGTTTCTTTTTCATTTTCTTTTTCCTTTTCCTTTTCATTAGGTTATTTTTTTTCAAAACCATTGGTTTCGCTCCTGCAATACCCATTGGTTTCGCTCCTGCAGCAACCATAGGAATTGACAGGGACGGCCTTTTCTCCCTATAATAGGCAAGAACCCTATGGAAAGGTATGGACATATCAAATGGCAAAACAAATCACCCGGGACGAAGCGTGGGCCCTGCTGAAGGAATACAACCAGGAGCCCTTCCATCTGCAGCATGCAAAGACCGTGGAAGCGGTCATGGGCTGGTACGCGGACAAGCTGGGCTACGGAGACGAGAAGGATTTCTGGAAGCTGGTAGGGCTTCTCCACGACCTGGACTACGAGAAATGGCCGGAGCAGCACTGCGAGAAGACCCGGGAGATCATGGAATCGTTGGACCTCAGTCCCCGGCTCATCCGGGCCATCGTGAGCCACGGCTACGGCCACCGCAACGACGTGAAACCGGAGCACGAGATGGAGAAGGTGCTCTACGCCACGGACGAATTGACCGGCCTCATTGGGGCCGTGGCCCTGATCCACCCCAACAAGCGGGTGAACGAGGTGAGCCTCAAGTCTCTGAAGAAGAAGTATAAGAATCTGAACTTCGCCGCCGGCTGCTCCCGGGACGTGATCGAACGGGGCGCCCAGATGCTGGACTGGCCTTTGGAGCAGCTCATGAGCGACACCCTGGACGCCATGAAGTGGTACGAGGCACAGCAGGATGCGTAAGGAATTTCAGGATATCTTGGAGGCCGTGTCCGCGGGCCGGGAGGCGACCCTTTCCCGGCAGGTGGGGGATCGCGCCTATGTGCGCCGGTTCCTGCCCCCGGAGCGGCTGGTTCTGCTGGGGGGCGGCCACGTGTCGCTGGCCCTCTATGAGGCGGCCCGGCAGGTGGACTTTGCGGTGACGGTGGTGGACGATCGGCCCGCCTTCGCCAGCTACGCCCGGTTCCCGGAAGCCAGGGAGGTCATCTGCGCCAGCTTTGAAAACGCCCTGCCCCGGCTGAACATCGGCGCGGGGGACTTCGTGTGCGTGCTGACCCGGGGCCACAGGGACGACGTGACCTGCGTGAAATATCTGCTGCAGGGGAACGAGCCCCGTTATCTGGGCATGATCGGCTCCCGGCGCCGGGTGAAGGGGCTGTTCGAGCTGCTGGCCGAGGAGGGATACGACCCGGATCGGATCGGCCGCATCCACGCCCCCATCGGCCTTAGTATCGGGGCGGTGACCCCGGCTGAGATCGCCGTGTCCATTCTGGCGGAGCTCATCGCCGCCCGCCACGCCCTGCCCGCCAGGGAGGGCATCCTGCCCCAGCAGAACACGGATTTGGACGCCCTGCGCTTCCTTGCGGACGACAGCCGGCCGGCGGCGCTGCTGCTGGTCCTCTCCACCAGAGGCTCCACGCCTGTGAAGGGCGGCGCCCTCATGGCCACGGACAGGCTGGGCAACTCCGCCGGGACCATCGGCGGCGGCTGCGGGGAGAACGAGGCCCTTTTGGCGGCCCGGCGGCTCATGGGCACCGGCAAAAGCCGGGTGGTCACCGTGGACATGACCCGCGACGTGGCGGCCATGGAGGGCATGGTCTGCGGCGGCACCATGGACGTGCTGATAGAAGATTTGCCCTCAACGGAGCAGTAAGCCTATGGAGGATATGTTTTCCAGGACCCGGATGCTGCTGGGGGACGGGGCCATCCAGCGCCTGAAAAGGGCCCGGGTGGCCGTGTTCGGCGTGGGCGGCGTGGGTGGCTACGTGGTGGAGGCTTTGGCCAGAAGCGGCGTGGGGGCTTTGGACCTCGTCGACAGCGACCGGGTGGCCCCCTCCAACCTGAATCGGCAGATCATCGCCACCCGGGAGACCCTAGGCATGCTGAAGGTGGACGCGGCCAAGGCAAGGGTGCTCTCCATCAACCCCGATTGCGCCGTGGTGACCTGGCCCATCTTCTATCTTCCGGAGACGGCGGACCGGTTCGACTTTTCCCAATATGACTATGTGGTGGACGCCATCGACACCGTGGCCGGAAAGCTGCAGCTCATCCAGGCGGCCAAGGCGGCCGGGGTGCCCGTGATCTCCGCCATGGGGGCCGGAAACAAGCTGGACCCCACGGCCTTCCAGGTGGCGGACATATCCAAGACCTCCATGTGCCCCCTGGCCCGGGTCATGCGCCGGGAGCTGAAAAAGCGGGGCATCGAGCACGTGAAGGTGGTCTACTCCACGGAGCCCCCCCTCACCCCCGCCCCTTTGGAGGAGGAGACCGGCCGCCGGGCCACCCCGGGAAGCGTAGCCTTCGTGCCGGCTGTGGCGGGTCTGGTCCTGGCGGGCGAGGTGATAAAGGATTTGATCAGGGAATAACAGAAAAAAGAGCCCTGCTTTTCAGCAGGGCTCTTTCTCCATTTTTGCTTTACTTTCGCTCGTTCAAGTACCGGCAGGCCGCCAACGCGGCCACGGCCCCGTCGGCGCAGGCGGTGGTGAGCTGGCGAATGGACTTGCTGCGGCAGTCGCCGGCCACGAACACGCCGGGGGTCCGGGTCAGGCAGTCCTCGCCGGAGGCGAAGTAGCCGTATTGGTTCAGGTCGGCAAGGGCCTCGAAGGGCCCGTTTTCGGGGATCAGGCCGATGGCGATGAACAGGCCGTCGCTGGGGATGGTCCGCCTTTCGCCGGTGAGCCGGTTCTCCACGGTGACGCCGGTGAGCCCGTCGGGGCCGGCCTCCACGCCCACGATCTTCCGGTCGGTCTCGATGGTCACGTTGGGGCGGCTGCGCAGGATGTTTTGCAGGGTCTCCTCGCCGGTGAGCTGGGGCAGGTCCTGCAGGATGATGACCTGTTTGCACTTCTCCGCCAGCAGGATCGCCTCCTGGAGGGCGGAGTTTCCGCCGCCGGCCACGCACACGGTCTCGTTGGAGAAGAAGTCCCCGTCGCACACGGCGCAGAAGGAGATGCCGTTCCCCACCAGCTCGTTCTCCCCGGGCAGGCCCAGCATCCGATGCTTCACGCCCGTGGCGATGACCACGGTCATGCTCTCGAATTCGCTCCCCTCCTCGGTCTTCACCAGCTTGCGGCCGTCCGCGTCCTCCACGGACACGGCCTTTTCCAGCTCCACCTCGGCGCCCAGGGCCAAAATCTGTTCCAGCATCTTGTCGGCGAACTCGTTGCCGCTCATCTCCTTGATGCCCGGATAGTTCTCCACCTTGGGCGAGTAGGTGATCTGGCCGCCGAAGCCGTGCTTTTCCAGCACCAGCACGGATTTGCCGTTTCTGAGGGCGTACAGCGCCGCGGTCATGCCCGCGGGGCCCCCGCCGATGACGATGATGTCGTACATAGTGGTTACCTCTTTATTTTTTTGCACCTTTTTCTTTTCGGAAGAAAAGAAAAAGGTGCACGAAAAAGAAAAGTCAGGATTACTATTGATCGATGCAGGGAAGCAGCTTATCACAATTGAAAGTTTTTTGGATGCACCTTTTTTACAAAAAAGGTGCGTGCTTTCAATACATACCTTACTTCTTCCCCATGAGCCAACCTTTGATATCCGATACGCCCCGGAAGGACTGGAATCCGTCGCTGCCAAGGAGCACCAACGTGGGGGCCTGCTTCACGCCGTACTCATTGACCAGCTCCTTGTTCTCGTTGGCGTTCAGGGCGGTGTAGGCCACGCCGGCCTTGTCCAGAAGCACCATGGCCAGCTTGCAGTTGGGGCAGGTGGGCGTCTTGAACAGCAGGATGTCAGCCTGGGCAGCGGGCGCTTTCGCCGCGGGCTCGGCCAAGGGCTCCGGCTTCGCTTCCGCCACCGGCGCCTCGAACACGGGCTTTTCCACGGTTGCGCCTTCGGGCCTGGGTCCCACGTGGGTCAGCACGGACCGGCCGATGTTGTAGACCTTCCGATCCTTGAACTCCTGGGCCTTGCCGTCGTTCCAGTTCTGCACGGGCCGATAGTAGCCGGTGATGCGGCTGTAGACCTCGGTCTTCTGTCCGCAGATG
>CADBYI010000055.1 GCA_902798825.1 uncultured Eubacteriales bacterium | reverse complement strand
CCATCGGTGGGGAGATTCGCCCCGGCATCGTCCATCGGATCGACAAGATGACCAGCGGGCTCTTGGTGGTGGCGAAGAACGATTTTGCCCACGAGCGGCTGGCCAGCCAATTTGCTGACCATTCCGCCCATCGCAGCTATATCGCCCTGGTGGCAGGGAACATGAAGGAGGACACCGGCACGGTGGACGCGCCTATCGGCCGCCATCCCACCGACCGAAAGCGTATGGCGGTGGTGGCGAATGGCCGGCGGGCTGTGACCCATTATAGGGTGCTGTATCGCTTTTCCGGCGTGAGCGTTCTTGGCTTGGAGCTGGAGACGGGACGGACCCATCAGATACGGGTCCATATGGCCCATATCCATCATCCGGTGGTGGGGGACCAGGTCTATTCAAACGGCAAAAATGCGCTGGGCATGGAGGGGCAGGCCCTGCATGGATGGCGGCTTCAGTTGAGACATCCCGCCACAGGGGAACATATGTCCTTTATAGCGCCTTTGCCCGAGGATATGCAACAGGCGCTGAAACGCCTTGGCTATATAGGCGAATTCCCTTTGCCAACGGAGGATACCGAGCCATGAAACGTGTGATTTGCATACTGCTGGCCTTCTGCCTGCTGACAGGCTGCACACAGAGGGTCGTCGCCCCAGTGGCGGAGCACAGGGAACCCGTTTCGATTCAGCCCGCCACAGCGGAGCCGACAGCCCTGCCTTCTCCCGTACCCACGGCTACAGTGGAGCCGACGACTGTTCCGCGTCCGGTGTTGAGCCCGTTTGCACCTGCTGCCGATCCGAAACCCTTCTTCGCGGAGGAGGTCCTTTCCCATGACGGGGAGCCCATCGCCTCCCTGGTCTATTCCCTGCTGGAAGCAGAGAGGCTATCGAAGCAGACCTTTTACGATCGTTTTCTCCAGATCATCGATACTGCGGATGGGCTGGAATCGTCCCTTCAGGACCTCGCAAGCGACGGGCGTACCCTGACGGCGGATCGGAAGGAGAGGACAGCTTCTGTCCTCCATGAGCTCATGAGCCAGGATATTCAGGATGCCCTTCGCGGCGCCTATGCCAACTGTCCAGGGGAGGGGGAGACCTTACCCCTTGCGCCATATGCCGCCGCCATAGACGCCCTCCTGCAGGTTCTGCAGCAAATGGAGGACAGGACGGAGCCCTTCTTCAGCCTCGATGCGAAATCCGCCAGGGATTATCGGGCGGCTCTGGATCGATACATGGGGGAGCCAATCGTGCCCCGCACCGTGTTCGACACCCTGGAGGAGCTGGCCCAGACGGAGGCATATGCCATAGCCACCGCGCTGCAGGCGGACCCGGAAGCTGTGAGAAGGAAGGAGCCCATCTCCTTTGGCACCTATGCACAGAATGTTTCGTTTCTTCGCCGAATCACGGATGATCTTTGCCCCCTGCCCGACGGATCGGTGCTGCCGATTCCCCTTGAAAGAGGAGAGGCGGCGGGCATGGACCTTTTGTCGCTCGCCTTTCATACCTATCCCGGCATGGCGTTTTTGTCGATCTATGCCAGCCGATCCCAAGGGGAACAGCAGGCGCGCTGGGCCAATGCACCCTATGGATATCTCGGAGGACTGGCCATCCATTGCTCCTATTCTGTGATCCCCTATCTGGATGATTTCGGGCTGGACTATGTGCAGTATCGCTGGTACGAGGATATGCTGGATGTGACGCTGACGGGCATTTCAGCGCTGCTGATCCACTACTATGGGTATTCCGAAAAGGACCTTGCGGAGTACCTCAAGAGCTGGGGTGCGGAGAGCTTTGCGGACTACCTTTATGAAAAGGCTATGTCCGATCCATTCGAAAGCCTCGTAGCCTCCTATGGCTATTGCCAGTATCTGGATATTTGCCAGGCGGCTCTGGACGCGGGCTGCGAAACCGAACAACGGTTCCTGCTGGACTATCTGTCCGCCGGGCCGGCGCCCTTTGCTGAGCTGAAAGAGTATATGGTCAGCCTGTATACAAATCAAGGTTGACAAAGCCCAGCTGTGGGAGTAAAATCAACTGAAAATACGGGCCGTGAGAAAGAGGAGTACATCGCCTTTCCTCCCAGAGAGGCGCCCAGGTCAGCTGCAAGGGCGCTGTGGAGATGCGGTGGAAGGTCGCTTTTTAGCCCTGGGATGCGAAAGCGGATAAACAAGTAGTGTTCCACGCAGACGCTGCGTTATGGCATTGAGGGAAACGGGGGAGACTCCGTTTAACAAAGGTGGTACCGCGAGCGCCCGCTTCGTCCTTTGACGAGGCGGGCCATTTGTATTGAAGGAGAAAAAACATGAAAGAGATGCCCAAGACCTACGATCATCAGATCGTGGAGAGCAAGTGGTATGAGAAGTGGGAGAAGAACGGCTACTTCCATGCCCAACCGAACCCCGAAAAGACCCCCTTTACCATCGTGATCCCACCTCCCAACATCACGGGCAAGCTTCACATGGGCCACGCCCTGGACAACACCCTTCAGGACGCCATCGCTCGCTATAAGCGTATGTCCGGATTCGAGATGCTCTGGCTCCCCGGCACGGATCACGCCTCCATCGCCACCGAGGTGAAGATCGTGGAAGCTCTGGCGGCAGAGGGACTCACCAAGAAGGACGTGGGCCGGGAGGGCTTTTTGAAGCGGGCCTGGCAGTGGCGGGAGGAATACGGCTCCACCATCGTGAAGCAGCTTCGCAAAATGGGCTCCTCCTGCGATTGGGAACGGGAGCGGTTCACCATGGATGAGGGCTGCAACAAGGCCGTGGTGAAGGTCTTCAAATCCCTCTATGACAAGAAGCTGATCTATCGAGGCGATCGGATCATCAACTGGTGCCCCGACTGCAAGACCGCCCTGTCCGACGCCGAGGTGGAGTATGAGACCCAGGCGAGCCACCTGTGGCACATCCGGTACGATGCGCCGGACGGGTCCTATTCCATCACTGTGGCCACCACTCGGCCCGAGACCATGCTGGGCGATACGGCCATCGCGGTGAACCCGGAGGATGAGCGATATAAGGACATCATCGGCAAGACTGTGATCTTGCCCCTGGTGAACCGGGAGATTCCCATCGTTGGAGACGAATACTGTGAGATGGAGTTCGGCACCGGCGCCGTGAAGATCACCCCCGCCCACGATCCAAACGATTTTGAGGTGGGTCAGCGCCATGGCCTGCCCATCCTCAAGGTGTTCGATGAAAAGGGCTATATCAACGAGAACGGCGGTCCCTACTGCGGCCAGGAGCGGTTCGAGTGCCGGAAGAACATCGTGGCGGATTTGGAAAAGAGTGGGAACCTGGTGAAGATCGAGGACTATACCCACAATGTGGGCACCTGCTACCGCTGCCACACCACCATCGAGACCATCGTGTCCAAGCAGTGGTTCGTGGACATGAAGCCCCTGACCGAGCCCGCTCTGGAGGCGGTGCGCTCCGGTCAGGTGAAATTCATTCCCGACCGATTCAGCAAGCCCTATTTCAACTGGATGGAGAACATCCGGGACTGGTGCATCTCCCGTCAGCTTTGGTGGGGCCATCGCATCCCGGTGTACTATTGCGACGACTGCGGCGGCGTGTTCTGTGAGGAAACGGCTCCCGAAAAGTGCCCCACCTGCGGCGGCAAGCTGCGGCAGGACGAGGATGTGCTGGACACCTGGTTCTCCTCTGGCCTCTGGCCCTTCTCCACGCTGGGCTGGCCCGAGAAGACGGCGGAGCTGGACTATTTCTATCCTACCACCACGCTGGTCACCGGCTATGACATCATCACCTTCTGGGTGAGCCGGATGATCACCTTCGGCATGGAGGTCATGAAAAAGCCTCCCTTTGAAAACGTGTACATCCACGGTCTCGTGCGGGACAGCCTGGGCCGGAAGATGAGCAAGTCCCTGGGCAACGGTATCGATCCGCTGGAGATCATCGAAAAGTACGGCGCCGATCCGCTGCGCTTCTCCCTGGTCACCGGCAACTCCGCCGGCAATGACATGCGCTTCTACTGGGAGAAGGTGGAGTCCGCCCGGAACTTCTGCAACAAGGTGTACAACGCCGCCCGATTCGTGCTCATGAACATCCCCAAGGATGCCCAAACCAACATTCGGGAGGAGCTTCTCGACACTGCCGACAAGTGGATACTGTCCCGGCTCAATGAGATCACCCGGGAGGTGACCAGCAACCTGGACGACTACGAGCTGAATCTGGCAGCAGAGAAGATTTACGACTTCATCTGGGCCGAGTTCTGCGATTGGTACATCGAAATGGCCAAGTCCGCCCTGTACGGCGACGATCAGGCTCGGAAGGAGAACGTGTCCGCCGTTCTCGTCAAGGTGCTGGGTACGTCCATGCAACTGCTGCATCCCTTCATGCCCTTCATAACAGAGGAGCTTTACCAGCAGCTGCCCGGCCACGAGGAGACCATCATGCTCTCTGCCTGGCCCAAGGCCCAGGAGGGCCAGCTCTACGCCCGGGAGTGCGCCACCATGGAGACCATCATGGACCTGGTGAAGAGCATCCGCAACATCCGGGCCGACCTGAAGGTGCCCCCAGCTCAGCGGATCGCGGTGCGCATCGTCTGTGCCGATCCCAAGGCGCTGGAAGGGGCAGAGGGATATCTTTTGAAGCTGGCCGGCGTGGAGAAGACAAAGATCGGCACGGAACGGGGCAACGTCCTGAAAAGCGACGTGCACATCGTGTCCGAGAAGGCGGAAGCCTTCATTCCTCTGGCGTCCCTGGTGGACCTCGATAAGGAGAGGGAGCGTATCGACAAGGAGATCGAGCGGGTCAGGGGCGACATCGGCCGGGCCCAGGCCAAGCTCGCCAATGAAAAGTTCGTCTCCAAAGCGCCGGAAGCGGTGGTCAACGAGGAACGGCGCAAGCTCAAGGCTGGGGAGGAGATGCTCCAAAAGCTGCAGGAGCGCCGGGAAGCCCTGAACGACTGAAAAAAACGTCCCCGCATCTCTGTGTCTCTTGGGGATATGGAGATGCGGGGAACACCTGCGGACAATATTTCAAAAAAAGATATTGACTTTTTCCGCATCATGATGTATATTTGTCAAGTCGCGAAAAGCAGCGTGGCGCTTTACGGGGTGTAGCGCAGTCCGGTAGCGCACGTGCTTTGGGAGCATGGGGCCGGAGGTTCGAATCCTCTCACCCCGACCAGGTGTGGCCCCGTGGTCAAGCGGTTAAGACATCGCCCTTTCACGGCGGTAACAGGAGTTCGATTCTCCTCGGGGTCACCATTCCTTCTGGGAATTGATTGGGCCTTTAGCTCAGTTGGTCAGAGCAGTCGGCTCATAACCGATCGGTCCGGGGTTCAAGTCCCTGAAGGCCCACCACACGGCCCGGTAGTACAGTTGGTTAGTACGCCAGCCTGTCACGCTGGAGGTCAGGGGTTCGAGCCCCCTCCGGGTCGCCATTTTCTTCGGGAGATCGGCTCACCAGTTCGCTGGTGTAGCTCAATGGCAGAGCAACTGATTTGTAATCAGTAGGTTGAAGGTTCGACTCCTTTCACCAGCTCCAAACCTTGACAGCTTCATACTTGGATGGGTTCCCGAGTGGCCAAAGGGAGCAGACTGTAAATCTGTTGTCACAGACTTCGGTGGTTCGAATCCACCCCCATCCACCAATATGCGGGAATGGCGGAATTGGCAGACGCGCACGGTTCAGGTCCGTGTGAAAGCGATTTCATGCAGGTTCAAGTCCTGTTTCCCGCACCAATGAAAAACAGAGTCCATTCGGACTCTGTTTTTCATTACAGGAATGGAACAGGACTTGAAGGACGTGGTAGTGAATGAAGCCCCAGTGGGGCTTCAGAGCCACGGCCCGACTAAGCCGCAGCGCGAATCAAGTCCTGTTTCGATTAATTACAGCCAGTTCCCGAACAATCCCCTTGCGATGGCTTTGCCCAGCTTCCGGCCGGCCCGGTCCAGCAGGGAGTTGGTGGCCGTCTTTGCTACCTTCTTGGCCGCCTTGCCCACGGCGCTCTGCTGCTTTTTTTTCGAGGCAGCAGCGGCCTTTGCCTGCTCAGCAGCCTGCTTTTGGGAGGCCTTTTTTTCCGCCTCTGCCAGCTCTGCCTTTTCTCTTGCCTCCGATTCCTCCTTCAACTTCTCATAAGCGGAATATCTGTCCACTGCTTCCTGATAGGCAGGGTAGAGGGGGTCGTTTTCCAAAGCCTTTTTTCTCGTCTCCTCCTGGGCGGGCGCCATGAGGCTTTGGGGCGGCAGAATGTTTGCCCGCTCCACAATTGTGGGGATACCTTTCTCATCCAACAGGGATACGAGGGCTTCCCCCGTGCCCAGGTTCAATATCTCCTGCTCGGTATCCAACGCGGGGTTGGGCCGGAAGGAGTTGGCAGCCGCCTTTACCGCCTTCATTTCGGAGGGGGTATAGGCCCGCAGACCATGCTGTATACGGTTGCTCAACTGGGCCAACACGTCGTTAGGGATGTCGGAGGGGCTTTGGCTCACGAAGTAGATGCCCACGCCTTTGGAGCGGATCAGCTTTACCAGCTGGACGATCTTCTCCAGAAAGGACTTTGGCGCATTCTGGAAGAGCAAATGAGCCTCGTCAAAGAAGAACACGGCCTTGGGCGTTTCCGGGTCACCCACCTCCGGCAAGCGCTCGAACAGCTCGGACACCAGCCAAATGAGGAAGGTGCTGTACACCAGGGGGCTTTGAATCAACCGGGTGGCATCCAGAATGTTCAATATTCCGTGGCCCGCATCATCCCTGCGCAGCAGGTCGGAAACGGAGAGCGAGGGCTCGCCGAAGAA
>CADBYI010000054.1 GCA_902798825.1 uncultured Eubacteriales bacterium | reverse complement strand
ACGGCATCTGGCGCATTTACTATCCCGAGCGTCACAATAAAAAAGATTGATGCGAAAGATGCTATTCGGGGGCTTAAGTCGGAAATCGAGGGGCAACTGAAGCAATTAAAAATCGGTGATATATCGTTCAGCTCCGGAAAAGGAAAGAGTTCCACTGCCAACAAAACGAGTTCTGGGTTATTGAATCAGTCAATGTCATCAGAGCTGAAGGCAGCTCAGAAGGTCAACGACCGCATTGCAAGGGACGCACTCAAGATTCAGACTGATAATGGTGTATTCAAGACCGATAACCTGATAGCATATGAAGAGAAACTGAAAGAAGTTAGAGCGGCATTCAATGCACTGGTTGAGGCGCAGAAGCATGGCGGAGATTCGGGTGCCCTTGCAAGCTCCTTTTCTACAGCAGTAAAAGAGGCCGATGCGCTGAAGGTCAAGATACAGGAAGAGGCAAGGGAAATTTCTAACGTCCAAGTCCTGATTGACAGCCTGTCAAAGAAAAGTACAGACCTACGGTCAGCAGGTCGTATCGGGGACGCCGATGCCCTAGACGGCTATGTCAATAATCTCAAGACAGCGCAACAGGCGATTATAGAAAATAAGTCGTATACGCAAGAGCAATATCAGGCACTTATACAGGCGGCTGAGGCGGCAAGAAAATACAGTGAGTCGCTTGGGAGCAGTGCCGTCTCCGTAAAGACAGTTAATGACAAAATTCTTGAAATGCAACGGTACATGCAGCAGAACACTAATCTGTCTGACAAAACGCGTCAGGAGATTGAATCGATTATCGCTGCGCTTCAAGAGATGTCCCGGTCAGGGAAAATCGATCCCGGTCAGTTTAAGCAGCTTACACAGCAATTCTCTCAACTAAAGGTTGCGGCGTACGAGGCCGGAGAGACTGGTTCGAGTGCAATGCAGCGTATCGGCCAGGTGATCAAGCGCTTCGCGACAAACAAGCTGAGCACACAGATGTTTACATACATTCGCCAGCTCTGTAGAGAAATGGCAAATGCTGTGAAAGATGTCGATAGCGCAATGACGCAGCTTAGCATTGTAACTGGTGCATCTGGGTCGCAGATGGTTAAGTTCTTTGACGAGGCTTCTGTCGCGGCAAAGAATCTGGGCGCAAGCGTAAGCGATGTACTTGACAGCATACAGGTCTTCAGTCGCCTTGGGTACAACTTAAATGATTCTCTTGAATTATCGAGTGCTGCAACTGTATTGTCGAATGTCGCTGCCACGTCTGTGGACGAGGCGACAACCGGATTGACATCCATTATTAAAGGCTTTGGTATCGAAGCGTCTGATGCAATGAGTGTAGCCGACATCCTGACGGAAGTCGGCCAGAAATATGCCGTATCCGCCGAGGAGCTTATGGAGCGGTTCGTCCGGGGCGACGTGTCCCGGAGCACGGAGGGCAGCGGCCTGGGCCTTTCCATCGCCCGGAGCCTCACGGAGCTCAACGGCGGCACATTGGAGCTGACCATCGACGGCGATCTGTTCAAAGCGACGCTGGTTTTTGATAAGGATTGATTAAAAGCGTACCACCTTTCTTGAAAGAAAGGTGGTACCAAAGAACTTTCAGAAGGGAGTATGGCATGGCTGTACTCCCTATTCGTATTCTTGGCTTTTCTTTTTGGGCGACTTTTTCTTTTCTTCCCGAAAAGAAAAAGTCGCAAAGAAAACCTGTTACACCGTCTCTATCGTCCCCGTCACGGTCAGCACCGCCTCTCCCGGCTCCGCCGTGTAGACGCCGGTGGCGGGGTCCTGGGTGAAGGTGGCGGCGGGGACGCTGACGGCCCCGGCCTCGGTGGAAAACACGCCGGTGCTCTCGTCATAGGCATAGTTCCCGGCCGGAGCGAGGGGCGCCCCGTTCAGCGTGACCGTGATATTGGACAGGACCGGGTCGAAGGTATCCGTGACGATGACGTTGTCCGCCGGGGCGGTGGCGGCGTTGCCCCGGTTCTCGATGGTGAAGGTGTAGGTCACCTGCCGATCCGCCCCCACGGTCTCTGGGGACAGGCCCTTGGCGATGGCGAGCTCCGGCCCGCTTTGGGCGGACACGGTGGCGGCGGCGGCGACGGGGGCGGCCAGCCCCGCGCCGGTGGCGGTGACGGTGTTGGTGACGGTGCCGTCCGCCCCGGGGGCGGCGTACTCGGTGACGGCCGCCTCATAGACCACCATGGCGTTCCCGCCGGCGGGCACGGTGACGCCGGACACAACCAGGGGCGGGCCGGCCACCACGGTGGGCGCGGGCTGCAGGGCCCCGTTCACATACAGCCGCAGGGAGTCCGCCACGTAGGAAAGGGGGTAGACGGTGCCGCCGCCGAAGGCGTACCCGCCCAGATCGTCCGTCATGGTCAGATCCGTCAGGGGAGCGGTGCCGTTGTTGGCGAGGCGCACCACATAGGTCACGTCGCCGCCGGGCCCATAGGTGCCCATCAGGGCCTCCTTAGCCACGGTGAGGGTGTCGGCGATCTGGCCCGTGGTCAAATTGGAATAGCGCACCCGGTTCCGATAGGACAGGGCGGCCTGGTTGGTGAAGGTCAGCATGGTATATATCCTCCTTTTTGTAAGGTGTCGGTGGTATATACTATGCGTTTTTGTCACAGCGTGGTTACAAAAGGGCGAGGACGGCTTTTTTCTGTCGCTCCGCCGGGTCCTGAAAATGGCCGCCGGGGTTGAGCTCGAAGGCGCAGGGGATGCCCTGGGCCGCTATGATCTGCTTGGCCGCCTCCGTGGCGGTCCGGACCCGCTGCATGCGGGGGTTCCTGGCCTTGTCCTCCCGATCCCCCAGGGAAAGATATACCCTTGCCGGCCGGCCCGGCAGGGGATGGGTCGACAGATAGTCCGTGAAGCCGTCGAACCACAGAGAGCCGGACACGCTGGCGCATCTTTGAAAGGCGTCCGTTTTCGTCACGGCCCACAGGCTGAACAGGCCCGCCAGGGAATAGCCGAAGATGCCTCGCCACGCGGGGGAGAGGTTTTCCTCTGCCGCAGGCAGGATGCTCTGTAAAAGGACTTGCAAAAAGGTCTCCGCCCCGCCGGAGAAGTCCGCCCCGCCCCGAAACACCTTTTCGGCGGGCCAGGGGGACAAATCCCTATCCCAGTCCACGCCGTCGATGCAGACGAGGCTGGGCCGGGGCCCGGGCAGGGCCCCAAAGAGGGCGCGGGCCTCCCGGCCCTCGGACACGGTGTAGAGCGCCGGGGCGTCGGGATAGTCCCAGAGGACGGTGACGGTATATTCATGTAAGGAGAAGGTTCGCTCCATCCTCATCCCCTCCGGCGCAGGGCCCAGAAGGTCACGGCGGCGGCGTTGCCCACATTTAGGGAGTCCACCCCGTGGGCCATGGGGATCATGACCGTGTAGTCGCAGCCCGCGATGGTCTCCTGTGTCAGCCCGTCCCCCTCGGTACCCAGGACGACGGCCAGTTTATCGAAGGTCTGGAGGATGGGATCGTCCAACGGCAAGGCGTCCCGTTTCAGGGCCATGGCCAACGTCACGAAGCCCGCCCGCTTCAGGGCGGCAAGATCGTCCAGCCGGGCCCAGGGGATCTGAAATACGGTGCCCATGCTGACCCGGACCGAGCGCCTGAGCAGCGGGTCGCAGCAGGCGGGGGAGAGGAGCACCGCGTCCATGCCCAAGGCGGCGGCGGAGCGGAAGATGGCCCCCAGGTTGGTGGAATCCACGATGTTCTCCAGGACGGCCACCCGATGAGCGCCCTGCAAGACCTTGTTGGCGCTTCGCCCCGCAGGCCGGCGCATGGCGCACAATACGCCCCTCGTCAAATCGTAGCCCGTGAGCTTCGACAAAAGCCCGTCGTCGGCGGTGTAGACGGGGATGTCCCCCAGCCGCTTCAGCAGCGCCGCGGCGGACCCCTCTATGTGCCGCCGCTCGGTGAGCAGGGACACGGGCACAAGCCCCGCGTCGAGAGCCGTGCCGATCACCTTGGGGCTCTCCGCGATGAACAGGCCATCCTCCGGATGGAGCCGGTTCTTCAGCTGATTCTCCGTCAGCCGGGCGAACACGTCCAGGGCGGGGTCCGAAAAGTCTTCAATTTCAACGATATGAGCCATCTTTTTCACCTCGACTGACTTGTGTCACCGGACCGTCATAGCCAGCTCTATCTCGTCCCCGTCCCCGTTCCCGGTGGGGGAGAAGCCCCTGCTTTCATACAGCTTTCGGGCCACGGGATTGTCTTTGCTGCAGGTCAGGGCGACCCGATTGGAATCGCCGAAGGGCTTCGTGCGGATGTAAGCGAGGACCCGGTCCAAGGCTTCGCCGCCATAGCCGCGGCCCTGCTCCCCGGCGTCGATCATCATATGCCAGATGTCGTACTCAGGCACGTCGTAGTCGTAGATCACCATGACGTAGCCCACCATACGGCCCCGGGCATAGATGCCGAAGGGCTGGCACTGGTTCCTATATACATAGGCCTGGGCCAGGCTCCGAACGGGGTGGGACACGAACCGTTCCTGCCCAGGGGCCAGGGTCAAACCAAATGCATCCAAAAAGTTGTCCTCTGTGATGGGCCTAAGCTCTACCATCTTCTCCTCCGTTTTCAGATAGTCCTCTCGCGTCAGCGCCACATGGACCATGCCGTCCCCTTCGCCCACATCCCGGAAGCCCACCGCCTTGTGGATGGCGTAGGCCGCGTCCCGGTCGGTCTCAAAGTCGTTGTGGAGGGCAGGGATACCGTCTATCCGCAGCGCCTTGTCTGCCAGCAGCCGCAGGCCCGCCTTGCCATAGCCCTTGCCTCGCTCCGGGGCATAGATCACGATGCCCATGTCGTACTGGGTCCCCTGGGCATTCAAATGATAGTTCACGTCCCCCACGAAGGCCCCGTCCGAGACCCGCTCTAGATAGGCATAGAACCGGGTGGGCTCATGCCCGATCCAGTCCGCACAGAGGTCGTTCCATTCCTCCGCCGCATTGGGAATGCACCCATCCGGCGGAAACCAGGGGGCGTTGTAGGCCATGGTGGCCGGATCGGACATCATCCGCATGTAAAACCAGCCGTCCTCGGGCCGGGGGACATACAGCTGCAGGGTTTCGTTGCCTTCGTTCATTTCGTGCGCGCCTCCCCTTTGGCGTTGATCGTTGTCACATAGATATGTCCCACGGCGAACAGCAGCCCGAACCCCACCAGCAGCCAGTGCCGCAGCAGCAGTCCGCTCAAAAGAAAGATGCAGGCGGGAAGGATGGCCAGCACCAGGGCCCGCTTGGCCGTCTTTTTCCGCATATACCGGGCAAACACCAGCCAGTAGGCCACCAGCAGCACCCCGTTGCCCAGGAAATACAGCAGCATTTCCGACGCGCTCCGGAACCCGAACTTCCACACCAACAGCGGCAGCCACATCCATACGATACAGCCGTAGCGGCCCGCCTGCTCCACCACGTTCATGACCCGGTTGGTGCACAGGTTCCGCTCCTCCCGGTTTTTCAGGGCGTAGACGATATTGGGTATCAGCATCAACAGGACGATGATCCCGCCGAACAGGTTGATCCAGCCAAATTCCATCCTTCACCTCGTCAACCAGAGAACTTACGCCCTCTTTTTCGGATATTGGCGGTGTCCTGAACCGCCTTTGGCAACCATTCGGCATTTACATAGTCGAGAGGAATCACCAGCTCCTGAATGCTGTCGTCAGGGGTCGGCCTTTTGATTTCCTCGGGCAAATAATCCAGTGCTACTTCGCGCAGAGAAAGCACACTGTCATGTATCCAGCCAACGGCCTGACCATCGCAGTAAAGACAATAACAGCCAAACATCCTTCTGATTTGAACATTCAATCCCTTAAGATGATCCAGCCATTCCCGAGCTATCATTTCTTCTTCAGTAGTCATTCGCTTCCTCTGCAATTCTCGATCAACAGTTGCTTTTTAATAATCGAATGCCGTGTCCCCCACAGGGATGGTGGTTTTTAGCTGCTCACCAGGGTAGGGCTTGCGGATCTCGATCATGTTCAAGACCGTGTACCCCTTGGAACGGAGGAACCCGATCATGCCCAGATTGTTGGGATGGACGAAGTTGAACACCGTGTCCTCACCCATGGCCCGGCCTATCTCCTCTGCCTTCTCAAAGAGCAGGGTCGCCACGCCTCGCCGCCGGTATTCGTCCCTGACGAAGAGATGTTCCACCCACAGGCAGGGCGCGTCGATCCGGCAGACCATGTACCCGGCCAGCTCACTTCCGTCCTCCACCGCATAGACTGGAAAACCGGCGTTCAGAAACTCTAAGATCTCCTCTTTTGCCGCCTCCACCTTTGGAGAGGACGCGATGCCCCGATACCCGTTCAGCGTCACCCGGAAGTCCGCCGCCAAAGGAGCCAGCCGGTCCGCGTCGGGTGCCTCCATCCGAACAAGGTTCATATGGACTCCCGCTCCCCCGATCACGATCCTCTGACCGTTTCGGGAGATTTGGCTGATCCTGCCGTCCCGAATGCGGTAGACTTCGCCCCGCAGCTCCTCCTGGCCGTCCCTGATGAACAGGTAGCTGCCGTCGGGGATGGCGTAGAAGGTCCGGCCCATGCTGTCCTCACAAGTGATGTCCTCGAAGAGACGCAGCCCGTCCAGAATATCGTCTTTGACACGCTGATAGTGGGGGAGCAGGTTCACCTTCGTGAGACCCAGCCCCGGCAGGAACTTCCGATAGTCGGGGTCGACGCCTTCGCCTTCCTCCTCGGGCTGGGCGTATACCACGTCGGCGGCGTTCATGCTCCCGGCGCTGATGCCGACGACGACTCCGCTGAAGCCATGCAGGAGCTCCCGCAGGCCGATCCGCTGAAAGAAGCGGTTTTGGGTGGGCACGTGGCCGCCGCTAAGAATGAGCAGATTCGAGCTGCGCACCAGCTCCTCCGCCTGTGCCTCGTTCCGGCTGTCCAGGACCCGGAACGTCTCGAACCGGAACCCGGCGTCCTCGAAGTAGCCTCGGGTGACCCCGGCGTAGAAGTCCGTGATCTCCCAGCTGTCAGGATGGGAGCAGATGTTCAGGCCGCGGATGGGGTCGGGCAGACAGCGCCGAAGTTCGTCGATAAAGCCGTTGGCGTCGTTCAGCTCCCCCGCATCCTCCGGGTTCACCTGGCTGGTCAGAAAACAGATCATTCGTCCCTCCGCGATGCCGATTAATTCTCTCAGGCGGCATTTCATGGTTGCCTTTTCTCCTGTGAGTATAGTATAATGAGCTCGACAAATCAAGAAGGGGCGTGACTATGAAGATTTCCAAGGATATCCTGTACGTGGGCGTAAACGATCATAAGGTGGACCTGTTCGAGGGGCAGTATAAAGTCCCTAACGGCATGTGCTACAACTCCTATGTCATTCTGGACGAGAAGGTGGCCGTCATGGACACCGTGGACCAGCATTTCACCCATGAGTGGCTGGACAATCTGGAGAACGCGCTGGGCGGCCGCAAGCCCGATTATCTCATCGTCCAGCACATGGAGCCGGACCATTCCGCCAATATCGACAGCTTCCT
>CADBYI010000053.1 GCA_902798825.1 uncultured Eubacteriales bacterium | reverse complement strand
GCCAGCGAGCCGGTCCTAAGCAGCGCGGAGGCCCTGGTGCGCTGGAAGCATCCCCAGCTGGGCATGGTGAGTCCCGGCGTGTTCATTCCTCTCTTCGAGGAAAACGGTCTGATCCGCGCGCTGGATCAATATGTTTGGGCGGCGGCGGCAGCGCAAATACGGGATTGGCGCGACCGCTTCCATATCACCCTTCCCGTATCGGTGAATGTATCCCGGGTGGATCTGTTCGATCCCGACCTGGTGGCACGCCTGTTGAATATCGTTCGGGAAAACGGGCTTGAGCCCGCCGATCTGCTGCTGGAGATCACCGAGTCGGCCTATACCACGGATGCGGAGCAGATCGTCAAGGCCGTCAAACGGCTGCGGGAGGTGGGCTTTGGCATCGAGATGGACGACTTCGGCTCCGGCTATTCCTCCCTCAATATGTTTTCCACCCTGCCCATCGATGCACTGAAGCTGGATATGCAATTCATCCGCAACGCCTTTCAGGAGCGCAAGGACACCCGTCTGTTGGAGGTCATGATCCAGCTGGCGGCGGCCTTCGAACTGACCACCATCGCCGAGGGCGTGGAGACGGCGGAGCAGATGCACACCCTGAAGACCATGGGCTGCCACATCGTCCAGGGATATTATTTCTCCCGCCCGGTGCCTCCCGAGGCATTTGAAGCGTTTCTGGTGAAGAAAAAGGGGCAGGAGAGCGCGCCCGCAAGATGAAGTAAAAAAACCGTATAAACAGAAGGGAGAGAGAACACATGAACATCGACGATCTGAAAACCTATGGCGCTAACACGGAGGAGGGCCTCAGCCGCTGCCTGAACAACGAAGCTTTTTATCTCCGCCTGGTCCGGATGATCCCCGGGGACCCCAACTTCCAAAAGCTGTATGACGCCGTGGCAGACGGGGACCTGGCGGCCGCCTTTGATGCCGCCCATGCGCTCAAGGGCAGCACCGGGAACCTGGCCCTGACCCCCATCTACGGGCCGATCGCTGAGATCACCGAGCTGCTGCGGGCTAAGACCCAGACGGAGTATTCCGCCCTCATCGACCGGATACGAAAGGGCAGGGAGGACCTGGCCCGCATCTGCGAAGGGTGATTCGCTCATTTGAGGCGTCTCATGAGGGGTCTATCGCTCTCTGTAAAGGGTGGAAATATCCCGGCCCACTTCAAGTGAACAGTATAATAGCCTAAACAAAAGGCCCGGCTAACAGCCGGGTCTTTTGATACATCTTAAAATGATTTGTGCTCCTTATTTGCGCACCAGGTACTTGCGCATATCCAGCGAGCAGGCCGCCAGGATGATGGCGCCCTTGATGATATACTGCAGGTTTGGGTTGATGCCCAGCATGTTCAAGGCCACGAAGATGATGCGCAGCACGAACACGCCCAGCACGATGCCGCCGATGTTGCCGGTGCCGCCCACGAAGGAAACGCCGCCGATGACGCAGGCCGCGATGGCGTCGCACTCATTGTTCAAGCCCGTGGCCGCGGTGACGGAACCCAGTCGGGCCGCCTCCACGAAGCCGGAGAAGCCATACAGAGCGCCGGCCAGGGTGTGGACCAGCATGGTGGTCAGAAACACGTTGACGCCGGAAACCCGGGCGGCTTCCGTGTTGGAGCCAACGGCGAACATGTTCTTGCCAAACCGGGTCTTGTTCCACACGAACCACATGATGACCACCAGGACCACGGCGAACAGCACGTACCAGGGGATGGACACGTTCCAGGCCTCGATCTTGAAGGCGGGGCCGGAGACCACGTTCTTGAATTCCTTGGCTACGTTGCTGATGGGGCCGCCGCCGTTTCCGTTGATCTGGAAGAACATGAGGATGATGCCGTAGGTGATGAGCTGGGTGGCCAGGGTCACAATGAAGGGGTGCAGGCTGAACTTGGCCACGAAGAAGCCGTTCACCAGGCCGATCACCGCGCCGGCCAGCATGACCATGAGCATGACCACGATGATCCAGCCGCCGGTGGTGGCGGGAAGCTTGGCGAAGATCAGCTTGGAGGCCGCCCGGTTCTGCAGGAACGCGGCGGTCATGCCTGCCGCCAGACCGAACACACGGCCGGCGGAAAGGTCTGTACCGGTCAGCACGATACAGCCGCCGATGCCCAGAGCCATGGGCAGGGACACGGCCGCCAAGGTGATGATGTTCACGATGGAGCTGGGCCCCAGAAAGTTCTTGTTGACGATGGCCGTAAAGATGATGAAGGCCGCCATCAGAATGTACAAAGCGTTGTTGAGCAGTCCGTTGGTCCAGAAGCGGCGGCGATCCAGGCTGTCCAGCGCCCGGTACTCCTCCTGCTTCCGTTTGAAATAATTCGTCTTAGGCATGTCCTTCCTCCTCAAACATATTTAGCAGCCAAAGTCATGATCTCTTCCTGCGTGGTGGTACGCGCATCGACCTCGCCGGCCAAACGGCCGCCGGACATGACCAGGATGCGGTCACAGATGCCCAACAGCTCCGGCATCTCGGACGAGACGACCAGAACGGTCTTGCCCCGGTTGGCCAGGTCCAAAATAAGCTGGTAGATCTCGTATTTAGCACCCACGTCGATGCCGCGGGTGGGCTCGTCCAGCAGCAGCACCTCCGGATCGGTGAGGAGCCAGCGCCCAATGATGACCTTCTGCTGATTGCCGCCGGACAGGCTCCGGATCTTGGTCTCCTGAGAAGGGGTCTTGGTGTGCATGGCGTCGATGGACCACTGGGTATCCGCCTTCATGGATTTGTTGGAAAGCAGGCCGAAATGTTCATGCTTTTTCAGACTGGAGATGACCGTGTTCTCCCGGATGTTCTCGATGGCGAAAATGCCGGTGGCCCGCCGCTCCTCCGTCAGAAGGGAGAAGCCGTTCTTGATGGATTCCTGGGGGTTCCGGTTGCGGCAGACCTTGCCGTGGAGCTTGATGGTGCCCATCTTGCGGGTGGCGCTGCCGAAGATGTTCTCCAATGTCTCCGTCCGACCGCTGCCATCCAAACCGGCCAGCCCCAAAACCTCGCCGGAACGGGCCTTGAAGCTGACGTCCCTCAGCAGGCTGTATTGGGCGGTCAGGTTCTCCACCTCCAGCGAAACCTCGCCGGGAACGTTGGTCTTGGGAGGGAACTGATTCGTCAGCTCCCGGCCCACCATGTAGCGGATGATGTCCCCCACCTCCAGCTCGTCCGCCGGCTTGGTGACCACATGGGTGCCGTCGCGCATGACGGTGATGGTGTCGGAGATGCGCTTGATCTCGCCCATTTTGTGAGAAATGTAGATGATGCCCACACCTCTGTCCCGCAGCATATTGATGATGCGGAACAGATGCTCCACCTCCTCCTCGGTGAGGGAGGACGTGGGCTCGTCGAAAACGATGACCTTGGAATGATAGGAAACGGCTTTGGCGATCTCCACCATCTGGCGCTGGGAGACAGGCATGGTGCTCATGATCCGCTTGGGGTCCACGTTGACGCCCAGCTCGTCGAAGACAGCCTTGGTGTCCCGATACATCTTTCGCTCGTCCACCATGATGCCGCCGATCGTGGGATAGCGGCCCAGCCAGATGTTGTCCATGACCGAGCGCTTCAGGGCCTGGTTCAGCTCCTGATGGACCATGGCGACGCCGTTCTGCAGCGCCTCCTTGGAGTTTTTGAAGTTGATCTCCTTGCCCTCCAGATAGATATGGCCCCCATCCTTTTGATAGATGCCGAAGAGGCATTTCATCAGCGTGGACTTGCCGGCGCCGTTCTCACCCATCAGGGCATGGACTGTCCCGGCCTTCAGCTCCAGGGACACATGGTCCAGCGCCTTTACACCGGGGAAGGTTTTTGTGATATCTGTCATTCGCAGGAGGATATCCTCTGCCATGCTCTTACCTCCTTTACGGGATTGCTTCAATTCAGGGGCAGCTGTGAAGCTGCCCCTGAAGCTGGGTCACGATATGGGGTTACTCGGCAGCGCCGGTGAAGGGTGCGTAGGCAACGAACAGCTTGTTGGTGAAGCCTTCCGCGATGGAGAAGATGTCAGCGGACTCGGCAACAGTGGCCACGGCGTCGGCGATGGCTGTGCCTTCGGCCACGGCGTACACGGTGCTGCAGATGGCGTCGGCCATGCCCTGGGCGTCCTGCTTGACGGTACCGGTCATGGTGTCCTCAGCGATGGCATCCTGGGCGGGCTGGGTGGCGTCCACACCGAACACGGGGATCTTGGTGGAGGAACCGTCGCCCAGGTTGTAGCCGGCGGACTGGAGGGCGGCGATGGAACCAAGGGCCATATCGTCGTTGTTGGCGATGACGAGCTCGATCATGTTGCCGTTGGCTTCGCTGTAGCCGGCCAGGTTGACGCTCATGAAGTCAAAGGCGGCGGCGTTGGACCAGGCACCGTTGGGATCCAGCTGGTACTTGTCGGAGTTGTTGGCGTCGAAGTAGACCAGCTCGGGCTTGCCGTTGGCGGTCAGGACCGCATTGGCATCCTCCACACCGTACTGGGTGCGGTAGATGGCTTCCACGTTGGCGGCATCGCCCATGAACATGGCATAGGAGATCTGGCCGTCCTTGTTGAGGTCCACGGCGTCATAGTTGGCCACCAGGAAGTCGCCGATCATCTTGCCCTGCATATGGCCGGCCTCGGGGGCGTCGGTGCCGATGAAGGCGATGTTGGGGTTGGCATCCAGAACGGTGTGCTCCTCGCCATCACCCTCGACGGCCCGGTTGAAGAAGATCACGGGGAGGCCGTTGGCGGCTTCGATGATCTGCTGGGCGGCGTCGGAGGAACCGGAGGTGACCAGGTTCACCACCAGCACGGTGAAGCCGTTGGTGACAGCGGTCTGGACCTGCTCCAGCTGGGTGCCCATGTTGTTGTTGCCGTCAAAGTCCTGATAGGCGATGCCGGCAGCTTCCAGATCGGCGTCAAGCGCCGCACGGACGGTGGACAGATACGCATCGCTGAAGGCATACCAGAAAACAGCGACCTTCGTCTCGGGCGCGGGCTCGGCGTATGCGACTACGCCCAGGGACAGGACCATAGCTACGACGAGGATCATAGCAAGAATCTTTTTCTTCATTGTGTGCTTTCCTCCAAAAAATATTTGAGACCTCAATCTCGATAATATATTACAACGAAAAAAAACAAACATCAACCTTTTTTTCCCTTTTTCTCTGGAAAAACAGAAGAAAACACGGTATACTCTGTAGGGACGATCCAAGGAGGAAGGGCGATGACGTTTGGCGAGTGTATAGATGGTGCGCGGGTGTATCTGGCCACATTCGATTATGACCATTATCCCGACTGCTTCCGGCAGTTCGAGGCGGACGTGGAGCCCCTGTTCGCCGCCGTCACGGAGCAGAACTGCCAGGCGCTTGCAGCCGCCCTGGTGGCGGAGCTGGCCGAGCGCCGCTCGACCCTGCCGCGCCGGACACAGAAGGACGCTGCCCTTCAGCAGAAGCAGGTCCTGGCTCTCTTCCTGTCTCCGGCAGCCCGGCGGCATTCGGAGGCGGCCCAGCTCTTTTCGGACCAGCTCCGGGCCATGTGGTGCAGCGAATACCCCAGGAATGTATATCTGGCCGGGACCTACGAACAGATCATGAAGGGCTTCGACGCGAACCTGCTGGGCTTGCCCCTGCGGAAATCCAAAAAGCGGTGAAGCGTCCTTTCCTGACATATACCAAAAAGAGCCCTTTTAAGGAAGGGCTCTTTGCTTGTAACTGGTCGACTCACTCCTGCTCGGAGGGGTAGTCGCCCTTGCCGGTGAGCTTGCGCTTGACGATCTTGCCCATGCGCTTCAAGGCGTAGGGCCCCACCAGCTTCATCATCTCCTCCGCCGTGTGCATGTCGCTGGCGGCGGGCATGTCCCTGGTCAGGTGGATGGCGTCGAACTCGCACCGGGTGGTGCACAATCCGCAGCCCACGCATTTGTTGAAGTCCACCGTGGTGGCGCCGCAGCCCAGACAGCGGTTCGCTTCGATCTTCACCTGCTCCTCGGTCAGGGGCAGCCGCAGGTCCCGGAAGGTCTCCCGGGCTTCGCTGGGCTTCATGCCGGGGCGCTGGCGGGGAGAGTTGTCGAAGGACTCGGGCCGGGTGATGTCCTCCCGGTCGAACTCGATGAACTCCCGCCGGTCCCGACCGATGGTCAGGCTCTGGCCGGGGTGGACGAACCGGTTGATGGAGACCATGGCCTCCCGGCCGTCGGCGATGGCGTCGATGGCGAACTTGGCCCCGTGGCAGATGTCGCCGGCCACGAACACGTCGGGTTCCGCCGTCTGCAGCGTCACCGGGTCGCATACGGCGGTGCCGTTTCTCCGGACCTCCACCTTGGTGTCCTTCAAGAGGTCGCCCCACTGGGCGCTTTGACCGATGGCCATGAGCACGTTCGAGCAGGGGACGGTCAGCGTGAAGTTCTCGTCGTACTGGGGGTTGAACCGGTTCTGCTCGTCGAAAACGCGGGTGCACCGCTTGAATACCACGCCGGTGACCGTTCCGTCGGCATCCCGCTGGACCTCCTTGGGACCCCAGCCGTTTTTGACGACGATGCCCTCTGCCAGCACCTCCTCCACCTCGTCCTTGGCGGCGGGCATCTGCTCCCGGCTCTCCAGGCACAGCATGGTCACCTTGCCGTCGGTGGCGCGCAGGGCGGTCCTGGCCACGTCGGCGGCCACGTTGCCGCCGCCCACCACCACCACGTCGCCGGTGAGCTTCGTGGAGGGGTCGTTGTTCACCTGATAGAGGAAGTCCACGCCGGACGCCACGCCCGGGCCGTCCTCGCCGGGGACACCGGCCTTGCGGCCGCCCTGAAGGCCGATGGCCAGCAGGAAGGCCTTGAAGCCCTGCTCCCGAAGCTGGGGAATGGTCACGTCGCGGCCCACCTCCACGCCGCAGCGGAAGGTGACGCCCATGGTGCGGAGGATGTCGATCTCCTTTTCCAGCACGTCCTTTTCGAGACGGAAGGAGGGGATGCCGTTGAGCAGCATGCCGCCGGGCCGGTCTGCCTTGTCGAAGACCGTGACGGGATAACCCTCTTTCCGAAGATAATAGGCCGCGGAAAGCCCCGCCGGGCCGGCGCCGACGACGGCGATGGGGAATTCGGTCCACTGCTGGCCGTCCATGTTCTCGCAGATCTCGGCGTAGCTTTCAGGGTGCTCCAGCTCCCACTGGGCCAGGAACTTCTTGATCTCGTCGATGGCCACGGGCTTGTCCACGGTGCCCCGGGTGCAGCGGTCCTCGCACCGCCGGTTGCACACGGCGCCACAGACGGCGGGAAAGGGGTTGTCCTGCCGGATCAGCTTCACCGCCTCGGCGTAGCGGCCCTCGGCCGCCATCTTGATATAGCCCTGAACCGCGATATGGGCGGGACAAGCGGTCTTGCAGGGGGAGGTGCCGGTGTCGTAGCAGTTGATCTTGTTGTGGTCCCGATAGTCCGGGTCCCAGCGATCCTCTCCCCAGACGTGGTCCGTGGGCAGATCGTGGACAGGATACTTCACCCGGGTGCCGTCGGCCTTGCACAGCTTCTGGCCCAGCTTGGCGGCCCCCACGGGGCACACCTCCACGCACTTGCCGCAGGCCACGCACTTTTCCTTGTCCACGTGGGCCCGGTAGGCGGAGGCGGACATATTGGGGTAGCCCTTGCGCTCCGCCCGCATGATGATCTCCACGGCCTCGTCCCGGGTGATGTAGTGAGCGTCCTTGCCGGATTCCACCAAAAACTCCGCGATGTCGCCCACACCGATGCACATATAGCCCTCGATGTCGCCCACGCCCTCGCCCCGGATGCGCTGGGCCTTCCGGCAGGCGCAGACCATGGTGCAGAATTTGTCGTACTTCTGCAGCCAGTGGGACAGATGCTCCACGCTGACGGAGGTGCTGGTGGCGTCGATGGCCTTCTCCACGGGGATCACGTGCATGCCGATGCCCGCCCCGCCGGGGGGCACCAGCTTGGCCGCCATCTCCAGGGGTTCCTGGGGGGCCAGGTTGAACATGGTGGCCACCTCGGGATGCTCGTCGGGCAGGGTGGGATGCTCCACCATGTATTCGCCGGAGCCCACCACCCACTTGGGGATCCAATACTGGATATGCTCGTCCGCGTTGTCCCGGTTCTGCTCCAGGATGCCGATCCAGAGCAGGTGGTCGATGACCTTCTGGGCCTCCTCCTCGCTCATGCCGTTCCGCTGGGCCAGCTCGGGGGTGGTCAGGCCGAAGCGCCGCTTTTTGAAGCTCAGCATGAACTTCACCTCGTCCAGGGTCAGCAACCGGTCCAGAATCCAGAAATCCATATGGTTTTCCTTCATGCCGCCGGGGAGCTTCCGCGGGATGTTGTCGGTGATCATGAGGGCCAGCTTTTTGACCAGCTTCTTTTTCTCGGGATCGCTGCAATGATGGCCGTCCACGGGATAGTCCCGCTCGTTCACGTGGATGCGGGGATTCACTTCTTTTACCATAGGTCGCTCCTTACTCGATGGGGATCTTGATGGTCATGTCGGACAGGGGATAGGCGGCGCAGGCGTGGACGTAGTTGAAATCCCTGTCCGCGCCCCGGCGGCCGTCGTTCTCCGGACACACATAGTAGTCGCCGGAAAGGACCTTGGTCCGGCAGAAGCCGCACTCGCCGCTGCGGCAGGCGGTGTCGATCCGGATGTTGGCCCGCTCGAGGGCCACCACCAGACTTTCCGTGGCCTTGGCGGGGATCCTGTCCTCATGGATGCCCCGGCGGACGGTGAGGGTATAGGTCTCGTCCTTTTTCTCCGCGGGGTAGCCGGGGAAGGCGGTGATGTCCTTGGCCTGGCCGAAGACCTCGAAGCGGACCCGCCGGGCAGGCACGTCCAGCTTTTTGATCTCCTCCCGCAGGAATTTGTACATGACCTGGGGCCCGCAGATGAAGTAGGAGGTGTCGCCCTCGCTATACTTCCTGATCAGCTCGGCGCTGAGGAAGCCCCGCTCCCCGGTCCAGCCGGGCTCGTCCCCGGAGAGGACGTGGACCACCTTGACACGCTTGCAGTCGAGAGCCGCCAGCTGATCCTTCAGGATGATGTCGTCGGAGGACACGGAGCCGTAGAGGATGGTCAAATCCATGTCCAGCGTCCCATGGGCGATCTCCTTGGCCATGGAGGCAAAGGGGGTGATGCCCACGCCGCCAGCCAGGGCCATGACGTGCTTTGCGTCCCGCAGGGGCTCATAATAGAACTGGCCCAGGCCTATGTTGCCCAGAAGTCGGTCGCCTTCTTTCAATTCGTTATTCACGTAGTCGGCGATAAAGCCGTCGCCCTTGGAGCGGCGCACGGTGATCTCCACGTATCCCTTCTCCTGCCGGGCCTCATAGGGGGCGGAGGAAAGGGAGTAGGGCCGGGAGACGATCTCTCCGTTCACGTTGAATTCCAACGAGATGAACTGGCCCGCATAGAAGGGGGGCAGCTTTTTCCCGTCGGCCCGCACGAAGCGAACGGTCTTGGCCGTGGGGCTCACGGGGTAGATCCGATCCACCACCAGCTCCAGCTTGCCCGGGTGCCATTCCCGGGCCACGTTTCCGATGGGGTCCTCCCTGACGGGCGTGGAGGAAGCATTTTCAAAGGCGCTCAAACGGGCCTTGGTGACCCGGGACGCGCCGCCTACATCCTTCAAAAATCCCTTGACTTTCATTTCGCGGCCGCCTCCTTCTTCGCCTTGATATCGTCCAGCACGTTCTTGGCCGCCTTCCGACCGTTGGTCACGGCGGGGCCCATGCCGTCGCCGGAGATCTGATGGGCGCCGGCGAATTCCAGCCCCTGGATGAACTTTTCCTCATGGGCGGTCTGAAGCCTGGCCACGATGTGATCCTCCATGGTGTGGGCATAGCCGTAGATGCAGCCGTTCCACATGCCGGTGTAATGGGCCACGGTCATGGGCGTCTCGATGACGATCTCCAAAATGTGGTCCCTTAGCTGGACGCCGAAATACTTCGACATATCGTCGATCATCTGCTCCGCCACCCGATGCTTTACCGCGTCGTATTCGTCGGCGGTGACGGCCTTCCAGCCGTCCACCCTAGGCAGGGTGGTGATGGAGAAGGAGCAGGTCCCCTCCGGCGTGGCCTCCGGGTTGCCATAGTTGTGACAGATGCAGGTGAGGTAGCGATAGGGCCCGAGCCCGGCCAGATCCCGGTACAGCTCGTCGGTGTCCATGGTATCGCCCCTGAAGATGCTGTAATCCTTGATGCCCAGCTCCTCGGCGGGCTTGTCCAGGATCATGATGACGCTGAAAGCCGTCAGACTCAGGCGGCGTCCGTTCACCATCTTGAGGGCCTTTTCAGGCACTTCGGACAGAGGCTCGATCATGGAGGTGTAGACCTTGTTGGGGTAGGCGGCGGAGATGACGTAATCCGCGTATATCTCGTCGCCCCGGGCGGTGCGGACCCCGTAGACCTTCCCGTCCTTCACCAGGATCTTTTCCACATGCTGCCGATACTCGATCTGCACGCCCATTTCCTCCGCCCGTTCCGCCATCTTGAGGCTCATCTCGTGGGAGAACTTGCGGGGGATATAGGAGCCGTAGCCGATGTAGTCCGCCATGAGGACGGAGAAGATGGTGAAGGGCAGGTCGGAAAAGCCGCTGCCCACATAGATCCAGTAGGGGGCCAGCAGGTCCCTTGCCTTCTGGGGCAGATCGAAGGTGTCCATGACCTCCGCCGTGGAGTAGCCTGCGGTCTTCACGAAGGCCTCGTGCATCAAGAGCATCATGGGCTTGCTCATGGGGTGGATGGACAGCTCATTCACGCTGTCGAAAACGGTGTGACACAGATTCAGCAGCTTCAACACCTTCTCATAGGTTCCGGGGACCTCCTTGTCCACCTCCCGTGCGAAGGTCTCCAGGCCCGGATGCAGCGTCACCTCGATGCCGGGCAGGGAGGCGTGGTAGGCCTCGGGGACCTTGAGCCAGTCCACGTTCACGCCCATATCCTCCAGGAACTTGCCCACCTTGAGCCGGTTCCCCTCGGGGCCGATGCTCATCATCTCGTGGAGGGCCGCCTCGATCTCGATGCCGCCGCGGACGAAGCTGGTGGCGATGCCGCCGGGCAGGTTGTGCCGCTCCAGCACCAGCACGCTGAGCCCCTTGTCCGCCAGCATCAAAGCGGAGGACAGGCCGGCCAGGGCCCCGCCGATGACGATGACGTCATAGTGGTCTTTGTAGAATTTCATGCTCGTCTCCTTATACGAAAGATGAGGGAGCGGACAATTCGCTCCCTCAAAGCCTGGAATGAAATGCTTCGCGCGGTGTAGCCGCGCGGCACTCTGGCTGCGAAGGAAGAACGGGCGGCTTCAAACACGTCAAATCCAGCGACATGTGCGGTGGATTTGACCCCTTACGGCGCTGCCGCCCGAAGATGCGAAGCATTTCAGGCATGCGCCGCAAAACCCGCCCGCAGGCGATCCAGTCTGTTGAAACCGCAGGTTTCGACAGACTGAATCAGAAGAATCTTTCGACCAGCTCGCGGGAGTACTCGGCGGTCTCGTCCATGTCGCCGAAGCTCATGACTTCGCCCGCGTAGTAGGTGTCGTACTTGCCCTGCATGGCCTCCACCTTGTCGTACCAGCCGTCGGCATAGTCCTTGGAGAAGACATGGGGGAAGTAGTACACGCTCCACTCGTTGATCACGTTGGAGGCGGGGTTGTGCATGGTCTTGAGGTCGTCCAGCACCATTTGCCGGCACGCCTCGTAGGGCACTTCCTTGGTGTCCTTGTGCTTGCGCAGGGCGTAGGTGGTGATAACCTGGTCCTTGGTGTCCTTCCAGCGGCGATAGTAGACCATCAGATGGCCCAGGCGCTCCTTCTGCATGTTCTCGAACACGTAGTAGGAGATCTCGGGATGATCCTCGGGCTTGGTCTCCACGGCCAGCACGTCGTAGCGCTCGTAGTCGATCTTGGAGAAGAGGGCCTTCTCGTCCTCCCGGGCGTCGAAGTACTCCACCATGCCCTTCTGGCCGTCGGTCCGCTTGTTGGGGATGTACAGCGGCGCGGTGACGATGATCTTGTCATATTCCTCCACCTGGCCGTTGACGGTGACGAAGACCTTGCCGTCCTTGCGCTCCACCTTTTCGATGGTGCTGTTCAGGCGGGCGGGGTGCTTCAAATGGTCGTTGAGCTGCTCCCAGATGTACTGGGTGCCGTTCTTCCAGGTCCACAGGTTCACCTTCACGAAGTTCATGCAGGTCTGGAAGTCCAGATACTTCAAAACGTAGGCCGCGGGGATCTCGTCGAAGTAGCCGTAGCCGAAAGAGGTGTAGGGCCCGATCCAGATATCCTGGGTCAGCTCCACGCCGTTGATCCGGCAGAACTCGCTGAACGGCAGGCAAAGGTCCTTCAGGTTGGGGTTGACGCCGCTGATGGGCTCCCGCTTGGCGTTGGCCTGGGAGAAGCCGTCGTACCGGCCCTCGGCCACGCCCCTGTGGCCGTTCACGTCGTAGCCCTTATATTTTGTCTCCAGGATCTCGCCCAGCTTCTTCACCTGCTTCTTCATCTTCAGCAGGCGGGGGATCTTGAGGATGTTCTTCTTAGGCTCAAAGGGCTCGATGACGTCGCCCTTGCTGTTTTTATAGTTCCGGTTGAGTTTGGGGCCGTCGTGGGTGATGCCGCAAAACTCCTCCACGTCGTGGACCGCATAGTAGCTGGGCACGCCCATGATAGCGCCCATCTCGTAGCGCCGGCCGTTGTAGGTGGGGGACCAGCACTTGCCGCCCACGCGATCCAACCGCTCCAAAATGGTGTAGTTCTCATAGCCTTTTTGTTCCAGATACATACCGGCGGAGAGGCCGGCCGGGCCGCCGCCCACGATGCAGATACGGGTGTTCTTATCCATTTTTCTTCCTCCTCAACATCTTGGATGTTTCCATCTGTTTTATTGTAACGCAATCCCTTATGAAATGCACGCTTTTTTTAAAAAAAGTAAAGGATTCCTTTTCATTCCGACGAAAGTGTGGTACCATAAGGCCCATGAGGGGGTGAGCACATGCGCTTTTCAGGCTTTCGTGAGCTGTTGGACCATTGGGCCATTAGCGCGCCGGACCGGCCGGCCCTTCTCTTCGCCCGGGGGAACGAACCCGCCCCATGTACCTTTTCGGAACTGCGGCAGCGAGCGCTCCGGCGGGCTGAGGAGCTGAAGAAACAGCCGGGGATGGCCCGGGGCATCCTGTGCGACGGGAGCTTCGACTGCGTGGTGGAGATCTTCGCCACGGTCCTCGCCGGCAAGCGGCTGGTCCTGCTGGATGAAAACGCCTCGGACGCCGCCCTGATCGAGATGGTTCGGGAGGCGGAGCTGAGCGACATCTGGGGGGACGAGGACCTGCAGGAGCTGCTTTCGCCCCATCTTACGGCCCAGGCGGAGGGCGGCCGGGGCAAGATCCTCTTTTTCACCTCCGGCACCACCGCCCGGGCAAAGGCCGTGGT
>CADBYI010000052.1 GCA_902798825.1 uncultured Eubacteriales bacterium | reverse complement strand
GTTGTCGTCCGCCACCCGATAGACGATGTGCAGAACCCCCGTCTGGACCTCTGTAAGGCCCAGCAAGCGGGAAAACATGAGGGGGCCCATGTCGGACACCTTGATGCGGATCGGGATGCCCTTTTCCCCGAAAATGTCCCAGAAAGCCACGGGGTAACCACGGTAACTCCAGCAGTCCTGCAGATCAAACTTGTCGATCCGCTTTTGCATATTCTCCGAATCCACCCCAGGCTCTGTCAGGCCCGACACGTCGCCCTTCACGTCAGCCAAAAACACGGGAACGCCCATATCGGAAAAGCTTTCCGCCAGCACCTTCATGGTCACGGTCTTGCCCGTGCCCGTGGCGCCGGTGATGAGACCGTGGCGGTTAGCCATGCCGGGGAGCAGGTATATCTTCTTGCCGTTTGCGTTGGCCACATAGGCCTTATCTTCCAAAAACATGATAGGGGACCTCCTGTCTGCTTCAGGTACATAGTACCATCCTTTGGACCGATGCACAAGAAAAAATACTGTTGTCCCCTCCATGAAAATGCGCTATAATACATTAGATTAATATGGAGTAATATGTGGATGCAGGCAAAATTGATCGATCCGAATCGAATAGAGCTGCAAAAGGGCATGGCCCAAGAGGTATCTGACCGGATATCCGGCCAGGGGAAGACCTATTATATCGAAACCTATGGCTGCCAAATGAATGTGCGGGATTCCGAGACCGTGGCCGGCCTCCTGCAGCAGATGGGCTATGCGCCGTCCGAAACGAAGGATGAGGCAAATGTGATCCTGTTCAACACCTGCTGCGTGCGGGACCATGCGGAAAAGCGGCTGCTGGCCAATATTGGCGCGCTGAAGGAACGAAAGGACGCCGATTCGGAGTTGATCCTCGGCGTCTGCGGCTGCATGATGCAGCAGGCGGACGTAGCAAAAAGGATCATGCGCCGTTTCCCCTTCGTCAATTTCGTGTTCGGCACCAACGAGTTGTGGCGGCTGCCGGAGCTGATGCTGAGTAGTCTGAACGGTGAACGGCTCATTCTCACGGAGGAAGAGGGATTCGCCATCTGCGAGGGCCTTCCCGCCAGGCGGTCCAATCCCTTCTCCGCCTTCGTCAACATCACCTTCGGCTGTGACAACTTCTGTTCCTATTGCATCGTGCCCTATGTGCGGGGCCGAGAGCGGTCCAGGACAGCGGAGGAAGTTGTGTCGGAGGTCCGTTCCCTGGCGGACCAGGGGATCACGGAGATCACCCTTCTGGGGCAGAACGTGAACTCCTACGGAAAGGGCATGGGCGTTGACTTTGCCGACCTGTTGAAGAGCGTGAACCGCGTGGACGGCATCCGCCGTATCCGGTATATGTCCAGCCACCCAAAGGACCTTTCGCCCCGGCTCATGGGGGCCATCGCGGAGAACGAAAAGGTGTGCCATCATATGCATCTGCCTGTTCAATCGGGCAGCACCGCCATTCTGGAAAGGATGAACCGCCGATATACAAGAGAGGGATATTTGCAGCTTGTAGAGGAGCTTAGACGGACGGTGCCGGATATAGAGCTGACCACCGATGTGATCGTCGGTTTTCCCGGGGAAACTGACAAAGATTTTGAGGACACGTTGTCCCTCATGGACCAGGTGGGGTATGCGGCGGCTTTCACCTTCAAGTATTCTCCCCGCAAGGGTACCCGGGCAGCAGAGGCGGCGGACCAGATACCGGAACAGGTGAAGAAGGATCGGCTTAAAATGCTGAATGACCTGCAGGCGAGGAAGACCGCCGAAAACAACCAAAAGTACCTGGGACACAGGGGAGAGGTGCTTGTCGAGGGCTTCGACCGACGGCAGCAGACCGTCCTCTTTGGGAAGCTTGACACCTTCAAGATGGTCTATTTCCCCGGCGACGAAGGGCTGCTGGGCACCTATCAACCGGTGATTGTCACCGAATGTGCGCGAAATTCCCTGTTGGGTAGAATGGAGTAAAAGAATATGGAAGAAAAGAAGAAGGGCATGCTGGACGTGCTCGCCGCCGACGAGATCCATCGGTATATGAAGGCGAAGCGGGCCGTCAACGAGGATACGGAGCTGGCCGCCATGGTCAAGGAATATGAGGAGGGCAACGCCCGGCTGGAGAAGCTGATCCAAACGGAGGGCTTCGATGCAGACGAGGCCGTTCGGCTTAGCAACGATATGGACTATATCGGCTTCCTCCTGAGCCAGAATCCAAAGATCGTGGAGCTGCAGGCGGCCAATAAGGCCATGAATCAGTATCTGGCCTCCGCCAAGGGGACCGTTTCCTTCGCCTGTGGGGGGAACTGCGGCACCTGCGGGGAAGGCTGCTCTGTCAAATGGGAACAGAAAGACGGGGAAGCATGAAGATCGTAGACGGCATGTCGCCCATGATGCGCCACTATCTGCAGATGAAGGAGCAGTATCCTGACTGCTTCCTGTTCTATCGGCTGGGCGACTTTTATGAGATGTTCTTTGAGGACGCCATCGAGGGCAGCAAGATCATGGAGCTGACGCTGACGGGCCGGGATTGCGGTCTGCCGGAGCGGGCGCCCATGTGCGGCGTGCCCTATCACAGCGTGGACACCTATGTGCAACGGCTCATTAGCCACGGACACAAGGTGGCCATCTGCGAGCAGATGGAGGACCCGGCTTTGGCCAAGGGACTGGTGGACCGGGCTGTCATTCGGGTCATCACACCGGGTACGGTCATAGAGGAAAAGCTGCTGGATGCGGGCAAAAATAACTATCTGCTGTCCGTCTATGCCCACCGCAGCGGCTATGGCTATGCCTATGCGGACGTATCCACCGGTGAATTCAGAACGGGCGAGATCCGGGGCAAGGAACCTGAGACGGCGTTGCTGGACGAGATCATCCGCATCGCGCCTACGGAGTGCGTGTCCAACGAGGCCCTATTCGAACAGGAATATCTGAAAAAGAAGCTGCAGAGCTTGTGCTATCTGGAGAAGCAGCCGGACAGCGTGTTTCAGCTTGCCCGGGCCACGGAAACGCTGAAAAAGCACTTCGACGTCTCCACCCTGGACGGCTTCGGCTGCTCCCAGATGCCCCTTGCGATATCAGCTTCCGGAGGTCTATTGCAGTATTTGCAGGATACGCAAAAGAACGGGCTTTCCCATATCCGCCGTCTGTCCGTGGTGAGCCGGTCGGCATTCATGCAGCTGGACGTGAACACCCGGCGGAACTTGGAGCTCACCGAGGGCATCCGCACGGGCAGCGGCGGCAAGAACACGTTGTTGTACCTTTTGGACGAGACCAGGACCTCCATGGGCCGACGGATGCTGCGCAGCTGGATCGACTGTCCTTTGCAGGATATCTCAGCCATCGAGACCCGACAGGAAGCGGTGAAGGAGCTGTTTGAGAACACGGTCCTGCGCACGAAGCTTCGGGAACACCTGGACAAGATATACGACATCGAGCGCCTGTGCTCCAAGATCGCCTATGGGACCATCAACCCCAGGGATTGTATCGCCCTGTCCCGTTCCCTTCGCCAGATCGGACCGGTGCTGGACGTGATCTCGGATTGCACGTCAGCGGACGTATCCTCCATTCGTCAGGAACTGGATCGCATGGAGGACGTGATCGACCGCATCGACCGGGCCATCGACGACGATCCTGCCCCCAACCTGAAGGAGGGCGGTGTCATCCGCGCAGGCTACAACCAGGAGGTGGACGAGCTTCGGGACATCTCCGGCAACGCCAAGAAATGGCTGGACGACGTGCTGATCCGGGAGAGGGAAAGCACGGGCATCAAGAATCTGCGCATCGGCTTCAACAAGGTCTTCGGGTACTTCCTGGAGGTGACCAAGTCCTTCGTGAACCAGGTGCCCTACTACTACCAGCGCAAGCAGACCCTGACCAACGCCGAACGATATATCACGCCGGAATTGAAGGACATTGAAAACCGCATCCTCACCGCCAATGAGCGCCTCATCAAACTGGAAGGGGAGCTATACAGCCAGGTGCGGGACGGCCTGCTGCCTGAAACGGAACGGTTGGAGCGAAACGCCCAGCTTATTTCCCGACTGGACGTATACGCTGCCCTCGCTCAGGTAGCGGTAACCAACCGATACGTTCGGCCAAGGATGGGGGAGGACGGAGTGATTTCCATCCACAACGGCCGCCATCCCATCGTGGAGCGGACGCTGCAGGACGGCTTCATCCCCAACGACGTGCTGCTGGATCGAGAGGAGAACCGTCTGCTCATCATCACCGGTCCCAATATGGCAGGCAAGAGCACCTATATGCGCATGGTGGCCCTCATCGTGCTTATGGCCCATATAGGGTCCTTCGTGCCGGCGGAGTCCGCCGAAATCTGTCTGGTGGATCGCATATTCACCCGCATCGGCGCCAGCGACGATCTGTCCTCCGGACAGAGCACCTTTATGGTGGAGATGAGCGAGGTGGCCAACATCCTCAACAACGCCACCAAGGATAGCCTGCTGATCCTGGACGAGATCGGCCGGGGCACCAGCACCTATGACGGACTGTCCATCGCTTGGGCGGTTTTGGAGTTCATCGCTGCGGAGGAGACCTGCGGGGCAAAGGCCCTCTTTGCCACCCACTATCACGAGCTCTCCGAACTGGAGGGCAGGCTTAGCGGCGTGAAGAACTATCGCATCTCCGTGAAGGAGATAGGAGAGGACATCCTGTTTTTACGCAAGATCGTCCGGGGCAGCGCCGACAAAAGCTTTGGCGTGCAGGTGGCGCGCCTGGCTGGCATCCCCGACGCTGTGATCGCCCGCGCGGGCCAGATTTTGCAGGGCCTGGAAAATTCTGACATGGCCACTATGCATAAGAATGAGCGCATAGAAACGGTGGATAACAAGACTTTATCCGTGGATAAGTCGGAAAAATCGGTGGATAGCCCGGTGGATAAAGCGATCCTGGCAGATCTAAAAGCGCTGAATTTGGAGAATTTGACCCCTATGATGGCGCTGCAGAAGCTGTATTCCTATCGGGACGCGTGGAAGGAGTAAAAGACTATGCTGATCAAAGTACTGTCGCCTGCTCTTGCCAACCAGATCGCCGCCGGCGAGGTGGTGGAGCGTCCCGCCTCCGTGGTGAAGGAGCTGGTGGAGAACGCTCTGGACGCAGGCGCCACGGCCGTCACCGTGGATATCACCGATGGGGGGCTAAGCTCCATTCGGGTCACGGACAACGGCAGCGGTATCCTGCCTGAGGACTGTCCCACGGCTTTTCTGCGTCACGCCACCAGCAAAATCAGCACCCAGGAGGATTTGGCCGCCATCGGTACGCTGGGGTTCAGGGGTGAGGCACTGGCCTCCATCGGCGCGGTCTCCTGCGTGACCATGACCACCCGAGTTCCTGGCGGGGAGTGGGGTACCAGAGTCGTCTTTGACAACGGCAAGCTGGTATCAAACGAAGCCTGCTCCTGCGTGTTTGGGACCACCATACAGGTGGACAACCTCTTTGCCAAGGTCCCCGCTCGGCTCAAATTCATGCGCTCTGCTCGGTCTGAAGCGGGGTATATCGGCGATTTCATGGCCCGTGCCATCCTCGGCCGACCGGATATCGCTTTTCGCTTTTTGAGCAACGGCAAATGCGTCTATGAATCCTATGGGGACGGCCAGCTGAAGAACGCCATCTTCTGCGTATACGGCGCCCAGATCACAGATCGGCTGCTGCCGGTGCTCCTGGACAACGGCTATGTGCGCATTGAGGGCTTCGTTGGAAATCAGGAGATATCCCGGCCCAACCGGTCCATGGAGACCATCTTCGTCAACGGCCGATATATCCGCTCTGTGGGCCTGTTTTCGGCCGTTCAGAAGGCCTATGACACCCGCATGATGGTGGGGCGCTATCCCTTTGCCCTGCTCAATATCACCATTGCCAAGGAGGAGGTGGACGTGAACGTCCACCCGGCCAAGACGGAGGTCCGCTTCGTGGACCAGCCCCGGGTGGAGTACGCCGTGACCGCCGCCTGCGTACAGGCCCTCAAAGCGCCGGTGATTCCCCAGGTACAGCTGCCCAAGCAGCCTGCTGTGCCTGCCGATACCATCGAAGAGAAGCCGGAGGGCAGACCTTTTTCGGCTGATACGCCCTATGCCCAGGTGAAAAAACAGGAAAAACCCGTCACCAGCTATACGGAAGCGTTCAAGAGCCAGATCGTCGTGCCGCCTCGGTCCGTACTGAAGGAAAGCAGCGCCGGGTACACCTATAATACGTTCCCCAAAAAGGACACGGTGGAACCGAAGGTATCGGGCATCGAGGTGTTTGCTGTGGCGGGAAACCGAAAAACGGAGGAGGCTCCGCTTCCTAAGAAGGCGGAGCAGGATGCGCTGCCCCTGGACTTTGCGGTGAACATCGTGGGCTGCGCCTTCAACACCTATTGGATCGTGCAGCACGGAGACGATCTCTATCTGATCGACCAGCATGCCGCCCATGAGCGCCGCCTGTATGAGGAGTTCAACGCCCGGGAGGTGGCGGCTGCCTCCCAGGAACTGCTCATTCCCCAACTGCTGACGCTGCAGCCCCGGGAGTGCGAATTGGTGGAGGAATGGCAGACGGAGCTGGAGGAACTGGGCTACCGTTTCGAACGGGTCGGCGCTCTCAATCTGAATCTGATCGCTGTTCCGGTGCTGAACGGCGTGATTTTTGACGGTGAATCGCTCCATCAGGCCATCAACGCCATTGGGGAGGCGGGGAAGGGCGCCAAGAAAGCCCTGGTCCGGGAAAAGCTCATCTATGCCTCCTGCAAGCATGCTGTGAAGGGCGGCGAAGCCCTGCATAGGGAGGAGATCATCAGTCTTCTCAAGACCTATGTGGAGCAGGGCATCCCCCTGACCTGTCCCCATGGCCGGCCGGTCGTGGCGCGTCTTTCCCGCCGGGACATGGAAAAGATGTTCAAGCGCATCGTATGAAACAGCTGCTGCTGATATGCGGCCCCACGGCCTGCCATAAAAGCGAGACCGCCCTGCGGCTGGCTGAACGATGGGGGGGAGAGATACTCTCCATCGATTCCGTGGCCGTCTACCGGGGCATGGACATCGGTTCCGCCAAGCCCGATGTGGCGGAGCGGCGGCGAATACCCCATCACTTGATCGATATGGTGGACCCGGACGAGGACTTTTCCGTGGCAGCCTTTCAGCAGGCCGCAGACGCTGCGCTGCAGAACCTGATGCAGCGAGGCGTTCAGCCCATTTTGGTGGGAGGAAGCGGCCTTTACTGCGACGCGGTATTGGAGGACATGGGCTATGCGCTGCCGTCGGATAAAGACTTGCGCAGCCGGCTGGAACGTGCATACGACGCCGATCCGGAATCGTTTTTCCGGCAGATGAAGGAGGACGACGGTCCCTCCGGAGAAAAGCTGCATCTGAACGACAAAAAGCGGGTGGTCAGGGCCAGGGAGGTGTTCCTGCTCAGTGGGAAACCTTTCTCCTCCTTCAACCGGGCGTATTTGACCGCCCAGCGTCGCGACCGCTATCCTGCCATCCGCATAGGCCTCACCATGCCGCGGGAGAAGCTGTATGCCGCCATCGACGACCGGGTGGATCGAATGATGGCTCAGGGGCTGCTTAGCGAAGTGAAGGGCCTCAGGGACAGGGGATACGACCGGAAGCTGCCCGCCCTGCAGGCCATCGGATACGCTCAACTGTTTGCGTATCTGGATGGGGAAGTGTCCTTGGATATGGCCGTAGACAATATCAAGCGGGCCACGCGCCAGTTCGCCAAGCGCCAGCTGACCTGGTTTCGGCGGGATGAGCGCATCCGTTGGTTCGACTGTGAACACTATGAGGAAGCATACCCGATGATCGAGGGGTACGTGAAGGAGACAATATTCGAATGATGGATTATTCTGAACTGGTTCGTGGGGCGGAGCAGCGCTTACAGCGGCCCTTTGCCCAGTTGGAGGAGATCGCCCTGATCAACGAGAAGCGTGTCCTGGACGCTTTTCGCGGGGAACCTGTTTCACCCCGGCATTTTGCGCCCACGGAGGGCTATGGATACGACGATCTGGGCCGGGACGCCCTGGACCGGGTCTTTGCCCGGGCCCTTGAAACGGAGGACGCCCTGGTCCG
>CADBYI010000051.1:974-9144 GCA_902798825.1 uncultured Eubacteriales bacterium | reverse complement strand
GTTTTCTTAAGAATAATCCTTATGCTTTTCTTAGGGTCTTTGGGGCTTTGTGTTGGCTTTGAATTAAAAACCCTTCGGAAGCCCCCCGACATTTTTCACCCCTGCGGGTGATGCAAAGGCGAAATGATTTCTCTAAAATTTTGGTTGTAAAAGAGCGTCTTTTCACGCAAAACCCCGTGTACGAAACGGCTTTTTATGTTAATATTATGATGTGTTATTGTAAAATCACTTTTTGAGCAGGACGCTCGAAAAAAACGAGAGGAGTGCTGCACAATGGGACTTTTTAAGGCGATCGGCGGCGCGATGGGAGACGTTCTCTCCGATCAGTGGCGCGAATACTTCTATTGCGACGCCATGGAGCCGAACGTGCTTGTCGAGCGCGCCTACAAGCGCAAGGCCCAGGAAGCGTATCTGGCCATACAGCTGGAAAAGGTGGTGGACAAGGATCAGATTCTGGAAGCCTACCTGAACGACATCTATTTGGGCGGTTCGGACTACGGTGTCAAGGCAGCGGCGAAGGATTATTTCGGGAAGGAGCTGTCCGAGCTGACCATCCGCGAGTGTGCGCTATTGGCCGGTCTCACCCAGAGCCCCTATTTCTACAACCCGCGACAGAATATGTATTATCGGGAGGGAACTCCCTATTATCGGACCATCAATCGAACCAACACGGTGTTGGAACGGATGTACCAGAACGGATATATCACCCGCGACCAGTATCTGGCTGCTCTGGAGGAAGAGGACACCATCCTGCCCGAAAGCAAGAACGCCAAGATGTATGAGATGGCGTATTTTGTGGAGTACGCCATCTTAGATGTGATCACCAACTGGATGGCCCAGGATGGGGTGGCGGACACCGCCGCCAATCGGTCCTATTATGAAAACATGCTGCGAACCGGCGGATATAAGATCTTCACCACCGTGGACCCGGCGGTGCAGAACGCGGTGCAGGAGACCCTGTCCACATGGGACGGGTATCCGGAGCTTGCCGACGCCAACGCCGCCACCATGACGGAGGAGATATCCGAGACCGTCACCATTCAGACCGTGGAACCCCAGGCCGCCGCGGTGGTCATCGACCATTCCAACGGCTGCCTTCGCGCCATTGTGGGCGGACGGGACGAGCCGTTGATCCGCAAGGGGTTGAACCGGGCGTCCCAAAGCTATACGGAGGTTGGTTCCTGCATCAAGCCTCTGGCCGTATACGGGCCTGCCCTGGACAAGGGCATGTCGCCTGCATCCGTGGTCATCAACGCCGAGGGCACCATCGCCGGTTGGGGGACGGAAAAGGGGTATCCCGGCGGCGGACTCTCCTCCAGCCGGACCTATGGGTTCGTCACCTTACGGACGGGCCTTGCTCAATCGCTGAACGTGGTAGCCGCCCGGGTCCTGATGGAGGACGTGGGCATCGCCACGGCGACGGAATATATGGAGCGGTTCGGCATCCCCGCCGCCCAGCTGAATCTGGACGGCCCCGGCCTCGCTCTGGGGACCTCCGGCATCACGCCCATCCAGATGTGCGCGGCCTATGCAGCCATCGCCAATAACGGGTATTATTGGCGCCCCATCTCCTTCACCCGGGTGGAGGACGAGAACGGACGGGTGGTCCTGGATGCTGACGTGATACGCAGCGGCGCCAGACGGGTGTTCCAACAGACCAGCACCGCCTATCAGCTGGTGGATATCCTGACGGACGCAGTCAAGAGCGGCACCGGCAAGCAGGCGGCACTGGACGGATACACCGTGGCGGGGAAGACGGGCACCAACTCCAAGTATTCCAGCGTATACTTTGCCGGCATGACCTGCGATTACACCGCCGTGGTCTGGATCGGTCACGATCTGCCCAGCAACAAGCTGAAGACGGGCTCCACCGGCGGTGATTTTGCAGCGGCACTATGGAAGGCGTTCATGACGAAGGTAATGAAGGACCATGCGAATGGGCCCATCATCAACGAAAACACCACCATGCTGGGCATGGTGGAGCGGACCGTTTGTCCCGTTTCCGGAAAGCTGGCCTCCCCGGGCTGCATTCAGTATCAGAGTAACGGAAAGAGGTTCAACCTGATTTCCGACTGGTACGACTATGATTCCGTACCAACGGACTATTGCGATATGCACGTGACCGTCAGCATCTGCCGGGAGAGCAACTGCCGGGCCAGCGCCTCCTGTGACCCCCGCACGGTGGAGGACGTGACCTATGTGCTGATTCGACCGGATTCCATGTTCTTCGACCTGTCGGACGATGTGCTACAAAAGATATTTGGGGACACCTATGTGCGCACGGACAAGACCACGGAGGGCTATATCAACAGTCTGCCGGTATGCAACCTGGCGGATAGTCTTTCCGCCGCCAAGAGCGATCGAGACGTACTGGTCAACGAAGCTACCGTCTTCCTTTCCACGGCAGAGTATCTTGCCGTCGATGAAAGGGACGAATTGGCGGAGCTGATCGGCCGGGCGGCGGCCGCCAACACCCTGACCGACATCCAGGATACCATGGCCCGTTTGCAGCAGGCATATGACAGGCTGCGCATCGACTGACGTCGAAAAATGTGGCAAAGAAGCAAACGGTTTGGGTAAAAAGGATATTCCTTCTTCCCATTTTTTTCAAATATGGTATAATCTTACCTGAAAAAACGCAAGGAGGCGTCATATGGACACGAAAATACTGATCGCAGACGATGATCCCATCGTACACGAGTCGTTGAAAATATATCTGGAAGCTGAAGGATTCAAGACAGTGGACTGCTATGACGGCATTTCTGCCGTGGCCGCCGCGGACAGCTCCGTTTCTCTTTGCGTGCTGGACATCATGATGCCCGGAAAAACCGGCATCGACGTGTGCCGGGAGATCCGCAAGACCAGCCAGGTCCCCATCGTCATGCTCACCGCCAAGGGCGAGGAAGTGGATAAGATCGTTGGGTTGGAGCTAGGCGCGGACGACTATATCGTCAAGCCCTTCAGTCCCCGGGAGGTGGTGGCCCGCATCAAGGCCATTCTGCGCCGGACGGAGAACCATGCGTCGGGGGAGGACTCCGGCAAAAACGTGATCCAGCACAACGGACTTATGATCGATCTGAACAGCTATACGGTGCTTTTGCGGGGCGAACCGGTCATCTGCACGCCGAAAGAGATCGAGATACTCTTCCTTTTGGCCTCCAATCCCGGCCACGTCTTCACCCGGGACACCCTGTTGTCCAAGGTCTGGGGCTATGACTTCGCGGGGGAGACCCGCACGGTGGACACCCATATCAAGCGCCTGCGGGCCAAGCTCGATTCCACGGGCCTTGGGTGGAGCATCAAGACCATCTACGGGGTCGGATACAAGTTTGAACTGGAATGATCCAAGATGAAAGGCTTTTTGTTCCGTAGAACGCTGGCGTTGTTCGTGCTGGTGCTGCTCCTTGCGGATTTGGCCATCCTGGGGACATACTCCTATTTTGGGCGAAAAACCTATATCGATCTGGAGCTGGATTCGCTGGATTCTGCCATGAGTTCCGCCCAGGGGATCTATGAGGTGCGGGACGATATGTTTTCCAGTCGATCCTCCTTTTCCAGGTCCCTGGGCTTTTTGAGCAACACGGCGGACGTGAAATACTATTATTTCTATTACGCCTCGGCGGGCATCGAAGCCGTCACCAACATAGCCGAATACAACAATGCCTACATCCAAAGCGTGCAGTTCGACATTCTGGAAGGGCAAAAGATCCGAAAGAAGGATCTGCAGCTCACCAGTCACATCAACGCCATCGCCGTTGGAGAGCCTTTGTACGGCTCCGACGGGGTCATCGAGGGCGGACTGATCTTCGTTCGGGAGATTCAGCACATCGACGCCGCCTTTGGCAAGCTGAACAATGCGCTGCGCATTCTGGGCGTCATCATCGTACCGGTGCTGCTCATCGTTTCTTTGGCCAGCATCCGCCGGATCAACCAGCCCATCAGTGAAATGACCAAGGTGGCCATAGAACTGACCAACGGGAACTACAGCGTTCGGGCCAATGAGAACATTCACGGGGAGATAGGCATCTTCGCCCGGGCCATGAACCGCATGAGCGACACCCTTTCCCAGACCATCTATCAGCTGGACAGCGAAAAGCGGCAGCTGTGGTATATCCTTTCCAGCTTTACCGATGGGGTGGCGGCCCTGGACAACACGGGGAATCTGACCCACTATAACCCGGCTCTCATGAAGATGTTCGGGGCGGTGGACGTGAAGACGCCCCACGATCTGATCCCGGATACGTCCATATGGGAGGCCTTCCGCCGCGTATTGGAGACCCGGGAGCCCAACACCCTTCGTTATACCCTGCCCGGCGACAAGTATCTATGGATATCCATCGTTCCGGTCATGGGGGAGAACGACACCTGTACGGGCGTGGTGGGCCTGTTCAAGGATGTGACGGAGATAGAAAATCTGGAAAAGATGCGGCGGGATTATATCGCCAACATCTCCCATGAGCTTCGAACGCCCCTTACCGCCATCCGCGGTCTGCTGGAACCCCTTTCCGACGGGATGATCAAGGATGACGCCGTCAAGATGCGGTACTATGGCATTATGCTCCACGAGGTGGAACGGTTGAGCCGGCTTATCACCGATATGCTGCAGCTGTCCCGTCTCCAGTCCGGCACGGAGTATATGGAAAAGACCAATTTCAACATCGGCGAGCTCATCGACGACGTATACCAGAGCTATCGGCAGAACGCCCAGCAAAAGGGCATCCACCTGGAGCTGGATATGGAGGAGGACCTGCCCGACGTTCTCTCTGATCCGGACCGGATCGAACAGGTGCTGGTGATCCTGTTGGACAACGCCATGCGCTACGCCGGCGAGGGCGGGACCGTTCGCATCAGCACCCGGCAGGACAACAGCGATATCCATGTGTCCGTGTGGGATTCGGGATGTGGCATCGCACCGGACGACATGGTCCACGTGTTTGAGCGCTTCTATAAGACCGACAGGTCCCGCAAGGAAGGGGGCACCGGCCTGGGTCTCTCCATCGCCAAGCAGATCATGGAAAAGCTGGGCGAACAGATCACCGTCCAAAGCGAGGTGGGCCACTGGACCTGCTTCACCTTCACCGTGAAGAAATACGTCTCCAACGCCATCGCCCTCGGCCCTGTGGATGAAGCGGCCATCGTCTATACCGATCTGGCCGGAGAGCCCACCGAACGGGCAGGGGAGCAGGATTCCATGGATGCGCCTTTCGAGGTCATACAGGCCGATAAAAAGGCGGATAAGCCGCGGCTCAAGAACAGGGTCATCAAAAAGAAGGAATCGAAATAAGGGCTGTTTTTGCCTCTCGTTCTGTATCATGGCCTCCCGTGCATACCTTTTAGCAAAGGATAACGGGAGGCGATCATATGTCACGAACCTATGAAACAAGATACCGGGAACGGCAAAAGGCGGGGAAGGGGTACAGCGGTCGGTCCGTTCTGTTCATACTGCTGAGCTGTCTGTTGACGGTGTTTCTGCTCAGCACGTCCTATCTGGGGAATAAGCTGGTGGATCGATTCATCACGCCCACCTTTGCCAAAATCATGGGAAAAACCATGACGCCGGAGCCCACGGCGGCGGCCGTCATGGCCCCAGTCCAGGAGTCCTCGGTGGAAGCATCAGACGTGGAAAAGATCGTGTTCGAACTGCCGGAGACCTCCTGGTATCTGCTGCAGATGGGGGCCTATGCGGACCCGGAGGAAGCCCACGCCCAGGCCCTTGCGCTGCAACGCATGGGAGCTGGCGGATACATCTATGAGGACGAGCAGGGGTACAACCGTGTCTTTGCCGCCGCCTACAGGGATCAGGAAAGTCTGTTGCAGGTCCAGCAGCAGGTCCGCAGCAGCGGCTATGAAAACACCGCCTATTCCATCCATCCCGATGGCGTCGAAGTGGTTTTATCGGGACAAGGCGCCGATGCGCAGCAGCTGAAAGCGGCCATGGAGACCATCCAGGGCGTGCCTGGCTCTCTGACGGATTTTGCCCTGAAATACGACAAAAACGGCTTGATGCCGTCCCAGGCGATCCAGTTTATGAATGATCTGTCCGTGTCCCTGTCGGCGGCCCGACAAAGCTTCATAGGCTTGAAGGAGAAGGCGCCCATGGCCCAAATGGATGAATACGCCGGCTGGATAATGGATAGCATATCGACATTCCTGGCAAAAAGTGATACAATGAACGCAATCGAATGCGGATCTGCTATAAAGCATTTCCAAATCGAATGTATATTAAAATATAATATATTGATCAAGGATATAGAATAATATATGAAAAAGGTGACCATATATACGGACGGCGCATGCTCCGGAAACCCGGGACCGGGTGGCTGGGGCTGCGTTTTGATGTACAATCAGCATCGAAAAGAAAGCTCCGGCGGCGCTGAAGACACGACCAACAACCGCATGGAGATCACGGCGGCGCTGGAGGCGTTGAAGCTGTTGAAGGAGCCGTGCCAGGTGGATCTATATACGGACAGCGCGTACCTGTGTAACGCGTTGGAAAAAAAGTGGCTGGAAAATTGGTCGAAGAACGGTTGGAAGACGGCGTCAAAATCCAACGTGGAAAATCAGGACCTATGGAAAGAGCTGATGGTTTTGTTGGAACGACATGACGTGAAGTTTCATAAGGTCAAAGGTCACGCCGACAACGAGTTCAATAACCGCTGCGACAAGCTGGCCCGGGAAGCCGCCCAGCGGATCGTTTCGGGTCATAAGAGCTAAAAACGAGCTTGTTCTGTTACTTTTCTGTTAATAACTATTCGTTAAACTTGTCTTTAACGAATAGTTGTTTTACAATTCAAGGCATGAGCGACTACCCCCTCCAAAAGAAAAAAGATTACACGTTGAAGCTTCGGGCCGTGCAAAACGAGCTGCCGAAGTTCGCCGGATTGTATTTTCGAGCCATGGAGCTGCAAACCAGCGTTCTGACGCGATACGGATACGCTATTGATCTGCGAAACTTTTTCAAATTCTGTACGGAGCAGGTGGAGACCTTTCAGAAAAAGACCCCCACCTCCCTGACGCTGGAAGATTTGGACAAGGTCACTGCCCTGGATATCGAGCTGTTTTTGGAGCACGTGTCCCTCTATACGGGCGACGACGATCGGGAACGGGAGAACAACGAACGGGCCAAGGCACGAAAATTGTCCGCTATTCGGTCCTTTTTTAAGTATTATCATCGGCAGGAGCTGATAAAAAACAACCCCGCCTCCCTGGTAGACACGCCGAAAATACATGAAAAAGCCATCATTCGGCTGGAAGCCAACGAGGTGGCGGACCTGCTGGACATCGCCGAGGGCGGAAAAGGCCTCTCCGAAAGGCAAAAATCCTATCACCAGACCACGAAGGTCCGGGATACGGCCATCCTCACCCTCTTTTTGGGCACCGGTATCCGTATCAGCGAATTGGTGGGCATCGACATAGATGACGTGGATTTCTCTTCGGACATCTTCTTGGTGACCCGCAAGGGTGGCAATCAGGAGATGCTTTCTTTCGGCCCCGAGGTTCGAACCGCCCTTTTGACGTATCTTGAGCAGCGAGAGCTGGTGGAGCCCTGCCCCGGTCACGAGAATGCCCTGTTTCTCTCCCTGCAGCGCAAGCGGATCACCGCCCGGGCCGTGGAGAACCTGGTCAAGAAATATGCCCGCATTGCCTCTCCCTTGAAGAAGATCACCCCCCATAAGCTTCGCAGCACCTATGGCACCATGCTCTATCAGGAGAGCGGCGATATATACCTGGTGGCGGACGTGCTGGGTCACAAGGACGTGAACACCACCCGAAAGCACTACGCCGCCATCCAGGAGGAACGGCGGCGCCAGGCGAGCAAATATATCAAACTGCGGGATGACCCTACACCCACTCCAGATCGTCCGGAGCCCCCGTCGAATCCCCCTGATCCAAGTTGAGGTCCATCTCCGGCTCCAATCCCTCCTCAGGGTCCAGAACGTACAGCCCGTCCCCCGCTCCGTCCATGAGCACGCGGCCGATGGGTATCTCTCGATAGCTCTCTGTTATTTCCAAACACTTAAAGCAGTTGTCGCAAAGCTTGTTGGGGTCCAGCTCACAGCGCTCCTCATAGCAGGCGCCGCATTCGTCGCAAACAGCCTTCAGGCCAAGGATACACTTCTTCATCTCTCCCCCGCCTTCCCTTGCTCCAGGACCGCCTGCAGGACCTCCA
>CADBYI010000051.1:0-905 GCA_902798825.1 uncultured Eubacteriales bacterium | reverse complement strand
CCGTCTGCGCTAAGCTCCGTGGTGGCCCCCTGTACGAAAGTGCCCGCCGCCATGATGACCGGGTCGGAATAGCCGGGCATATCCCAGGGCTCCGGGGTCACGTCGCTGTCCACCGGGGAGGCGTGCTGCACCGCCTTACAGAAGGCGATGAGCTCCTTGGGCTCCCGAAAGCGGATGGACTGGACGATATCGGAACGAGGCTTGTCTCCGGCGGGCATGACCTCATAGCCCAGCTCGCCGAACACCTCGCCGAACAGCATGGCCGTCTTCAGGCACTGCAGCACCGTGTGGGGGGCCAGAAAGAGACCCTCGAAGAAGGGGCGGTAGGAAGCGGCATAGGAGCCCACCTCCCGACCGGAACCGGGCACGGTGAGACGATAGCTGATGCGCTCGATCAGCTCCTTTCTCCCGGCCACATATCCGCCCGTCGGCGCGATGCCACCGCCGCAGTTCTTGATAAGGGAACCCATGATCACGTCTGCGCCTACGGCAGAGGGCTCCCTTTCCTCGGTGAATTCGCCATAGCAGTTGTCCACGGCAATGATGATATCCGGTCGGATCGCCTTGACCCGTTGAAACAGGGGCGCCATGGCGTCCACAGGGATGGCTTCCCGCCAGGCATACCCCCGGGAACGCTGCACGTAGAGCATTTTGACCTCGGGATGATCCTGGATACCGCTTATAACGGCGTCCAAATCGAAGGGGCTCTCCCCCGCCGCCTTCAGCTCCGCCATGCGAAACTCGATGCCGAAGCGGGCAAGAGCATTTGGCTTGCTGCCGTTCAGACCCACCGCGGTTTCCAGGGTGTCGTATGGCTTTCCTGTGGCAGAAAACACCACGTCCCCGGGCTCCAAAAGACCGCTCAACGCCAAAAAAATGGCATGGGTCCCGTTGGCGATCTGGGG
>CADBYI010000050.1 GCA_902798825.1 uncultured Eubacteriales bacterium | reverse complement strand
AAAAGTCTGCTGCTCCGCAAGCAACTTCAAGAACATCCTTATGCTCAATATCTGAAGCAAGGATATTAACGAGGCGATCCGTTTTCTTCATAATATCTCTCTCCACAAATCCCGATTTGTCGTATTGATTCTATCATGATTTCCAACAAGATACAACAAAAAAAGCACCGCCGACCAAAGCCGACAGTGCCTTTGAAAATCCACCTTGACAGAACGCCTGTGAAACGGCGTTCTTCGCCCCGAAGCTGTACAAAGGTACTGCGAGAGGACGAAAACGCCTTTAATGTGCGGCATCTTGCTAAAAAGAAATGACGGTTTGCGCCATTTCCACCTGCATGTATACTCCTGTTCATTTTGCCGCAAATGGTCTGCCGCCTTTTTCGACAGCCTGAAGAGCGCTGTTTGCGCTCGGATTGGGGGCTACACTTGCAGCTTCTTGCGGATGATCAGGGCATAGATAAGCAACAGGATCGTGGCCGAAAGCCAGCCCAAGGGGTATCCGTAAAACAATAGCCGGATATCCGCCCCGGGCCTCATCACCAGATACAGATACAGCTGCCGGATGCCCACCATGCCGATCAGCGTCACCACCATGGGGACGGTGCTCCTGCCGAAGCCCCGGAGGACCCCCAGCAGGATCTCCCGCATGGCCATCACACAATAGAACGGGACAAGGGTATGCATGAAGGCGACCGCCGTTTCGATCACCGTTTCTTCCCTGTTGAAGATGGCGGCGATCCGCGGCGCGCCAAGGTAGATCACGACCCCAAAGAGGACCCAGGTCAGAAGGGACAGCCAAACGCAGCGCCAGATGCCCTCCCGGATGCGAGCCCCGTTTTGCCTGCCTCTATTTTGGCCCACCAGGGTGACCATGGCCATGCCGTAGGCCTTGATGGGCAGATTGACGAACTTGTCCACCCGGGTGGCGATGGAAACGCCCGCCACCTGCAGGGTGCTGAACCGGTTGATGTACCGCCAGACGAACAGGTTGGAAAAGGAGATCAGCGCCACCGCCCGCCGATGCGGCAGCGGAGCCTGTGACAGATGAACGCCACGGAAATGCCCTGGGAGATCACCGTGGCCACGGCCACGCCCACGATCCCCATGCGCAGAAGCCCCGTGAGCAGCAGATCCAGAGCCACGTTGATGACGCTGGTGAGCGCCAACGCCAAAAAGGGGCTTTGGGAGTCCCCCAGTGCCCGAAGGGCCCCGGCCCCGCTGTTGTAGGTAACGGTGAACGGAAGGCCCACAAGATAGATGCGAAAGTACAGCAGTGCCTCGGAAAACACCTCCTGGTTGGCCCCGGAGACCCGCAGCAAAAGGGGGGACAGCAGGATGGCCACCAGGGATAACAGCACCCCGAAGCAGGTGGAGAAGGTGAACGTATAGCGTATGCTTCTTTGAACGTCCTCCTCGATCCCCCGGCCGAAGGCCTTGCTGACCACCACGGTGCTGCCGATGGACATGCCCACGAAGAAGCCCACCAGCAGCTGGGTCAGCGTGCCGCAGACCCCGATGGCCGCCAGGGCGGCAGGGCCCACGAAGTTGCCCACCACCAGGGAATCCACGCTGTTGTAGAGGTTCTGCAGCAGCTCTCCGGCGATGATGGGCAGGGAAAAGAGCAGGATGGATGTTATGATGTTTCCCTGTGTGAAGCTGATGTCGCGACGCTTGTTCATAGACGTTTCCTGGACCGGGTCACAAGCAGGGGGATCATTCCCTGTTTATCATTCGGGTGTATCCCGTGCCGTGACGGACGCAGCGGGAGACCCGGGACAGGGTGGCGGAGGAGATATCCACGGACTCGATGACCTGCAGATAGGTCTTCCCCTCCAGCAAAAGCCGGGCCGCCGCCAGGCGGGAGGCCATGTTCTCCACCTCCTTCTCGGTGCAGAGATCCGCAAAAAAAGCCGCGCAGTCCTCCTGGGTGCGCAGCTTGAGAATGGTATCGAACAGCTCCGGGATCAGTTCCTGATTTCCACGCTTATCCATGACGTCCTCCCACGGCATACATATTTCGGGCCTATTCCCGCAAAAACCGTTGGAGCGCTTCCGTCCGGGGCGCCTCGAAGATTTCCCCCGGGGTCCCCAACTCCGCCACGGTCCCTCTCGAAAGGAAAGCCACCCGATCGGAGGCCTCCCGGGCAAAGCCCATCTCGTGGGTGACCACGATCATGGTTCGCCCCTCCCGCTTGAGGAGGCGGATCACGTTCAGCACCTCCCGGGTGAGCAGAGGGTCCAGGGCGCTGGTGGGCTCGTCGAAGCAAAGCACGTCCGGCTCCATGGCCAGGGCCCGGGCGATGGCCGCCCGCTGCTGCTGGCCGCCGGAAAGGGTGTTTGGGTAGCTGTCCGCCTTGTCGGCCAGGCCCACCTTTGCGATCAGGTCCAGGGCCTTTTCCCGCAGCTCCTCCCTCCTCCCCTTCTTCGCCAGGGTAGGAGCCAGCATCACGTTCTCCAGCACGGTATATTGCGGAAACAGATGAAACGCCTGAAACACCAGCCCGAAGGCCCGGCGACTGGGCTTTTTTCCCTTCGCTTTGACCTGGGCGGCGTCGAAGAGCGTTTCCCCGTTCAATCGCAGTATACCACGATCCGGCGTTTCAAGGAAGTTCAAACATCGCAAAAAAGTTGTTTTTCCTTCGCCGGAGGGGCCGATCAGGGACAAAATCTGCCCCTTCTCCAAGGTCAGATCCACGTCGTGAAGCACGTCCACGCCGCCGAATCGCTTGCCCAAGCCGATGATCTCCAGATATGCCATGGCTCCCCCTCACTCAAAGTACCCGAGGCGCGCTTCCTCCCGCCGAAGCAGCCAGGAGAGCAGGCCCGAGAACAGCAGATAGAACACCCCCGTCAGCAGCAGCGGCCAGATGAGGCCGTGGGACTTGATATAGGCCTGGCCCGCATAGGTCAGCTCATAGATGGCGATGATCCGGGCCAGGCAGGTGTCCTTCACCAGGGTGATGACCTCGTTCCCCATGGGGGGCAGGATGCGCTTATAGACCTGTTTCAATTGGACCCGAAAGAAGATCTGGCGGCCGGTCATGCCCAGGACCTGGCCCGCTTCCCGCTGGCCCCGGGGGATGCTTTCGATGCCCCCCCGGTAGATTTCGGAGAAATAGCAGGCATAGTTGAGGATGAAGGCCACGGCCGCCGCCGTCATGCGCCCCGCGCCGCCGCCGCCCCACAGGTTGTTCCCCTTGTTGATGAGGCCGGGGCCGTAGTAGATGACGATGAGCTGGAGCATCAGCGGCGTGCCCCGGACCACCCAGACCAGGCCTCGGACCAGGGCGCGCAGGGGCTGGAACCGATTCATGGACCCGAAGGCGATCACCAGGCCCAGGGGCAGCGCCCCCAGCAGCGTATAGCAAAACAGCCGCAGCGATTGGCCGAAGCCACCCAGGAGATTCAGCAGGACTTCCCGCAGCATGGGCTGTTACCGGGCGATGAGCTTGGTGTCGATGCCATAGAGCTGGGCGATCTCGGCAAGGGTCCCGTCGGCAAACTTCTCATCCAGGAAGCTGTCCAGCTTGGCGGCCAAATCGCTTCCCTTCCGGAAGCCCACGCCGTACTCCTCGGCGTTGAGGGCCTCCACCAGGACCAAATCAGGATAGCTGGTGCCCTCGCCAATCATGGCGCCTGCCATCAGCTGGTCGATGATGCAGGCTTCGCTGGCGCCGGAGGCCACCTCCAGCAGGGCATCCGCCTGGGATTGAAGGGAGACCACCTGCCAGCCGTTCTCCTGGGCCAGCTCATCGGCCGCCGAGCCCGCCTCCACGGCGAAGGTCAGCTTGGCGTAGTCCAGGCCCTCCGCCTTATCCTTGGGCGCCACCACCACCTGGGCGTTGCCGCAGTAGGGCTTGCTGGTCTCCATGGCGGCCTTGACGCCGTCGGTCAGGGTCATGCCGTTCCAGATACAGTCGATGTTGCCGGAATCCAGCTCCAGAAGCTTATTGTCCCAGTCGATGACGGTGAACTCGCACGCAACGCCCAGGCTTTCGGCAAAGGCACGGGCCAGGTCCGCGTCGAAGCCGATCCATTGACCGTCGGGGCCCGGATAGTCCATGGGGGCAAAGTCGGTGATGCCAACCACCAGCGTGCCTTTCTTCTGTATGGATTCCGAATCGGTCTCCTCCGCAAGGGCGGTGCGGATGGTCAGGCCGGAGAGGACGAGCAGGGCCGTCATAAGGATCGCGATGTACTTTTTCATGGGTTTTGTGTCTCCTTGTCTGTGGAATGGTCATAGTATACTTTAGTACGCTAAAGTTGTAAAGTGTTTTTTTGAAATTTCTCAACAAAATTTTTCCGGACAACGCACCGCTCCCTAACCCTCCGCCTTTCCCGCGTGAAAGGGGACCATTGACAGGGTACGGGAAGGGGTGTAGAGTTTGGATATGAGCGAATTCGTCAAACAATTGCTGATCGTGTGCCCGCTGCTGTTTGTGGCGGGGCTGTGCGACGCCATCGCCGGCGGCGGCGGGACCATCAGCCTGCCGGCCCTGATGCTGGCCGGGCTCCCCACCCACTTTGCCCTGGGCACCAACAAGATGTGCATGTCCATGGGCACCGCGGTGGCCGTGTATCGGTATGGAAAAAGCGGCCGCATCCGCTGGGGCCTGTCCCTGACCGCCTCGGTCGGGGCGGTGCTGGGGGCCATCTTGGGGGCCCGTGTCGCCCTGTGGATCGACGACAAGTATATGCAATACATCCTGCTGGTGCTATTGCCTGCCTCCGCCCTGTTTTTGGCTCTGAACCGGAACTTCGGCCAGGAGGGCCGGGAGAAGCACCTTTCCCCCGCCCGAACCAGCTTCATCGCCTTCCTTTGTGGGGCGGGCGTGGGGGCCTACGACGGCTTTTTCGGCCCCGGCGCCGGCACCTTCTATATCATGGCCCTGTCCGCGGGGCTGGGGATGGGCCTGGCGGAAGCCACCGCCGACACCCGGGTCATCAACCTGGCCTCCAACATCGGCGCCCTGGTGACCTTCATCTCCCACGGGGTGGTCCTGTGGCGTCTGGCTCTGCCCGGCATGGCCTGCACCATGCTGGGGAACTACGTTGGGTCGGGTCTGGCCATGAAAAACGGGTCCCGCTTCGTCCGGCCCGTCATGGTGGTCATGATCGCCTTGCTGTTCGTGAAGACCATGTTCGATCTTTTCGGGTAAGCGACAGGCGACTGCCGTAAAAAGCTCCTGTACAATCATCCGCCTCGTTTTTTCGGCGCCTGCACAGGGCGCTTTTTTACTCAAGCAAAAACAGACGATCCCGCGATTCCGGGAAACGGGTTTTCCCCAGCCCTATGCCTTGATTTTTCTCTCCGGTATGGACTTTGTCGTGAAGGTGTGGTACCATGAGTTAGATAAAACTAACCAACTTTGGAGGGAGAAACAGACAGATGTCTTTGAAGTATGAGATACGCAGGATGAAGGAGACCATGGCATGACGCACCCTTCCGCAGCAAAAAAGATACGGATCGAGCACAACACGGTCCAGGAGACCCTGGTGATCCCGCTGTACGGGCGAAAGATATGCACGGAGCGGTTCCCGAATCTGTTTCGGGACGACAAGGCCATGGAGCTGATCGAACGGCTGGATTACGACTTTTCCGGCCTTGAAAAGCAGGCAAAGAGCCTTGCCCACCAGTTCGGCGCCTTGGAGGTGGCCATGCGGGAGAACGATCTTATGATCGAGATACGGGCGTATCTTCAGGACCACCCGAAGGCCACGCTGGTCAATTTGGGCTGCGGGCTCGATCAGACGGCGGAGAACGTGGACAACGGCCAATGCCGTATCGTCAACATCGATATGCCGGACGTGATCGCGGTGCGGGATCGGCTGCTGCCGGCCAGCGAGCGGGTGCGAAATCTGGGCTGCGACCTCAACGACCCCGCATGGATGGACGAAATCGACCCGTCCGACGGCGTTTGCCTGATGGCGGCGGGGGTGTTCTACTATTTCAAAACGGAGGACATCAAAAAGCTGTTCCCCCGGATGGCGAAGCGCTTCCCCGGCGGGCGGCTCGTCTTCGATGCGGCCGGCCAGCGGGCGGTGAAGATCATGCTCAAGACCTGGGTGAAGGACGCGGGCATCACCAGCATCTCGGACTACTTTGCTGTGAACCGCCTCGACGACCTTGCCTGGATGGAGGGGGCGACCGTCACCAGCCGGGGGTATATGCTGGGCTATACCGATCTGAAGGATCCGTCTGTTCCCGCTTTGTTCCGCCTGTTGGCGAAGCTGGGCGACGGGTTCATGGGGATGCGGATCGTCCGCATGGATTTTGACGGAGAATAGTGAAAAGAGGCCCGGGCTTGTCCTCTGGGCCGTGAAAGGAGCGGATGACACATGATGCAAGAGATATGGCCCGGCGTATTGATCCCGTTTATTGGGACGACGGCCGGTTCCGCATGCGTGCTGTTCATGAAGCGGACGCTGAGCAAGCGGGTGGAGCAGGCGCTCACCGGCTTTGCCTCCGGCGTCATGGTGGCGGCCTCCATCTGGAGTTTGCTGATCCCGGCCATGGAGCAGGCGACCTCCCTGGGGCGCTTGGCGTTCGTGCCCGCGGTGGTGGGCTTCGGGATCGGCATGGCGTTTTTGCTGCTGTTGGACACGGTGATCCCCCACCTACACCGATATGCGGACAAGGCGGAGGGCCCCAAGAGCGCGTTGACGCGGACCACCATGATGGTCCTGGCCGTCACGCTCCACAACATCCCGGAGGGTATGGCGGTGGGCGTGGTCTACGCGGGGCTGCTGTCCGGCTCTGTCAAAATCAGCGCCGGCGGCGCGCTGGCCCTCGCCCTGGGCATCGCCATCCAGAACCTTCCGGAGGGGGCCATCATCTCCATGCCCCTCCACGTGGAGGGCAAGAGCAAGGGAAGGGCTTTCCTCTATGGCACGCTCTCCGGGGCGGTGGAGCCCGTGGGCACCCTGCTGACGATCCTGGCGGCCAGCCTGGTGGTGCCGGCGCTGCCGTATCTGCTCTCCTTTGCGGCGGGTGCCATGATGTATGTGGTGGTGGAGGAGCTGATCCCGGAGATGTCCGCGGGGGAGCATTCCAACATCGGGGTCATCCTGTTTGCCCTGGGATTCATGCTGATGATGGCGCTGGACGTGGCGTTGGGATGACGTCGCTGCACCCGCTGTTAGAGCGTCATGTTACCTTTTCAGGAAGGCATCCTTTGACCTTTCCCGGACTTTCGAAACATGAATTTTCTGACGATGTGTATGCCCACCCGATAGGGGAGCGGCCGCAGCGCCTTGTCCGCCTCCTTCAGCAGCCTTCGTATGGGCAGCTTCTGGGGGCAGTGGGCCTCGCACTTCCCGCACTCGATGCACTGGGAGGCGAAGGCGCTCTCCTTCGTCAGGCCCACGGTCTGGGCATATTGAAAGCGCCCCTGGCTCTTGGACTCGATGAACATGGCGTTGTAGCACCGAAAGGCCCCGGGAATGTCCACGCCCTTTGGGCAGGGCATACAGTAGCGGCAGCCGGTGCAGCCCACCTTCTCCTTTTCCCGGATACACTGCGTGACCCGATGGATCGTGTCGAAATCCGCCTGGGTAAATCCACCCACGGCGGCCTCCGACGCCACGCGGCAATTCTCCCGGACCATGCCCATGGAGTTCATGCCGGAGAGGACCACCGTCACCTCCGGCTGATTGTACAGCCAGCGAAAGCTCCACTCCGCCGGCGTCCAGTCCCGCCCGCTTTGGGCCATGGCCGCCTTTGCCGACGCAGGAAGCATATTGACCAGCTTGCCGCCCCGAAGAGGCTCCATGATGACCACAGGGATGCCCTTCTCTGCCGCGGCCCTGAGTCCCGTCACCCCCGCCTGGGCGTGCTCGTCGAAATAGTTGTACTGGATCTGGCAGATGTCCCAATCATAATCGTTGAGTATCTTCAAAAAGCCGTCCGAGCTGCCGTGATAGGAAAAACCGATGTTGCGGATGGCGCCGCTTTGCTTCCTTTCCGCGATCCAGTCGAGGACGCCTACGCCCTTGAGCTTCTCCCACATGGCGATGTCCGTCAGATGATGCATCAGATAGTAATCCACATACGTGGTGCGCAGGCGGGACAGCTGCTCTTCGAAATACCGGTCCAGAGCCCCTCGGCTCCCCACAAGGTATTGGGGCAGCTTCGTGGCGATTTTGACTTGGTCACGGATGCCGTTGCGCTCCAGGATCTCCCCCAGCGCCGCCTCGCTGCCGCCATAGATATAGGCGGTGTCAAAATAGTTGACGCCGCTGCCATAGGCTTCCATGATCTGGCGCTCCGTCTCCTCCTTGTCGATGCTGTTTCCCTTTTTCGCAAAGCGCATACAGCCGAAGCCCAGGACAGATAGTTCTGCGCCGTATTTGTCCTTTCGATACTGCATACTGCCTCCATTTTTTGTTGTGATAAAATTGATTTGCCCGTTTTGGTGGAGGGTTCCCTTCCCCCTCTGATCGACCCTGCGGACCGCCCTCAATGCCCCTACGAGGGAACTCATTATATATGATTATACTCACCGCCCGATACATTTGCAACCGGCAGATGCGCCGTCTGCGCTTCCCATGGACATGTATACCGTCCCGCCGGGTGGCGGGGTATTTCTTTTGGCGCGCTCTGACGTCGCCATGCCGAGTACGCCTCGGCATGGCCACGCTACGGCTTCGCTTTGAAAGGAAGCTAATAGAAAGCAACGCCGGGAGGCGGCCCAATGGCCGCCTATGCGAACTACGTTCGAACACGCACGCATGCGTGCGTAAAAGAAATACCCCGCCACCCGGCGGGGTGTTTCTTTTGGCGTGCCTGACACGGTTCGAACGTGCGGCCTTTAGAGTCGGAGCCGACCAGACAGGGTACTCAAAGATGCAGATAAATAAGGGAATTCGCCGATTTCTGGGCTTTTTTCCATCAATTGTCTTTGTTACATATATCCCTAAACCGAGTTCAATAGTACATTCCTCACACCGGTGTGTAGTAGAAATGTGGTAGAGCAGCTCGAACTATGATTCGATGGCTGTCCAAATAATCATCATTATTTCAAGCGGGATACCGTATTTCTCGCATATTCTACCTTCAGCGATCTGCTGGTGGGGCGGGAACTGGAACGACAAAAACGAAAGTAAATGTCATTGATATATACAAATCTATGTGGGAGGAATGAAAAATGCCTGATCCAGTACAAGAATTTTTAGATCACGCAGCATTTGAACGTGTGATTGCTCCTGATGTTTTGATGAACACATCAGAAGAGCACCTTAGTATGCATTGCATGGAATGATGAAGCGCAATTCGACAGGAGAAGTTTTAGGAAAAGTAATCCCCCGAAAACGCAGTGTTTTCGGGGGATTGGCGTCCCCGGCGCGATTCGAACGCGCGGCGTCCCGCTTAGGAGAACTGCAACTACGCATGGCTCTTAAAGCTAGACGGCGTCTGGATAAAACTCAA
>CADBYI010000049.1 GCA_902798825.1 uncultured Eubacteriales bacterium | reverse complement strand
GTGCATCTCCCGGCCGATGCCGTGGCCCACATAGTCGCGGACCACGCCGTAGCCGTATTTCTCGGCGTGCTGCTGCACGGCCTTGGAGATGTCGGAGATCCGATAGCCCACCCGGCAGAACTTGAGCCCTTCAAAGAAGCACTCCCTGGTCACCTTCACCAGCTGCTGTAGCTCCGGCTTTACCTCCCCGCAGAGGAAGGTCCGGGCGGCGTCCCCGTGGAACCCGTCCAGTATGGCGCCGAAATCGCAGCTGACGATGTCGCCGTCCTTCAGAATCCGCTTGCCGGGAATGCCGTGGATCACCTGGTTGTTCACCGAGATGCACACGCTGGCGGGATAGCCCGCGTAGCCCAGAAAGGAGGGCGTCGCGCCGCAGCTATGGACGTATTCGCGCGCCAGCTTGTCAAGGTGTCCCGTGGTGACGCCGGGGCGAATGTTCTCGCCCAGCAGCTTCAGGGTCTCCCCCACGATCTTGCCGGCGGCCTGCATCTTCACAAGCTCACTGGCGGACTTGATGGTGATCATGCATTCAACTCCCGAGAAATCTCATCGGCCACCGCATCCACCGGCGCGTCGCCGTTGACCTTCAGAAGCAGGCCCTTTTGGGCGTAGTAGTCGATGAGGGGGGCTGTCTTCTTGTGGTACTCCGCCAGCCGCACCACCACGGTCCCTTCCCTGTCGTCGTCCCGCTGATAGAGGACGCCGCCGCAGGTGCATTTGTCGCTCCCGTAGGTGGACACATGATAGGTGGCGCCGCACAAGGGGCACATGCGCCGTCCGCTGATGCGGACGATGAGCCGCTCGTCGGGCACCTCGATGTCCACGACCCGATCCATGTCGGTGATCTTCGCGAGGGCTTCCGCCTGGGCGATGGTCCGGGGAAAGCCGTCGAAAAGGAAGCCGTTTCGGCAATCGGGCGCAGCGATCCTATTTTGGACCATGCCGATGATGACCTCATCGGGGACCAGCTGTCCCTTGTCCATGAATGCCTTGGCCTCGCGGCCCAGGGAAGTGCCCTCGCGGACTTCGGCCCGCAGCATATCTCCGGTGGAGATATGAGCGATGTCATACCGCGCGGCGATCCCCTTGGCCTGGGTGCCTTTGCCCGCCCCCGGCGGGCCAAGCAGAATCATCTTCATAGGCTTAGTTGAGGAAACCCTTGTAATGCCGCATGAGCATCTGGGCCTCCAGCTGCTCGGTGGTCTCCAGGGCCACGCTCACCATGATCAGCACGCTGGTCGCGCCGAACATGCTGGTGATGTGCAGGGAGTTCAGCACGATGGTGGGGATGATGGCGATGACGGCCAGGAACAGAGAGCCGAACAGGGTCAGACGGTTGCTGATCTTGCCCAGGTATTCGCCCGTGGGACGGCCCGCCCGGATGCCGGGGATGAAGCCGCCGTTCTGCTGCAGGTTCTTGCTCATCTCCACCGGATTGAAGGTGATGGAGGTGTAGAAGTAACCGAAGGCGATGATCAGCAGGAAGTAGATAAGGTAGTAGGGCACCGGCACTGCCGCGCTGGAGCTCATATACTTCTCCCACCAGTTGGCCACGGCGGAGCCGGGGAAGAACTGGAGGATCATGGTGGGCACCTGCATGAGGGTCATGGCGAAGATCAGCGGCAGCACGCCGTTGGCGTTGGCCTTCATGGGCAGGTAGGTGTTCTGACCGCCATAGAGCTTGCGGCCCACCACCCGCTTGGCGTACATGATGGGGATCTTCCGCTCGGCCTTCTCGATGAGCACCACGAAGGTGATCAGCGCGATGATGACCAGCAGCGCCACGAAGAACTGCCACACCTGAACGCCGGTGAACAGCATACGGAACCGCTCGATGATCCAATCGGGGACCCGGCTCACGATGGAGGCGAAGATCAGCATGGAGATACCGTTGCCGATGCCCTTCTCCGTGATCCGCTCACCCAGCCACATGAGGAACGCCGTGCCCGCTGCGGAGCAGACGCAGATGGTCACGTAGGACCACCAGAGGGGCTGGCCGGTGACGATGGAGCGACCGTAGGTCACGATGATGCCGAAGCTCTGCACGAGAGCCAGGCCCACGCCCACATACCGGGTGATCTGCTCGATCTTCTGGCGGCCGTCCTCCTCCTTGCTCATCTTCTCCAGGGAGGGGATGGCGATGGCCAGCAGCTGCATCACGATGGAACCGGTGATGTAGGGCGAGATGCCCATGGCAAAGATGGTGAACTGGGACAGGGCGGAACCGGAGAGCAGGCTCATGAAATCGAACAGAGCCAGCCCTTCGATCTGCTTGGCCCAGGCCGCCGTATCGATGCCCGGGATGGGGATGGCGCAGCCAAGACGATAGACCACGATGAGAAGAAGGGTGTAAAGGATCTTCTTCCTCAGGTCCTTGATCTTGAATGCGTTGATGAACGTGGTAAACATCAGAGCACCTCAACACTTCCGCCGGCGGCCTTGATCGCTTCCTCGGCGGTCTTGGTGAACTTGGCCGCCTTGACAGTGAGCTTACGAGCGAGCTCGCCGCGACCCAGGACCTTCAGGCCGTCCTTTTCGATCTTGCTGATGATGCCCATCTGCTTGAGCAGCTCAGCGGTCACTTCCGTGCCGTCCTGCAGGTTATTCAGGTCGGAGACGTTGATGACGGTGTACTCCTTGGCGTAGATGTTGGTGAAGCCGCGCTTGGGAAGACGGCGGGCCAGAGGCATCTGACCGCCTTCAAATCCGTTCTTCTTGGCGCCGCTGCGGGCCTTCTGGCCCTTATGGCCCTTGGCAGAGGTCTTGCCAAGGCCGCTGCCGGTGCCCCGGCCCACCCGCTTGGGGGCTTTGGTGGCGCCGACGGCCGGCTGTAATTCGTTAAGCTTCATGGTATGACCCTCCTTATGCTTCTTCCACCTTGACCAGGTGCTTCACCTTGAAGATCTGGCCGCGGATGCAGGCGTTGTCGGGCTTTTCCACGGTCTGATAGACCTTGTGGAGACCCAGGGCCTTCACGGTGTCCTGCTGATCCTTCAAAGAGGAGATGGGGCTCTTGACGAGCGTTATCTTCAAGTTAGCCATGTTCTTTCCTCCTTAGTCCAACAGCTCTTCCACGGTCTTGCCGCGGAGAGCCGCGATCTGCTCGGCGGTGCGAAGCTGGGACAGGCCGTTCAACGTGGCCTTCACGCAGTTGCTGGGGTTGTTGGAGCCGTAGGACTTGGTACGGATGTCCTTGATGCCCACCATCTCCAGGACCGCACGGACGGGGCCGCCCGCGATAACGCCGGTACCTTCTTCAGCGGGGAGCATGCGAACATGGCCCTTGCCGAACTTGCCTTCCACCTGATGGGGAATGCTGGTGCCCACGATGGGGATCTCGATCATGTGGCGCTTGGCATCCTCGACGCCCTTGCGGACGGCTTCGGGGATCTCCACGGCCTTGCCCAGGCCCACGCCCACCTTACCGTTCTCGTTGCCGACCACCATGAGGGCCGTGAACCGATAGTTCTTGCCGCCCTTGACGACCTTGGCAACCCGGTTGATGAACACGAGGCGCTCTTTGAATTCGGGAACTTCCTTCTCGAAATCTCTTCTTCTATCGTTACGCATGTTGTTTCCTCCTTAAAAGTCCAGTCCGGCGTCTCTGGCGCCCTGAGCCAGGGCAGCCACCCGACCGGTGTAGAGGTAACCGCCGCGATCGAACACGACCTTCTTCACGCCCTTTTCGAGAGCGCGCTCGCCCACCAGCTTGCCGACCAGCTTGGCCGCTTCGGTCTTGTTCTTGCCGGCGAGCTGCTCCTTGAGCTGTCCGTCCAAAGTGGAAGCAGCAGCCAAGGTGTTGCCGGTGGTGTCGTCGATGACCTGTGCATAGATGTGCACGGTGCTGCGGTACACATTCAGGCGGGGACGCTCAGGCGTGCCGTTGATGTGAAGGCGCATACGATGGTGACGAGCTTTACGCACCGCATTCTTATCGATTTTAGAATACATCTTTCAGCTCTCCTTCCCTTATTTCTTACCGGCTTTGCCTTCCTTGCGGAGGACCACTTCGCCTTCATAGCGAATGCCCTTGCCCTTGTAGGGCTCGGGAGGCCGGACCTCGCGGACGTTGGCGGCGATTTGGCCAACGGCCTGCTTGTCGATGCCCTTCACAGAGATCTTGTTGGGGGCGGGCACCTCGAAGGTGATGCCTTCGGGAGGCTGGAACTCAACGGGATGGGAGAAGCCCATGTTGAGGACCAGGTTCTTGCCCTGGAGCTGGGCACGATAGCCGGTGCCCACGATCTCCAGCTTCTTCTCGAAGCCGGCGGTCACGCCCACCACCATGTTGTGGATGAGGCTCCGGGTCAAACCATGCAGGGCCCGATGGGCCTTATCGTCGCTGGGACGCTTGACGGTGAGCACACCGTTGTCCTGCTCGATCTGCATATCAGGGTGCATCTGCTGTGACAACGTGCCCTTGGGGCCCTTGACGGTCACAACATTGCTGTCGTCGACCGTGATTGTCACTCCGGCGTCGATCTTCACCGGAAGTTTTCCGATACGTGACATTTCTTTTCCTCCTGATTATCTTACCAGACGAAGGCCAGCACTTCGCCGCCGACGCCGAGTTTACGGGCTTCCCGATCGGTCATGACGCCGCGGGAGGTGGACAGGATCGCGATGCCCAGGCCGCCCAGGACCTTGGGGATCTCGTCCTTGCGGGCGTAGACGCGCAGACCCGGACGGGAGATGCGCTTGATGCCCACGATGACGCGCTGCTTGTTGGGACCGTACTTGAGCTGGATGCGGATGGTCTTCACAAGGCCGTCCTCGAGGATCTCATAGGACTTGATGTAGCCTTCTTCCACCAGGATCTCGGCGATGGCCTTCTTGATGGTGGAGCAGGGCACGTCCACGGACTCATGCTTGGCAACGAGGGCGTTGCGGATGCGAGTCAGCATATCTGCGATAGTATCAGTCATCTTGCTTTCCTCCTTTACCAGCTGGCCTTGCGGACGCCGGGGATGTTGCCCGCGTAGGCTTCGTTCCGGAAGCAGATACGGCAGATGCCATACTTGCGCAGCACGGAATGGGGCCGGCCGCAGATGCGGCAGCGGGTGTAAGCGCGGGTGCTGTATTTGGGAGCAGCCTGCTGCTTCAGTTTCTTGCTCAATTTAGCCATGATCGCTCCTCCTTATTACTCCTGAACGAAAGGCATGCCGAGGAGAGCGAGCAGCTCTTTGGCTTCCTCATCGGTCTTGGCGCTGGTGACGAACACGATGTTCATGCCCCGCACCTTGTCAACGTCGTCGTAGTTGATCTCGGGGAAGATCAGCTGCTCCTTGACGCCCATGGCGTAGTTGCCGCGGCCGTCGAAGGACTTGTCGGACACGCCGTGGAAGTCGCGGACCCGAGGCAGCACGATGTTCATGAGCTTGTCGGCGAAGTAGTACATCTTGTCACCGCGAAGGGTCACCTTGGCGCCGATGGTCATGCCCTCACGAACTTTGAAGTTTGCGACGGACTTCTTGGCCTTGGTCACCACGGCGGCCTGGCCGGCGATGGCGGAGAGCTGGGCGACGGCGGTCTCGATGCCCTTGGGATTGTCCTTCTCGGAGCCGAGACCCATGTTGATGATGATCTTGTCCAGCTTGGGGATCATCATGACGTTCTCATAGTGGAACTTCTCCTTGAGGCCGGGGACCACGGTCTCCCGGTACTTGGCCTTCAGGCGGGGTTCGCCGGAAAAGGGCTTGGCTTCGGCCTGGGCCTTCTTGGCCTTGGCAGGGGCCTGATTGACATCTTTCTTAGCCATTTTGCGTTCCTCCTTCCGCCTTAGTCGATCTGCTTGCCGCACTGCTTGCACACGCGGACAGAGACCTTCTTGCCGTTCTTCTCCACGATGGCATGGCCAACGCGGGTGGGCATCTTGCAGCTGGGGCAAACCAGCTGCACGTTGGACACGTGGATGGTGCCGGCCTGCTCGATGCGGCCGCCGGCCTCACCCTGCCGACGGGGCTTCACATGGCGGGTGACCATGTTGCAGCCCTCGACGATGACCCGCTCCTTGGAGGGGAACGCGGTCATGATCTTGCCTTCCTTGCCAGCGTCCTTGCCGGAGATGATACGGACCCGATCGCCCTTCTTGACGTTCAACGAATTCATATCCTTACCTCCTTACAGAACTTCGGGCGCGAGAGAAACGATCTTCATGTAATCCTTCTCACGCAGTTCCCGGGCCACGGGCCCGAAGATACGGGTGCCGCGGGGTTGCTTGTCGTCGTTGATGATGACGGCGGCGTTGTCGTCGAAACGGATGTGGCTGCCGTCGGGACGGGTGGTTTCGGCGACGGTCCGCACGACCACGGCCTTGACCACGTCCTTCTTCTTTACGGTGCCGCCGGGGGTGGCGGTCTTGACGGAGGCGACGATCACATCGCCGATGCCCGCGAACTTGCGGGAGGAGCCGCCCAGGACCCGGATGCACATGATCTCTTTGGCGCCGGAGTTGTCGGCCACCTTCAATCTGGTTTGAGGCTGAATCATATTTACCTCCCCTTACTTGGCCTTCTCGATGATCTCCACCACGCGCCAGCGCTTATCCTTGGAGATCGGGCGAGTTTCCATGATGCGCACGGTGTCGCCGATGCCGCACTGGTTCTCCTCGTCATGGGCCTTGAACTTACGGGTCCGGTTGACCATCTTGCCGTACAGGGGATGGCGGACCTTGGTGGAGATGGCGACGACCACCGTCTTATCCATCTTATCGCTGACAACGACGCCGGTGCGGGTCTTGCGATAACCTCTGATTACCTGTTCCATTTCTTACTTCCTCCTCACTCGGCACTGCCAGCGAGCTCACGCTGCCGGAGAATGGTCTTGATCCGTGCGATGTCCTTCTTGCAGGCGCCGATGCGGCTGGGGTTGCTGATCTGACCGGTCACGGTCTGGAAGCGGAGGTTGAAGAGCTCAGCCTTGAGGTCCTTCTCCTGCTTTTCCAGGTCAGCAACAGACATTTTTCTCAGTTCTTCAGCCTTCATGCTTCTGCTCCTTCCTGAGCCTCTTCCTTCTTCACGATCTTGCAGCGAATGGGCAGCTTATGCCCGGCAAGACGAAGGGCTTCCTTGGCGATGCCTTCTTCTACGCCTGCGATCTCGAACATGACGCGACCGGGCTTGACCACGGCCACCCAGTATTCGGGAGAACCTTTGCCGGAACCCATGCGGGTCTCAGCGGGCTTTTCGGTAACGGGCTTATCCGGGAAGATCTTGATCCAGACCTGACCGCCACGCTTGGTGAAACGGGTCATGGCCACACGAGCGGCCTCGATCTGGGTGCTGGTGATCCAGGAGGGCTCCAGAGCTACCAGGCCGTATTCGCCGTAGCTGATGGTGTTGCCACGATGGGCGCTGCCCTTCATCCTGCCGCGGAACACCCTGCGGTGCTTCACTCTCTTCGGCATCAACATGGTTATCTGCCTCCTTCCTTGCGCTTGGCTTTGCCAAGCACTTCGCCCTTATAGATCCAAACCTTGCAGCCGATCCGGCCGTAGGTGGTGTGGGCTTCTGCGAACCCGTAATGGATGTCCGCACGCATGGTCTGCAGGGGGATGGAACCGTCGTGGTATCCCTCGCTGCGAGCGATCTCGGCGCCGCCGAGACGGCCGGCGCAGCTGAGCTTGATGCCCTTCACGCCGGGGCGCTGCATGGCCCGCTGCATGGCCTGCTTCATGGCCCGCCGGAAGCTGATGCGCTTCTCGAGCTGGGCGGCGATGTTCTCCGCCACCAGCTGGGCGTCGGCATCGGGGTCCCGGATCTCCATGATGTTCACGTTGACGGGCTTGCCGATCTCGCTGGCGATGTCGGCCTTGATGGCGTCGATCCCGGCGCCGCCCTTGCCGATGAGCATGCCCGGACGGGCGGTGTAGATGCTCACGGAGATCTTGCCGGCGGCCCGATCGATCCCGATGCGGGAGATGTTGGCCGCGTAATACTTCTTCTTCACAAACTCACGGATCTTGTGATCCTCCACGAGGAAATCCGCAAAGTCCTTTTTCGGAGCGTACCAACGGGTGTTCCAGTCACGAATGACGCCGATACGGAAACCGTTGGGATTAACTTTCTGACCCATGTTCTTTCCTCCTTACTTGGCCTGCTGATCGAGAATCACCGTGAGATGGCTGGTCCGCTTCAGAATGGAAGAGGCGGAACCCCGGGCCCGGGCCCTGAAGCGCTTCAGGGTGGGACCCTGATTGGCGAAGGCTTCGGCCACGAAGAGATCGTCGCGGTTGAGCTCCAGGTTGTTCTCCGCGTTGGCGACGGCGGAGTTGAGGACCTTCAGCATGGGCGCCGCAGCCGCTTTGGGGCAGTAGGTCAGGATGGCCTGGGCCTCCTTCACGCTCTTGCCCCGGATCAAGTCCGCCACGATGGTGCACTTGCGGGTAGCGATGCGGATGTATCTGGCCGTGGCATGGGGCCGCTTGTCAGCGTGCTCATGACGATAGGCAGTCTTGGTTTTGCTTCTGGTTGCCATAACTTTCCTCCTTACTTCGCGCCAGAGGACTTCTCGGAGCCCCTGTGGCCACGGAAGGTACGGGTGGGGGCGAACTCGCCCAGCTTGTGCCCGACCATTTCCTCGGTGACGTACACCGGAACGTGCTTTTTCCCGTCGTGGACCGCGATGGTGTGGCCGACGAACTCGGGGAAGATCGTGGAAGAACGGGACCAGGTCTTAACAACGGTCTTCTTGCCGCTCTCGTTCATCGCCTGGATGCGATCATAGAGAACGTCGCTTACAAACGGTCCTTTTTTAACCGATCTGCTCATTATCCTTACTCCTTCCCGTTACTTACCGCCGTTCCTGCGGCGCACGATGTACTTGTTGCTCTTGTTCTTGGTCTTCCGGGTCTTATACCCCAGCGCGGGCTTGCCCCAGGGGGTCACAGGACCGGGCCGGCCGATGGGGCTCTTGCCCTCGCCGCCGCCGTGGGGGTGGTCGTTGGGGTTCATGACGGAGCCGCGGACGGTGGGACGGATGCCCATGTGACGGGTCCGGCCGGCCTTACCGATCATGATGTTCTGGAAGTCCACGTTGCCGACCTGGCCGATGGTCGCCCGAGCCTTCAGGGGGATCAGGCGGACCTCACCGCTGGGAAGGCGAACCTGGCCGAAGCCGTTCTCCTTGGCGATGAGCTGGGCCGCGTTGCCGGCGGAGCGAACGAGCTGAGCGCCCTTGCCGGGGACCAGCTCCACGCAGTGGATCATGGTGCCCACGGGGATGTTCTCCAGGGGCAGGGCGTTGCCGACCTTGATGTCGGCAGCGGCGCCGGAGACGATCTGGTCGCCCACATTCAGGCCAAGAGGCGCGATGATGTAGCGCTTCTCGCCGTCAGCATAGTGGATCAGGGCGATGTTGGCGGAGCGGTTGGGGTCGTACTCGATGGAGAAGACCTTGCCGGGCACTTCGTCCTTGTTGCGCTTGAAGTCGATGATGCGGTACTTGCGCTTGGCGCCGCCGCCCTGATGCCGGACGGTGATGCGGCCGGAGAAGTTCCTGCCGGCCCGCTTGCGCATATCGGTGGTCAGAGACTTTTCGGGGGTGGTGCGGGTGATCTCCTCAAAAGCGGAGACGGTCATGCCGCGCTGGCCCGGAGTGGTCGGATTGATCTTGCGAATAGCCATTTTCTTCCTCCTTACTGGGCGATGCCGTCGAAGAGCTCGATGCCCTTGGACTCATTCGTCAGCTTCACGTAGGCCTTCTTGGTGGAAGGACGACGGCCTTCGTACCGGCCCTGCCGCTTGATCTTGCCCAGTTTGTTCACGGTGTGCACGCTCTGGACTTTCACGCCGAAGATCTCTTCCACGGCCTTGGCGATCTCGATCTTGTTCGCCGTTTTGGCCACTTCGAACGTGTAGACCCGGTGGGCGATGTAATCGTAGCTCTTCTCGGTGAGGATGGGAGCCTTCACGATATCATAAGCGCTCTTCATCAGACGTACACCTCCTCGATTTTTGCAACGGAATCCTTGGTGAGGATCAGGTTCTTGTACTTGAGCACCTCATAGGTGTTCAGCGTGCCGACCAAAGTGGTCTTGACGCCGGGGATGTTGGCGGCCGCCCGCTCCACGGTCTCGTCCTTGTCGGCCAGCACGATCAGGGCCTTGTCCACGTTGACGGTCTCGTCCTTGTCGGCCAGCACGATCAGGGCCTTGTCCACGTTGACGGCCTTGAGAGCCTTCACCATTTCCTTGGTCTTAGGAGCTTCAATGTTCAGTGCATCGAACACGATGAGCTCGCTGTCGGCGACCTTGGAGGAAAGGGCGGACTTGAGGGCGATGCGCTTCACCTTGCGGTTGACCTGCTGGGTGTAGTCGCGGGGCTTGGGTGCGAACACCACGCCGCCGTGTGTCCACTGGGGGGCGCGGGTGGAACCCTGACGGGCGCGGCCGGTGCCCTTCTGACGATAGGGCTTCTTGCCGCCGCCGGAAACTTCACTGCGGGTCTTGGCGCTCTGGGTGCCCTGACGGCAGTTGGCGAGGTGAGCCACGACCACCTGATGGAGAACGGGCTCGTTGACGGGCTGACCAAATACATTCTCGGAAAGCTCG
>CADBYI010000048.1 GCA_902798825.1 uncultured Eubacteriales bacterium | reverse complement strand
TCCAAGGCCGCGGTGGTGAAGATCGCGCCCTGGCCCAAGGTGAAGATCACCCGGCAGCCCCAGTGGAAGAAGCCGGTGGCGACCGGCAGCCCGGTGACGCTCAGCGTCAAGGCCTTGAATGCGGACACCTACCAGTGGTACTATCGGACCTCTAAGAATGGCGCCTGGATCATCATGGGCGGCGAAACCAAGACCACGGTGACCTTCCCGGCGCCGGCCAACGGCAACGGGTATCAGTACAAGTGCACCGCCAAGGGCAAGGGCGGCACGGTAGACTTCAAGCCCGTGACCCTGAAGGTGGTCACGCCGTAAAACACAACGCAACCAACGATCCCCCGGTTCTGCCGGGGGATCGCTTTTTTTGTGTCATCCCGAGCTTGCCGAGGGATCTGTGAACGTAATCGCTTATAAACGCCATTTCTACCTATCCCCAAATTCAAAAACAGAAACAGCCGACTCCCTGCGGGGGTCGGCTGCCGAATCATCAGGCGCTTTTATGGGGATCACTCGTCCTCGTACCTCGGACGGACCTTGTGCTTGGCCTTCTTGCCTTTCTTGCCGTAAAAGAGCTTCCAGGTGCAGATCAGGAACAGAACCCCCAGCAACAGGGCCAGGGCGGCGATGATCACGTCCAGATACCGGGACACGATGACCTGTTCCCCCAGGAAGTGGAGCATGGGGTTGAAGCCGTCCAGGATATAGAAAAGGATATAGACCACGGACAGCACGATGGCGGCATTGGCGACGATCGTGGACACGATCTGCAGCCAGCGAGGGACGGATTTCTTCTTTTTCTTCATGATCAATTCTCCTTTACAGGTTCGGTGATATACAGGATGTCGGTGGTGCCGCGGCCGTTTTCACCGTAATTCTTTTCGTTGAAGTACATGCAGGAGGAGGCGCCGCCGTCCATGTTGTACGCGGCGGCCATGCCCATGTCCGCACAGAGCTTGGACAGCTCCGCCATGGAGATGCCCCTCTCGTCGCCCCGGCCGTCCACGGCGATGAAGCAATAGTGCCCGGGCTCATAGTAGCCCACGGCGGAGCGGGGGTTGTTGTTGGCCACGTTCCTACCGATGGTGAAGATCTCCTTGGCCGAGCCGTCCGCCCCCAAAAGGGCGGGGCCGAAGTACCAGATCTGCTGGGGGAACTTGGCGTAGATGGCGTCGGGGTCCACGGTGCTGGTCATGATGTCCACGGTCTCCATGGTGCCGTCCGCATACAGGACGCAAAGATCGCTGGACAGCTTCTTGTATCGCTTGAGCTCCACACCGTTGCGCACGAACCAGCCGTGCTGGTTGTTCAGGGACGTGAGATACATATCCCCATTGATGGCGGCGATACCGCCGTTCTTTTTGCACATGTCCTTGACCTTCATCTGCTTGTCATAGGCCGTGCGGAAGCTGGAGATATCCTGAATATAGATGTCCGCCACGGTGTAGGTCACCTTGTCCGTCTTCCGGCTGCCGATCTCGGCCCCGCAGAAGGGGCAGGTCCCGGAGGCTTCCGCCGTGTGGCCGCACTTTGCGCAGACGTAGCCGGTGCGGGCGCTAAGCTCGATGGCCACATTTTCGCTGCGATACTCCGTTTCCGTGGACACGATTTGATCCGGGGAGAACTTGTCCGCATACTGGCCCCGCAGCAGACCCTTGGGCTCCGGCGTGGGCTCGGGTGTGGGCTCGGCCGTGGGTTCCGGCGTATCGGTGGGGGCGGGGGTGACTTCCGGCTCGTCGGGAGCGGCGGTCACGGAAGCGTCGGCCGTCTCATCGGGCGTGGGGGTTGGCGCGTCGGTGGGCTGCGGCGTGTCCGTCGGGGCCGGCGTCGGCGTGGCGGGGACGGGGGTGGGGGTGGCCAAAACGGTCATCTCGCCCACGATATCCACCTTTTTGAAGGGAAAGAACCGAAAGACCTGGGCGCAGACAAGATAGGCCAGCACACAAAAGGCGCATAGGTCCAGAATGACCATGCGCAGTATCCGCTTCTTACTGGTTGTTTTCATGACTGTTTCTTATCCTTCACAAATACGAATTTACGCTGCAGCACGAAGCTCATGGGGTAGACGATCAGCTGCACGATGATATAGGCGATCCACTTGGGGATGCCGCAGATGGTGGTGAACAGATACAGCAATCCGAAATGGACGCCGAAGATGAACACCGCCAGGACCACGTACCGAAGGAAGCTGGTCCTGTTGTCCGATTCGAACACCAGGCGCTTGTTCAGGGAGTAGTTGAGGATGGAGCTCAACACACGGGAAACGGCGGTGGCGAAGAGCAGGGATATGCTCCAGCTTTTCGTGAGCCAGGTCAGCAGCAGGAACAGGATGTACTCGAACAGAAAGCTCAAAAAGGAGGAGCTGACGAACATCAAAATCATCTTATAGATGCGCCAGCCGTCCCGCAGGGCCCTGAAATGGGAGGAGGCGTTGTCCTCGATGTAGACCGTCTCGATGGGCACCTCCACGATGGGGATCATCTCCCGGCAGCAGTAGAGGAGCTGACTGATCTCATACTCATACCGATCCCCCTTCAAGGCGAGCATGCGGGGAATGTTGTCCCGGGAAAAGGCGCGAAGGCCCGTCTGGGTGTCGTACACCTTCACGCCGGTGGAGATGGCGAACACAAACCGGGTGATGGCGTTGCCTGCCCGGCTCTTAAAGGGCACGTTGCCCGTGAAGCGACGGGAGCCGGTGACCAGGGCGTCCTGATGGCTGCGGAAGGCCTCCGCCACCCGCAGCACGTCGTCGGGCAGGTGCTGTCCATCCGCATCCACGGTGATGACGCCCTCCGCATCGGGGCAGTGGTCATAGATGTATTGGAAGGCGGTCTTCATGGCGGCGCCCTTGCCCCGATTCACCTCGTGGTGGAGCACGGTGACCTGCTCCCGCCGGTCAAGGTCCGCAAACAGGGGCTGACAGTCGTCACGGCTGCCGTCGTCCACGATGACGATGGGAAAATTCGTCCTTTCAATCAGCGCATCCACCACGCCAGTCAGCTTCTCGTCCGGCTGGTAGGCGGGTATTACGATCATCATATATAGAGCATTCTCCTGAAAAAAACTTTTCTCATTATACCACAGCGTCTGAAAAAAGGAAGGGGAAAAACCAGGATCATGTCACAGATTTGTAAACTGTTTGTAATTTCGAAAGCCTTTCGGTGGAAAGATAGGTTCAACCAGTATATGATAACGATACTATAAAAGGAGAATTGCCATGAGCAGAGGTTCCAACAAGAAAAAACGCGTCCGCACCTACGCCCTTTTGGCCACGTTGGCCATATTGGCCGTCGCTCTCGGTGTGCTGCTGGGCGGAAAGATATCCGGCGTTCTGTTCTCCGGACAGGAGCTGTTCACCAATGAGCCGCAGGCTGTTTTGGCAACGGCGACGCCTGAGCCCCTGCGGGTGACGGAGGTGCCCATCCAGCTGCCCACCGACGCGCCTGTTGAGGTCACCGCCGTGCCCGCTACGCCCACACAGGCCGTCAGCACGCCCATCGCCACGGAGGACCCCTATTCGGAGCTGGAGAAGGTGGCCGACACCGGCATGATGGACGGCATCGTGAACATCCTCTTCATCGGCGTGGACTATGAGGCGGCTCGAATCGACAAGAAGTGGAACGGAAAGGACGGCAACGCCTTTCATTCCGACGTGATGATCGTCTGTGCGGTCAACTTCAACGAGAATCGGGTGGACTTGATCTCCCTGCCCCGGGATACCTATGCCAGCATCCCCAACGTGGAGGGGGTGTATAAGCTGAACGCCGCCCTCAACTGCGGCACCGACGGCACGAACTACGGCCTGTTCTGCGAGAACGGCGAAGGCTTTGAAAAGGTGTGCGAAGCCGCCGAGTGGATGCTGGGCGGCATCCCTGTGGACTATTACTACGCCGTGACCATGGAATCGGTGAAGCAGATCGTGGACACCGTGGGCGGCGTGTGGTACAACCTGGAGGGGGACTTCGACAACGGCGGCCGGTACTATAAGGCAGGGTTCCAGTTTATGGACGGGCAGGCCTGCCTGGACTATATGCGGGTGCGCAAGGCCGGCCACGGGAAGCTGGCCACGGGTGACAGCAACCGGGTAAACCGGCAGAAAAACATGATGGTGACCATCTTCAAGAAGATGAAGGAGGAGAACATGGTGCTGAAGGTGCCGGAGATACTGGCCGCCTTCGACGGCGCTCTGTTCACCAACTGCACGCCCGCCCAAACGGCGGCGCTGGCGCTCTTCGGCTACAAGCTGAACCCGGAGGACATCGGCGCTCACTCCATGACCGGGGATGGAGCCACGCTGTTCCACTGGAACTTCATCTTCACGAATCAGTCCGATCGGGTGAAGCTGATCCAGGACATCTACGGGGTGGAGGTGAAGACCTATCCCAAATATTCCCTTGCCTATGGGCGCTATACCTGGTGCAAGATGCTCCAGGATCAGTATATGGACATCTGTGATCCCCTTAGGTCCTATGTGCAAAAGAAGATCGACGCGGATGAGGAGCAGGCAGAGTCCTCCGACGGGGAGGAGGGGGAATCCTATTCGCCCCAGTATTCCTCGGCGGACAGGGAGCTGTTTTCGGAGTTCAAATCCGAGCTGAAGGAACTTAAGAGCCTGTACAGCTCTGCGGACAAGGAGGCCAAAAAGGCAGCCAATCGAAAGAGCAACTCCCTCAAGAGCGTGTCCAACTCCCTTTTGGACCAGATGATCAAGGTGCAGGATCTGGCCATATCCGTGGCCGACCGCTTCAACTACACCAAGGTCAAGAACATCAGCAAGACCTGCTATCCCAACAAGACCTACACCAGCTCGCCCTGGTCCCTGGACTTCTGGAACAAAAAGAAGTACAACGCCATAAAGGTCAATTTCAACTGAAATAGTCAAAGCAAAAGGGCCATCCGATGCATCGGATGGCCCTTATTATTTGCAACTATGTTCTACATCGATCGGATACGCTCTATCGTTCGCTCCAGGCGCATGCCTCTTGACCCTTTGACCAGGACAGTGTCCCCCTCCTTCAGCAGACCGGGAAGGGCAGAGAGGAGCTGTTCCTGATCGGAAAAGCCCACGCCGTTCACGGAACGAACGGCTTGAGAGAACAGAGACCCTACGCCGACGATCAAATCGATACCCAGCTGACTTGCCTGCTGGGCCACCCGCTCATGGAGGGTGGCCGCCTGTTCGCCCAGTTCCAGCATATCGCCCAGTATGCAGACCTTGCGTCCGCTTGCCCGGGACAGGACCTGAAGGGATGCCTCCATGGAGGTGGGGTTGGCGTTGTATACGTCGTTGAGCAAGGTGAATCGATCCAGCTTCTCCACAGCCATGCGACCGGAAATAGGCGTAAAGGCTGCCAAACCTTGCTGTATCTTTTCCAAGGGCACGCTCAGGGCAAGCCCCACGGCCACGGCGGAGAGGGCGTTCAGGATCATATGATGGCCGGGCACCTGCAGATGAATGGGCAGACGTTCGCCTTGCCAACAGGCCGTAAAGCTGGCGCCGAAGATACCGTCCTCCTGGACATCCTCCGCCCACAGTTCGTTGTCCTTCCCAAAGCCGAAGGTGCAGGCGTCAGGGATGCGCCGCAAGTATTCGTCGTCGCCGTTGACGATGATCTTCCCACCGGGCCGCATATGGGACAGCATCTCCGTTTTGCCCCGAAAGATGCCTTCACGGGAGCCGAAGAACTCGATATGGGCTTCGCCTATGTTCGTGAGCACGCACAGCGTAGGCTCGCTCATGGCGGCCAGGGCGTCGATCTCCCCAAAATGGTTGGTGCCCATCTCCACCACCGCGCATTCATGCTGGGGCATGAGGCCGAAGAGGACCTGGGGCACGCCGGTCTGGTTGTTGAGGTTTCCCGTGGTGCTGTGGGTGAAATAGGTGGTGGACAGCACCGAGCTGATCATGCCCCTGGTGGTGGTCTTACCCGCACTGCCCGTGATGCCTACCAAAGGGATATCAAACTGACAGCGATAGGCGTGGGCCAGGGCCTGGAAAGCCCTGACGCAGTTCTCAACGCGAATATGGGGATAGGGGGTCTCGACCTCGGAAAGGGTCAGTTTGGCGCTTTTTTCAAAGGCCTGGGGAATGAACCTATGTCCGTCGAACACATCCCCCTTCACCGGCACATACAAGGCGCCTGGAAGCATGGTCCTGGTGTCGATGGACACGCTGTCAAAGCTCGCCTCCAAAAGGGCTTCCGGGCCAAAGAATTGGCCGCCTGTGATTTCGACGGCCTTTTGAATAGAGAAGGGGATCATCTGTATTTCTCCAGGGAAAGGTCGATGATCTTTTCGCACAGATGGATATAATCGATGCCCAGCACCGCGGCTTCCTGGGGGAGCAGGGAGGTGGGCGTCATGCCGGGAAGGGTGTTGGCTTCCAGACAGTATGCTTCTTCCTCCTCTGTCAGCAGGAAGTCCATCCGGGCGTATACGGACAGATGCAGGGCCCGGAACACCCGTTCCGCCAGACGCTGCACCTTTTCGGTGGCGGCGGGGCTGATGGGAGCGGGGGTGACCTCCAGGGCCGCTCCGGCCTGATACTTGTTCTTATAGTCGTAGAACCCCTCCTTGGGGATGATCTCGATGACGGGAAGGGCTTTGCCGTCCAGCACGCCACAGCTCAGCTCCCGGCCCTTGATGAACTCCTCCACCAGGATGGAGTCCTCCTGTTGGAAAGCGAACTCGATGGCCCGTTTCAATTCCGCCCGGGTGGTGGCGATGGAGATGCCGATGGAGGAGCCGCCGCTGTTGGGCTTGGCTACGGCGGGCAGAGGCAGCTCGTCGAGGGAGAATATCTCTCCCCGCCGGAGCAGCCAGGACGCAGGCGTCAGAATGCCCTCCTGCCCGAATACCTCCTTGGCGGCATGCTTATCCATGCTCAGGCGGCAGCCCTCGTGGCCGCTGCCCGTATAACGGATACCGTGTTCGTCAAACACCTTCTGGACAGAGCCGTTCTCACCGTCTGCCCCGTGCAGGGCCATATAAACGATATCCGCCTTTTGGCAGATTTCGATGACGTTGAGACCGATGCGGTCGGACCAACCCGAGGGCCGGGAAGCCGCAATGGCAGCCAGGTCCGGTTCCGTCTCCGAAATGGGAGCAGGGGGCAGGGGCTTTGCGTTTTCAAACAGCTGATCGATGTCGATAGTGAGTTCAGGCATACCGAAAAACAGGTCCAGCAGAATGGCCTGATGTCCCGCCTTCAAAAAGGCGTTGCAGGCCATGGTGCCGCTGGAAAGGGAAACAATGCGCTCCGGAGACAACCCTCCGGCCAAAACGACAATCTTCATGTATTCGCTCCATAAAATGGTTTTCTAAGATATATCATATTTCCCTGTAAAAGACAAATGAATAATTTTTTACATGGTCAGTGCACCGTGATTGGCGCATATACTGCTGCATGAAACGAGTGTTGAGTCTGCTGCTGTCCCTGCTGCTGGGGCTGTGTGGGTGTGGGCCTGTGGATACGGTCGCCCGATCCTATCTAAGATACGATCGGCCCGTTCAGGGGAGCCATGGGCACACGGCCTTTTCGGACATGATCCTTGCGTATCCGGACCCGGATGAGGTAGAGGCAATCCTGGACGAGGCGCTGCTGAATGTGACCGCAGCGGACAATGAAAAGGGGTTTATAGATATATATGAAGCTCAGACCCAGGCATACAACGATCTGGTCAGCGCCACCTCCCTTGCCTATGTGCGCTACTGTCAGGATATAACGGATGATCAGCGCAAGGCAGAATACACAAAGCTGAACAGCGCCCTGTACGCCATCCAGTATCGTTTGGCCCGATTGGAAAAGGTGCTGATGGATCGATGGGGATATCACCGAGAACGGGGCGGGGACTATGCCGACGCTCTCGACAGGATGACCCGCCAAAGCGAGGAAAGGGCCGCCCTACGGGCCAGAGAGGATGAGCTTTGCCGCCAATACGAGCGGCTGGAAACGGAATACCGGCTCACATACGGAGGGCGGAGTTGGAGTATGGCGGAGCTCATGGGGGACGAGGATCTTTCTCTGCCGTCGTTCCTCGATGCACTGGAACAGTTCGAGGCAGGCAAAAATCAGGCAGCAGGAACGCTGTTTGCGGAGCTTATGGCCCTGCGCAAGCAGATGGCCCAGGAGGCGGGCTTTCCCTCCTACGCAGCCAGTCAATACGACACCTTCGGCCGGGAATACAGCCCCCAGCAGGCGCTGGCCGCAGCCAAAATCGTCAAGCAGGTGTTCGTACCGCTGTATATACGGCTCCGAGAGCGGTGTGAAAACGACCTTAGATACTTGAGCGGGGCCACCTTCGACGAGGATCAGTTTATTGCCGCCATGGAGCAGTCGGTGGAGCATATCCTGCCCGGAGCGGGGGAGGCGTGGCGGTATATGCTGTCCTACGGCCTCTATGACAGCCGCCCCTCCGAGCGAAAAATGGGCGGCAGCTTTACCACTTACTTCTCCGCCTATGGGTGCCCCTTTTTGTTTACTCAATGGAAGGACGACGCCTCCTCCGTCTTCACTGTGATCCATGAATTCGGCCACTTCCTTAGCTATTATCTGAACCCGGAGGGCACCTATTATGGGTCGGAGAATCTCGATCTGGCGGAGACGGACGCCCAGGGGTTCGAACTGCTGATGCTTCAGGAATACGACGCCCTTTTCGGACGTTATGCGCACGCCGCAAGGCTTTGCTTTTTGACGAACGCGCTGTATGCAATCCTGTCCGGCTTCATGGAGGATGAATTTCAGCAGCGGGCATATCTGCTCCGTGACCCGACGGGGAATGATTTGAACGAACTCTACGCCGAAGTGGCCGCTTCCTACGGCTTCGATCAACTGTTCGGCTATGAGGGCCGGGAGTGGACCGAGATCGGGCATACCTTTCAATTTCCCTTTTACTACGTGAGCTATGGGGTCAGCATGCTGGGGGCCATGACGCTGATGGAGAACGGAGGAAGGGGGTATGCCCAGGTGGTGAAGCGAAAAGGGGGCACCTCCTTTATGGATGCTGTCGGCACGAACGTACTGGAGGAGGAATCCATCCGCCAAGCGGCAGCCTGGGCGGAGAAGACGGTGGATGCCTGGCTGGACGAATAGAGGGGAGGGGAGAGAAATGGATGAGCTCATGTACGGCAGGGAGGGATATGGTGTCAAGCTGCTCCAATATGCCCTGACACGGGCAGGGATGGAGGCAGGCAACCTGGACGGCATATTCGGCAGGCAGACGGTCCGGGCCCTGCAACAGTTCCAGCAGACGCAGGGACTCTCCGCCGACGGCATGGCCGGCAAGCTTACCTGGGCGGCCCTGTATCCATATATCAGCGGGTATACCCTCCACCAGATCGCGAGGGGAGATACCTTCTTTTACTTATCCGAAAGATATGGCATCGGCATCGGTGACCTCATCACAGCCAACCCCACAATTAATCCGGCGTCGCTCGCCATCGGGGAAACGCTGATCGTCCCTCTGGCATTGCCCGTGGTCACCGCTGATATACCCTATTCCAGCCTACTGGTCGGCCTGATGCTGAAGGGGCTCGCCACACGATACCCGCTCCTCCGTCCCTATGAGATCGGCCGCAGCGTCATGGGACGGCCGATCCAGGCCGTTTCCATCGGCATCGGCAGAAAACAAGTGGGGTATGTCGCCGCCCATCACGCCAACGAATGGATCACTGTGCCGGTGCTGCTCCGCTTCCTGGAGGAGTATGCCGCGGCCTATGCTTCGGGCGGTTCCCTGTGTGGGGTATCTGCCCGGACGCTGTATGAAAGGGCGACTGTCCATATGGTTCCCCTGGTGAACCCTGACGGCGTGGATTTGGTCACCGGTGCCCTTGGCCCCCAGGACAGCTTCTACTCCCAGGCCAGCGCCCTGGCGACCCATTATCCGAAGATACCCTTTCCGGAGGGCTGGAAGAGCAACATTTCCGGGGTGGATCTGGACCTTCAATACCCAGCCGGATGGGACATCGCCCGGCGGATCAGGTTCGATCAGGGCTACACCCGCCCGGGGCCGAGAAACTATGTGGGCAGCGAACCGCTGATCACTCCGGAGAATCGAGCAGTAGCTAAATGGACCCAGGAGCACGATTTTGTCCTGACCCTTTCCTATCACACTCAGGGTAGGACCATCTACTGGTCGTATGACGACGAAGCTGTGGCAGAAGCGAGGACCATCGGCGTAGCCATGAGCAGAAGCAGCGGCTACGCCCTGGAAGCTGCCCCATACAACAGCGCACACGCAGGGTATACGGACTGGTTCACCCACAACTGGCATCGGCCTGGGTTCACCATCGAAGCAGGAACAGGAACCAATCCGCCGTCCCTGTCCCAGTTCGAGGAGATATACCGGGAGAATCTGCCCATTCTGGTTCAGGGCATCGCTTTGTCACCATAAAACCCGTTGCAAGTCAGGAAAATGGCGTGTATACTAAAACATATGGAAAAGACGAAAAAAACTTCCTTTGTGGCAGGCGCAGCCATTCTTGCCTTTGCGGGGGTGCTCTGTAAGATCATCGGCGTGCTCATCCGCATCTGGGCCTATGATATCATCGGCGAAGCGGGCATGGTCTATTATGAGGTCGTGTTCCCGTTCTACTCCTGGCTGCTGATCATCTCCTCCTCCGGCATCCCCACCGCCATCTCCCGCATGGTTTCCGAACGCCTTAGCACAGGGGATTTCGCCGGCGCCCGGCGGGTGTTCCGGCGGGCGCTGGTGCTGCTGGCCGTCGTGGGGGTTCTGACCACCGCCGTGCTGTACTTTGGGGCCGGCTTCTTTGCCAATACCGTCCTTGAAAAGGACGACACATATATCCTGTCCTTCAAGTCCCTGGCGCCGGCCCTGTTCTTTGTCTCCTGTATGTGCGCTTATCGGGGGTATCTACAGGGCGCCCAGCATATGACGGGCACCGGCCTTTCCCAGCTGACGGAGCAGTTGGTCAAATGCCTGGTGGGCCTTACGCTGGCCGCCCGATGGATCGGCCGAGGCCCGGAATACGGGGCGGCGGGCCTGCTCATCGGCATCACCGTCTCGGAGCTGGTGGCGCTGCTGGTGGTCATGGCCTTCCGCTGGAAAAACCGTCGGCTGTATATGCCCCTGGACGCCAGCCGTATCCCCGTCGACGATCGGTCTGTGATCGCTGAGCTTCTTAGGATCGCCGTGCCCATCACCCTGGGAGTGGTGCTCAAGGCGGTGTTCATGGGTCTGGTGCTCTCCATCGGCGCCCCTGGCGTGAAGGGAACGGCTGTGGTCATGTCCGCGGTCCTGTTCCAGGCCCTGGGCCTTCCCATGGGCATGCTGCCCCTCATCGGTGCCATTTGGCCCGTGGTGGATATCGGACATACCTGCACGAACGTGACCAGCGATATCGTTGGCGCTGCCATCGTGGGCAACCGGCTGGGGCTCATGGACAAGGCTGTGTTTGACGCCGAGAAGAAGGTTTCCGCTAAGAAATAAGCGAAAAGGAATGATTTGATATGAAGTTGGGCAAAAGAGCGGTTGCCACCACGCCATCCGTAACTGTGGAGCTGAACGCCCGGGTATTGGAGCTGAAGAACAGCGGCGTCGATATCATCAAGTTCAATATCGGAGAGCCGGATTTCAACACCCCGCGGCCCATCTGCGACGCAGCCAAGCTGGCT
>CADBYI010000047.1:14217-14625 GCA_902798825.1 uncultured Eubacteriales bacterium | reverse complement strand
CAGGATGGACGCACCAAGGGTGTATCAGTTGTCGTGCCAACGGCATAGCTGGGTAGCCATGTGCGGAGCGGATAAACGCTGAAGGCATCTAAGCGTGAAGCCGACCCTAAGATAAGATCTCCCACTCTTCATGAGGTAAGACCCCTGGAAGACTACCAGGTTGATAGGTCGGAGGTGTAAGCGCAGCAATGTGTTAAGCTGACCGATACTAATAGGTCGAGGGCTTGTTCAACACAAGACTCTGATTCTTTGAAGCGGATTACGGTATGCAGTTTTCAAGGTGCTTGACCTTCGCAAGAAGGTTTGTACCCACACCCTTCCGGTGGTTAAGCTGTGAGGTTCCACCTGTTCCCATTCCGAACACAGAAGTTAAGCTCACATACACCGACAATACTTGGCTGGCAACGG
>CADBYI010000047.1:2397-14209 GCA_902798825.1 uncultured Eubacteriales bacterium | reverse complement strand
CTCACATACACCGACAATACTTGGCTGGCAACGGCCCGGGAAGATAGGCAGCCGCCGGGACCCCAAAGAGACACTCCAATGAGTGTCTCTTTTCTTTTATCCGATCTTGGTGTATACTTATATATAATACCACTTTGTTTGGAGCCAGGTATGTGTGGACGGTATAAACTGGAAGACAGGATAGACGATGAGCGGCTGGAGGAGCAGGTGCGCCGGGCCGTACGCATCGCCGCGGAGCTGGGCGCGAAGATGAAGCGGGCGGGGGAGATCCGGCCCACGGATATCGCCCCGGTGCTGGCGCCGTCGGCACGGAATCGGGCGGTGGGGGCCTTTCCCATGCAATGGGGGTTCACCCACCCAAAACGGGGCATGCTGGTGTTCAACACCCGCTCGGAGACGGCCCGGGAGCGGGATATGCTGGCCGGCAGCGTGGACGACCGCCGCTGCCTCGTCCCGGCGGCCTGTTATTATGAATGGAAGAAGATCGAGACGGGCAAAAAGGAGCGCTACGCCTTTCGGGCCCAGGATGGGGCGCCCCTGCTGATGGCGGGGCTGTATATCCGCACATCGGACGTCCATCGGCTGCCCTGCTTCACGATCCTGACCCAGGACGCCCACAGGAGCATTCAGGAGCTTCATCCGCGGATGCCGGTGCTGGTGCCCTTTGACCGGGCGGAGGAGTGGCTCAGCCCGGACACGGACTTTCTGCGCTTCATTCGTGATCTTCGGGTGCAGGTGATCCCGGAGCCGGCATAAAACAGACAGGGAGGGCCCCATGGACAAACCGAAAAACAGCCTGAACATCGGTGCCAAAAGCTTTTTGGCCGCCATCGTCATCATCTTCCTGCTCATGGCCCTGACCTATGGGCTGACCTTCGTTGTGCCCGGGGGCGAGTACGCCCGCACGGTGGACGAGGCGGGGCACACCATCATCGACACCCAGGCGGGCTTCAGGAACGTGCCGGGCGGGCTGCCATTTTATAAGTGGCTGCTGTCCCCCTTCCTGGTGCTGGGGGCCGAGGGGTCCGGGGCCCTCGTCGCGGTCATCGCCTTTCTGCTGGTCATCGGCGGGGTGTTCAACGCCCTCCACGAATGCGGGCTCATGGAGTATATGCTGAACAAGCTGGTCCATCGGTTTCGGGGGGTCCGGTATCGGCTTATGGCGATGCTGGTGCTGTTCTTCATGGCCATGGGCTCCCTGGTGGGGTCCTTCGAGGAGGTGGTGCCCCTGGTGCCCATCGTCACCACCCTGGCCGTGGGTCTGGGCTGGGACGCGCTGACCGGCGTAGCCATAAGCCTTTTGGCGGCAGGCTGCGGCTTTGCGGCGGGGGTGGCCAACCCCTTCACCATCGGCGTGGCCCAAACGCTGGCCGGGCTCCCCATGTTCAGCGGCATCTGGCTCCGGCTGGTGGCCTTCGTCTGCATCTATCTGTTGCTCCTCCTGTTCATTCGCTTCCACGCCAGGCATCTGCCGGAGACGGCCTCCGTTGCAAAAGCAGAGAACCACGTGCCCGACAGGCGGATGGATCGGGGGCTGCTGCTGTTCGCCCTGATCCTGGGCGCGGGCATCGCCCTGGTCCTATGCTCCGGGTTTATCCCGGCCCTTAGGGACTACACCATGATCGCCGTGGCGGTCATGTTCCTGGTGGCCGGAGTGACGGCCACATTGGCGGCAGGCATGGGCCTGCGGGGGCTTCTAAAGTCCTTCCTGTCCGGGCTCGTCGCCATCGCGCCGTCGGTGCTCATGATCCTCATGGCGGCCTCCATCCGCTATACGCTGGTGGAGGGGAGGATACTGGATTCGCTGCTCCATATGGCGGTGACCGCGGCGGGGGGCATGCCCCGGGCCGTGCTGGTGCTGTTCATCTACGGCATCTGTCTGGTGCTGAACTTCTTCATCCCCTCGGGGTCCGCGAAAGCCTTCCTGCTGATCCCGCTGATCGTGCCCCTGGCGGGCCTGTTCGGCGTCAGCAGCCAGCTGTGCATCCTGGCCTTTGCCTTCGGGGACGGGTTCAGCAACGTGTTCTATCCCACCAACCCGTGCCTGCTGATCTCCCTGGGCCTGGTGGACACAGGGTACGGGAAGTGGGCCGGATACTCGATCAAGTTTCAGCTTATGAACCTGCTGCTGACCACGGGGCTGCTGCTGTTCGGCCTGGCGGTGGGATATTGATTTGGAAAGGATAAACCTATGTTCTCATTTTTGAAAAGGAAGAAAGCGCCCTATGTGCAAACCGCCTCAGAGGTCTGGCAGGACCAGTGGCGGAGCCTGGTGCCAACCGAATGCCGGAACGTGCCGGTGGAGGTGAACGGGGTCAGCATCGAGGCCTATGTGCTGGTGAACCACTTCGCCATGATGCTTCAGGACGGGCTGCTGATGGAGGCCAGCTTCTTCGACGTGTGCGAGCACTTCCAGCGGGCCGGCTATCATGTGATCTGGCTCATGCGCTGCACCCAGGACGTGTACAACGGGTATTTGAAGAAGGCGGGGGAGAGGGGCGGCAGCACCCGCTGGCTCTGGAAGGCGCCCACCACCAACTTCGGCCGCTGGATATCCGACAACCGGGAGGCGTCCATTCTGATCCAGCATGAGGAGCTGCCGGAAGGGGACATCCGCACCATGGACACCCCGGTCCTGGGCCGGGTCACCTGGGCCACCAGCGACGACGACACCAAGATGGTCCCCGGCCGGACGGAGTTTCAGACCGTACCCCTGCCCGCGACCCCCCGTCAGCTGCTGCGGTGGCTGAATGGGGAATCGTTGCGAAGCATATCGGAATAGAGGATTGTATTCAAAGCACGCACCTTTCTTGTAAGAAAGGTGCAACCAAAGAACTTTTAAGAAAAGAGTATGCTTTCGCGGCATACTCTTCTTTGTTTTCTTGACTTTTCTTTTTGCGCCGCTTTTTCTTTTCTTCCGAAAAGAAAAAGCGGCAAAAGATATGGTTTAGATTTAACCCTTCATCTGTGCTTCCACCAGCCGCGTGGCGCCGTAGCGCTCCCGGAGCAGGGGCTTTTCGATCTTGCCGGTGGGGTTTCGGGGGACCTTGGCGAAGATCAGCTTCTTGGGCCGCTTGTACCGGGGCAGGGCCAGGCAGAAGTCGTCCACCTCCGCCGCGGTCAAAGATTCGCCGTCCTTCACCTCGATGATGGCCGCCGCGATCTCCCCCAGCCGCTCGTCGGGCAGGCCGATGACCGCCACGTCCTTGATCTTGTCGTGGGTCCGGAGGAAGTCCTCGATCTGCACCGGATACAGGTTCTCGCCGCCGGAGATGATCACGTCCTTCTTCCGGTCCACCAGGTATACGAACCCGTCCCCGTCCATCTTGGCCATGTCCCCGGTCCGGAGCCAATCGCCCATCAGCGACTCCTTCGTGGCCTCCGGGTTCCGATAGTAGCACTTCATGACCCCGGGCCCCTTCACCAGCAGCTCGCCCACCTCGTCGGGGGCCGTGTCCTGGTTTTTGTCGTTGACCACGCGGATCTGCCAGCCGTAGCCGGCCTTGCCGATGGCGCCCAGCTTGTGCAGATTCTCCATGCCCAGATGGACGCAGCCCGGGCCGATGGACTCGGACAGCCCGTAGTTCACGTCGTACTGATGCTTCGGGAACACCTTGAGCCACCGGCGCACCAGGGACGGGGGCACGGGCTGGGCGCCGATGTGCATGAGCCGCCACTGGTCCAGCTGGAAGTCGCTCAGCTTCAGACTGCCGGCGTCCAGGGCGTCCAGAATATCCTGGACCCAGGGCACCAACAGCCACACGATGGTGCACTTCTCCTCGCTGACGGCCTGGAGCACCCAGTCGGGGCGGACGCCGCGGAGCAGCACCGCCCGGCTGCCGGAGAGAAGGCTCCCGAACCAGTGCATCTTGGCGCCCGTGTGGTACAGGGGCGGGATGCAGAGGAACACGTCCTTGTGGGTCTGCTGATGGTGATGCTGCTCGCAGACGGCGGCGTGCATCAGCGCCCGGTGGGCGTGCAGAATGGCCTTGGGGAAGCCCGTGGTGCCGGAGGAAAAATAGATGGCCGCGTCGTCGTCCTCGGTGAGCTCCACGGCGGGGGCCCGGCTGGAGCAGAACGTCACCAGCCGGTCGTAGCTGTCCGCGAAGGCGGGCACGTCCCGGCCCACAAAGAACAGGGTCTTTACCCGGGGGAGCCGGGGCAGGGCGGAGGCCACCCGCTCCGTGAACTCCGGCCCGAACACCAGCACGCTCACCTCCGCCAGATCCCCGCAGTAGGCGATCTCCTCGTCGGTGTACCGATAGTTCATGGGCACGGCCAGGGCGCCGGTCTTCAGTATGCCGAAGTAGATGGGGAGCCACTCAAGGCCGTTCATGAGCAGGATGCCCACCTTGTCCCCCTTCTGCACGTTTCGGGTCAGGAGCAGGTTCGCAAAGCGGTTGGCCTTGTCGTCGAATTCCCGCCAGGTCATGTCCCGCCGATAGCGGCCCTCCACGCCGGGCTCGATGAGGGTATACTCCCGCCAGGTCATCTCCGCGGCGGGCCGGGCGGCAGGGTTGATCTCCACCAGGGCCACCTCGTTGGGGTAAAACTTGGCGTTCTTTTCCAGGGCTTCCGTGATCAGTTCCATATCGTTATAAACTCCAATGGTCGAAATTTAATATATGATATCACCCTTTCTTCACAAACACAAGAGAAAAGTTTACTTCCGATAAACAGAAAAATAATATCGATAAACGATAAAAATAAATTGACAAACGATGAAAACGGTGGTATGGTAGGGCTGACGAAAGACAAAAGGAGATGAATCCCATGCCGAAGATCAACAAAAATGCCTCCGTCATCCTGTCCCTCATCTGCTGCGGGATCGGTTTTTTGGGCCTTGGGGCCGTGGCGGCCCTGCTGCCCGTCTATTTGCCCTCCCACGGGGGATTGTATGGGGAGACCCTGTCCCCCTGGTTCGTGGCCATGGCCTATGTGTACCTGATCCCCGTGGCCGTGGCCGACGGGTTCCTGGTGCGGCTGCTGCTGCTGGTGCGCAAGCACCAGGTGTTCACGGACCGGTCCGTGTCCTGCCTTAGGACCATCAGCTGGTGCTGCTTCATCGAGGCGGGGCTGCTGCTGCTCGGCGTGCGGTATTTCTACATGATGCCGGCTTTGGCCTTTGTGGCGGGGTTCCTGGGCCTGGTCCTGCGGGTGGTCAAGAACGTGATCGAGGAAGCCGTGGCCCTGAAGGCCGAGAACGACTTCACCATATAGGAGGACGGCCCCATGATCGAAGTGAATCTGGATGTGATGATGGCTCGCCGGCGCATGAGCCTCAACGAGCTCAGCGAGCGGGTGGGCATCACGGTGGCCAACCTGTCCATTCTGAAGAACAACAAGGCCAAGGCCGTCCGCTTCTCCACCCTGGACGCCATCTGCCGGGAGCTGAACTGCTCCGTGGGGGACATACTGGAATACAGAGAGGAACAATAAACATGGAAGAATTGCATCCCGACATGACGGTGCAGCCCGTGGCCGCACCGGAGCCCCTTTTGCCCGAAAAGCAACCCGTACCCCTGCGGGACCGGGTGCTGGCCTTCGGCTTGCTGCTCCTGGGCTATCTGGTCTGCCGGTTCGAGATACACGACTACCCCTTGCTGGGCCTTGTCTACGGCCTGGTCCTCTTCGGCCTGACGCTGTGGCATTTTCGGGGCCGGGTGGGCAGGCGCACCGGGAGACTGTGGGCGGTGGCCCTGCTGTTCCTCCTGTCCCACCTGCTGACCGACAACGGCCCGGTCCGCTTTGTGGCCCGGTGGCTGGCGGTGCTCCTCTGGGGCTATGGGGTCTATTGCGCCGGAGGCAATTCCCAGGAGGAACGGCTGGGGGATATGTTCCTGCCGGAGTGCTTCAAGGCCAACATCCTTATGCCCTTCACCCGGCTGGGTGCCTTCTTCCACGCCGCCTTTTCCGGTGGGCGGAAGAAATGGATCAGGACCGTGCTGCTGGTGCTGCTGGGCCTGGGCCTGGCCCTGGTGCCCCTTTTGCTGGTGGTGAACCTGCTGCAGTATGACGCGGCCTTCACGAAGCTGCTGCAGCGCATCCTCTCCGTGGACCTGCCGGAGGCGGTCCTCCGGCGGCTGTTTTGCCTGGTCATGGGGGTGTGGATGGCGGCGCTGCTCATGAGCGCCCTGTGGGGCAGCCGGGACCGCGCTCTTCCTAGGGTGCTGGATCGGGAGGGCTGGACCGCCTTCTCCATCCGTCGCCGGTTTTTGCCCCTGGTGGTCAGCGGCGCCATGCTGCTGCCGCTGCTGCTGGTCTACGGCCTGTTCTTCTTCTCCCAGTGGCCCCTGTACACCTCGGCCTTCACCGGCGTCTTGCCCCAGGGCTACACCTACGCCGACTACGCCCGGGAGGGCTTCTTCCAGCTGTGCGCCGTCTGCGCCATCAACGGCCTGCTGTACCTGTTCGTCAGCCTCTTCACCAAAATGGGCAAGGGCAAGGCCTTTCGCCGGGTGATTCTGACCCTTCTGTGCCTGTGCAGCCTGATCCTGGCGGCCACGGCCGCCTCCAAGATGGTCCTGTATGTGAGGACCTACGGCCTGACCCCCAACCGGGTCTACGCCAGCTGGGCCATGCTTCTGCTGATGGGGGCCTTCCTGCTGGCGCTGGCGGGGACGTTCCTTCCCCGGCTGAATATGACCCGGGCCCTGGCGCTGCTGGTTGCGGCCTTCTTTGGCCTTCTGTGCCTGGTGGACACCAACGCCCTCATCGCGGACTACAACGTCCGGGCCTATGAGCAGGGGCGCCTGGAGGCGGTGGATATGGACGTTTTCTGGGAGCTGGGAGATTCCGCCGCCCCCGCCGCTGCCCGGCTGGCAGAGGATGAAACCTATGGGAACGATGCGAAGGAGTTTTTGAGCCGCCATGGGGAAAGGACTCTCTTCGCGGCCCTCTGCCACGGCCTCCCCGGCCTGAAGGCCCGGGCCCTGTGCGCCCCCTATTGGCGGGAGCAGACCCAGATCCACGTCCGCATGGCTACGGAGGACAGCTTCGAAGCCCTGAGCTGCGCGTTCACGGTGGGGGAACACAGCTATGGCGGCGGCACCTGCGTGAACGCCGACGGCACCCCCTATGCTTCGGGACAGCGGACCTTCTTCGAGCTGGAAGCGCCTGCCTGGGGCGCCTTGGAGGAGGGGGACATGGTCACCTTCCGCCTGTCCGTCCTGAACGACGGGGAGCCGGTCCGGGAGACCAACAGCCTTACGTGCGGCTTCGGCGAGACCGCCCGGATCCTTCTTTCGGGCAGCCGGGAGAAGGGCTATACCATCGCCCGGGCGGATTAATCCGCGCACCCCTCCAGCCTCTTTCGGTCGAGCAGCCGGAAGGAGCCACGATAGACGGCCAACAGGCCGTCTTTTTCCATGCGGGAAAGCTCCCGGCTTAGGGCGCTGCGGTTCACCCCCAGCAGGGACGCCATGGCCTCCCGGGTCATGGACAGCGTGAACGTCGAACTTCCCTGGTCCCGGGCCGCGTCCAGCAAAAACAGGGCGATCCGCCCCCGGAGCGAACGCTCGGACAGATACCGTACCTTCCGGTTCAGCGCCCAGTATCGGGCGGACAGCTCGTGGAGCAGGTTGACCCGCAGCTGGTTTCCCAGCTCCCCCGATGCGGCCATGATGCTCTCGAAGGGCACGAACAGCACCCGGGCGTCCTCCGTGCACTCCACGGTGACGGGGCTTTTGCCGTTGTCCGTGGCCATGAGCATGTCCCCGAACATGCTGCCGGGGCCCATGACGCTCTGCAGGTTCTCCTCCCCCTGCCGGTTCAGCCGATAGGCCTTGATCTTCCCCGACAGCAGCAGTCCCGCGGCGGTGACGCTGTCCCCCTGGGAGAGGACGATGGCGCCCCGGGGGAAGCTGTCCATCCGGCACCGGGCGGACCTCAAAAAGGCGGCCACCCCTTCGGGGCTCAGACCTTCAAACAGCGATGCTTTCAGCAGGGCGGGGGAGAGGGAAAGATCGTCCATGGGCTACACCTCATCCACCGTCTTCGACGGTCCCCCTTCCCCTCGAGGGGAAGGCTTGCTGGAAGCGGATACCACTTGCGGAGGGTCGCTTTGGGGCAGATGCTTTTGAATGTCCATGCAAACGCCGTAGAAGTTGCGCTTCACGTCAAGATTGGCATAGCGCAGAACGGTGATGCCGTGGGCCCTGAACCAATCGTCCCGCACCTGATCCTTCAGCAGGGCTTCGTCGCTATAGTGTTGGCTTCCGTCCAGTTCGATCACCAGCTCGGCCGAGGCGATATAAAAATCGGCGATATACGGCCCGAAGACCTTTTGCCGGTTGACAGTGCAGGGCAGCTTTTTGAGATAATCGTACCACAGATGCCGCTCCTCCGGGGTCATCTCCTTCCGCAGTCTTTGTGCAAAAGGCGTCAGCTGTTTATTCTGCGTCTCGTTCATTGCGATACCTCTTTTTCGGATAAGCCTTCCCTTGGAGGAGAAGGAGCTCTGTGTTGCAAGCCTTCCCTTGGAGGAGAAGGAGCTCTGTGTTGCAAGCCTTCCCCTTGAGGGGAAGGGGGACCGTCGAAGACGGTGGATGAGGTGTTCCCGCCCGTTGCCCCGGCAACAGTATACCCCCTTTCGCTCCACCTTGCAATCCCCCGCGGATGTTGCTATAATGGGATAAACTAAGGGAAGGTATGCGGGAAGGAGCGACATGGAGCAGGCCCGGACAAAACCATATGGCTGGTCAAGCCTCGACATGGACATCGACTGCCGCCACGTGGACGTGGTGGACGGCATTCGGGGCTTTTCCGTGCTTCTGGTCCTGTGGTTCCATTTCTGGCAGCAGACCTGGTTCATGCCCACCTATCCGACGCCCTTTTTGAGCTTTCTTGGCATCACGGATCTGACCCCCAGCCACATCCGCTGGGTGGGCTACATCTTCGTGGACATGATGGTGCTGCTGTCCGCCTTCTGCCTGACGCTGCCCATCGCCCGGTCCATGCTCCTGGGCGAGGGGGTGGACGACGCCTGCACCTTCTATAAGAAGCGGTTCGCCCGCATCTACCCCAGCTACCTGCTGGCGGTCCTCGTCTCCTTCGGGTTCCAGATCTGGTCCGGGAACTACCCCACGGTGTCCTATGCCCTGCGGGATTTGGTTTCCCACCTGACCTTCACCCATATGTTCCGGGCGGACACCTATATCTACGCCCCCATCAACGGGGTGCTGTGGACCGTGGGGCTGGAGGTCCAGTTCTATCTGCTCTTCCCCCTGCTCACGAAGCTCTTTCGCAAGAGCCCGCTGCTCTTCTGGGGGACGCTGACGGGCTTCGGCGGCTGGTTCATCTTCCAGTACGCCCTGAACCAGGAGCCCATCAACATGCAGGTGAACCAGCTGCCCGCCTTCCTGCCCGTGTTCGCCAACGGCATGCTGGCGGCGTACCTCTTCACCCTCTACTGTGTGAAGGCTCCCTACAAGGGCCTGTGGGCGGTGGGCTTCACGGCCCTCGCCGTTGTGGGGGCGGTGCTGATCCGCAACCAGGTGGTGGACGCCCAGATGTACTCCGGGGACAAGCAAATCTGGCAGTTGGAGAACCGGATCGGCCTCTCCCTGTGCTACACCCTGTTTTTGCTCAGCGCCGCCCTGGCGCTCAAGCCCCTGCGCTGGCTGTTCTCCAACCCCGTGGCCCGGTTCCTGGGGGCCATCTCCTACAACCTCTACCTCTACCATCAGCGGCTCGTCGTGCTGCTGCGCATGAGCCTGGGGTTCAAGAGCGGGGCGGACGTGGCGGCGGCGGGGACCAGGATGCAGCTGTTTTTGACGGTGGAGGCCCTGGGCCTGTCCCTGCTGCTGGCGGCGGTGCTCACCTACCTGTGGGAGCGCCCCCTGCATCGGTGGATCATGGGCTGGGGGCAAAACAAAAAGGAGCCGGCGGCGCCCCTCCCGGCTGACGCGGCAGCCACCATTGAACCTGCGACCGAAACGGAATCAGAAGAAAGGATATAGACTCATGCATTATCGCTACAAAACCAAGAACGTCTGCTCCAGCGAGATCAACTTCGATCTGGAAAACAACAAGCTTTACAACGTGGTCTTCACCGGCGGCTGCAACGGGAATCTCAAAGCCATCGGCAAGCTGGTGGAGGGCATGGACGCGGACAAGGTCATCGAGCTCTTACAGGGCAACACCTGCGGCCGCAACAGCACCTCCTGCGCCGACCAGCTGACCCGCGCCATCCGGGACGCCCAGACCCAGATCGCCTGAGTTCATAGTTAGTTTGCAGTAATTTGACAGATTTTGGCTTGTGGGGGCCGATCTGCCATGGTACAATACCCACTGATTTTTTCAAAGGACATAAAAACGGTGAACCTGAAACGCTGGTGTGCCGCGCTGCTGTCGCTCCTGCTGCTCCCCCTGGGGGGCTGCGGAGAGAAGCAAACGGCCCAAGCCATACAATTGCAACCTGTTGTCGAGACCGTGGCGGCGGACGTGGCCGTTTCCACGGCCGTCCCTTTGACGGCGGCCCCGGCGGCCCCTACCCAAGAGGCCCCTCGTCAGGCGCTGATCGTGGCGGCGGATACCCCCGCGCCCACCCTGACGCCCCAGCCCAGCCCCACGCCCAGCCCTACGCCCCTGCCCACGCCCACGCCCACGGCGTCGCCCATCCCCTTCTCCTACTATGCCCCCACGGTGAACATGAGCTTCGAGGAGCTGGTGGGCGGCCTCGAGGACAGCTACTATGAGACGGAGGGTATGGACCCCGTCATGCCGCTGGGCTATCCCGCGCCGGGGACCTATAAGCTGATCGTGGACGTCCAGTGGCAGGTGGTCATGGCCTTCAAAAAGGACGCCGACGGAAAGTACACCGTGCCCGTGCGCTACATGCTCTGCTCCACCGGCAGCGCCAAGAACGGGCTGACCAGGATCGGGACCTTCCCCCTGAAGGAGTGCCGGCTCCGCTTCGGTACCTTCGCCAGCGGCGATTTTTCGGCTCAGTATTGGACGCTGATCGTGTCCCGGACCTATTTCCATTCCGTTGTGTACCATCGGGGCGCCCGAAACGGCCAAAAGGATCTGAACAGCGTGTACGTGGACAAGTATCTGAAGCTGGGGAGCCAGGACAGCCATGGCTGCATCCGCCTGCCCGTGCCCGACGCCCGATGGATTTTCTATAACTGCGCCTACGGCACGGAGGTGGAGATCCGAAAGGGCGACAAGAACGATCTGGAGACGAAGGCCATCCGGCAGCAGCTGAAGCTGGCGGAGCCCCCCAAGGTGGTCTCGGGCCTGGTGCCGGGCGGCAGCCCCTACACGGACAACTGGACCATCGAGGACGTGCCCCTTGAGGTGGAGTTCGTCAACGCCACCCCGCCTCCGCCGCCCAAGAAATGATAAAAAAGACCGGGATTCCGGTCTTTTTTCATACATATATCACCTCGATCCCCTTCTCCCGGGCAAAGCCCACGGTTTGGGCGGTGCCGCTGGGGGCGTGGGCGAGGTAGGCGATGCACAGGTCCGCTTCCTCCACCAGCTGCCGGTTCCGAAGGGCCATACACCCGGGAAAGTAGTGGGAGGAGAGGTAGACCACCTCCTCGGCGGCCCGCTTCTGCCGCTGGAACTCCGCCCGGTCCTGGGGATCGAACCGATCTCCGAAGCCCGTGTAGGGCAGCAGCAGGATCAGCTGTATGTCCCTGTGCCGCTGCTGCTGCAGCAGCACCAGCTTTCCGCATACCAGGTCGAAGCCTTCGGCGCCGCCGCTGTAGAACCGCCGGGCGCCCCCCTCCACGGCGCGGTGAACGGCCGCCTCCGTGCGCTGGATCAGCTGACGATAGTCGGCCGATTTTCGGGGCGGCAGCTC
>CADBYI010000047.1:0-2298 GCA_902798825.1 uncultured Eubacteriales bacterium | reverse complement strand
GAAAACTCGTCTTTATTTTATCTTTTTTGTTAACCTTTTGTTATTCCCCGGACAGGACCACCCCAAAATGATACAATGACTCCATCCCAAAACGAAGGGGCATACATATGAAACAGATCAAAAAAAGAAGAAGGATCCTTCGCATAGGCAACCCCATCGGGTTCAGCCTGTTTTGTCTGGTGTGTCTGGCCGTGCTGGCCGGGCTGTATCTGGGCATCTCCTGGGCCATCAAGAACGGCCCCGGCGTGGTGAAGGCCATGCGCTCCGCCGTCCAGGAGGAGGTCTTGACCACCCCCACCGTGGAGCCCTCCCATGAGCCCAAGGACGAGCTGCTGCCCACCGCCACCCCCGAGCCCACCCCCACGCCCACGCCGGAGGTGAAGGAGACCCCGGCCCTCGGCACGCCGGTGGCCACCACCCCCACCCCCGAGCCCACCGCTTTTGCCACGGCCGAGCCCGCGCAGGATGTGAGCTCCGCCCTCTATGGCCAGATCATCGGCTTGGACCCCTGCCGGGACAACACCTCCAAGTACGCCGATGAGGCGGAGAACAACGTGATCTTGGCCAACCATGTGAAGCGGTATCTGGAGAGCCAGGGGGCCACGGTGGTCCTGAGCCGGGACGAGGGGGACAAGGGCGCCCTGTCCAACGAGGAGCGGGGCCGCATCTTCAAGCAGGCCAACTGCACCTATGTGATCCGCCTCAAGTGCAACCACATCAATTCCAAGACCTCCGCCTGCTATGTCCAGGCCTCCAAGGGCAACAAATCCTTCGGCCAGAAGATATTCGACGCCTATCAGGTGGCCACGGGCATGAAGAAGCAGAACGGCAAGGGCAGCGGCGTGGAAACCAAGTCCGACTCCGTGGCCTCCGAATGCGGCTGTCCCTGCGCCCTCATCATCCTGGGCAACTGGGACAACTCCAAGGACAACAAGAACCTGCAGGACGAGGTCTTCATGGATCGGATCACGGAGGGCATCTTCAACGGCCTCATGGCTGTGATCAACGACGAGCCCGTGCCCACCGCCACCCCGGCCATGACCGATCCGCCGGAGGAAGCGGTGGAGGAGACCGCGGACGAGACCGCCGACGAGGACATGGACGAAACCGTCCTGCCGTAACCGAACGGAACCTATGAAAAAAGCCTCTGATCGAGGCTTTTTTTGCTACAGGCTTTTCATTCGGGGCAGGAGCCGCCGGTACAGCGCCTCCCGGTTTTCCTGGGTGAGGAAGAAGACCTCAGCTAACGGCGCGGCTCTGACCGCGTTGAGAAAGGGGATGTCCCTTCGGCTCTTCACGGCGGCGATCACGGGAATATCCCCCGCGAGGGCGTCGAGCACGGCGGCGGTGAAGCCCTCCGCCTGGGCTTCGAAGAAGCCCAGCTCGTCCATGATGAGGATGCCGCCCGGCTGGGCCGCCTCGATGTACCGCACCCCCAGGGTGTCGAACACCTTCGGGTCGGGCCGATGGGTCCGGCTGTCGCAGACGCCCACGCAGTTGCCGGGCCCGTACACCCGCTCCGCCGGGGGCTGCCCGGCGGGGTGGATATAGACCGGTCGAAACCCGTCGGGGTCGGCCGGCTCCATCTTGGTGTAGAATCCGAACCGAGGCCGGGCCGTGGCTTGGAGCAGCCGTTCGATCAGGGTGCTCTTGCCCGCGCCCCGTTCCCCGCAGATCAGGATGTGCCGTTTCGCGGTCATGACCTTACGCCGCCGGAGCCAGGGCTTCCCCCTGGGCCGGGAAGGAGTTCGCCACCAGGGCGTTGAACTGCTCCTCTGTCAGCTGTGCATGGTAGAACAGCTCATAGTATGCCGCCACCTCGCTATAGAGGTCGTATTGGGCCGTTTCGGGGTACAGAAGCTCCGCCATCCAGATCATGCCCAGATACCGCTGGACCGAGGGCGGGAAGCCCATCCAGTTGTAGGGACCGAAGGGCACCTCGTAGTATGCCCCGTTTTGTATGGCGGTGATCGTCTGCCACTCCGCCCGATCCTTCACATCGGCATAGATGCTGCCGGGGGCGAACAGGATCACGTCCGGGTTCCACAGCAGAATCTGTTCCATGTCCACCTCGTTGCCGGTGCCCTTCGACGACGGGCTCTCCACCAGGGCCAGATTGTTGGACAGCAGGTCGATGACCTCCCCGTGGTAGCTGCCGTTAGCGATGACGTTCAAGCCCGCCTCTCCGGTGACGTACAGCAGATCCCTTTTCTCCACGGCCTCAGAGATCTCCAGAGTCTTGGCATAGACCCTGTCGCAGTAGGCGGCCAGGGCCTCCGGACAGCATACCTTACCGCG
>CADBYI010000046.1 GCA_902798825.1 uncultured Eubacteriales bacterium | reverse complement strand
CGTTGATGTCGTCGGGGAGCTTGCAGTAGTAGCCCGTGGGCATCAGGGTGTCGGGGTTGCGGTAGAGGCCGATATGGCCCATCTTGGCGTGGGGGATCAGGTTCATCATGCCGTCAGCCATGCCCAGGCCCGCCCGAAGGATGGGGACCACAGCCAGCTTTTCGTTGGCCAGCATCTTGAACACGGCCTTGGTGATGGGGGTCTGCACCTCCACGTCCTGCAGGGGCAGGTCGCGGGTGACTTCGTAGCCCATCAGCATGGCCAGCTCGCTCACCAGCTCACGAAAGGCCTTGGTGCCCGTTTCCTGGTCGCGAAGAAGGGCCAGCTTGTGCTGCACAAGGGGATGGTCGATAACGGTAACTTTGCTCATAATGAACCTCCTATATAAAGTTAAAGGTTTACGATTCGAAGGCGCTGATCTTGTCGATCCGGCGCTGATGGCGGGCCGCCTCGGAGAAGGGGGTGTCCAGCCAGGTGAAGAGGATCTCCCGGGCCAGGTTCTCCCCCACCACCCCGGCGCCCAGGGCCAGGGCGTTGGTGTCGTTATGCTCCCGGGTCATGCGGGCGGTCATGGAGTCGGCGCAGAGGGCGCAGCGCACGCCCTTGACCTTGTTGGCGCAGATGCTCATGCCGATGCCCGTGGTGCACACGAACACGCCCCGATCCGCCTCCCCCCTTGACAGGGCCTGGGCGGCGGGCAGGGCAAAATCGGGATAGTCCACGCTGTCGGTGCCGAAGCAGCCGAAGTCCCGGACCTGGTGGCCGGCTTCCGTAAGCCAGGCCTTGATCTTCTCTTTCAGGGCGTAACCGCCATGGTCAGAGGCCAACACGATTTTCATGCTCATTTGTTGTATCATACCACAAACCCGAAGCTCCTTTCAACACAAACTTCTTCAATATCAGAAAAATGTATACACTTAGGGCAGATACTCCACGTGAAAGCCCGCCGAGCGCAGGAGCCGGTTCATGAACGCCAGGCCCGTGCCCTGGGTGCCCACGCCCTCACAGAGGATCACGTCCGCCTCCCGATCCAGCTCCCTTAACAGTCCAAAGAGCCGGCTGCACAGGGTGGTGGGGTCCTGCCGGGTGCCCAGAAGGGCGATGGACCGGCTGCCGTAGAAGGGGGCGGCCTCCGCCGTGGCGGCGATGCGCACCCGCTTGCCCGCGCCAGCGAATTGGTCATAGAGGGCCGAGATCCGGGCGGCGGCGGCCTTGGGCTCGCCCACCACCACCAGCACCTGGGCGTTGGGGGCGTAGTGCTTGTACTTCATGCCCGGGGAGGCGGCCTTCTCCCCCGCCCCGAGGGGGGCCAGGATGCTGGGAGCCAGGGCTACCTCGCCTAAAACGGCGGCCAGCATCTCCTTTGTCACGGCGCCGGGCCGGAGGATGGTGGGGGTGCCCGTCAGGGACAGGACCGTGGATTCCACCCCGTAGCGACAGGGACCGCCGTCCAGGATGAGGGGGATGCGGCCGTCCATGTCCTGCAAAACGTGCTCCGCCCTGGTGGGGCTGGGCTTGCCGGAAAGGTTGGCGCTGGGGGCGGCGATGGGCACGCCGCTGGCGGCGATGAGGGCCCGGGCGGCTTCGTTGTTCGGCATGCGGACCGCCACGGTGGAAAGGCCCGCCGTGACCTCGTCGGGGACCAGGGGGGACCGATGGTAGATCAGGGTCAGAGGCCCGGGCCAGAAGGTGTCCATGAGGGCCCGGGCAAAGGGCGGCTCCCCATCCCAGAGGCGAAAGGCGTCCGCCTTTTGGGCCACGTGGAGGATCAGGGGGTTGTCGTTGGGACGGCCCTTGGCTTCGAATATCCGGTTCACCGCTTCCCCGTTCAGGCCGTCGGCGCCCAGGCCATAGACCGTTTCCGTGGGGAAGGCCACCAGGCCCCCGGCACGGATGATCTTCGCGCCTGCGGCGGCGGCTTGGTTTGTATCGAAAGTTGAGATAACAGAGGTTTTCATTTCAGTTCACACCTTTTCTTGAAAGAAAAGGTGTCCAAAAGAACTTTCAGGAAGGATAAGCTACTTGGAAGCATACATCCTTATCCCCATTGGCTTCTCTTTTTTCGGTTCCTTTTTCTCTTCATCATGAAGAGAAAAAGGAACAAAAGAAGAAGGTCAATTCTCCTCTCCCGACAGCTGCCGGGTACGCTCGGCCAAAATGAGCGCGTCGATGAGCTCGTCCATGTCCCCGTCCATGAACTGCTCCAGCTTATAGAGGGTCAGATTGATCCGGTGGTCCGTGACCCGGTTCTGGGGGAAGTTATAGGTCCTGACCCGTTCGCTCCGATCCCCGGACCCCACCATGCTCTTGCGGGCGCTGGACACGGCGGCGTCCTGCTTGGACTGGTACAGGTCGTAGATGCGGCTGCGCAGCACCTGCATGGCCTTGTCCTTGTTCTTATACTGGCTCCGCTCGTCCTGACAGGCCACCACGATGCCCGTGGGGATGTGGGTGATGCGGATGGCGGAGGAGGTCTTGTTCACGTGCTGGCCCCCGGCGCCGCTGCTTCGGTAGGTGTCGATCTGGATGTCGGAATCCTTGATCTCCACCTGCACCTCGTCCACCTGGGGCAAAATGGCCACGGTGGCGGCGCTGGTGTGGATGCGACCCTGGCTCTCGGTCTCCGGCACCCGCTGGACCCGATGGACCCCGCTTTCGAACTTGAGCCGGGAATAGGCCCCCTTGCCGGAGACGGTGAGGACCACCTCCTTGACGCCGCCCATCTCGGTTCGGTTGTCCTCCACGAACTCCACCTGATACCGATGCCGCTCGGCGTACCGCTGGTACATTCTGAGCAGGTCCCCGCCGAACAGGGACGCCTCCTCCCCGCCGGTGCCGGCCCGGATCTCCAAGATCACGTCCTTGTCGTCGTTGGGGTCCTTGGGGAGCAGCAATAGCTTCAGCTCCTCGGTGAGGGCGGCTTCGGCGGACTTGAGCTCGTCCAGCTCCGACAGGGTCAGCTCCTTCATGTCCGGGTCCAGATGTTCGTTCAGCATCTCCCGGCAGTCGTCCTGCTCGGACAGGTTCTTCTCGTACCGGTCGATGACCGCCACGATCTCACTGAGCTGCACCCGCTCCCGGTTCATCTCCGTCCAGGCCTTCCGATCGGACATGGCGTCGGGGGCCGACAGCAGCCGCCCCAGCTCCTCGTATCGGGCCTTCAGTTTGTTCAGCTTTTCCTTCATTTTCTCTCCACGCACACGACCCTGTCCAGGCCGCGGATATCCTTCAAAACGGTTGCGCCGGGGAACAGGCGGCACACCGCCGCCCCCTGGCTGGCGCCGATCTCCATGAGCAGCCGCCCCCCTATCGCCACGTAGGCCTGCCAGCCGGCCGCCAGCCGCCGATAGAAGTCCAGCCCGTCCTCGCCCCCGTAGAGGGCCAGGGCCGGTTCATAGGTCAGCTCCCGCTGGCAGCTTTTCATCTCCGCCCCGGTGAGGTACGGCGGGTTGCAGGCGATCAGGTCATAGACCCCCGGCACATGGGTCAGCAGATCGCTTTCAAAAAAACGGCCCTCCACCCCGTTTCGCCGGGCATTCCGCTCCGCCAGGGCCAAAGCCTGGGGGGAGACGTCCGAAAAGGCCACCCTTGCCCCGGCCAGCCGGCCCAGGCTCACGCCGATGCAGCCGCTGCCGCAGCACAGGTCCAAAACGGCGGCGCCGGGCCTGTCCTGTAGCCAGCCAAGGGCCGCTTCGCACAGGGTCTCCGTGTCCTGCCGGGGGATCAGGGCCGCGGGCCCCACCTCGAAGGGCAGGCCCATAAACTCCCATTCCCCCAGGATATACTGGAGGGGCTCCCCGGCCAGCCGCCGGCTTATGGCCTGTCGAAGCCAGATCTCGTCCCGGGACGCCTCCAGCAAAAACTTTGCCTCCAGCTCGGCCTCCTCCCCCGCCGCCGGGGCAAGGGCTTCGGCCAGCTCACGCCTGGTCATCGGCTTTTTCCGGGGCTGGCGCAGACTTCGCTTCCTTGTCCGTCACCACCCGTATATCGTGATCCGGCGGGTCCATGGCCAGGTTGAAGGCCGCCAGGGCCACCTCCACCATGTCCGCCGTAGGCTCGGCGGTGGTGATGCGCTGCAGGGCAAGGCCCGGGGCCCGGACCGCCCGCGCCAGCCACCCGTCGGAGGCCGCCGCCGCCTTGAGCACCTCATAGCCCAATCCCGCCACCACGGGGACGAACAGAAGCCTGGTCAGCACCCGGGGCACAAAGGCGCGGACCGGGATGCAGGCGAAGAACAGTATGGACACCATCATGACCAGGAACAGATAGTTGGTGCCGCAGCGGGGATGGAACCGGGTGTACCGCAGGATGTTCTCCGGGGTCATGTCCCCCTCGGCCTCATAGCAGGCGATGGTCTTGTGCTCGGCCCCGTGGTACATGAACACCCGATGGATGTCCTTGATCCGGGAGATGGCCAGCATGTACCCCAGGAATATGAGCAGCCGGGCCACGCCCTCCAGCAGGCTCACCACGAAGCCGCTTTCGATCCTGAAAAAGCTCACCACCAGGGAGGGCAGGATCACGAACAGGCCCACGGCCAGCGCCGCCGCCAGGACCACCGCCACGGTCATGGCCATGTCCCCCGCGGACTTGCCCAGCTTTTCTGAGAGCCATTTTTCAAACTTCGAGGGCTCCTCCTCCATGTCCTCCCCCAGCAGCTCCGCGCTGCGGGTGGTGATCTTCATGCCCCCGGTCAGGGCCTCCACAAAGGCGTAGACCCCCCGGACCACGGGCCAGGTGGGAAAGCTCCCTTTCTTATGCTTGTTTTTGTTCTGATAGTATTCGGTGACGATGGTGCCGTCGCTTTTGCGCACGGCCAAAGCGGTGCCGTTTACGGGGTTCTTCATCATGACCCCCTCCATGACGGCCTGGCCGCCCACGGCGCATCTCTTCATAGGTCCTCCTTCCCCGTCGGGCCCTCCCGACAGAGCATACTAAATTGAATATATCATAGCATAGAAGAAGGAGCGCCGCAAGCGCTCCCTGCAAATTGGGCCCGAAGGGGGGCGTCCGGCTATGCGGCACGCTTCGGGCCTGTTTTGTTCGCTTTTTCGGATTCGATTATCCGTCCAGCCCGAAGATCCTCTCCGCCAGGGCCAGGGTCTGCCGGGGGGATCGGGATTCCTCCCGCAGAAGGACGGGAAAGCCGGCGCGAAGAAACCGGTCGTACCTGGCCTGGGAGCAGATGCGCATAAGGCACCGGCGATAGTTCTCCATGGCCCCGGCGGGATCGGGCTCCGCCATAAGCAGCCCATAGAGGAACTGCTTCTCCCGGTCCGGCCGGTCGAAGAACCGGTTCACGGACACCGACGGGTCCGCCAGCATCAGCAGCACGTGGCCCGGGGCAGCTATGGTCCGCAGGGTCTCCGGACAGATGTTGGTGTCCACGAACACGGGCTGTCCCCCCGGCACAGCTCGGGCAGCAGCCGCAGTTCCAGCGTCTCGCACTCCCGGGAGACGCCGTCGTACCAGGCTTCGTATTCCGCCGGGGACCGGCGGATGAAATCGCGCCAGTCAACCAAATCCCGGGCATAACACAGGCAGGGGAACGCCGACGGGTCCAGCTCCCTGAGCAGGGCGTCGTGATAGTTCTCCTCACAGGCGACGCCGCCGTGCTTTTGAGCCAGGCCCTTCACCAGGGTGGACTTGCCCGCGTAGGCCGTGCCATTGACGAAATACACGTTTTCGAACCCCATGGGTCCCTCCCCCTTTTTCTTCATTTTACCCCGGGCAGGCAGAAAAAACAAGCACCCGCGATCGCGGGTGCTTGCATAAGGTTCCGGTTAACGCTTGGAGAACTGGGGGGCACGGCGGGCTGCATGCAGACCGTACTTTTTGCGCTCCTTCATTCTGGGGTCGCGGGTCAGGAACCCGGCCTTCTTGAGCTCGGGCCGAAGGTCCGGCTGGGCCACGCACAGGGCGCGGGCGATGCCGTGACGGATGGCGCCGGCCTGGCCGGTGGTGCCGCCGCCGTAGACGTTCACGAGCACGTCGTACTTCTCCAGGGTGTTCGTGAGGGTCATGGGGGCGCGGACGATCATCTTCAGGGTCTCGAGGCCGAAGTATTCCTCCACGTCGCGGCGGTTGATGGTGATGGTGCCGGTGCCGGGGACCAAACGGACGCGGGCAACGGACTTCTTACGACGCCCGGTGGCGATGAAAGCGGTGCCGGTGCCGGGGACCAAACGGACGCGGGCAACGGACTTCTTACGACGCCCGGTGGCGATGAAAGCGGTTTTTGCCATAGTCGTTTTTCCTCCTTACTTGAGCACAAGCACTTCGGGCTGCTGGGCCTCGTGGTTGTGGGTGGGTCCGGCGTAGATGCGCAGCTTCTTGAGCATCTTGCGGCCCAGGGGGCCCTTGGGCATCATGCGGCGGATGGACTCGTACACCGCGAACTCGGGCTTCTTGGCCAGGAGCTCACCGTAGGTGATCTCCTTGATGCCGCCGGGATAACCGGTGTGATGGATGTGGGTCTTCTCGGCCAGCTTGTTCCCGGTCAGGCGGACCTTGGCGGCGTTGACGATGATGACGCAGTCGCCGGTGTCCACGTGGGGGGTGAAGATGGGCTTGTTCTTACCTCTGAGAATGGCGGCTACCTGAGAGGAGAGACGGCCAAGGATCATGTCCGTCGCATCCACCACGTACCACTTACGCTCAACGGTTTCGCCCTTTGCCATATAGGTCTTCATGGCGATTCCTCCAATGATAATGATGATACTTGCTGCCGTAAGATCAAGCGCTGGCGGGGCTTGTGCCGCACTTCACCCAATAGGCACTTGCATATATTAACAAAGCCCACCCCGCTTGTCAAGCCGTTTTTTTCTTGTTTTGGCTGAATTTTGCTGTATATTTCCCGGCGAAGCGGTTCATGCTCTTCATAGTGAGAAAACGAAAAGGAGGCAAAGGCCCGTGACCCGTTCGACGTATCTGTATCTGCTGCTGGGGCTGCTGCTGCTGGCGGTGGGGCTGGCGCTGGTGCTGCCGCTGTTTCGGCGGGAGAAAGCGCCCGCGGGGCCGGGCCTGTACAGCGTGGACAGAACGAACTTTTTCCCCTCCCCCTCGGGCACGGACCCCTGCCGCACCCGGTTTTACCCCACGGACCTGGCGGGGGTCAATCGCCAGCAGCCCGCGGATCGGGAGATTCGGCGGCGGGAGAGCGCCCGACGGGAGGAGCGCTCATGACCGGGCGGGCGTATCAGCGGCGGGTCAACGCCCTGCTGCCCCGGTCCAGGACGGGGCTCATGTGCCTGAAGGCGTTTTTGGTGGGCGGGCTCATCTGCTGCCTGGGCCAACTCATTTCGGATTTGGGCCGCATGTACCTGCATCTTGACAAGGAGCAGGCCGGGGCCCTGTGCTCCCTGTCCCTGATCTTCCTGGCCGGGCTGCTGACGGCCCTGGGCGTCTTCGACAAAATCGCCGCCTTCGCCGGGGCCGGGACCGTGGTGCCCATCACGGGCTTCGCCAACTCCGTGGTGGCCCCGGCCATGGAGTTTCGCAGCGAGGGGCTCATCACCGGCACCGCCGCCAAGCTCTTTCAGATCGCCGGGCCCGTGCTGGTCTACGGCATCGGCAGCAGCGTGGTGTATGGATTGATATTGTATTTTATAGGAACTGAATGAAAGCACGCACCTTTTTTGTAAAAAAGGTGCAGCCAAAAAACTTTCAAGAAATGGGAGATGCTTTAGCACACCTCCCATCTTGTTTTTCTTTGCTTTTCTTTTTGCGCCGCTTTTGCTTTTCTCACGAAAAGAAAAAGCGGCAAAAGAATCCCGACCTCTCGTTTACTTACTCTTGTGGTCCTCGGCCACGGCGCCGTCGTGGTAGGCGTCGAGAAGCAGCATCAGATCGTCGATCTGCTTTTGAAGCTCCCGGCCCGTGTCGGTCTCTTTGATCTTCTGCCGGTTCTCCAATGGCTCAAAGACGTCGGTGGAGGAGGAGATGTCGTAGTTCTCCGCCACGGCCCGCTCATGGCCCACGAAGGGTTGGTGCGCCACGATCCGATAGCTGTAGGAGGTGTAGATCAGGGTGTACCCGGCGATGCCGGAGGTGGGCTGATAGGCCTTGCAGAAGCCGCCGTCGATGACGATCAGCTTCCCGCCGGCCTTCAGGGGGCTCTCCCCCTTCTTCGCCTTCACGGGCACGTGGCCGTTGATGATGTGGCAGTGGGGGCCCTCCAGGCCGAACGCCTTCAGGATCTTGTCGCAGATCTCCGGCTGTTCATAGAGGGTATAGTAGGGGTTCTTGGCCTCGGTCCAGGCCTTTTCGTCCTTGATGAGCCGGCGCTCGAAGGTGGTCATCCGATCCTTGCCGAAGATGGGGCTGTTGCGGCCGGCCCACAGGAACCAGAGAAAGTCCATGCCCAGCTCCCGCTCCGCCGTGCCCATCTTGTAGTAGTAGGCCCGGCGGGCGGCGGCGTCGGCGTACTCCAAAAAGTCCTTGCCGCTGCGGTCCACCCCGTCCAGGTTGAAGGTGAGGAAGTTCCCCTCCTTGTCCATGGGGATGCAGCCGTGGAAGAGCAGATTCCCGTTGTATATCTTGAAGATGCTGCCCTTGGAATAGAGGAAGCGCACGTGCCGCTGCAGCTTCTCGCTGTTGAGGAAGGAGGCGGTGAGCTGGTCGATGACGGAGCTCTCCTCGGGGGTCAGGGCATAGGGGTCCTTGGGGTCCACGGTGGGGAAGTCCACGTCCTCCAACGGCCAAGTGACGCCGTTGATGGTGATGCATTTGTTCTCATAGTCGATCTTGTCCAGCAGCAGCCGATCCTCCATGCCGTACTCCGGGTGCCGAAGGATCTTCTGGCCCTCCAGCTTGAAGAGGATCACGGTGATGGCCTTGTGCATCCGGGCGGAGAGGAGCTTGTCCTTTTCGGACACGTCCAGGGCGTCGTCCCCCACCAGCTTCACGGCGAACCGGCTCACGTCCGCGTTCTTATAGGCCTCGTTGGCGAACACGGAGAGGGGCCTGAGCGAGATGCCGTAGCCCGTCTCCACCACCTCCAGGTTGTTATAGTGGATGGAGTTGGACACCACGGTGGCCACCAGGGTGCGGCTGCCGGAGGCGGCGCCCATCCACAGAATGTCGTGGTTGCCCCACTGGATGTCCACGCTGTGATGCTGCAGGAGGGAGTCCATGATCACGTCCGCCCGGGGCCCCCGATCGAAGATGTCCCCCACCAGGTGGAGCCGATCCACCGCCGCCCACTTGATGAGGGCCGCCAGATCCGCGATGAGACCCGGGGCCTGGCCCACCCGGATGACGGTGTGGATGATGTTTTCAAAATAATCCCGCTTGTCCAGGTCCTCCCCGTGGGTGTAGAGGAGCTCCTCCAGGATATAGGCATAGCTTTGGGGCAGGTTCTTGCGGACCTTGGACCGGGTATACCGCTCGCTGGTGGCCCGGGCCAGCAGGATGAGGCGATGGATGGTGATCCGATACCATTCATCCAGGTCCTTTATCTGGGGGGTGATCTGCTCCAGCTTCTCCTTGGGATAATAGATCAGGGTGGCCAGCTGGTTCAGCTCCTCCCGGGGAACGGTGTTGACAAAGAGCTCGTCCAGCCGCTCCCGGATCACGCCGGAGCAGGAGTTGAGGATGTGCAGAAAGGCCTCGTGCTCCCCGTGAAGGTCCGAGATGAAGTGCTCGCAGCCCTTGGGCAGGTTCAAAATGGCGTTCAGGTTGATGATCTCCGTGGCCGCAGCCCGGACCGTGGGGAACATGCGGGAGAGCATTCGAAGATAGCGCAGGTCGTCTTCCGTGTACGTGCGGTGCTTTGCCATGGCAAAAAACTCCTTTTTCTATATGCTGTCGCTGAAGAAAAACAGGACGGCTGTCCTACAGCAGCACGTCCTGTTCGGTTTCCTCGATCTTGCCCCGTTCCTTGTCGTGGCTCTGCTCCCGGTTCACCTCCCAGGAGATGAGGAAGGAGATGGCCCCGTGAAGGGCCACCATGCCCGCCACGATGGCCAGCTCCAAAGGGGTGCGGACCAGCACCAGGCGGATGATCTCTGCGCAGAGCATGATGATGAGGGCGATGTTCATGAATCGGGTCAGAGAGAGGGTGACGTGGGGCCGGTGGCAGATCATCATCCAGACGGACTTGCCGCTGCCGTAGAGCAAAATGCCCATGGCGACGATGTCCAAAAGCTCGATGCCCACCTGGGCGATGTGGGTGGTGATGGTGGTCAGCGTTTCCATAAGCCGTGCTCCCCTCAAGTGATATAAAAAGTATAGCACGAAAGAGCGGGGCGGCGCAAGGCTTTATGCTTCGGCCGCCGCCAAAAAACGTTCGAAGGCGGACAGTATCACCTCATGGCCCGCATCCGTGGGGTGGATGCCGTCGGCGCACAGCAGCCCATCCATGCGCCGGCGGGAGAGGAAGGCCTCCCGAAGGTCCACCAGGGGCGCCTGGCAGCTTTCGCTGAGGGAGCGCACCAGGGTGGCATACAGCTCCTGCCAGCGATAGATGGCGTTCAGGTCCCCCAGCCACAGCAGTATCCTTTCCTTATTCAACCCGTTCCGGCAGATCCAATCCAGATACCGTTCGGGATCGATGGGCGGCAAGGTGGTCAAAAGGGGCCGGCCCCCAGCGGCGCGCACCGCTTCCACCGCCGATTGCAGCAGGTGGGAAAACCGTTCCGGCGGCACCTTGCACACATGCTCCCCCTCCGGGTCCGCCGCCACCGCGGCCCAGTCGAAGTCGCAGTCGTTCCCGCCGAATTCCAGCACCGTATACTCCCCCAGAGGGGTTTTGTCCGCAATGTCCCGGTTCAGCCGCCAAAGCCCCTTCTCCACCGTGGCCCCGAAGTAGGAGCGATTGAGCAGCTCTATGCCGTGGGCCTCGGCGAAGGCGGCCATCTTTCGGGTGCACACGGTGTACCGATTCCCCACCAGGGAAACGCCCTTGAGCAGGGAGTCCCCATATACGGACACGGTCTTCATCTTCCCTCGCCTCCTATCTAATAGTCGTTATTATTATATCTAATACTCTATTCAATGTCAACCGGATTTTGTTACAAATCATCCGAAAAGCCGTGACGATCCTGTGACGGCCCCTGTCACGTTTTTTCCCGCCCTGCCATAGTATACCCATACTATCCCAATCTATATGGAGGCTGCCTATGTTCCCTCTCTCCCGTTTGCCCCTGGATCACGCCGGCCGGGTTCTGTCCCTGTCCGCGGCGGAACCCTTGAGGGGGCGGCTGCTGGATCTGGGCTTCGTGCCCGGCAGCGAAGTTCGGCCCCTGTACGCCGCCCCCGCGGGGGACCCCCGGGCGTACCTGGTCTGCGACACCGTCATCGCCCTGCGGCAGCGGGACGCGGCCACCGTGGCCGTGGAGGCCCTATGAGCCCCGTCATCGGCCTGTGCGGCAACCCCAACGTGGGCAAGAGCACCCTATTCAACTGCGCCACAGGCCTTCGGCAGCACACGGGAAACTGGACCGGCAAGACCGTGGGCCTCGAGACGGGGACGGCCCGGGTGGACGGGCGGCCGGTGACGCTGGTGGACGTGCCGGGGACCTACAGCCTGCGGCCCGTGTCGGCGGAGGAGCGGACGGCGGCGGCCTTCGTCACCGAGGGGCGGGCGGACGCCTATATCGTGGTCCTGGACGGCACCAGCCTGCAGCGGAGTCTGCCCCTGGCCTTATCCGTGCTGGGGCGGCAGGGGCGGACGGTGCTGTGCGTGAATCTGCTGGACGAGGCCGAGAAGCAGGGCATCCGCATCGACACTGGGGCCCTGTCCCGGGCCCTGGGCGTGCCAGTCGTCGGCGCGGCGGCCAGAAGCGGCCGGGGCGTAACGGAGGCCCTCCGGGCGGCGCTGGGGCTCATGGACGGGCCGGCGCCCCAGCCGGCGCCCTTAGTAATGGGACCCGGGGAGACCGAGGCGGAGGCCTGCCACCGGCGGGCGGCGGAGCTGTGCGCCCTGGCGGTCACCAGGCGGGACGGGGGCCGGGCCCATCGGCAGCTTGCGGCGGATCGGCTGCTGACGGGGCGGTGGCTGGGCATCCCGGTGATGCTGCTGTTGCTGGGAACGGTGTTCTTCCTGACCCTGAAGGGGGCCAACTACCCCTCGGCCCTGCTGGAGCGGGGGTTCGACGCCCTGGGCCGGTGGCTGCGGGAGGGTCTCGCCGCCCTGTCCCTGCCGCCGTTTCTGACGGGGGTCCTGATGGACGGGGTCTATGAGACCACGGCCACGGTGGTGTCGGTGATGCTGCCGCCCATGGCCGTCTTCTTCCCCCTGTTCACTTTGCTGGAGGATCTTGGGTACCTGCCCCGGGTGGCCTTCGATCTGGACCGGTGCTTCGCCCGGTGCCGGGCCTGCGGCAAGCAGGCGCTGACGGTATGCATGGGCTTCGGCTGCAACGCCGTGGGGGTCACGGGCTGCCGGATCATCGACTCCCGGCGGGAGCGGCTGGTGGCCATCCTCACCAACGCCGTCACCCCCTGCAACGGCCGGTTCCCGGCTTTGCTGACCCTGTGCACGGTGTTCTTCGGCGGGGGGCTCCTGTCCGCCGGGCTCATGGTGGGGGTGGTGATCTTCTCCCTGGGGATGACCATGGGACTGTCCCTCCTGCTGTCCCGGACGGTGCTCAAGGGCCAGCCCTCGGCCTACACGTTGGAGCTGCCCCCCTTCCGCCGGCCCCAGGTGGGAAAGGTGATCGTTCGCTCCCTTCTCGATCGCACGCTGCGGGTGCTCCTGCGGGCGGTGACGGTGGCGGCCCCCTGCGGCCTCGTCATCTATCTTTTGGGGCACCTGCCCCTGGGCGGCCCCTCCCTGCTCTCGGGTCTCGTCCGCCGGCTGGACCCCCTGGGCCGGGCCCTGGGGCTGGACGGGGCCATCCTCTCGGGGTTTTTGCTGGGCCTGCCGGCCAATGAGATCGTGCTGCCCCTGACCCTCATGGGATATGGAGCCACGGGTGTCCTGCCGCCCGCGGGGGCGGCAGGAGCCATGGGGCCGGCTTTGCTTTCGGCCGGGTGGAGCCGGTGTACGGCCCTTTCCTTCATGGTCTTCTCCCTGCTCCACTTCCCCTGCTCCACCACCCTGCTGACCATCAAAAAGGAGACCGGCTCCTGGGGCTGGACCCTGTTGGCGGCGGTCCTGCCCACGATCTTCGGTCTCCTGTTCTGCTTGGGTCTGCGCCTGTTGTGGGCGCTGCTATAGGGTTACAATAATAGGCCTGTGATCTCGATCAGGGCCACGAAGCCCACGATCACCAGCATGAGGGCGGTGCCGCAGCCGATGCCCATTGTGTCGTTTCGGCGGGCCTCCTGAAGGGTGTCCACATAGGCGGCAAACTGCTCCACCTCCTGATCCAAGTATCCGTAGTTGTTGTCCATGTCGCTTGCCTCCTCTCTTTCGGATGAGTCAAGCATAGCAAAACAATTGTCCCATATGCAGGACTTTGGCACCGGGTCACGGAAGATTCATGAACCGGTCACGGACGGTTCAAAAAGGGCGGATCAGGCGGTCTGGGCGGCCCTGTCCCGCCGGGTGTTGACGCAATAGAGGGCCAGATCCACGCTGACCATCAGGATGTCGGCTATATAGAACCAGGTGGAATAGGCCAGGTTTCCCGTCTGGCGGTAGGCGTAGAGCTTGCCGAAGAGGCCGATGATATAGCCGATGATGACCAGCAGCTCGAAGCCCACGCTCTTGCCCTTGGCGGTCTTGGCCCTGAGGGCCTTGGCGATGTTGAAGGGCCAGGAACACCCGAACAGGCACAGCATGGCGATCTCGCAAAGTTGGGGAATGGACATGGAAAAAACCTCCTTGCTACGATACGACGGATCGAATTCATTCCTTTATACCACAGGACCCCCGTTCCTGACAAGACGGGTCAGTCGGGAAAGCGGAGGGGAATGAATTTCGTTTTTGCCCTTGACAAGGCCGGCACGGACAGCATACAATCATCCATGACAACAAAGGCACCCTGGGGCTCTGGAATGGAGTGAAATGCTCCGCGAGTCGGTCACTGTGAAACCGTCGAGGGAAGCCATCCTTTGAGCGGATAAGTCAGATACATCCCCTTGGTGTGTGAAGTACTCTGCCGAAACTGGAGTTGCTTACGCCATACCGATGTACTATTTGGTTGCGCGCATTCCGTTTTGGTGCGCGCACTTTTTTGTTGTAAAAAAAGAAAGAGAGGAAGAAAGAAACATGAAGAAGTCCCTGAAATGGCTCGCCCTCGCTCTCGTCGCGCTCCAAGTGATGCTGCTGCTCGCCGCCCCCGTGAAGACCGCTTCAGCGGAGGACGAAGGGCACTACCCCGTCACCATCAGCACCTACAACTACGCCAAGGAGCCCGTGGAGGTCACCTTTGACAAGTGCCCCCAGCGGGTCGTCTGCACCAACCAGACCCAAACCGAGCTGATGCTTTACTTCGGCCTGGACGAGTACATCGTGGGCACTGCGTACCTCGATGGAGAGATCCGGGACGATCTCAAGCCCCAGTATGAAGCATTGAAAGCCGCCGGCAAGGAGCTCACCGTGAAGGGCTACCCCTCCAAAGAGGTGGTGCTGGCCCTGGAGCCCGACTTCATCTTCGGCTGGCGCAGCGCTTTTGCCGAAGACCAACTGGGCGATGTGTCCGAATGGCATAAGATGGGCGTGGGCACCATGATCCTGCGCTGCTCCAACAACACCGCGCCCGTGCGGGATCTCGAAGCGGTGCTGGCGGATATCGCGGACATCGGCAAGATCTTCAACATCGAGGAGAAGACAAACGCCTATATCGAGGAGACCCGTGCCCTTATGGCCAGGATCGCCGAGAAGGTGGGCACCCTGGAAGCTCCTTACAAGGCCATCATCGTCGAGCCCTACGGCGGCACCTTCTACTGCTGGGGTGAGAACACCCTGACCGGCGGCCTGGTGGTGGCGGCCGGCGCCACCTATGCCCTGCCCGACGGCGGCGACCTGTCCGTGGAGGATATCGTCAACATCAACCCCGACGTCATCATCGTGGACTATATGGACGAGGAGGGCATCACGCCCGAGGAATCCAAAGCCAAGGCCATCGCCTCCGTCATGGATGAGGCGGCCCTGGCCGAGGTTCCCGCTGTGAAGAACGGTAAGGTCATGGCCATCAATCTGACCGACGTCTACGGAGGCGGCATCCGCATGGTGCCCTCGGTGGAAGCCATGTTCAAGTTCATGTACGAGTAAACCCACAATCAGGGGCAGCCGTTCTTCGTTCCGGCTGCCCCGTTCCGTCCCGTAGGTGTCCGCCTTTGAAAAAGCATCTCAACCCAAAGCATGCCCTTCTGGGCACCGCCATAGTCATCTTCCTGGGCGCGTTGGTCCTGTCGATCCTGGCCGCCGTCACCATCGGCGCAGTCAAGGTTTCCCTGGCCGACGTGTACCGGATCGTGCTGTATAACGTCACCCGCATCGAACTGGGCGACAAAGCTTTCCTTTCCTCCGGCACCGTGTACGAGATCGTGTGGAACCTCCGTATGCCGCGGGTCATGATGGGCGCCATCATCGGGGTACTGCTGGCCATGTGCGGGGTGGTCATGCAGGCTACGGTTCAGAACCCCTTGGCCGATCCCTATATCCTGGGCATATCCTCTGGCGCGTCGCTGGGAGCCACGTTTTCCATCATGATCGGGGCGGTGGTGCGGTCGATCTCCAGCACCTCGCCGATGCTCATCTGCTTGTTGATCGTGGCCATTTGAACATACCTCCATATATACTGAAAAGATCGGCGGAACTTCATCATTCCTAACCAATTATAGTGTACAACAAAAGCGGGGGAAATGCAAGAGGAAGTGTGGGGAGTTGAGAGCGGAGCCTGGCTGGCCGAGCGCAAATGACCGTGGAAGCGCGATTCGTATGGATCGCGACGGCAGGCCGTTCCCGGGCCGAATCTGTCTCCACGCTTCACCCCGTCCTTGCGTTTCGCGCTTATGATCGGATCACGAGCGCCACATACGCCGCGTATGTCCCCAGCAGCGCCGCGCCCTGCCAGCGGCGAAGCCCACCCCGGGGCAGGGCGGGCAGCGCGGCGATCAGGCAGAGGAGCAGGCAGAAGGGCAGATCCAGCGCCAGGCTCTGCCGGGGCAGGGGCAGGGGAGCGCCGCCCGACAGCGCGCACAGGGGCAGTATCAGCGCCAGGTCGATGATGTTCGCGCCGACGATGTTGCCCACGGACAGGGCGGCCTGGCCTCGGCGCAGCGCGGCCACGGCGGTCACCAGCTCCGGCAGCGACGTGCCCACCGCCACCAGCGTCGCGCCGATCACGCCCTCCGGCACGCCCATCAGCCTGGCCAGCGCCGCGCCGTAGTCCGACAGCAGCCTTGCGCCCGCGGCGATGCCCGCGGCCCCGGCCGCGAATTTGGCGATGTGGGTCGCCACGGCCCGCGTGCCGGGTCGGGGCGGTCGATTGCCGGAGGCCAGGCGACGGCGGCCCTCCAGCGCGCTGCCGCCCAGGAATGCCGCGCCGACGGCGAGCATGGCCAGCGCCCCGCCGGCGGACAGCGCCCCGGGGGAGCACAGCAAAAGCAGCAGGGACGCCGCCACGACCATCAGCGACAGGTTGCTCCGGCCCGCCGCGGCGGGGGCGACGCACAGGCACAGGCCCAGTATCAGCCCCAGGTTGGCCGTCACCGAGCCCACCGCGTTGCCGGCGGCGATGCCCGTCGCCCCGCGGGCGGCGGCCATCAGCGATACCGCCACCTCCGGCAGCGTGGTGGCCACGCTGACCAGCGTCGCGCCCACCAGGAACTGGGGCAGCCCCAGGGCCCGGGCGATCCACACCGCGGCGTCCACGAACAGGTCGCCGCCCTTCACGGTCAGGGCAAGCCCCAGCAGCAGCATCGGCAGGATTTGAAGTACGGTCACGGCACGGCCTCCCTTCGGCGCGGACAAAGCGGCGCCCTCTACCCTATGCGGCGGCGAAGGGGGACAGCACACCGGCTGTTCGCGAAAAAATAACGCATTCTCTAAGAGGAAAAGAGGGGGAAATGTCGAAAAATCGAATTTGGGATTCGATGAGATTTTAGAGTCTGTTTCTAACAATGGAGGGAATGACTATGAAAGTGGAACAGAACCTGCCCGTGGTTCGCGAGCGCAAGCTGGCGATACTGAAGGGGGACCCGGATCTCTGCGCCAAGCAGAAGCAGGCCGGGAAGCTGCTGGCCAGGGAGCGCATCGCGCTGCTGCTGGACGCCGCCAGCTTCGTTGAACTGGACGTGCTGAACGCCGACGCCGGCGTGGTGACGGGCTACGGCACCATCGACGGCAACCCCGCCTACGTCTACGCCCAGGATTTCACCGTAAAGGGCGGCTCCGTGGGCATGGATCACGCCCGCAAGGTGCTGAAGGTCATGGACCTGGCCGAGAAGACCGGCGCGCCCCTGTTCGCGCTGCTGGACACCGCCGGCGCGCGCCTGGATGAGGGCGTGGACGCCATGAACGCCTACGCACTGATGGCCGGCAAGGCCAGCGCGCTCTCCGGCGTGGTGCCCCAGGTGGCCGTGGTGCTGGGCCAGTGCGGCGGCATCGCCTCTGCCATCGCGGGCATGAGCGATATCACCATCATGAGCAAGAACGGCGCGCTGTTCGTCAACGGCCCGCAGGTGGTCTCCGCCGTAGCCGGCAAGGATGTGAACATGGAAGAGCTGGCCCACGCGCAGGCCTCCATGCGCTCCGGCGTGGCGCAGCTGACCGTCGATACCGACGATGAAGCCATCGCCCTGGCCCGCAAGCTGGCCGGCATGCTGCCCGCCAACAACCTGGACGAGGTGTTCGGCGACACCGTCGACGACGTGAACCGCGAGCTGGGCGACCTGAACGCCATCGATTCCGTCGAGGACGTGCGCGACGTGATCCGCCGCGTGGCCGACATGAACGACATCGTGGAGCTCAGCGAGGGCTTCGCGCCCTCCATGGTCACCGCCCTGGGCAAGATCGGCGGCAGCACCGTGGGCTTCATCGCCAACCAGCCCGGCAAGGACGAGGGCCGCATCACCGTGTACGGCGCGAAGAAGGCTTCCCGCTTCGCCTCGTTCTGCGATTGCTTCTCCATCCCGATCATCACCGTCGTGGATTCCATGGGCATGAAGGTCTCCACCGCGCCCCAGGGCGAGCTGGCCCGCGCCGGCGCGCAGCTGATGTACGCGCTCACCGAGGCCTCCACCGTGCGCATCGCCCTGATCGCCGGCAACGCCGTGGGCATGGCCTACGCCGCCATGGCCTCCCGCGCCGCCAGCGACATGGTATACGTCTGGCCGGGCGCCGTGATCAGCGCCGTGACCCCGAAGATCGCCGTGCAGCTGAACTGCGA
>CADBYI010000045.1 GCA_902798825.1 uncultured Eubacteriales bacterium | reverse complement strand
CGCAAGCCCCGCCACCGCCGCCAGCGACAGCACCAGCAGCAGCAAAGCCAGCCCCTTCTTTCTGTTCATGACTCCACCTCCTCGGGATGCGAACGGGTCGACCCTGGCCCCTGCCTGGTATAACGGCGACGCATCCTATCCCATTTTGTGAATCGATTGTATCATATGCCGAAACCGTTGTAAAGAAATAACCTCCCGGGGCAAGGGGCCGCCCATCAGGCCGAAAAGGGAGCTGTTTCATATTTATTGTAAGTAGGGCACTGTTCCAACTTGACTATATCGTTTTCCAAATGATATAATTAGTTTATAAAAATGATTTGTCCTACTGATTATTGAGTCATTATCTTAGAGATGGTTTTTTACAATACTGATTTTCAATCATATCAAAACTTAGGAGGACGAATGTATGAAGAAGCTATTGGGATATTTGTCACTTATTATTCTTTCTTTTCTCTTGCTATTTACACCTTCTTTCGTCAAAGCCGACACACCTGAAAGTGAATCTTTCGATTCCAGTGGGAGCAGCGATGAAACTGCCCCGGCCAGTTATTCATCGATCGACTGGTCACAATACACATACGACGACTTACTTGTTATTAGAGATAGTCTAAATACCGTTATTGGCGACAGGGAACGACAGTACGCCATTGAAAACGGCAATCGTATTATTACACTAAACGAATCAGACGTGACTCTATATGTAAGTAAAACGGTTAAGCTTGAACCCGATGTCAAGCGTGTTGTTGAGGATGCTCCCGAAAAAACCACTTTTGTATGGAAATCCTCGGATGAATCCATCGCAAAAGTCTCAAATGCCGGCGTTGTCACAGGGGTCAGTTACGGAGACGCGATTATTACTTGCACCGCTTCTGATGATGAATATGTTTTTGCAGAATCCCTCTGTCATGTCGTTCTGCCTGTGTCTGGGCTCACATTAGATCAATCAAACATTCAACTGCTGCTATCAGATCAGGATCCCTCCACCAGCATTGCGGCGCTTTCCTGCACAGTTGATCCTGACAATGCATACGTCAAGGATGTCTCATGGTCTTCCTCCAATCCCGATATCGTTATGGTGGACGAAGCAGGGGTTCTTCACGCAGTGGCGCCTGGAACAACTACGATCACCGTTCGTTCCGATGATCCCTTATCCAACACAAAGACTGCAACTTGTAGGATAACCGTTCTACAAGCTGTTTCTTCGATCACCTTAAGCGATTCATCTTTGGTTTTAAATGTCAACGCTAGTGCAAATTTGAAAGCCTCCATTTTTCCTGAGAATGCAAGCAAGAAGACCGTCTCCTGGGAATCCTCCGATCCATCGGTGATCACCGTTTCAAATTCCGGCAGTGTGCGGGCCTTGAGCCCTGGTACGGCAACAATCAAATGTACTTCCGACGACGGAAGCAATATTCAAGCAGCGTGTACCATTACCTGTATTCAAATGGTGAACAGTGTGAAGATCGACTCTTCTCAACGAACAATCAATCTAAGCAAGGGTAAAACAAATCAGTTGAAAACTATCGTTTTGCCAGAGAACGCAACTGACAAGAATCTGAACTGGTCAAGTTCGGACCCAAAAATTGTCTCTGTTTCCTCTTCCGGGAAAATCCAAGCCGTATCCGGAGGGGCTGCTACTATAACCTGTACTTCTACGGACGGGAGTGAGAAATCCGCCTCTATTGAAGTATTTGTACCGAGCATTGCTGTTAACCTGAATAATTACTCAGTAGTATCAAAGAATGGACTTGAAATAACCATCAAATACTATGGTCGTTCATCAGATTTTTCATACGATGTGTCCCCCTCGAATATATTCAGTGTGACAGCAAGGAAAGGCGGTGAATCGATTCTTCTATCCATTGCTCCTAAACGGGCAGGGACGGCGACTATCACTTTGAAAGATAAATCTGACCGGAGAAGTGATACAAAGCTATCCGTAACCGTTCAGCATAGCGCCTGTTATGATTCGACTTCCTATCCTACAGGAAGCTATTCCGATGTTTTGAGGTATCCATCCTCCTACAAAAACACGAATATGTCCATCTACGGTAAAGTGTTACAGGTATCCTCCAGTTGGTCCTCGACCATCCTTCGCGTTGCTACACGCGGCGGATATAACGATGTGTTTTACATTGTTTGTCCCAGTGACGAGGCAAAGGGTATTATTGAAGATGATTACATTACCGTGTATGGTGTCTGCACCGGCACAGAGACCTATACTTCCATAATGGGTGCTTCCATAACCATTCCCTCCATTAAGGCCGAAAAGATATACATTGGCAGAAAATGATGCGGCTTTACCGATATGGAATCCCTGCATGGCAGCCGATAGAGGTCGGCTGCCATTGTTTATATCCATCGTCTGTCGGGCTTTTCTTTTCGGGGGAAAGCTGGTACAATCAGGAAAACGGATCAAGCTCTATGAGACAAGGCGACATGGAAGAAACGAAGCGAAGGAAAAAACTGACGGCCGGCATCTTGGCCCACGTGGACGCGGGGAAAACCACCCTGTCCGAGGCCCTGCTCTTTCGGGCGGGGATGCTGCGCAGGCTCGGGCGGGTGGACCATCGGGACACCTTTTTGGACACCCACGCCCTGGAACGGGATCGGGGCATCACCATCTTTTCCAAGCAGGCCCGCATCCACACGGACCGGCTGGAGCTGACCCTTCTCGACACCCCAGGCCACGCGGACCTGTCCGGGGAGACGGAGCGGGCCATCGCCGCCATGGACATGGCCATTCTGGTCATCAGCGGCACGGACGGGGTCCAGGCCCACACGGAGACCCTCTGGTCGCTGCTGCTCAGGGCGAAGGTGCCCACCTTTCTGTTCGTGACCAAGATGGACGCCTCCAAGCTCACGCGGGACGAGCTCATGAAGGATATCCAAAGCTGCCTGGGCGACGGCTGCGTGGCCTTCCCCGTGGCGGATGAGGAGGTCCTGGCGGTGCTGGACGAGGGGGCGCTGGAAGAATGGATGGAGACGGGGCAGGTCAGCGACCAGCAGATCACCCGCCTCATCCGCACCCGAAAGCTCTTCCCCGTGTGCTTCGGCTCGGGGCTCAGGCTGGAGGGGATCGACGAATTCCTGTCCCTGATCGAACGGTTTGGGCCGGAGCCGGTCCGCCCCGCCCTCTTCGGGGCCCGTGTGTACAAGATCGGCCGGGACCCCCAAGCGGGACGGCTCACCTATATGAAGCTCACCGGCGGCGCCCTGTCCGTTCGGGACACCCTCCGCTATCGGGGGGCTGACGGTCAGGTGCGGGAGGAGAAGGCGGCCCAGCTTCGGCTCTACTCCGGGCAGAAGTTCGAGGCGGTGCAGACCGTGACCGCCGGGGACGTGGTGGCGGTGACGGGGCTCACCGAGACCCAGCCCGGCATGGGTCTTGGGGCCGAACCGGACGGAGAGACGCCCCTGCTGGCCCCGGCCCTGGGGTATCGGATCGGGCTGCCCCCGGGGGTGGACCCCCGGACGGTGCTGCCCAAGCTTCGGCAGCTGGAGGAGGAGGAACCCCTGCTGCACATCGCCTGGCAGCCCACCTTGGGGGAGATTCAGGCCCAGCTCATGGGGCCGCTGCAAACGGACGTTTTGGTGGCCCTGATCCGGGAGCGGTTCGGGCTGGACGTGACCGTGGACGCGGGGCGCATCCTCTATCGGGAGACCATCGCCGCCCCTGTGGAGGGGGTGGGCCACTTCGAACCATTGCGCCACTACGCCGAGGTCCATCTGCTGCTGGAACCGGGGGCCCCGGGCAGCGGCCTCGTCTTTGGCTCGGCGGTCAGCGAGGACGATCTGGATTTGAACTGGCAGCGGCTCATATTGACCCATCTGGCGGAGAAGGAGCATCTGGGCGTGCTCACGGGCTCGCCGCTGACGGATGTGAAGATCACCCTGATCGCCGGCCGGGCTCATCTCAAGCACACGGAGGGCGGGGACTTTCGCCAGGCCACCTATCGGGCCGTGAGGCAGGGGCTCATGGAGGCCGAGAGCGTGCTGCTGGAGCCCTATTACCGCTTCCGGCTGGAGGTGCCCTTCGCCGACGTGGGCCGGGCCATCAGCGACATCCAGGCCATGGGCGGCGTCCACGAGGCCCCGGAGGAGGTGGGTGGAAGGATGGTGCTCACGGGCACCGCGCCGGTCTCCGCCATGGCCGATTACATGGTGGAGGTGGCGGCCTACACCCGGGGCCGGGGCCGTTTTTCCTGCCGGGTGGCGGGGTATCAGCCCTGCCTGAACGCCCGGACCGTCGTCGAGGAGCGGGCCTATGACCCGGAGGCGGATCTGGACAACACGCCGGACAGCGTGTTCTGCGCCCACGGCGGCGGCTTCACCGTGAAGTGGAACCGGGTGAAGGAGTATATGCATCTCGATACCGGGTTCGGGAAGGAAGCCCCCTCCTCCGCCCCCCAGCCCCAGCTGCGGCGACGGAATCTGGACATCGACGAAAAGGAGCTGGCGGCCATCATGGAGCGGGAGTTCGGCCCCGTCCGCTACAACCTGTATACCCCGCCTCCTGTGATCCCCACCCTTTCGCCCCAGGCGGCGGCCCCAAAGGCCCCGACCCGTCTCATCGTGGACGGCTACAACGTGATCTTCGCCTGGGAGGAGCTGAAGGAGCTGGCGGAGCAGCGTCTGGATTTGGCCCGGTCCAAGCTCATCGAGACCCTGGTCAACTATCAGAGCTTCACGGATTCCGAGGTGGTGCTGGTGTTCGACGCCTATCGGGTGCCCGGGGGCACGGGCGAGCGGACCACCGAGGGGGCCCTCCACGTGGTGTACACCCGGGAGAATGAGACCGCGGATATGTATATCGAACGGCTGGTGGACGAGATCGGCAAAAACGAGACCGTCCGGGTGGTGACCTCCGATTCCCTGGTCCAGCTGGGGGCCCTGCGCTCCGGGGTGCTGCGCACGTCCTCGGCGGAGTTCAAGGGGGAGGTGGACAAGGTGACCGAGCGGATGCGCGAGACCATCCGCCAGAGCAACAGGGACAATGGAACCGACAGAATTCTATAAGCGCATCGACGATCTTTCGAGCCGGGCCCAGCGGCGGGGCGTCCTGACCCGGACGGCGTTTCTGACCCCGGCGGAGCAGTATGCCCTGCGGCAGTATTACCGGGGGGACGATCTTGTGCTCACCGGCGGACAGCCGGACTGCGAGCGGCAGGTGGCCTTCTTTTTGCCGGAATACATGGGATTGGCGGACCTGGACCCGGGGGAGCACATCCGCTCGGTGCGGATCGAAGCCCATTTCGGCGACCTGGGCCATCGGGACTATCTGGGCGCGGCCCTGGGGCTGGGCATCGGCCGGGAATCCCTGGGGGACATCCGCATGGGGGACGGCGGGGCCTGGGTGTTCTGCCTGCCCTCGGTGGAGCCGGTGCTGACGGAGGAGCTGAAGACGGTGGGCCGCTTCGGGGTGCGGGTGGCCGCCTGTCCCCTTTCGGAGGTGCCCGCCCCCGTCCGCAAGGTCAGGGCCCTCTCCTTCACGGTCAAGAGCCTGCGGCTGGACGCGGTGACCGCCGCCCTCTTCGGCCTGAGCCGGACGGCCGCGGCGGAGCAGATACGCATGGGCCTGGTGAGCCTCAATTACGCCGTCTGCGAAAAGGCGGACGCCCCCGTCCAGGAAGGGGACGTGCTCTCCCTCCGGGGCCACGGCAAGGGCTCCGTGACGGCCCTGGGGGGCCGGTCCAAGAAGGATCGGCTCTTCGTGGAGGCGGAGATATATCTCTAACACAAGGCAAAAAAGCGGATGGCCGAAGGATCGGTCATCCGCTTTTCTTTTGTCTGTTATCGTTCGAAGATCACGCCCCCCGCCTGGGTGGGGTGGTCCATGTAGACGATCTCCTTCGCCTGACTCCGATAGCGCAGGATCTTCCAGACGATCAGGATGTCCCCGGCGGCGGAGTCCGTCATGATGATGCCCAAAAAGAGCAGGGGCAGGGAGCCCACGAGGATGGCCACGATCATGGGGATCACCCCCAGGGTGACGCAGGGCAGCAGGGCGCCGAAGATGTATTGGCCCTTGGTGAGCGGCACCAGGCAGGCGCAGTAGGGCGTGAGATACTGCTTCATGAAGCCGAACTCGATGTCCTTGAACCCGTGCTCCGCGAACAGGGCCCAGCCTATGCCGTGGATGAGCTCATGGACCACCACGAGGGCCAGGAACGCCACCGCCAGCAGGAGCATGGACAGGGGGGTGAAGTCGCCGCCGAAGGTCCTGTTCCGCAGCAGGAACAGGCCGTATCCCACGATGAACAGGGGGATGAGCAGCACCACGGCGAAGACGTTGGCCTTCACGATGCCCACGGTCAGCTCCACCCGGCTGTAGCCCTCCTCGATCATATGGGCGGCCAGGGCCTCGAATTCCTCCAGCCGCTTCTGCTCCGCCGGGGTCAGGGCCCGGGCCTTCTCCCGCTCGTCCCGATTGCCAAGTTCCTGTTTCTTGTCCATTTTTCTCTCCTTTTGTGTGTTGCTGTGCTGCCCCTACCGGCCCGCCTCGGGCAGGCAGTGCATCTGGGTCTGTCCCAGGACCCGAAAGCCCTCGGCCCGGCCCCGGAGGGAGCGCAAACCGAAGTCCAGGCTCCGCAGCTTCAGATACAGGACCACGCTTTTGTAGGCCGCCGAATCCGCCGGGAACTGGGTCCCGTGGCACAGAAGGGCGTCCAGCTGCCGCCCCAGCAGCCCCCGGGTCCCCACGAACCGGTTGGGCCGGGCGGTCATATAGAAGGCCAGAGCCTGGACCGGGGCCGGGTCGGCCCCGTATCGGGCCATGATCTCGGGGAACGGGGCGAAGAAAGCCAGTCGCTTGGCCGCCGCCCCGGCGTTCTTGTGGTCCACGTGGCACTCGCTCGTCACGTCCGGGTCCGGAGCCAATATCAGCTGGGGCTTCACCTCCCCCACCACCCGGGCCGCGGCCTCCACCAAGGCGTCGAAGGCATAGAAACCGCCGTCGGAAAAGCTCAGAAACCGCACGTCCTCCACGCCCAGAGACCGGGCGGAGGCCAGGGCTTCCGCTTTTCTAAGCTCGATCAGCGATTCCGGCGTGGTGCCCTGGGGGGCGTGCTCCAGACCGTAGCGGCCGTCGGTGCAGATGAGGAAGGTCACCCGCTTCCCCGCCGCCGTCAGCTTGGCCACGGTGGCGCCGGCGCCCACCTCGATATCGTCCGGATGGGGGCCCATGAAAAGATAGCTGTCGAAGGCCTCCACTTGGGGGACCGGGGCGGCCAGCCCCAGGGCCAGGCGAGTCAGGCTCATGCCTTTTTGCCGGCCCGACGGGCCTTGAGCTCGGCGCAGATCCGGTCGTACTCGGGCTCGTCCAGCTTGTAATGGCGGATGTACAGGATATAGGTGATCACCAGCAGCACCAGGGGCACCACCACCATCACCAGCAGCAGGCCCAAGGACTGCTCGTGGGTCACGCCCCGCAGGAGCTCCTGGATCTGGGACAGCTTCTCCGCCTCGGTGATGTGGCCCGCGGCCGCCGCGTTCTCCAAGGAGGAGATCCGGTTGGTATACTGGGTGACGCCGGTGAGCATATAGGTGCCGGTGGCGATGATCACGGTGAGGGCGGAGGCCAGCTTCGTCAAAAAGGGCCGCATGGAGGTGATGATGCCCTCGTCCCGGGTGCCGTGGAGGTACTCGTTGTACTCCACCGTGTTGATGACGGAGATCATGAGGATCAGATAGTAGCCGTACTGACCGAAGTTGGCCAGCATATAGCCGATGGTGATGATCAGGAATTTAAGGTCCATGCCCAGCACCTTCACGGCGCCGGATTGCATGGCCAGGCCTGCCGCCAGCATGACGGCGTAGCCCGCCAAGGCCACCTTTAGGAGGATGGACATGAGCCGCTTTCTCGGCACCTTCCGGGAGATGGCGGGATAGAAGATCATGAGCAAAGCCGTCACGGACATGCCGATGGTGGTGAACAGGCTGTAGAGGCCGCCCTCATAGCCGAATTCGAAGTAGATATAGGTGGAGCCCACGCCGGAGAGGACGATGGCGTTGCTGATCTCATGGATCAGGAAGATGAGGGCGATCCAGAGGAGCTGATCGTTGCCGGTGATGGTGGACCAGATCTTTTTGAAGCTGACGGGGGGCACGGGCTCGTCGTTGTAGGACCGATCCTCATGGACCCCGAAGAGGACGAAGAGCAGGAAGGCTGGGCACAGAAGGGCGATAATGAGGGCGATCCGCCCGAAGGCCACGGTGGTGCTGCCGCCGATGGCGTTCTGGCCCGTGGTCAGCATGGGGATCAGAATGCCCGCCGTGGTGCCGCCGATGCCCGCAAAGAGGGTGGCCCGGGCGGTGAAGGTGTTGCGGGTGTCCCCGTCGGAGCTAAGGGAGGGAATCATGCCCCAGTAGGAGATGTCGCCCATGGTGTAGGTGATGCTGAACAAAAAGTAGATGAGGCCGAAGAACCAGACGAAGCTCCAGCCCTGCAGCTTCACGTTGAAGGCGGCGTAGATGACCAGGGAGGTGGAGACCATGCCCGCCACGATCCAGGGCTTGAACTTGCCGTGCTTGGTGCGGGTCCGCTCGATGATGTTGCCCATGATGGGGTCGTTGAGGGCGTCGAAGAGCCGGGCGCCCACCATGATGGCGGTGATGGCGGAGAGCTGACCGGCGGTGAGCTCCCGGGTGAAGAGCACGAAGGTCAAAAGAAAGTTGTTGACCAGGTTGTAGACCATGTCCCGGCCCACGGTGCCCAGAGGGAACATGATGAGGTTTTGTTTGACGCGCTTTGAATCTTCCATAGGTCCTCCCATTTTTTCGACAGATCAGCTGAACTGTACCATCTTTTGGAATCAAAGACAAGCCTCCAGGGGCTCAAGGCTCCGCGCCGGTGAGCTTCCGGGCCTGGGTGAGCAGGGCGTCCTCGTCGGCCCAGAGGTCGCCCACCACGTACTTCCCGGCGGCCGTCACGCCCACGGCGAAGGCTCCGTCCTCACTAAAGGCCATGTCCCGGAAGGTGTCCGCGGTGGCGTGAAGCGAAAAGAGCTTCTCGAAGGTCTCCAGGGAGTAGACGTCGATCTTGGTGAGGCCGCCGCAGAGGGCCATGAGGAGCTTCCCCTCGGGATCGAAGGCGAAGCGGGAATAGACCGTGCCCACGTTCAGAATGCGCTGGACCGCCTTCTCCTCGAGGTCATATATCAAAAGGCGGGTGCTGTCATCCGCCGCGACCAGCTGCCTCTCCGTCATGGCGATGGCCGCGATGGGGCTGGTCAGCTCCCCGATCATGGCGGCGACGGACCCGTCCCCCTCCGTGTCAAAGAGCTCGATGGTCCCGTCCGCATAGGAGAGGGCCGCCGTTTTCCCGTCCCGGGCGAAGGCAAGCTGGGGGGTGGTGTCCATGGTCTTGCCGGTGCTCTGGAGGAAGGCGTCGGTGTACCGATGCTCCCCGGTGAGCGGCACGGAGGGGAAATAGACAGGCGCGGCCTCGCAGAGCTTCCCGTCGAAGCCGTCCAGCGTCTTCACGGAGGCGAGCTCGGGCATGCTGTAGAAGTTGGCGGTGCCGTCGTATTTGGTGATGAGGAAGGCATCGGTGAGGGGCACCACATTGTTATACTGGCTGCCGAATTCGGCGTTCTCTATGAGCTCCACCGCCCAGGTGTGGGCGTTGATGATGAACAGGCCCTGGTTTATCATCAACAGATAGTTCCCGTCCTCGGTGAAGGCCAGCGAGGGCACGAAGCTGGTCTCGTCGATGGTGGCCTGGAGCTCCAGCGCTCCGGTGCGGGCGTCGGCCACATAGAGCTGTCCCTCCGCCACATAGGCCATGCGCTGGGAATCCGCCGAAAAGGCGATGTCGCTGCGGTCAAAGCCGCCGGAATAGTCGAAGCCGTCCAGGATGATCAGCTCCCCGGTGTCCGTATCCCAGCCGCCGATAATGCCCAGCAGGGACAGGCACACCGCCGTCCTCCCGTCGGGGGACAGGGACCAGGTCTCGGACATGAGGCCGGGCATGAAGACGGTGGCGTCCGCAGGCACGCCGAAGATGCTGACCCGGTTCCCGCCATCGTCGAGCACGATCACAGCCGTATCGCCCCGGGCGCCGCCGATGAGGATGCGGCTCCGGTCCGCCGTGGCGAGAACCGGGGTCCCCGTATAGTCATCGTTGTGGAAGGTGAACAGCTCTCCCAGGGACGCGCCCGTGATCCGGGAGATCAGGTTGTTACTCTCGTCGTACTCCGGCATCTGCTCGCCCATGGTGTAGAAGAGCGTCCGGCTGCCGTCCTCACAGACGAGATAGAAATGCTCCATATCCTGGATGAACAGCTCCTTTTCGTCCTTCCAGAAGAAGGCGTTGGCGATCCTGTACTGCTCATCGGCATCGGCGGTGTAGGAGAAGGCCACGGTGCCGTCCAGGGTGTTCCACACGGTGACCAGGCGGCCCATATCGCAGAGAGCCAGGAATCGGCTTCCGTCGGCAGAGAAACAGGGGTCGGTGATCATGGCGTTGCCCACGGAGACCTGATATAAAACTTCATTGGCGTTGAGGTCGATCATGGCTATGGCGTTGCCGTTGACGATACCGATGGCCCGATCGCCCGCGGGGGACACGGTGATGTCGTTCACCCGCTTGTTCTGGTTATCGAAGCTGGAAACGATAGCGAAGGGCTCGATGTACAGGGTTTTTTTCAGCTGAGCCATGAGCTCGTCCCGACGCATATCCTCGTTCTCGCCGCTGATGGTCAGCGCATCCAGCAGCACGCTGGCCGCCGTCCGCTTCTCCCCGCTCTTGAGGGCGGCGGAGGCCCGCTCCAACCGTTCGCCCAGGTCGTTGTAGACGGCGTTCTTCCGTTCCAGCTCCTTCTGGCGCTGCTCCTCCTCTGCCCGCAGACGTTCCTCCTCGGCCTTGCGCTGCTCCTCCTCTGCCCGCTGACGCTCCGCTTCGGCGATGGCGGCCTGTTCCTCCTTCTGACGCTGTTCCTCCTCCGCACGGGCGCGCTGTTCCTCGGCGATGGCGGCCTGCTGGGCCGCCTCCTGTTTTAGGCGCTCCTGCCGGGCGTGGTTCACGGCCAGGAAAACGCCCAGGCCCGCCGCCGCGACAAGGACCGCTGCGGAGACGGTGACGGTGCGGCGGATGGCCCGCTGGCGCTCCCGACGCTTCAGCTCGTCATAGGTGACGGAGAGCATGGGGGCGAGGAGCCGCAGCTTCTCGTCCTTCAGCTTCTTCTTCCAGTCGTTCCCCCGAAGGTTGGCCGCCAGGGGCTCCACCTCTGTCCGGTTTCCGGCTTCGTCCACCGAAACGCGCAGGACCTCGGGAAAGCTGGCCTCCGGCTCCCCCTCCACAAGGACGGTCAGGACCCGATCCCTACCGTTTTGCTGGATAAAGTATTCGAGCTCTCTTAGACACCAGCGGCTCTCCAGATACCGTGGGGAGCAGATGGCGATGAACCAGTCGCTGTGATCGAGAGCCGTCTCGATGTCCTTGCTCAGATTGGCGGAAAGGGGCAGCTCCTCCTGATCCCGGAACACCCGGCCCAGCTTCTTCCGGCCTGTCTTCTTGCGGATGCTGGCCGGGACGCCATAGGTTTCGATGGCGGTGTGCAGGGCTTTGGCGATCGCATCGTCGGGGCTCTGGTGCCGATAGCTGATGAAGGCGCAGTATTTCTGTTGTTCCATGGGCGGGGGCTCCTTTCGGGGATGATTCTATATGTACTCCACCCGAAACCCGGCGGAGCGCAAAAGGCGATTCATGAAGGCAAGGCCCGTGCCCTCGGCGTCGACGCCCTCGCAAAGGATCACGTCCGACGATCCGTCCAGCTCCCGCAAAAGGGCGAAGAGCCGGCTGCACAGGGTGGTGGGGTCCTGCCGGGTGCCGAGAAGGGCCCGGCGCCTGTCCCCGTAGAAGGGCAGGGCCTCCTGGGTGGCGGCGATGGCGACCCGCTGGCCTTGGCTCGTCAGCTCATCGTACAGGGCCGACAGCCGCTTTGCCGCGGCCTCCGCCGTCCCCACCACCACCAGCACCTGGGCGTTGGGGGCGTAATGCTTATATTTCATGCCCGGAGAGGCGGCCGTTTCCCCCGCCCCCAGGGGTTGAAGGATGCTGGGGGCCAGGGCCACCTCCCCCAGGACGGCGGCCAGCATCTCGGGCGTCACGGCCCCGGGCCGCAGGATGGTGGGGGTGCCCGCCAGGGACAAGACCGTGCTCTCCACCCCGTAGCGGCAGGGGCCCCCGTCCAAAATGAGGGGGATGCGGCCATCCATGTCCTGGAGGACGTGGGCGGCGGTGGTGGGGCTGGGCTTGCCCGAAAGGTTGGCGCTGGGGGCGGCGATGGGCACGCCGCTGGTGGCGATGAGCGCCCGGGCGGCGGCGCTGTCCGGCATGCGGACGGCCACGGTGTCAAGGCCGGCGGTCACCTGATCGGGGACGATGGGCGCCCGGCGGTAGATCAGGGTCAGGGGACCGGGCCAGAAGGTGTCCATGAGCGCCCGGGCATAGGGGGGCTCCCCGTCCCAGAGGGAGAAGGCGTCCTGCTTCTCGGCCACATGGAGGATCAGCGGGTTGTCGTTGGGGCGGCCCTTGGCGGCGAAGATGCGGTCCACCGCGGCGCCGTTGAGGCCGTCGGCTCCCAGGCCGTAGACCGTTTCCGTGGGGAAGGCCACCAGGCCCCCGGCGCGGATGAGCTGG
>CADBYI010000044.1 GCA_902798825.1 uncultured Eubacteriales bacterium | reverse complement strand
ACGCCGCCGGCGAAGGCCGCGAACATGGAGCCCAGGAACGCGAAGGAGGAGCCCAGGAACACGGGGCTGCGGAACTTGGTGAAGAGCTGATAGACCAAGGTGCCGATGCCGGCGCCGAAGAGGGCGGCGGAGGCGGTCATGCCGTTGCCCACGATGGCGGGCACGGCGATGGTGGCGGCCATGATGGCCAGCAGCTGCTGGAACGCGAAGACCACGCGCTCGGAGAATTGGGGTTTGTCCTCCACGTTGTAGATGAGTTTCATTGTTTGTTCTCCCTTCCTTTTTCCTATATCTCTTCCGCCGATCTCTCAGCGGATAGCGAACAGCTTGACGCCCAGGGGCTCCTCATCGATCTCCGGCACGGTGACGAAGATCATCTCGTCCCGGGAGGTGGGGATGTTCTTGCCCACGTAGTCGGGGCGGATGGGCAGCTCCCTGTGGCCCCGGTCCACCAGGACGCACAGCTGGATGCTGGCGGGGCGGCCGGCGGCGAAGATGCCCTCCATGGCGGCCCGGGCGGTGCGGCCCGTGAAGATCACGTCGTCCACCAATATCACGTCCCGGCCGGTCACGTCCACGGGGAAGTGGGGTTCCCCGGCGTCGGGCAGCGAGGTGATCTCGCTAAGATCGTCCCGGTACAGGGTGATGTCCATGTAGCCCACGGGGCAGGACGCGCCTTCGAACTTCTCCATGTTGGCGCAGATATACCGGGCCAGGGGCAGGCCCCGGCGGCGGATGCCCACCAGCAGGATGTTCTCCACGCCCTTGTTGCGCTCGATGATCTCATGGGTCAGCCGGGCCAAAGATCGCTGCACCCCCGCCTCGTCCATGATCTGGGCTTTGAACTCCATGGGCCATCCTTTCCGCGGCACGGGGGCAAAACAAAAAGCCCGCCGGTCATATCCGGCAGGCTGTGCATGCATCTGCTGCGCTTATCTCGTGCGCGTCGATCCGCTGACCTTACCGGCATCTCTGTACCGCTTAAAAATCATTGGGCGTATAGTAGCATACGTTTTTGGATTTGTAAAGGGGGTTTGCAAAACTTTTTACCCATATTATGTAGTCCCGCCCCGGCACGGCCACAAGTTCTTCGGCTTATGCGCCGTACCCGTACACCTTCAGGAAGTACCGGTAGAAGGGCATAAGATCGGAAAGGTGATCGCAGGCAAGGCCCACGAAGTCGTGGGAAAAGAGCTTTTCGTTGAAGGGCTCCTGATGGTCGACCCACAGGTATTTCTTGTTGTACCAGGGGTCCAGCTCATCCCCGTCGTGACCCTTCTTCCGCTTGAATTCGGGGCCGTTCAGGGTGAAATAGTCCTGCTGGTTAAACCGCCGCACCAGCTGCAAAAGGGGCTTCGGGTCGTCGTCGATGCTCTTGCGGTAGCCCGCCATGCCCTGGGGGTCCCGCCAGTAGTCGCAGCCGATCTCCCAGGTGAGGGCCGTGAGGCCGAAGAACAGGGTGCAGCCCCCCTCCATGCTGCGGGAGGGCTTCAGAGAAAACCAAAGATGGTCCTTATAGGGGCCCCGGCCGAAGAGACGGCGGGCGTCCCGATAGATCCGGGAGATGTGGAGCTCGAAGGGGTCGTCGGGGAAGCGACGGACCATCTCGGCCATGACGTCCTTCGCAAGCTCGTCCATAGGCTGCTTGAGGCTGCGCTCGTAGACCTGCCGATGCGCCTCGAACCAGGGCCGATCGTTGTTCAGCGCCAGGTTCATCATGAACTCGCTGGTCTCCCTTGAAAATCCGGTAAACATGAATTGTCCTCTTTCCTGTAGTGGTGCCATTGTAGCTTTTTTCCCGCGAACCTGTCAAGGGCGTCATCGTGAAAAAAATAATCGCACTTAAACGAAAGATTTTGCTTGCAATTTCCACGGTATACCGTCATAATATAACATATTTTTTGCATAGGAGGGTTCAAGGCATGGCACAGACGAATAAGGGATACGCGCCTCTTCAGGAACGGATACGCAAGGAAGGGCGGGTCCTGCCGGGGAACATCATCAAGATCGACGGATTTCTCAATCACCGGGTGGATATGCAGCTCATGCACGAGCTCTCCCATGAGTTCCTGCGCCGGTTCGATACCACCGGCGTCACCCTGGTCATGACCGTGGAAGCCAGCGGCATCGCCTTAGCCTCCGCCGTGGCCGCCGATCTGGGGGTCCCCCTGCTCTACGCCAAGAAGGCCAAGTCCGACAACATCGAGGGCGGCCTGTTCCAGAGCGAGATCATGTCCTATACCTATAAGAAGAAGGTGACGCTGCTGGTGTCCAAGCAGTGGATCAGCGCCGACGACAAGGTCCTCATCATCGACGACTTTCTGGCCATGGGCGAGGCGCTCCGGGGCCTGTGCGAGATCGTGAACCAGTCCGGCGCCCAGATCGTGGGCATCGGCGCCGCCGTGGAGAAGGGCTTCCAGCCCGGCGGCGAGAAGCTCCGCGCCGCGGGCTACCACCTGGAGTCCCTGGCCATCATCGAGAGCGCCGACCCGGAGAAGGGGATCGTGTTCAGGGGCGAGTAACCATTTTTTCTGCGACTTTTTCTCTTTAGAAAAAGGAGAAAAAGTCGCCCAAAAAGAGAAATCAAAAAGGGGAAGATGGTATGTATGCGAACCATCTTCCCCTTTTTTGAAAGGTCTTTGGGTCTGCTCCATTTCTTTCAAGAAAGGGGGCGGGCTTACAATCCTTCCGCTCACTCCTCCGGCTCGGCTTCCATGGCCCGCTGCCGCCGCTTGTACGCCGCCGCCATCAGGGACAGCAACCCGAAGCATAGAGCAAAGGAAACCGCCGCACCGAGGAAGGCGGCAGCAGCCACACCCCAGGGCTTCCCGGGGAAGCGAGTCAATCCCATCGCAAGCGTGAAAAGGCCCACGGCCAACCCCGCCACCAGGGATACCGACAGGTTTGTCTTGGCGTTCGGCTGAAAATGCCGATCCCAAATGCCGTTCTTCAGGCAGGCTGCCACCAGATAGATCGACAGGATCATGAATACGATCCATTCCCCTGCCAGCCGCCCCATGTCAGGCCCAAACGCGATAACCTGCACCATCAACGCGATCAGCAGCCCCCAGAAGGCCAGCCAGCAGCCCACATGCTCGATCTTCAGCAGGGCCTGTTCCTGCCGCTCGTCCAGATTATTTTTCCACTGTTTCATTTTCTTCATCCTCCCAAAAGATATCGTTCAAGGTGACGCCCAGGGCCCGACAGATGGCCACGCACAGCTTGATGGAGGGATTGAACTCCCCTGCCTCGATAAGCCCGATGGTCTGCCGGGTCACGCCGGCCTTTTGCGCCAGTTCCGTCTGCGACATGCCGCGCTCGATGCGCTTGAATTTCAGCTTCAGGTTTCTCATGACGTTTCCCTCCTGACGATGTACAGTATATATTGCATTTCCGGATTTGTCAACTATATTTTGCAAATCAATTTTATAAATTGCTTATCTGACGCTTTTTCTTTTCAGGAAGAAAAGAAAGAGCCGCCCAAAAAGAAAAGCCAAAAGAAATAAGAGGGAAGAGGAAACATAGCCTCTTCCCTTTCTTGATAGTTCTTTGGGTCTGCACCCTTTCTTACAAGAAAGGGTGCGTGTTTTCAATCCTTCCTCTCAAGACAACTCAAACATGCCCGTATACAACTGGTAATACCGCCCCTTCTGCTCCAGCAGGGCCTTGTGGTCGCCCCGCTCGATGATCTCGCCGTGCTCCAGGACCATGATGGCGTTGGCGTTGCGGACGGTGGAGAGCCGATGGGCGATGACGAACACGGTCCGCCCCTTCATGAGCTCGTCCATGCCCTTTTCGATGTGGGCCTCGGTCCGGGTGTCGATGGAGCTGGTGGCCTCGTCCAGGATCAGCACCGGCGGGTCCGCCACGGCGGCCCGGGCGATGGCGATGAGCTGGCGCTGGCCCTGGGAGAGGTTGGCGCCGTCGGCGGTGAGGACCGTTTGATAGCCCTCGGGCAGGTGGGAGATGAAGAAGTGGGCGTTGCTCCTCTTTGCGGCGGCGATGCACTCCTCGTCCGTGGCGTCCAGCCGGCCGTAGCGGATGTTCTCCATGACCGTGCCGGTGAACAGATGGGTGTCCTGGAGCACCATGCCCAGGGACCGTCTGAGGTCGTCCTTCTGGATGTCCTTCACGTTGATGCCGTCATAGGTGATGGCGCCGGTCTGCACGTCGTAGAACCGGTTGATCAGGTTGGTGATGGTGGTCTTGCCCGCGCCGGTGGAGCCCACGAAGGCGATCTTTTGGCCGGGCTTGGCATAGAGGCTCAAATCCTTCAGCACGTCCACCTTCCCGTCGTAGGAGAAGGTCACGTGATCGAAGCGCACGTCGCCACGGAGGGGGATCTTCTCCTCGCCTCTTACCCAGGCCCACTGCTCCTTCCCCACCTTCTCCAGGGTGTACTTGCCCTCGTCCACCTCCACGGGGGTGTCCATGAGATCGAAGATCCGCTCCGCGCCGGCCAGGGCGTTGAGCACGCCCGTGAGCTGCTGGGAGATCATGTTGATGGGCCGGGAGATCTGCTTGCTGTACTGCAGATAGGCGGCCAGGGTGCCGATGTCCATGAGGCCCCGGATGATGAGGGTGGTGCCGGACATGGCGCTGACGGCGAAGAGGATATAGCTGGTGTTGCCCATGATGGGCATGAGGATCATGCCGTAGGAGTTGGCCTTGGCCGCCGCGTCCTTCAGGTTCTGGGCCAGTTTGCTGAACTCGGCTTTGACCGCTTTTTCATGGCAGAACACCTTCACCTCCCGCTGGCCCTCGAAGTGCTCCTCCACATAGCCGCTGGCGGCGGCGATGGCGGCCTGGCGGGCCCGGAAGTATTTGGCGCTGAGGCCGGTGAGCCGCCCCACCAGGATGGTCATGGCGAACAGGATGCCCAGCACCAGAAGGGTCAGCTTCCAGTGCATGAGGAACATGGCCACCAGCACGCCCAGCAGGGTCACGGAGCTGCTGATCATGTTGGGGAGGGCGTTGCTTAGCATCTCCCGAAGGGTGTCGGTGTCGTTGGTGAACCGGGACATGATCTCCCCGTGGGTCCGGCTGTCGAAATATTTGAGGGGCAGCCTTTCCAGGTGCTCATACATTTCGCACCGGATCTGGTACAGGACCCCGGTGTTCACCCGCAGCAGCAGCCGATTCACGCCGTAGTTGGCCGCCACGCCGGCGATGTACACCGCCGCCAGCAGCAGGATGTTCCGGATAATGGGGCCGAAATCCCGGCTGCCGGTTTGAAACATATGGGCGGCGATGTTGAAGATGGGTTTCAACAGATAGGTTCCAACCACGCCGGACAAGCTGCTGACCAGCAGGAACACCGCCACCAGCAGCAGCTTGCCCAGATGGGGCCGGAGATACCCGAAGAGGCGGGCGAAGGTCTTGCCCACGTTTTGGGGCTTAGCGAAGCCTTTTGCCATGTTACTCGGCCTCCTTTCTCATCTGGGACTCATATACTTCCTGATAGATGCGGTTCCGCTCCAGGAGCTCCTCGTGGGTACCCACGTCGTTGATCCGGCCCTCGTCCAGGACCACGATCCTGTCCGCGTCCATGACGGAGTTGAGCCGCTGGGCGATGATGATCTTGGTGGTCTCGGGGCAGACGGTCCGAAAGGCCTCCCGGATGGCCTGGTCCGTGGCGGTGTCCACGGCGCTGGTGGAGTCGTCCATGATGAGGATCTTGGGGTTTTTCAGCAGGGCCCGGGCGATGCACAGCCGCTGCTTCTGACCGCCGGACACGTTGACGCCCCCCTGGCCCAGGTCCGTGTCATAGCCCTCAGGGAAGGACAGGATGAAGTCGTGGGCGCAGGCGGCTTTGCAGGCGGCCTCGATCTTCTCGTCCGTGGCGGTGGGGTCCCCCCACTTCAAATTCTCCTTGATGGTGCCGGAGAAGAGCACGTTCTTCTGGAGCACCATGCCGATGGCGCCCCGGAGGGCGTCGGTGGAATAGTCCTTCACGTTGACGCCGCCCACCTTCACGGCGCCGGAGGTGGCTTCATAGCGCCGGGGGATCAGCTGGACCAGGGAGGTCTTGCCGCTGCCGGAGCCGCCGATGACGCCGATGACCTCGCCGCTTCGTATGTGCAGGTCGATGTCCGCCAGGGTGGGGTTCTCGTCGCTCCCCGAATAGGAGAAGTTCACGTGATCGAAGTCGATGGACCCGTCCTTCACCTCCAGGGTGGAGGACCGGTTTTCGTCGATGTCGGGCACCTCGTCCAGCACCTCCACCAGTCGCTTGGCCGAGGCGGAGGACATGATGAGCATCATGAAATACATGCTGAGCATCATGAGGGAGATCAGGATGGAGCTGATATAGGAGATGAAGCTGATGAGCTCGCCGGAGGTCAGCCGGCCCGTGGCGATATGGGTGCCGCCGATGCCCACCACCGCCAGGATGCAGGCGTACATGGTCAGGGTCATGAGGGGGCCGTTGAGGATCAGTATCTTCTCCGCGTTGAACTGGGCGTCCCGCACGTCCGCGGCGCTCTTCTTGAACTTCTTCGTCTCATAGTCCCCCCGGACGAAGGCCTTCACCACCCGGATGGCGATCAGATTCTCCTGGGCGGAGGCGTTCATGTCGTCGTAGCGATGGAGCATGGCGATGAACCGGGGATGGGCCCGGGTGCCGATGAGCACCAGGCACACCGCCAGCACCGGCAGGGCGCACAGCAGCACCAGCGACAGGCGGCCCGAGATGCGGATGGCCATGAAGGTGGCCAAAATGAGCTGGGCCGGGGAGCGCATGGCCATGCGGATGGTCATCTGAAAGGCCTGCTGGATGTTGGTGATGTCGTTGGTCATGCGGGTGATCAGGGAGGGCGTGGTGAACCTGTCCGTGTTCTTGAAGGAGAAATCCTCCACCGCGCCGAAGACGGCGTTCTGCAGATTCATGGCAAAGCCCGTGGAGGACCGGGCGCCGAAGATGACCCCCAGCATGCCCAAGGCCATGGCCCCCAGGGTCAGCAATATCATGACGCCGCCCATGCGGTATACATAGGCCGTGTCCCCCAGGCTGATGCCGTTGTCGATGAGCAGGGCCATGTATTTGGGGATCAGCACCTCGAAGACCACCTCGCCGATCATGCAGGCGATGGTCAAAAAGGCCGGATACTTATACCTGCCCACATAGCCCAAAAGTTGCTTGACGGTATACTTCATCTCTTCTCCTTCCGTTTATCCGCTTCCATCAGGGAGCCGAAAACCTGGTTGGGGCTAAGGTCCCGGCCGCCCAAATTGTCCATCATCCTGTCCAGCACCCGGGAAAAGGTCTCCAAATCCGCCGGCGGGATGCCGGTGAAGGTCCTCTCGTTGATGCCCGCCAGCAGCTGACGCTTGGCCAGCGTCAGCGCCTCCCCCTCGGCCGTCAGAAACAGCTGGTTCTTGCGCCGGTTCACCGGGTCCACCCGCCGCTCCAGCAGCCCCTCCTTTTCGAGGCGCTTGCAGCTGGTGGCTACGCTGGCAGCCGAGATATAGAGCCAGCCGGCCACCTCTCCCTGGGTGCAGCCGGGATGCTCCAGCACATAGCCCATGAGGGGCACAGGGATGCACTTTTGTCCCAGCCGCTCCCGCTCCCGATTCAGGGCGGTCCGCCTGAGGGCGCTTACCAGGGCCATCTTTTGGGACAGCTCCTCGTTTTGCATAATCGTTTCCTTTCTGCATAAAATTAAATAGTTAACTGTTAGCCAGCTAACTATTATAAGCTTGCTCCTGCAGATGTCAATGGGGGAAATGTGGCGGGAAGGTGAAAACCGGGAGGGGCAAGCCCCTCCCCTACCATTGACCGTCGTCCGACGCCGTAGGGGACGGGCTTGCCCCTCTTGAGTTTTATTCCTCCAAGAGGCTGTGCAGCATCCGCTTGCGATCGGAGAGGAAGAGGCTGGTGATCTGATAGCTGTCCGTGTCCTCATAGGCGACGGGATGAAGGGGCCCGCCGTCAAAGGAGAGGATGGCGGCGTCGGGGAGCCCCAGCAGGATGGGCGAATGGGTGACCATGAAGAACTGAGCCCCGGCCCGGGCGCAGGTGTAAATCTCCCGCAGCAACGTCAGCTGCCGCTGGGGGGACAGGGCCGCCTCGGGTTCGTCCAGGAAGTAGACCCCGCCTGGCCGAAAGTTGTTCTGGACCGTGGCGAGGAAGCTCTCCCCGTGGGACTTTTCGTGGAGGTTCTGGGGGATGCCACCCATTCGGCTGTACTCCTCCTCCGCCGTGGCCACGTTGTAGAAGCTCTCCGCCCGGAGGAAGTACCCCCAGCGGGGCTTTTTCACGCCCTTGACCAGGCGCATGCTCCCGCACAGCTGGGAATGGGAATCGAAGGTGGAAAAGGAATAATTCTTCGTGCCGCCCTCGGGATTGAAGCCGGCGCACACGGCCATGGCCTCCAGCAGGGTGGATTTGCCGCTGCCGTTCTCCCCCACGAAGCAGGTGACGGGGCTGTCGAAATCGATCCGGTCCACCCCGGCGATGGCATCGATGGTCCAAAGATAGCTGCTATGAGGGACGGCGTCCCAATCCAGGCAGGCGGAGCGGATGAACAGATCGCTCATGGCTCCAGATGCCCCTTCACCTTCCAGAGCTTGTCCTCTGCCATGAGGACCTTGACCCGGGTGCCGGTTTCCTCATGGGTCTCCTCCAGGATGTTCCCTGCGGCGCGAAGGGCCTGCATGGCCTCGTACTTCTCGTATGGGACGAACAGCTCCATGAGCCGCTGGCCCCGGTTCAGCGTCTCCTCGGCCTTGGCGAGCAAATCGTCCAGGCCCTGTCCCGTCAGGGCGCTGATGTGGACGAAGGTGCCCCGATGGGCGGGGAGAGCCCCCTCCTTGTCCACCTTGTTGTACACGTCGATGCGGGGGGTGTCCCCGGCGCCCAGGGAGGTGAGGACCTGGTCCACCACCTGCATCTGGACCTCATAGTGGGGGCAGCTGCTGTCCACCACGTGGAGGATCAAGTCCGCCTCCCGGACCTCCTCCAAGGTGGAGCGAAAGGCCTCGATCAGGTCCGTGGGGAGCTTGTTGATGAAGCCCACGGTGTCGGAAAGGATGCAGGCCGTGCCCTGGGGCAGGGTGATCTGCCGGACCACCGGATCGAGGGTGGCGAAAAGCTTGTCCTCCGCCAGGACCGAGGCGTTGGTCAGGGCGTTGAGCAGCGTGCTTTTGCCCGCGTTGGTGTAGCCCACCAGGGCGATGAGGGGCACGCCGGTCTTCTTCCGGGCGGTACGCCTGAGGGAGCGCTGGCCCTCCACCTCCTTCAGTTCTTCCTTCAGCTCATAGATCCGGCGGCGGATGCGGCGGCGGTCGATCTCCAGCTTCTTCTCGCCGGGGCCCCGGGCCCCCACGCCCGCCCCCTGACGGGACAAAGCCAGGCCCGTGCCCAGGAGCCTGGGGAGCCTGTATTGAAGCTGGGCCAGCTCCACCTGGAGCCGCCCCTCCCGGCTGGTGGCCCGGGTGGCGAAGATGTCCAATATGAGCATGGTCCGGTCGATGACCGGGGTGCAGAGGATGTCCTCCAGGTTTCGTATCTGGATGGCGGACAGCTCGTCGTCGAAGATGAACAGATCCGCCTCGGTGGCGCTGGCCAAAAGCCGCAGCTCGTCCGCCTTGCCGGAGCCGATGTAGGTGGCGCTGTCGATGGACCGCTTCTTCTGGCTCTCCCGGCGGATGACCTCCACCCCGGCGGTCTTGCTGAGCTCCTCCAGCTCGGAGAGGGTATCGTAGCCCTCGTTGTTCTCGATACCCACCAAAATGGCCCGCTCGGGCCGGGCCCCGGCCACATCCACAGCGGGGGCCTTCAGCCGCTGGTCCGCCTCCAAAATGGCGTCCAGCAGGCCCCGCTGGGGGAGCCGATCATAGCGCAGGGGGCCGTAGATCAGGGGTTTTCGCTCCTCGTCCACCACCTCCCCCACGAAGGCAGCGTAGAAGCTGGTGGGCCGCCCCTCCTTCACGCCGATGGCGCACATGGCGTCCAGTCGCATGGCGTTCAGGGTGCCCAGATCCACGTCGGACAGATACCCGCTGCCGTTGGGGTGGGTGTGGATGCAGCGGACGCCGCAGAGCCTGTCGATGTTCCGCACCAGCCGCATCTCGGGCATGGACACGGTGCGATCGTCCCCCACGGACACGTCCTTGATGAGGCCCGCCCGGGAGATGTAGACGCTGATCTCCCGGTTGATCCGGTCCGTGAACGCGCACAAGGCCTCCAGCAGCTCCCGGGAAGCGAAGGTGCCCGCGGGCTGGTCCATGTCGTAGAGGGTCTTCATTTCCTCCAGCAGCACGTCGCGGATGCCGCTGATGTTTCCGTTTATCTTCTGTTCCATGGAGAAAAGTATATCATGGCGGGATGGGATTGTAAACGAAAACCGGTTGTATCCTGCCCGAAACCTGATATAATGGAGGCATCGATCATGAGGGAGGTTTTGTATGAAACAGGACGTTCAGGCGTTGATGACGTTTTTGAGCCGATCCGTGTCCCCCTATCACGGGGTGGCGGAGGTGCTGCGCATTTTGGAGGACGAGGGCTTTGAACAGCTGTCCCTCACCGGCGACTGGCAGCTTGCCCCTGGGGGCAAGTATCGGGTGGACTGCCGGGGCACCATGGCCGTGGCCTTCACCGTGGGGAAGACCTTCGCGCCCCAGGACGGGTTTAGGGTGGCGGCCAACCACATGGACTGGCCCTGCTTTTATATCAAGCCGGACCCGGAGCAGGTGGCCGCAGGCTGTCTGAAGCTGTCCGTGGAGCCCTACGGCGGCCTCATCCACAGCACCTGGATGGACCGGCCGTTGTCCTGCGCGGGCCTCGTAACATTGAAGGGGGAACGGGCCATGGAGCCGGAGCGGCGGCTGTTCGACTTCGGGCGGCCCCTGTTCACCATCCCGAACCTGGCCATCCACATGAACCGGGAGGTCAACAAGGGCGTGGCTTTGGACCCGGCCAAGGACCTGCTGCCCCTTGCCGCCACCGTGGAAAAGGAGTTCAACAAAAACGGGTTCTTCCTGAAAAAGGTAGCCGAAGCCATGGGCGTGGCCGAGGAGGACATCCTCTCCTTCGATCTGGTGCTCTACAACGCCGAGGCGCCCCAGCTGGTGGGCTTCGACGGGGAGCTTCTGTCCGCGCCGCGGCTGGACAATCTGACCTCCGCCTTCGCCTGCCTTGCGGGCATCACCGGCCAACAGCGGCCGGCGGGCGTGAACATCGCCGCCTTCTTCGACAACGAGGAGGTGGGCAGCCGCACCAAGACCGGGGCCGACAGCGACACTTTGACCTTCATCACCGAGAAGATCGCCTATGCCCTGGGTCTCGATCGGACCGGGTATCTCAACGCCCTCCTGTCCGGGTTCCTGCTGAGCTGCGACGTGGCCCACGCCCTGCACCCCAACAAGATGGAGATGTACGACAGCGGCGTCTGCGCCCTTATGAACAAGGGCGTGACCATCAAGATGAACTACGCCCAGAAGTACGCCACGGACGCCGTGGGCGTGGGCGTGGTGGAGGGACTCTGCGCCCGCCACGGCATCCCCCATCAGCGGTTCATGAACAAGGCCGGCAGCGCCGGCGGCGGCACCCTGGGCAAGTTCACGGCCACCAACCTTTCCATGCGGTCCGCGGACATCGGCGTGCCGATCCTGGCCATGCACTCCGCCCGAGAGCTCATGGGGGCCCAGGATCAGCAGGCCATGAACGATCTGGTGTCGGCGTTCTTTGCGGAGGCGTAACGCAGCCATTTTGCAAGCGAAACCGTCAAACTGCCAAAGCGGAAGGGGATTTGAAATGGAAAGGGAAGAAAGATTCATCCAGGCCTTGATTCGCCGGCGGTATGAGGTCAGCCTGTTCGATACGGGGGCCCAGGCCGCGGCGTATCTGGACGGGGCCATCGACGGGAAGACCGTGGGCTTCGGGGATTCGGAAACCATGCTGTCCATGGGTCTCTATGACAGGCTGGCCGCCCACAACCAGGTCTTTGACCCCATGCACCGGCCAGAGGGCGAGACCTTTCGGGAGACCGCCCGAAAGACGCTGCTGACCGACGTGTTCCTCACCTCCCTGAACGCCATGAGCGAGACCGGGGAGCTGGTGAACATCGACGGCACGGGGAACCGGGTGGCCGGGTCCCTGTTCGGCCACGAGAAGGTGTATTTCGTGGTGAGCCTGAACAAGCTCTGCCCCACCCTGGACGAGGCCATCTACCGGGCCCGGAACGTGGCCGCGCCCCAGAACTCGGCCCGCCACGGGTTCAGCAACCCCTGCGCCCTCAAGGGCGACCGGTGCTACGACTGCTCGGCGAAGGATCGCATCTGCAACGCCCTCATCGTCCACTACCGCAAGATGCGGGGGATACAGATGGAGGTCGTGCTAATCAGAGAGGAATTAGGATTGTAAGGGGTTTTTGCCGCTTTTTCTCTTTGTCAAAGAGAAAAGCGGCATAAAAAGAGAAACAAGAATACGGAGGGGGACTGTGCGCGAGTACACAGCCCCCTTCTTAAAAGTTCTTTGGGGCCGGCTTTCCGTCAGGAAATCCGGCTCACCTTCTCTTACAAGAAAGGTGCGTGCTTCGATCCTTCCTTATTCCCCCGGATACGCGATCAAAGACGACGCTTCGAGGACGTTCCGGACGTGAATGAGCTTCAGCCCCGGCAAGTCCGCTTTGGTGCCCTCGGGCACG
>CADBYI010000043.1 GCA_902798825.1 uncultured Eubacteriales bacterium | reverse complement strand
GGAGTTCGCCGCCCGCACCGGCGCCAACAGCGGCGTCATCGCCGCCCTGGAAGGCTGCGGCTGCTTCGACGGCCTCCCCAAGAGCGACCAGATATCCCTCTTCGATTTTTGATGCAAAACGCTTGACAGGGCAGGAGTGAAACCGTATAATATTTTCAAGTAATCCTGCACGCTCGGTGCGTTCATAGATAGATATGTATAGATGCTGAATATGGAAGCGATTTCATACGTTTTTTGATATGACAGCGAATATATACAAAACCCAAGGTATGGACTATTGTGACCGGGCGTCTGCCCGGTTATATTCTTATAGATGGGAGTAAATCGATGCACTGGTGGTTTTTGATCCCTGCTGTTGTGCTGGGCGCTCTCATCGGCATCGCGATCGGCTATGTCTACCGCAAGAACGTGGCGGAAGCCAAGATCGCCAAGGCCGAGGATGCGGTCCGCACCATGTTGGATGAAGCGCAAAAGAAAGCGGAAGAGATACGCAAGGAAAAGGAATTGGAGGCCAAGGAGGAGATCTATAAGCTCCGCACCGAGGCCGAGAAGGAGAACCGAGACCGGCGGAACGAGCTGCAGCGCACGGAGCGGCGGCTGTTCCAGCGGGAGGAGTCCCTGGATAAGAAGATCGAGGCCGTGGAGGCCCGGGAGCAGGCCCTGAACCAGCGGTCCGCCAAGGTGGACCAGCGGGAGGCCGACGCCGAGACGCTGGTAGCCCAGCAGGAGCAGGAGCTGGAGCGCATCTCCGGCCTCACCGCAGACTCCGCCAAGGAGATGCTCCTGCAGCGGGTGGAGGAGGAAGCCAAGCACGACGCCGCCATCCTGCTTCGGGACATCGAGCAGAAGACCAAGGAGGAGGCCGACCGAAAGGCCCGCAACATCGTCACCCTGGCCATCCAGCGCTGCGCCGCCGACCATGTGGCCGAGGCCACCGTGTCCGTGGTGCCCCTGCCCAACGACGAGATGAAGGGCCGGATCATCGGCCGCGAGGGCCGGAACATCCGGGCCCTGGAGACCGCCACCGGCGTGGACCTTATCATCGACGACACCCCCGAGGCCGTGATCCTCTCCGCCTTCGACCCGGTCCGCCGGGAGATCGCCCGGATCGCTCTCGAGAAGCTGATCATGGACGGCCGCATCCATCCCGCCCGCATCGAGGAGATGGTGGAGAAGGCCAAGAAGGAGGTCAGCAACCAGATCCGCGAGGCCGGCGAAGCCGCCGTGCTGGAGGTGGGCGTCCATGGCTTGCACCATGAGCTCATCCGGTATCTGGGCCGCATGAAGTACCGCACCAGCTACGGGCAGAACGTGCTGAACCACTCCATCGAGGTGGCCCATCTGGCCGGCATCATGGCCGCCGAAGTGGGGGCCAACGTGGCCCTGGCCACCCGGGCGGGCTTGCTCCACGACATCGGCAAGTCCATCGACCACGAGGTGGAGGGCTCCCACGTGGAGATCGGCGCGGACCTCGCCAAGAAGTACCGGGAGAACAACCAGGTCATCCACTGCATCATGGCCCACCACAACGATGTGGAGCCCCAGACCCTGGAGGCCGTGCTGGTCCAGGCCGCGGACGCCATTTCCGCCGCCCGTCCCGGCGCCCGCCGCGAGACGCTGGAAACCTACATCAAGCGCCTTGAAAAGCTGGAGGAGATCGCCAACTCCTTCGACGGCGTGGACAATTCCTACGCCATCCAGGCCGGCCGCGAGGTGCGCATCATCGTGAAGCCCGATAAGGTCAGCGACGCCGACACGGTGCTGCTGGCCAAGGACATCGCCAAGCGCATCGAGAACGAGATGGAGTATCCCGGCCAGATCAAGGTCAACGTGATCCGGGAGACCCGGACCATGGAGCTGGCGAAATAAAGGTATTCATTGAAAGCCTGCGTTCTTTTTCTTGTAAGAAAAAGAACCTAAAAGAACTTTTAAGAAGGGGGCAATCGTCACGGCGAAGCCCCCATTATCATCTCTGGCTTTTCTTTTTCGCGCACCTTTTCTTTTCACCGAAAAGAAAAAGGTGCGAAAAAACCAAAGGAAATGAAGAAATGAAATTCCCTATCGCCGACGCTCACTGCGATTATCTCTACGGGGCCATGGAGTATGGCTACGACATCAACTCCCTGCGCCGGGACCAGGTGATCCACCTGCCCTATCTCAAGCAGGGGAACGTAAAGATGCAGTTCTTCGCCTGCTGGTATGATTCCAAGCTCAAGACCCCGCCGCTCCAGCAGGGGTTGACCATGGTGGACTGCTACAACCGGATGCTGAAAAACAACCCCGTTTTTGTGCCCTTCACCAAGAACTTCGACCCCAACGGCGACAGGATCGCCGCCGTGCTCACCATCGAGGGGGGCGAGGTCTGCGAGGGGAGCCTGGCCATGCTCCGCATCTTCAAACAGCTGGGCGTGAAGACCATGACCATGACCTGGAACGAAAACAACGAGCTGGCCGGCGCCGCCATGGCCCGGCGGCAGAAGGGGCTCACCATCCTGGGCCGAGAGATGCTACGGGAGATGAACGATATCGGCGTGGCCCTGGACGTGAGCCATCTGTCTGACGACGGCATTCGGGACGCCCTGGAGTTCTCCACCCGCCCCATCTTCGCCTCCCACTCCAACGCCCGGGCCCTCATGAACGTCCCACGCGCGCTGCCTGACGATCTCATCCGCGAGATAGCCCTACAGGGCGGCGTCATCGGCGTCAACTTCTACGGCCCCCAGCTGACGAAGAACAAGCAGGCCGGCATCGACGACATCGTGGCGCACATCCTCCACATCGTCAGCGTGGGCGGCGTGGACTGCTGCTGCTTCGGCTCCGATTTCGACGGCATGAGCGTCTATCCCAGGGACCTGAAGAACAGCTCCGACTATCCCGCCCTCTGCGAAGCCCTGCTCAGGGCCGGCTTCAACGAGGAGCAGGTCTCCCGCATCGCCTACTGGAACCTGCACCGGTATCTTTCACAATTCGTTTGAGAACAGAAGGACTCGAAATCGCGCCTGCGGGCTTGGTCGGACTTCGGCTCTCAGGCCCCACAGGGGCCTGATTCACTACCGAAGCCGTTCGAGTCCTTTTAGGGCTCGAACCCACTCGGCTGCGACCAGGGTTCGAGTCTTCATTCCGAATGGCAAAAGAAAAACCACCCGGATGGGGTGGTTTTTCTTTTGGCAGGGGCAGAAGGACTCGAATTCGCGCCTGCGGGCTTGGTCGGGCTTCGGCTCTCAGGCCCCACAGGGGCCTGATTCACTACCGAAGCCGTTCGAGTCCTTTTTTATCCCCACAAAATAATCCCACCCGTACGGGTGGGATTATGGCAGGGGCAGAAGGACTCGAACCCTCAAGAACGGTTTTGGAGACCGCTATGTTACCATTACATCATGCCCCTATGATACTCTTGTCGGCAACGGAAGCAGTATAGCACAACCCGCTCCCCTTGTCAAACAAATTGTGTGATGATATCATACTCAAACGACAGTATTCAGGAGGTCGCCATGCTGCACATCATACAATCCTACGCCGATCTGGACGGTCCCCGGCTCATGAAGGTCTATGCCGAGTCCAATCGGGAGAACACCGATTATTTCTTCCCGGACATAGAGGACAAGGACCTGGCCACCCGAAAGGTGGAGGAGGGGTTTTTGCAGTTTCTGCAGCAGGAGTTCTTTGCAGGGCCTGGCCCCGCCTACTATGTGCTGGAGGAGGCGGGGGAGTGGGTCAGCGCCCTTCGACTGAACGAGATAGAACCGGGGCTGTACTATCTGGAGGCTCTGGAGACCCGTCCCGAACGTCGGCGGAAAGGCTGTGCCGCTCGGCTGCTTACCGAGGTCATTGACCATCTGAAGCGGAAGGGCCCCTTCCGCCTCTGTGACTGCGTCAGCAAGCGGAACGAAGCGTCCATCCAAACCCACCTTGCCTGTGGTTTTCAGATTGTGTCCGAAGCGGGTCATGACTACCTGCAAAATGAGGACGACGAGGGGGATTTCGGCTTTGCGTTTTTCTATGACAGGTCGCCCCAGCTATGACAGCCGCCCCAAAATGTGATAATTTGATAATCTAATTGGCAAATCGAAGGGAGGGGAGGAGCATGTGGAAGCGGCTGTGGCGTTCGGCCACCCCGTCCGTTCAGGCGTTCTGCATCATCTTTCCCATCCTTCTGGGCGGCATCCCCGTGTTCCTGCTCATCGCCCATGCGTCGGAGCTGAAGCACTGGTTCCTGCTGGCATACTTTGCGTATCTGGGCCTGCTTTCGCTGATCTATGCCGCCCTCATCGTGCCCCGCAGGCTCCGGGTCCTGCGCAATCAGCTGGGGGACGAGATGTTCTTCGGTCTCCATCCCCTCTTAGGGAAGCTGGAAAGGCGTTGGGCGGCCTGGTACGCCCTTCATCATCCCGATGAACCCAGAGATGACGACCTCATTCTCCTCAACGGGGAACCGGACGAGATGGGTCTCTTCCTCAAAAAGCTGAAGCAGGAACAGGACCAAAATTGATAGCGTTTCCAACGAAAAAGCCGCCCCGAGAGGACGACTTTCTATCTGTTGAATCAAAGCAGCAGGATGCCGGCTTCTTCGCAGACCCTACGGGTCTTTTCATCCCATAGGCTGCTCTGGACCTCGCCGATATGGCAGGTGCCGATCATCAGCATGCACAGCCGGCTTTGGCCGATGCCGCCGCCCATGGTCTGGGGTAGTTCACCGGCTAGCAGCATCCTGTGGAAGGGAAGCTGCGCCCGCTCCGGACAGCCGGCCGCTTCCAGCTGGCGAAGGAGGGCAGGGGGGTCCACCCGTATGCCCATGGAGGAGATCTCCAGAGCCCTGTTCAGCACCCGATCCCACATCAGGATATCCCCGTTCAGCGTCCAGTCGTCATAATCCGGCGCCCGCCCGTCGTGGGGTTGGCCGCCCTTGAGGGGATAGCCGATCTGCATCAAAAATACGGTGCCGTGCTCCCGGGTGATCCGGTTCTCTCTTTCCCGAGGTTCAAGCTCCGGATACATATCCTCCAGCTCCTGGGTGGTGATGAAGAACACCTCCCGGGTGAGGTCCATGGGCAAGCTGGGAAAGGCCACGCAAAGGGCGTCCGCGGTCTCGCACACCGCATCCACGATGGCCTGAACCGTCCGCCGCAGGGTGCCCTCCGTTCGTTCCTCGGGCCGGATGATCTTCTCCCAGTCCCATTGGTCCACATAGATGGAGTGGAGGTTGTCCAGCTGCTCGTCCCGGCGGATGGCGTTCATATCCGTGAACAGGCCCTTGCCCGGCCGAAATCCATAGCGTTTCAGCGCCAGCCGCTTCCATTTGGCCAGGGAGTGGACCACCTGTCCCTCGGTGCCGGCCCCGGGGATATCGAAGCTGACGGGCCGCTCATAGCCGTTCAGATCGTCGTTGAGACCGGAGCCCGTCTGTACGAACAGGGGCGCGGACACCCGCCGCAGGTTCAATGCGCTGCCCAGGTTCACCTGAAAGTTGTGCTTGATAAATTCGATGGCCCGCTGCATTTCATAGACGGACAGGGGGGATCGGTACCCTTCGGGAATAAAAACCTCGCTCATTTCTCTTTCTCTCCGAAAAAAGGATATGGGATACTTTAATATATAATCTGCCCTCTTGTCAACAGGGAAGACGGCAAGGGTTGCACCTTTTACTTCGCCGTGGTACAATGCCCCTATCTTTTCGGAAGGAGGCGGGCCGTGAAACGGGAGCGAAAGAGCAGGGTCTGGATGCCCCTGGACAACGCGGCGTTGATCTTTCCCGCCATCCGGCGAAAGAACTGGAACAACGTCTTTCGGGAATCCGTTACCCTGAAGGAGGATATCGACCCAGCGCTGCTGCAGCAAGCGGTGGACGAGCTCATGCCCCGGTTTCCCTCCTTCTATCTTCGGCTTCGGCGGGGTGTCTTCTGGTACTATCTGGAGGAGGTGTCTGCGCCGCCCCGCATCCAGGAGGACTATGCCTACCCATTGACCTTCATGACCCGGCGGGAGATGGGCCGCTGCTGCTTTCGGGTCCTTTACTTCCGCAACCGGATCGCCCTAGAATTCTTTCACGTCCTCTCCGACGGTGGCGGGGCCATGACGTTTTTGAAGACCCTGACTGCACACTATGTATCGCTCCGCTATGGCATAAAAATCCCATCTACGGATGGAGTGCTGGACGCTTCCGAGACCCCCAATCCGGGGGAGCTGGAGGACAGCTTCCAGCGCTTCGCCGCGGACCATGCGGCCTTTTGCCCGGAGGCGGAGGCCTATCGGCTCCCCGGCAGGCGGGAGCTGGGTCGTTTTTTGCATCTGATCACCGGCGTGGTCCCCGGGGAGGACCTGCACGCCCTGGCCCATGGATACGGCTGCACCGTCACCGTGCTGCTGGCAGCCATCATGGCCGAATGCGTCCTGACCATCCAGACCGAGGCGCTGCCCAAAAAGCGACAGAAGCCCGTGAAGATCACCATTCCCGTGGACCTGAGGCGACTGTTTCCCAGCAGGACCCTTCGAAACTTCGCCCTCACCGTGAACCCGGGCGTGGACCCCCGCCTGGGGTCCTATACCTTGCAGGAGCTGTGCGATACCTTTACCCACCAGCTGGCGGCGGAGATCACGCCCCAGCGCATGGCGGGCCGCATTGCGGAGAACGTGGAGCCCCAGCGCAACCGGCTGCTGAAGGCGGTGCCCATCCTCCTTAAGACCCCGGTCATGCGGGCGGTGTACAACCGGCGGGGGGAACGGCTGGGCTGTCTCAACGTCTCCAACCTGGGCGTACAGAAGCTGCCGGAGGCCATGGCCCCCTTCGTGGATCGGATGGAGTTCATCATCGGCGTTCAATACTCCTATCCCAACAACTGCTCCGTGGTCACCTATGGGGGCGTGACCCTCATCAACATGATTCGCAGCACCCAGAGCCCGGAGCTGGAGCGAAGGTTCTTTTCCCGTCTGGTGGAGCTGGGCGTACCTGTATCCATTGAAGCGAATGAGGAGGCAAGATAGATGTACTGTGTGCGATGCGGCGTCAAGCTGCAGGACGGCGTGAAGGCCTGTCCCCTGTGTGCCACCCCCGTTTGGTGCCCCGAGACGGGGGAGGGGGAGCCCGCCGCCACCTATTCCGACCGCTATCCCATCATCAGCCGGCAGAAGCGGCTCACCGTCATGGCGTCGCTGACGGTGGTGTTGCTGGCGGCCATGGTGGCCTGTTTCTCCATCGCCTACAACACCACCGGGCGCATGGGCTGGTCCTTCTATGTGATCGTGAGCACGGCGGCCTTCTACTTCATCTTCCTTTTGCCCTTTTGGTTCCGGGACCCCCATCCCATGATCTTCGTGCCGGTGGCCTTCTTGTCGCTGTGCCTGTTGCTGCTGCTCATCTCGGGCTACACCGGCGGCCGCTGGTTCCTGACCTTCGCCCTGCCCCTGACGGCCATTCTGGCGGCGCTGACCATCGGTTCCATCGCCCTGTTTCGCTATGTAAAGGGGGGCACCATCTTTATCACCGGGGGCCTGCTTCTCCTGATCGGCGGCAGCTGCATGCTGGCGGAGTTCTTTGAACATCTGACCTTCGGCACGGCCATGTTCACCTGGTCCATCTATGCGGCGGTGGTGTTCGGTCTGTTCGGGACTTTTCTGATCCTGGCCGGGATCATTCGCCCCCTTCGGGAATATCTGGATCGCCAATTCTTTTTATAAATCCGGTTGGAAATAATTTGGCCACAGACTGTTAACAGAATTGACAAATATACTCTTTTGTGCTATATAAATATCATGTTTGTGCCGGGGTTCATGCAGCTTCGGTGCGGATAAATCTAACCGTTTTGGAAAGGAAACCAAAGATGAAAAAGATTCTGTCCATCGCGCTGGCTCTCGTCATGGTCTTCGCCCTTGTGGGCGTCGCCCAGGCCGCGGAAGACGTGAAGGTCGCCATGATCACCGACTACGGCGATATCACCGATCAGTCCTTCAACCAGACCACCTATGAGGCCTGCAAAGCGTTCTGCGAAGGCAAGAGCCTTGACTTCCAGTATTACAAGCCCGCCTCCGACTCCGACGAGGATCGTATCTCCTCCATCGAGAAGGCCATCGACGACGGTTACAACGTGATCGTGATGCCCGGCTACGCTTTTGCGCCCGCCATCGCCAAGACCGCTCCCGAGTACGACGATGTGACCTTCATCGCGCTGGACGTCTCCGAGTACGATCTGACCTCCGCTGGCCTCACCGAGCTGCCTGCCAATCTGTACAGCGCGGTGTACCAGGAGGAGCTCTGCGGTTACATGGCCGGTTACGCCGCTGTGAAGCTGGGCTACAAGAAGCTGGGCTTCCTGGGCGGCATGGCTGTTCCTGCCGTTATCCGCTATGGCTACGGCTTCGTCCAGGGTGCAGACGCCGCTGCGGCTGAGCTGGGCCTCACCGACGTGGCCGTCAAGTACGCCTACGGCAACCAGTTCTATGGCGACGCCGATATCACCGCTGCCATGGACGTCTGGTTTGGCGCTGACACCGAAGTGGTCTTCGCCTGCGGCGGCGGCATCTTCACCTCCGCTGGTGAGTCCGCCAAGAAGTACGGCAAGAAGGTCATCGGCGTGGACGTGGATCAGGCGCCCACCATCGACGGTCTCTATGGTGAGGGCATCACCGTGACCTCCGCCATGAAGGGTCTGGCCGCCACCGTCAACACCATGCTCGCCAAGGTTCTGGACGGCGCTTTCGAGGGTGGCAAGGTGGAGAACCTGGGCCTCGTGTCCACTGTCCCCGAGGAGAACTACGTGCAGATCGCCGGTTCCACCCAGTTCGCCGACAGCTTCACCGCTGAGGATTACGCCGCCCTGGTGGCCAAGATGTTCGCCGGCGAAGTCACCGTGTCCAACGACATCGAGAAGACGGCCGCCGATTTCGCCACCGTCATCGCTGTGGACGATCAGGGCAACATCAAATAAGCTGGACCTACTTATACTGCAGCAAAAGGAGCAGACCCTCGGGCCTGCTCCTTTGACATATTTTTGCCACAAATGGCAAATTAGCCTTTGCTTTATGCTTAGGCATATAGTATACTGTTTTCATAGTGGCTGGGTATGCCATGAGTCTTGAAAAGAAGGAGGGCGTTCACCTTGGAAGAAAAGAAGTCCGCCGCGGCGCAGGCACCCTATGCCATAGAGATGCTGCACATCACCAAGCGGTTTCCGGGTATCATCGCCAATGACGACATCACCCTTCAGCTGAGAAAGGGCGAGATCCACGCGCTTCTCGGCGAAAACGGCGCAGGAAAGAGCACGCTCATGAGCGTGCTGTTCGGCCTGTATCAGCCGGAGGAGGGCATCATCAAAAAGGACGGCAAGGAGGTCCACATCAAGGACCCCAACGACGCCAACGATCTCGGCATCGGCATGGTCCATCAGCACTTCAAGCTGGTGGAGTGCTTCACGGTCCTTGATAACATCATCATGGGCGTGGAGCCCACCAAGGCCGGCTTCCTTCAAAAGGATGAGGCTCGCAAAAAGATCCTGGCCCTGTCCGAGAAGTATGGCCTCCAGGTGGACCCGGATGCCCGCATCGAGGACATCACCGTGGGCATGCAGCAGCGCACCGAGATTTTGAAGATGCTCTACCGGGACAACGAGATCCTGATCTTCGACGAGCCCACCGCCGTGCTGACGCCCCAGGAGATCGAGGAGCTCATGGCCATCATGAAGAACCTCTCCCGGGAGGGGAAGAGCATCCTCTTCATCTCCCACAAGCTCAACGAGATCATGGCTGTGGCCGACCGCTGCTCCGTTCTCCGCAAGGGCAAATATATCGGCACCGTGGAGACCAAAAACACCACCGCCGAGGAACTGTCCGCCATGCTGGTGGGTCGCAACGTCAACTTCCATGTGGCCAAGGAGCCCAAGGAGCCCGGCGACGTGGTCCTCTCCATCGAGAACATGACCGTGGCCTCCAAGGCTCACAGCAACAACGCCGTGAAGAACGTGTCGCTGAAGGTTCGCCGGGGCGAGATCGTGTGCCTGGCCGGCATCGACGGCAACGGCCAGACCGAGTTCGTCTACGGCCTTACGGGTCTCGAACCCCTGGTGTCCGGCACGATCACCCTGAACGGCAAGGACATCAGCCGCGCCACCATCCGGGAGCGGAACATCATGGGCATGAGCCACATCCCCGAGGATCGGCACAAGCACGGTTTGGTCCTGGATTATCCTCTCGAATACAACTTCATCCTGGAACGGTACTTTGAGCCCGAGTTCACGGACAAGGCGGGTTTCCTCCGCCGGGGCAATATCCGCAAGTACGCCGAGAAGCTCATCGACCAGTACGACGTCCGCTCCGGCCAGGGCCCCATCACCATCGCCCGGAGCATGTCCGGCGGCAACCAGCAGAAGGCCATCGTGGGACGGGAGATCGACAAGGACCCGGAGCTTCTGGTGGCGGTGCAGCCCACCCGAGGCCTGGATGTAGGCGCCATCGAATACATCCACAAGCAGCTGGTGGCCCAGCGGGACGCGGGCAAGGCCGTGCTGCTGGTGTCCTTGGAGCTGGACGAGGTCATGGACGTGCCCGATCGGATATTGGTCATGTATGAGGGCGAGATCGTGGGCGAGCTGGATCCCAAGAAGACCACACAGGAGGAGCTGGGCCTCTACATGGCCGGCGCCAAGAGAGATGAGGTGAAAGCATGAAGAAGCACAGACTCTTAGAAAGGGAAGGGGTGCAGGCCCTGATCGCCTCCCTCATCTGTATCCTTCTGGGCGTGCTGATCGGGTATATCGTGCTGCTGTGCATCAACCCGGACGGCGCTGGCGAGTCCATCGTCAACGTCCTCAAGAACTTTATGACCTATAGTAAACCCGCCACCCAGTGGAAAAAGTTCGCCAACACCCTGGCCAAGACCATGCCCCTGGTGCTGTGCTCGTTGAGCATCCTGTTCGCCTATAAGGTGGGCCTGTTCAACATCGGCACCGCCGGTCAGTACGTGGCGGGCGCCTGCGCCTGTCTCTATGGCGCCCTGGGGCTGCAGCTTCCCTGGTATCTGTGCATGCTCATGGCCATCGCCGCCGGCGCATTGCTGGGGTGCATCGTGGGCATCCTCAAATCCTACTGCAACGTGAACGAGGTCATTTCGGGCATCATGCTCAACTGGATCTCCTTGTACACCACCAACACCATCCTGTCCAAGGTGAAGGAGTCCACCAGCCCCTACACCATGTACATCAACAAGGTCAATCCCGCCGCGTTCCTGCCCAAGGCGGGCCTCAACAAGCTCTTCGGCGGCAACGAGTACGTGACCATCGCCATCCCGCTGACCATCCTCATCGCCATCGCGGTGGGCGTGGTGCTGAACAGGACCAAGTTCGGCTATGAGCTCAAGGCCACCGGCTACAACAAGAACGCCGCCAAATACTGCGGCATGGCCGAGAAGCGGAACATCATCCTGACGCTGGTCATCTCCGGCGGTCTCGCGGGCCTGGGCGCGTCGTTCCTCTATCAGACGGGCTATATGCGCTGGGAATGCACCCAATCCTCCGTGCCGGGCATGGGCTTCAACGGCATCGCCGCCGCCTTCCTGGGGGGCCTCAGCCCCATCGGCACCATCTTCTCCTCCTACTTCATCCAGCACATCACCGACGGCGGCGCCTTCGTGAACACCAACATGTACTGCGCCCAGATCTCCGATCTCATCTCCGCGGTGATCATCTACCTGTGCGGGTTCGTGCTCTTCATCAAGCTGACCATCCGTAAGCTTCTGGCGAAGCAGGGAGAGAAGGCGGCCAAGAAAGCTGTCCCCGCCGCCGCGAAAGGAGGCGATCGGTAATGCTGCTGCTCATTCAATACACCCTGATCTTCTCCTCCGTGCTCACGCTGGTGGCCCTGGGCGGCTGTATTTCCGAGCATTCCGGCGTCATCAACCTGGGCCTGGAGGGCATCATGGTCATCGGCGCCCTGGGCGGCGCCCTGGTCATGAGCAATCTGATCACGACCCTGTCGCCGGCCCTGCTGGTCATCGTGGCGATCCTGGCGGCCATCGTCTTCGGCATGCTCTATTCCTGCCTGCTGGGCGTAGCCTGCATCAACTTCAAGGCCGATCAGACCCTGGTGGGCACGGCCATGAACCTGCTGGGCACCGCCGGCGCCACGGTCTTCGTGAAGGCCATGAACACCGCCGCCAACCCGGACAACCACTCCTCCGAGATCAGCTACGTGGCCGCTCGCGAGCGGTTCATGGTGAACATCGGAGGGTTCGAGTTCAACTGGTTCATGCTGCTGGTGGTCATCGCCGTCATCGTGGTGTTCATCCTGCTCTACAAGACCAAGTTCGGTCTTCGCCTCATGGCCTGCGGCGAGCATCCCCAGGCGGCGGACTCCGTGGGTATCAACGTGTATAAGATGCGCTGGTCCGGTGTGCTCCTCTCGGGCATGCTGGGCGGCGTGGGCGGCCTCTGCTACATCCTGGCGGGCGTGTCCCTCTGGAAGTTCGAAAACGGCGTGGCGGGCTTCGGCTTCCTCGCTTTGGCGGTCATGATCTTCGGTCAGTGGAAGCCCCTCAGGATCGCGGTGTCGGCGCTGCTTTTCGGCCTGTTTAGGGCGCTTTCCAACGTCTATGGCGGCTTCGACTTCCTGGCGGCTCTGAACATTCCCGGCAACGTCTACAATATGCTGCCCTACATCATCTCGTTGGTGGTCCTCGCGTTCACCTCCAAGAAGTCCCGGGCGCCCAAGGCGGAGGGCATCCCCTACGATAAGGGACAACGGTAAATATCCATCGACACAAAAAGCAGGAGGCCCGCGCCTCCTGCTTTTTGCATACACACTACTACCGGTTTACGCTGCCAGGGCCGCCTTTCGCTCCTTCTTTCGATCGTCCCCCAGGTGCAGCAGGGGGGAGAT
>CADBYI010000042.1:12894-15263 GCA_902798825.1 uncultured Eubacteriales bacterium | reverse complement strand
AGTGAATGAAGCCCCGGTGGGGCTTCAGAGCCCAGCCCAAGGTTTTTCTAGTTCTGATTATTAAGAACAAATTATGAATACATATGCATTTTGCCAAATGTGATTTTTGTTCAAAAATGTCCGAATTCCGTATGTTTTGTTGCTAAAGAGTGAATAATCGGACTTTTCTAAAACAGATTATAAACAAACATTGAAAACCCTGAAAAAAGAATAACGGTGTGGTAGTATGCAGAAAAACGGGAAAGGAGCCACCTATGAAACCACTGCAGAAAGCCATAGCGCTCCTTCTTTTTGCGCTCTTTTTGCTGCCCACCTGGACTCTTGCGGAGGAGGGACAGCCCGATACCGCCAGCTTCGGGCAAGTCGTTGAGGGCACCGTTCAGGCAGAGGGGTCAACGGCTAAAAAGGCTTATACCGATGATTCCTTGTGCCGACAGATCCAGGACACCTACAAAGCGGCTAAGAAACGGGCCCGTCGCAAGTCCTTCAAGGGATATTGCGGGGCATATGTGGCCAACCAGCTGGTGGTCCTGGGCATCAACACCTCCTATCTTAGCGCCAACGGGAAGAACACATACGATATCTATCGAAAGATGGATCGAACCTCCGGTGGTTACGATATTTCTGCCTATGGAGCGAAAAAATATACCCTGATGGAAGCGCTCCGCGCCATATTGAGCAACGATTCTGCTGCTACCAACATTCTTGTGGGCTTCCAAAGGGGCACCAGCAGCGCCGGTAAGAAGTACGGTCACGTGCTGTTCATCCACGGCATACGGGACGGAAAGGTGTATTTCTCCGACAGCTGCGCGCGGACCGTGGAGGACGTGAGATATAAGGAAGGGGAGCCCATCGTATGCTCCCTGACAACCTTCGTCGATCAGTACGCAAAATATAAGCTGGACGGAGTGGTCCATTTTGAGAAGGCGAGCGTTCAGCCCTCCAGCAGCCTGGAGACAGCTTCCGGCAACTCCGAAAAGGTACAGGCGCAGGGCTGATCCTTCAGATCCCCAAAACCCCAACTGGCATAGAGAAACGGGATACGCGCCGCCCGGGCGGCAAGCAGGTCCTTGGCGGTGTCACCGATGTACACCGCTTTTTGTATAGAGTTGCGCTCCAGAAGCAAACGGATGTTGTCCCCCTTGCCAAGGCCGGTTCGCCCCGCCGTTTCATGATCGCCGAACAGGGCTGACAGACCGTGGGCGTGGAGAAACGCCTGGGCATAGGGCTCCGTGCAGTTGCTGACCAGGCCCAGGAAATAACGCTCCTTCAGCCGCCGCAGGATCTCCCGCACCCGAGGATATAGCTTCGCCCCCCGTTCGTACAGATACGGGTCCTCGGAGCGCAGGCACCGGTCCGTCAGGGCATACCGTTCCACAGGCGGCAGATCGGAAAACTGAACGTCACCGATCTCCCTTGGGGTCAGGCCCATGAGTCTGTCCATCTCCGCCTCGGTGATGTGCCTCCCCAGGGGCGATAGAACCCGGTTCCAGCACAGCAGCACCTCCTTCGACGAATCCCACAGCGTCCCGTCCAAGTCGAATAGTATGGCAGTTTGCTTCCCATTCATATGATCCCATTCCTTTCTCCTGTATTGTAGCCACAGAAAACCTGTTTGTCCAGATTGCGGTTTGACAGGACTTGTGCTATACTACATTTATCTATGGAAACGATAGCATATGAGCTGATCCGCTCCAAACGGCGGACCATGAGCGTGGAGGTGGACTTGTCCGGGAACGTTCTGGTACGGGCCCCTCGTCTGATGCCCAAATGGCGCATCGACGCCTTTGTGAAGGAGCGTTCCGACTGGATCGAGCGCGCCAGGGCTCGGCAGGCCCGGCGGCAGGCGGCTCTCCCTACTATACGGGAGGAGGATAAACCCTTCTACGTGAAGCAGGCAAAGGCCATCCTGCCCCCCAAGATCGATTTCTATGCCCAACGGATGGGCGTGCAGCCCACGGGGCTCACCGTGACCTCGGCTAAGACCCGGTTCGGCAGCTGCTCCGGGAAGAACAGGCTGTCCTTCTCCTGGCGGCTTATGGCCTATCCTGAGGCGGCTATCGACTATGTGGTGGTTCATGAGCTGGCCCATATCCGTTATAAGGACCACAGCCGGGCGTTCTACGGGTTCATCGAAAGCGTGCTTCCGGACTATCGGGAAAGGATACGGCTACTAAAGGGAGCGTAGGAAACATAGAATGAAAAAGGTGTATTTTGCCGGGTCCATCCGGGGCGGCCGTCAGGATGCGGCTTTGTGTGGGGAGATGATCGCCTTTATGGAGGAAAGGGGCTGCCGCGTGCTGACGGAGCACGTGGGTCTGGAGTCCCTACAACAGGAGGGGGAGAGGACCATGACCGAGGAGGAGATC
>CADBYI010000042.1:0-12869 GCA_902798825.1 uncultured Eubacteriales bacterium | reverse complement strand
AGATCTTTTTGCGGGACATGGCCTGGCTCACCGAATGCGATCTGGTGGTGGCGGAGTGCACCACCCCCTCCCATGGCGTAGGGTATGAATTGGCAAGGGCCCGGGACATAGGGAAAGAAGTCCATATCTTTTACGACCTTTCCCGGGGACGGCTTTCCGCCATGCTGGCGGGGGACAGTCGCTTTATCCTGCACCCCTATACGGACAGGGAGGCCCTGTTCGAATCCCTGGGGCGTATCGTCTAAAGGGCAGGATCAACATTGTTCTGTTGAGTTTTTAGATAAGGAGAGAAAAAGGTCATTGAGGCGAACGGTGAGAAAAGGGATCGCGTGGCTGCTCCTGCTGCTGATGTTGGCGGGCGGCTGTGATACGCCTGCATCGCCGCAGACGGACACCCGCCAGCGGGTGCCCTCGCCTACGTCTGCCCTGCTGGAGGGTGGCGCCGGGGCGGTGGCCCACGGGTCCTCCTCCGCGGGGGTCCGGCTCCAATTCACCGAAGTCCGTTCCTCCGGGGACCTGGCGGGGGCCTACCCGGGCTGCGAGGGCGAGGACTGGTTCGAGCTCTATAACCCCGGCACCGAGGCCGTGGCGCTGGGGAACCTATACATCACCAACGACCCGGAGAAGCCCAACAAGCACCCTCTGCCCTCGGTGACGCTTTTGCCCGGCCAGTATGTGGCCATCTGCTGCTGCGACAGGCTGACCCACCCCTCCGTATCTATGGGCATCGCCCGCCGGGGCGAGACCCTCTATGTGTTCGGCGGAGACCGGCGGGAGATCTGTTCGCTGACGGTGCCGCCCCTGGACGCGGACATCAGCTGGGCGTATCGGGACGGCGATTGGGGCTACTGCACGGAGCCCACCCCCGGCCAGGCCAACGGGCGGATCTTCGCGTCCCTGGATCCCGTGCAGGTGGGATCCCTGGGGCTCGCCGTCTCGGAGCTGCTGATCGACGGCAAGTATGCCGCCGTCCTGCCCGACGGGAGCTACTGCGACTTCGTGGAGTTCTGCAACGAGACCGACAGCACCCTGTCTTTGAAAAACTGGTATCTGTCCGACAGGGAGGACGACCTGGAGAAGTGGCCCTTCCCGGATATTCAGGTGGCTCCCGGCGAGTATCTGCTCGTCCTTTTGGGGGGCGACGGTCAGCCCCGCCCGGACGGTCTGATCCAGACAGATTTTTCCATCAACCGACGGGAAAAGGTGGTCCTGTACGACGCCGATTCCCTGACCTATGCCACCTTTGAGCTGCCGAAGATACGGTCCGACGTGTCCGTGGGCGCCCACGGCGAATACTATATGGTCCCCACCCCTGGGCGGGTCAACGGCCTGGCGGCCTACACCGCCGCCGACAAGGGCTGCTACGACTATACCGGCGTGTTTATCAGCGAAGTCTGCGCCTACGCCGGGGCGGGGAACAACGATTGGGTGGAGCTCTACAACGCCACCGACGAGGAGGTCTCCCTGGAGGGCTGGCGGCTGTTGAAGGGCAGGGACGGGGAGAAGGCCATGGCCCTCTACGGCACCCTGGCGCCGGGCGGATACGCCGTGTTCGAGACCACCTCCCATCCGGAGCGACAGACGGCCGGGGTGGGCGCCTTCGGCCTGTCCATGGGCGGGGAAACCCTGTATCTGTTGGATGAAAACGGAGCGCTGAGGGACGAGTTCGCCACCGGCGTGCTGGAGCCCAACGTCAGCTCCGGCCGGGTGGAGGGCAACGGCAACATTGCCCGAGTCTTCTTCTCCACCCCCACCAAGGGCGGACAGAACAGCGACCGTTACGCCCCGGGCTATGCCAAAGCCCCTGTGTTCTCCCAGACGGGGCTGTATCACACCAATGCCTTTTCCCTGACGCTGACCTCCGGTGAGGGAGCCGTCATTCGCTATACCACCAACGGCACGGAGCCCAGCGACTCGTCTAAAGTTTATTCCGGCCCCATCGAGATCACAAAGAATACCGTGATCCGGGCTTTCGCCCAGCAGGACGGTCTTCTGGACAGCGAAATCGTCACCTATACCTTCCTGTTCGAGAAGCCCCATGAGCTGCCGGTGGTGTGCCTGTCCTTCAATCCAAAGGACAAGGACGCCCTCTGGTCGGGACGCTCCAAGGATTCCTCCAGCAAACAGCAGCGCAAGGGCTATTTCAGCTACTATGAGGGGGGAAAGCTCTCCACGGAGTTCCCGGCGGACTTCAAGACCAAAGGGGCCGGCACCCTGGGCTATTCCCAGGCGTCGCTGTCCATCCACCTCAGGGGCAAATACGGCGTGAGCAGCGTCACCTATCCCTTCTTCCAGGAGTACGGCTGGCAGGAGTATGCCTCCCTCTGTATCCGCAATTCCGGCCAGGACATCAACCAGGCCCGCATCCGGGACTCCTATGCCGCCCGTCTCTGCTTCGGACTGAACATCGACGTGGTGGCTACCCGGCCCGTGGCAGTGTACATAAACGGGCAGTATTATGGCCTGTATGATCTGAACGAGGACCAGAACGACGATTATCTCGAGACCCATTACGGCATCGACAAGGACGATGTGGAGATCATCCGCTTCAACACGGTGGTGGTCAAGGGCAGCAATTCGGACTGGAAGCGGGTCATCGACTACGCCAAGAAGAAGGACCTTTCCAAGGAATCCGCCTATGAGGAGTTCATCCAATGGGTGGACCCGGACTATTTCATCGACTATCTGGTTTGCTCCACCTACCTGTGCAACAGCGACATGGCCAACCAGAAGTATTGGCATTCCAAGGACGGGACCATCCGCTGGCGGGCCATATTCTATGATTTTGACTACGCCATGGGCTACAACGGCGGCTCCGTGAAGCGCAACATCATCGGCAACTTTTTCAGCAAGGACGGAACGGCTACCGCCACCTCCCGGGTCTATACCCATATCGCAGCTGCCCTGGTGAAAAACCGGGGCTGGCGAGAGCGGTTCATCGAGCGGTATGTGGAGCTGACCGTGACCACCTTCGCTCCGGACCGGGCCGTGCGCATCCTCAACGAGTTGAAGGAGGAGATGGCGCCGGAGATGAGGCGGCATATCGCCCGATGGAAGAATCCGGGCACGTACGACAAATGGCTGAACAACGTCAACGCCGTTCAGCGCTGGATGGAGCAGCGGCCCCAGTACGCCCTGAGCAATCTAAAATCCTACTTTAAGCTGAGCCAGAGCTACATTGACGAGCTGGTGGCAAAATATACGCCATAATCCCGACGATCTTTTGCAGAGGACAGAGGCATGGATGAATCACTGATCTACGAGGTGCTGTCCCTTGTGGCGGAGATCCCCTCCGGAAAGGTGGCGACGTATGGTCAGATCGCCCGGCTCATCGGACGGGAGAGGAACGCCCGTCTGGTGGGCAAGGTGCTGAGCATATCTGATTATTTCGGCGCGTATCCCTGCCATAGGGTGGTGAACGGTTCCGGCCGTTTGGCGCCTCATTTTTCGGAGCAGCGGGAAAGACTGTTGCAGGAAGGGGTGACCTTCCTGAAAAACGGCCATGTGAACATGAAAGCCTGCCAGTGGGAGGCTTGAGCAAAACGGATTACGGGGTCAGGGTCAGAATACCTGCACAAGAAGAAACGGGTTCAAACTGCAGGGCAGGGAACACATACTTCCATTCATCGGCAACGAAATATATCTCCTCATCGTCCCATTCGTCCCCTGCGGCCAGCCGACAGCGGTTCAATTCCTCCCGGGTAGCAAAGGCCACGTCGCCGATTAGGATCCGCCCGTCCGCCTTCAAACGCTTGCAAAGCGCAGGAAGAAACGCGTTCTTTTGCGCATCCGTCAGATGATGCAAGGAATAGGTCGCCACGATGAAATCATAGCTTTGACGGGTGAGCGGTTCCGCAAGACCTTGTGAGAAATCACCCTGGTAGAGGTGGGCGTCCGGCATTTTCTGTGATGCAAGTTCGATCATTTTCTGGGAGAAATCCTGGCCGTACACCGTGCAGCCGTGTTCGTACAGCTTCGAGGTGAGCACGCCGGTCCCGAAGCCTATGTCCAGCACGACGGCATTCGGCTTTTGCACTATCCTTTGAAAGATGCCATTCAGCACCCGCTTATAACCGGCGAAGGGATAGATGTTTTCCTCGTCGGAAAGGCCGACGGACGCATCATATCCGTCGGCCCAAAGATCAAATCCTTTGTTATCCAGCATCCCGAGCTCCTTATGCCCAGATGAACCAGATGAGCACATAGCCCGTGATGACCGCGGCCAAGGTGAAGGGCACGCCGTACTTCATGAAGGTCCCGGCCTTCACTTCGTACCCCTCCCGGCGGAGGATGCCGATGCCCGCGATGTTGGCGGAGGCGCCGATGGGGGTCAGATTCCCGCCCAGGGTGGCGCCGCAGAGAAGCCCATAGTAAAACAGCTTGGGACTGATGGCCACGCCTCCCGCAGAGGACAGGTCAGCGGCCAGCACCGCCACCACGGGCAGCAGGGTGGTGGTGTAGGGGATGTTGTCGATAAAGGCGGACAAAATCACAGACACCCACACGATCACGCTGTAAACCAGGAACAAATCGCCTCGGGTACCGCCGCCGTTGAGCTTGGCGATGGTCTGCCCCAAAAGGTCGATGACCCCCGCCCGGGAGATACCGCCGATGACCACAAACAGGCCCATGAGCAGGATGATGGTGTAGTAGTCGATCTCCTTCAGGGCCCCCTTCACGGTGGCGGAATCCTTGTTCTTCAAAAGGTCGCGGATGAGGCCGATGATGAAGAAGCCCACGCAGATAAGGCCGTTGGTGATGTCTGGTTTATAGAATTGGCCAGGCTTGGCACCGTTCTTGTAGGGGATAAAGGAAACGGCAATGAGGCATACCAGCGTGGCCAGCAGCAGCCAGGTGGGGAACATATCCTGCACCTTGGTCCGCTCGTGCATGTTCACCGGTTCATTTTCATGACGGAACATGAACAGGAGCACCAGTGCGCTGGCAAGAGCGCCCAGCTCTACCACGAAGAACATGCCCATTCGGCCCTCGTCCACGAAGAAGTCCAGAAAGTCCAGATTGGCGGCCTTGGCCAGGAGGATGCTGGTGGTGTCGCCCACCAGCGTGGCCGCCCCCTGCAGGTTGCTGGATACCGCGATGCAGATGATGGGGGCTACGGGGGAGATGTTGAGCTTTTTGCACATGGCCAGGGCCACCGGGGCGATCATAAGCACCGTGGCCACGTTGTCCACGAAGGCGGAGATAAACCCGGCGAACAGGGACAGGGACAGCACCGCCCATTTGACGCTGGGGGTCTTGTCCACCAGCACGTCGGACATGAGCTGGGGCATCTTGGATTCGATGAACAGGTATACCGTGCCCATGGTGCCCACGATCATCATGATCACGTTCCAGTCGATCTCGCTAAGGGCCTCCAAGGGCGAATAGGAAAAGCCGGGAAACAGGCCCACGGAGCCCACGATCACAAAGATCAGGGCGGAGACGACGGCGGCATGGGGGCGGATCTTCTGAAAGGCCATCATCACGATATATGTAACGGCGAAAAGAATGAGGGCAAAGAGGGTAACGGTCTGCATACGATGCTCCTTTGCGTTGAATTGCATGGTCAGAATACCATATTTTTTGCAGGCTTTCCAGCATCCGAATTTGTGGTAGCTTTTTGAAATTGCTGCATATTCCGATAGAAATGCAAACGAAAATCTATTATAAATAGATTTATCATATTTTTAAGAGACTGATGAACGGAAAGAAATATTGGTAAAAGAGAGGCCATCGGCGCTTCGGACCCGGAAGGGATGAGCTTCTCAGTTTCTTTCGTATATAATACCGACGGACATAAGAAAAGGTTGCAAAAGCATTTTCAGAATTGTACAATATCCATAAGGTCTGTGCCTGTATTTTATCAGAATGAAGCGAGGTCAGCAATATGAATCAGAAGTTCAAAAACTCCATTGGCGTTCTTGTCCCCGAAGTGATGCTCCCGCCCAAGGGAACGGATATGCAGAAGTGGGCCGTGGTGGCCTGCGACCAGTTCACCTCCCAGAAGGAGTATTGGGAGGAGGCCCGGAAGATCATCGGCGACGCCCCCTCCACGCTGGACCTCATCTTGCCGGAAGCCTATCTGGGGAGCCCCGACGAACCGGAGCGCATCGCCGCCATCAAGGCCAACATGAAGGATTACCTGGCTAAGGGCATCCTCCAAAAGCAGCCCCAGGGCTTCGTGCTGGTGGAGCGGACCGCCAACGGCAACACCCGCCACGGGTTGGTCATGGCCCTGGATCTGGAGGAGTACGACTATTCCAAGGGTTCCGGCACCCTGATCCGGGCCACTGAGGGGACCATCGTATCCCGCATTCCGCCCCGGCTGAAGATCCGGGAGGGAGCCGCCGTGGAGCTACCCCATATTCTGGTTCTCATCGACGATCCCGAGCGCACCGTCATCGAGCCCCTGGTGAAGAAGGCGGCGGACCTGCCCTGTCTGTACGATACCGATCTGATGCTGGGCGGCGGACATATTTCGGGCCGTCTGGTGGCGGGGGAGAAGGACGTGGAAACCATCCTTGCCGCCCTCACCAAGCTGGCGGACAAGGAGGCCTTTGAGAAGAAGTATGGCGATCATCCTGTGCTTCTCTTCGCCATGGGAGACGGCAACCACAGCCTGGCCACCGCCAAGGCCAACTGGGAGAAGATCAAGGCCACGCTACCGGAAGGTGAGCGGGCCGATCATCCCGCCCGCTATGCCCTCATCGAGCTCAACAACGTTCACGACGAGGGGATCATCTTCGAGCCCATCCATCGGGTGGTCTTCGGCGTGGAGGGAAAGACCTTTGTGGAAGCCCTTCAAAAGAAACTGGCGGAGCAGAACGGAGGCGCGGAGATCCTCCCCGGCGCCCGGAAGGCGGAGGGCGGTGAGAAGCACGTCATCCCCTTCTTCTACGGCGACACGGAAGGGACCCTGGTGGTCACAAAGCCTGCGGCCCAGCTGGCGGTGGGCACCCTGCAGAACGCCATCGACGCCGTCCTTAAGGACCTTGGCGGCGAGGTGGACTATATTCATGGCGACGACGTGGTGAAGGACCTTGCGAAAAAGCCCGATGCCGTGGGCTTCCTGCTGCCCACCATGCAGAAGGGGGAGCTGTTCTCCACTGTGGTCTACGACGGAGCCCTGCCCCGCAAGACCTTCTCCATGGGCGAAGCCGCCGAAAAGCGGTACTATCTGGAAGCCCGGTTGCTGGAAAAATAATATAACACGTAGAAACATACAATGGCAAAAGGAGCGGTACAACCGCTCCTTTTGCGTGGGAGAGAGGGTATTGGGATAAGAAGATTTGAACGATGATCGCTCTTTATGGGTTCAGTATACGCAGGGAACCTGAAACTAACCTTAAAAATATATAATATTTTTACGCTTTTGCCGTCAGAATGCCCCTGAGGTCATAGATGGCGTGACGAGGGCACTTCACGGCGCACATACCGCAGGAAAGGCACAGTTCCTCGTCGATGGCGGAAAGGTTGTTCGCGACCTGTGCGGCGCCGGAAGGACAGACCTTCTCGCAGATGCCGCAGCCGATGCAGCTCACTTCGCAGGCTGTGCGGGCCACTTTGCCCGGGTCCCGATTGGAACACTTGATTACGATGGGGCAGTCCGCGTCATGAAGGCGGATGATCCCTTGCGGGCACTCCACAACACAGGCGCCGCAGCCCTGACACAATCGTTCATCCACCTGGGCTACACCGTTGTCGTTGAAGGCTATGGCTCCGAAGGGGCATATAGACACACACATACCACAGCCGATACAGCCGTAGGCGCAGCTTGTGTTTCGACAGCCGCCGTTGCAGGCCACCAGGGCAACTTGGCTTCTCATTTTAGCGCTTCCTTTCATAGGGCGTGTCCTCCAGGGGCAGCTTGGTCCGTCGCTTGCCGTCCAGCTGATAATAGGCTTCCGCGATGGCGGGGGCCGTGGGTATGGAGGTGATCTCCCCGATGCCGATGGCGCCGCAGGCCACGTCCAAACCCGGCTTGTCCAGCACGATGGCCTGAATGTCCGGTATCTCGTGGGCCCGGAACAGGCCCAGCTTTCCGAACTTGTCAATGGGCTTGCAGTTCTCATCGATGGGGTACTGCTCCCGCAGGGCGTATCCCATGCTCATGACCACGCCGCCCTCGATCTGCCCCTCGCAGGAGCGGGGATTCACGGCCTTGCCCACGTCATGGACCGCCACCATGGATTCGATCCGTCCGGTGGACCGATCCAAAACGGCCATCTGGGTGGCGTATCCATAGGCCACGTGGGACACGGGATGAGGCACGTCGGCGCCCAGCTTATCGGTCTTGGCCAAGTACTCCCCATAGAATACCTGTCCGATCAGGTCGGAAAGGGGATGGTTTCCCAAGGCCTCTGCCAGCTTTTCGCAGGCCCTTCGGCAGGCTTCCCCGGTGACCAGGGTCTGACGGGAGCCGGAGGAGTCGCCGGAGTCGGGGGCGATCCAGGTGTTGGATCGCTCATAGACGATATCGTCCCGCCCAAGGGGTGTATTGGTCACCACCATCTGGACGAGGACCGTGCCCAGCCCCTGGCCGATGCAGGAGGCGCCGCTGTAGATGTGGACCTTTTCGTCCGCCTCCACGATGAGCTTGCAGCGGCCCCAGTCAGGGAGTCCCACGCCTACGCCGGAGTTCTTCATGGCGCAGGCGAGGCCCACCGGTTTTCCAGCGGCCACGGCAGCGTCGTAGTAGGGGCGAATAGCTTCCAGCGTCTCGACGAGGCCCGTCTCCGCCCCCACGATCTGGCCGTTGGGCAGTTCCTGACCGGGACGGATGGCGTTGCGATAGCGGATCTCCCAGGGGGAGATGCCCACCTTTTCAGCCATCTCGTTCAGAAGGGACTCGATGGCGAAGCAGGTTTGGGTCACGCCAAAGCCCCGGAAGGCGCCGGCGGGGGGATTGTTGGTATAGTAGGCGGTGCCATCGATCTCAAAGTTCTGATAGTTGTAGGGACCGGAGGCATGGGTGCAGGCCCGCTCCAACACGGGCCCGCCCAGGGAGGCAAAGGCGCCGGTGTCGGAATAGACGGAGGCCTTCACACCCTGAATGATGCCGTTTTCGTCGCAGCCGATGGTGAAATCCATCCAGAAGGGATGGCGCTTGGGGTGTACCAAAAGGCTCTCCGCCCGGGAGAACTTCACCTTCACGGCCCGCCCGGTCAGATAGGTGATGAGGGCCGCATGGTGCTGGACGCTCATATCCTCCTTGCCGCCGAACCCGCCGCCCACCAGCTGGTTCTGGACCCGGACCTTTTCACTGCCCAGCAGGAGCTTGCATTCGTGCAGCGTGGTATGGGAGGATTGATCCGTGGACAATATGCGCACATAGCCGTCCTCGTCCCAATAGGCCACGGCGCACTCCGGTTCCAAAAAGGCGTGCTCCGTCCAGGGCGTCTCAAAGTGCCGGGAGATCACGTACTTCGATTGGGCGATGGCGCCGCTGGCGTCCCCGCGGGCCACGTGCTTATGGGCCTGGACGTTGGTCTTCTCCTCGTCGAAAACCAGGGGTGCGTCGGGGGATTTAGCTTCCTCGGGACCATGGATAGGGGGCAGGGGCTCATAGGTGACCTTCACCAGCTTTTTGGCCTTTTCCAGCGTCTCCTGATCCTCTGCCACCACCAGGGCGATGGCGTCGCCCAGGTAGTGGGTCAGGCCCCCGATGGGGATGAGGGTGTATTGGTCGTGCTTGATGTGGCCCACCTTGTTTTCTCCGGGGATATCTTCGGCGGTGATCACCGCTACCACCCCAGGCAGGGCCCTTGCCTTTTCGGCGTCGATACCCAGCACCCGGGCCCGGGCGTATTGGCTCCGTACGGCGGAGCCATAGGCCATGTTCTCAAGATACCAATCGTCCGGATACTTGCCGTAGCCCAGGACCTTTTCCTCCACATCCAAACGATGGACGCTGCTGCCCAGCTTCCAATCGGTTTCGGTGGGCTCGGGGATAGCGCCTTCGCGCTTCAGCTTCGCCGCCAGCTGGATAGCCTTGATGATCTTCACATAGCCGGTGCAGCGGCAGTAGTTGTTGCGGATGGCGTGGCGGATCTGTTCCTCCGTGGGGTCATCGACCCTGTCGAGAAGGGACTTGGTGCACAGCACCATCCCCGGGATGCAGAAGCCGCACTGAACGGCCCCCGCCTCCCCATAGGCATAGGTGTACAGCTTTTTCTCCCAGGGGGAAAGCCCCTCCACAGTGAGGACGTGCTTTCCCTCCAGGGCATCCGTTTTCGGCACACAGGCCCGACAGGTCTCCCCATCGATGATCACGGTGCAGGCCCCACAGGCGCCCTCGGAGCATCCATCCTTCACGGAGGTCAGATGGAGCTCGTCTCGGAGGAACCGCAGCAGACTTTGGTTCCTTTGGACCGTGACCGTTCGCCCGTTCACGTAGAATGTGGCCATAGCTCTCCTTCTTTAGACCAGCAGATAGGCGTAATCCTTCAGTACCGTCAAAATCAGCACCTCGATGTCCTTGTCGAGGTCGGTTTCCTTCGTCAGATCGTACTTCTTTTCGGTGCCGCTCAGCCGGATCATAACCTGTTTTTTCTTTAGATTCGTCACATAGAATCCCTGATTGCTGCTGTCTGCAAAATCCCTCTGGTTCTCAAACAAGGTGAACTTATCCTTGTAGGGTGCCGAGGCGTAGGGGCAGAAGGAGGCGCAGTTGCCGCACTCGTTGCACAGATAATCCAGGTGCAGGATCTGGGGCTCCTTCTTGCCGGGGACACGGATCGCGGCGTTGGCCCGGTTGGGACAGACGGACACGCAGTTTTCGCACACCTCGTTGCAATGCATACAGACATCCTCCGGATCGCCGTGGAGCTTCAACAGGCTCTTGCGACGAAGGAGCTCCGCCTCCTTGTCCAGCTCACTGCCCTTGGGCAAGCTATAGGCCCGGGATTCGCCTACGATGGCCTCCGTGGCCGCCAAAGCATCCGCCATGGCTTCCACTACGGTAGCGGGGCCCCGACGGGCGTCGCCCAGCACGAAGACCTTCCCGTTCCGGAGGACGGGCCGACCCTTCTCGTTGAGGGCCGCGCCATAGGCAAGGAGCAGGTCCGTATCCACCTTTTCGCCCAGGGCGGCGATCACGGAGGAGCAGGGGAGGGAAACCTCTTCGCCGGTGTCCACCGGGGACCGACGGCCGGAGGCGTCCGGTTCGCCAAGGACCATTCGATGGCACAGCAGATTCTCGCCGTCGGCTTTTACAGGGGCCAGGAGTTCTTTGAACTGCACGCCTTCCTTCAGGGCCAGCAGCATCTCCTCCTCGTCGGCGGGCATATACTTTTTGGTCCGCCGGTAGACGATGGACACGTCCTTTACGCCGGGCACCCGCAGGGCCGCCCGAGCGCAGTCCATGGCCGTGTTGCCCGCGCCGATGACGATGACGTGTTCGCCCAGATCCACCGGCTCGCTGGCCTTCAGCTTCTTCAAAAACTCGATGGCGTTGTATTCCTTGCCGCCGATATCCAGCCGGGAGGCCTTTTCGGCGCCCACGGCCAGCAGGACATAGTCGAAGTTCTTTTCCAGTTCTGACAGGGCAGGGGCAGGCTGCCCCAGTACAAAGGCGGCGCCCAGGGAGGAGATTAGCTTCACGTCCCGATCGATGGCCGCAGCCGGGATGCGGAAGGAGGGGATCACGTGGCGGACGGTGCCGCCCAGCTCCTTTTCCTTTTCGAACACGGTGACCTTGGCCCCGACCCGGGAAAGGTAAAAGGCCGCCGCCATGCCTGCCGGACCGCCGCCGATGACGGCCACCTTGGCCCGCGTCAGCTTCTCCTTCCTGACGCCCCGGGCCATGAGCGCACCGAAACCCTTGCGGGCAGCTGTGAGCTTGGCCTTGCGGATATTCACGCTCTCATCGTAGAAGTTCCGGGTGCAGCGGCCCATGCAGGGATGGGCGCAGATGGTGCCAGTGATGAAGGGCAGGGCGTTTTTCTCCGTGATGAGCTTCAACGATTCGGGATATTTGCCCTTTTCGTTGAGAGCCAGGTATCCGGGGATGTCCTGATGGATGGGGCAGCCGCCCTGACAGGGAGCCATGAAGCAGGAAAGCAGCGGCACCTGTTCGCTGTTCTTCCGGGAGGGCAGGGGCTTGATTGGCTTTCGATGATGGACGTCCTGGGCCGCCTTGTCGGAAAGGGCCCTGACCGCCGCCGGATTGACGCCGGTGAAGGGCTTGTAGGCGCAGCGGGAAATCTCCTCTGCCAGCTCGTTGAATCGGTCGTAGCCGCCAGGCTTTAAAATGGTGGTGGCCACGGTGATGGGCCAGATGCCGGCCCGGAACAGGGCCTTGATGTTGAAGGCGTCCGCGCCGCCGGAGAAGGACAGGCGCAGCTTTCCGTCGAACTCCTCCGCCATGCGGGCGGCCATCTCGATGGTTAGCAGGTACAGGGACTTGCCGCTCATATACATCTCCCCACTGGGCAGCTCCCCTGCCTTCACGTCCACGGGGCAGGTGTTGCTGAGCTTGAGCCCGAAGGTGACGCCGTTATCCGCCGCCAGCTTCAACAGCCGGTGGAACATGGGCACCGCATCCCTGTACTGTAAATCCTCCCTGAAATGGTGATCGTCGAAGGACACATAGTCGAATCCAGCCTCATCGAGACGCTTGCGGGCGAAGTCATATCCCAAAATGGTGGGGTTGCACTTCACCAGGGTGTGGAGCTTCTTCTCGGTGATAAGGTAGCTGGCGATGCTCTCGATCTCCTCCGGCGGACAGCCGTGGAGAGTGGAGATGGTGACGCTGGTGCAGATATGGGGATCGATGCCGCCGATATACTCGGAAAGCTCCGGCAGCTGCTTCTTGGCCTCGGCAATGGCGTTTTTGAATGCCTCGGTACCGGAGGCATCCTTCATGCCTT
>CADBYI010000041.1 GCA_902798825.1 uncultured Eubacteriales bacterium | reverse complement strand
GCGCTGGAGGAGAACCGGGAGAAGGTGATCGCCGAGCTCAAGCGGGAGGAGAACCGCTTTGCCGACACCTTGAAGAAGGGCATCAAGGAATTCAACAAGACCGCCGCCAACGCCCAGGACGGCTGCATCGACGGCGTGTCCGCCTTCCACCTGTACGACACCTACGGCTTCCCCATCGAGCTCACCATGGAGCTGGCCCAGGAAAAGGGCATCCGGGTGGACGTGGACGGGTTCCACGCGGCCTTCGCCGAGCACCAGGAGAAGTCGAAGGACGGCTCCGCCCAGCGCTTCAAGAGCGGTCTTGCGGACCATCAGGAGGCCACCACCGCCCTGCACTCCGCCACCCATCTGCTGCACAAGGCCCTGCGGGTGGTGCTGAACGACGACACCATCTCCCAGAAGGGCAGCAACATCACCGCCGAGCGGCTTCGCTTCGACTTCAGCTTCCCCCGGAAGATGACGCCGGAAGAGCTCAAGGCCGTGGAGGACCTGGTGAACGAGCAGATCCAGCTCAAGCTCCCCATCACCTGCGAGGAGATGACCGTGGCCGAAGCCAAGGAGCAGGGGGCCATCGGCCTGTTTGAAAGCCGGTACGGCGAGAAGGTGAAGGTCTACACCATGGGCGATTTCAGCAAGGAGATCTGCGCCGGGCCTCACGCCAAGAACACGGGGGATCTTGGTCACTTTGTGATCAAGAAGGAGGAGGCCTCCTCCTCCGGCGTGCGCCGCATCAAGGCCATTTTGGAGAAATAAGCCGGGACCATGACGGACTGGCTCACATACGAATGGGACTTTCACGGGGAGCGAGCCACCTTCCGGGTGGACATGCAGTATTGGGAGCTGCTCCCCGTGCTTTCCTATTCCCAGCTGGTCTATGTGTGCGTGGCCCCCAAGGATCCCATGGCCAAGGGCTTCGATCGGACGGAGCAGCGCCGGTTCCGGCAGCTCCGGCATCGTCTCATCGATGAGACGGAGGGCCGGGCCATCCACGTGGGGAGCGTATACACCGACACCCTGCGGACGCTGTACTTTTACGCCGCCGAAGCGGACACCATCCACCAGGCCTCGGCCATCTGCCGGGAGTACGGGATGCTGGCCATCACCTGCGCCCACGCCTCGGAGCCCCACTTCACCACCTACTACCGGTTCCTGTACCCGGACGACGTGCGGCTCCAGTCCGTGGAGAACGCGGCCTACATCGAAGCCATGCGCAAGCGGGGCGGGGACGTGGACATGGTCCGGCGGGTCGTTCTGACCCTTAGCTTCATCACGGTGGAGGATCGGGGCGCCTTTTTGAAGGAGGTGCCCAAGCTGGGCTTCACCCCCGGCGGCACGGTCTGGGACCCGGAAAGCACCCACCCCGCCGTATGCACCGTCAGCGGGTTCACCGCCCTGCATCTGCCGGAGCTGAACCGGTTCACCGCCCGGGCCATCAGCGCCGCCGCCCCCCTGGAGGGCATGCTGACGGACATGGAGGCGGAGTTCGTGAGGCGGTATTGATGCTCTGTTGTTCTACGAAAAAGGTCGGCACCGAGATGCCGACCTTTTTTCATGCCTGTTTTATGATTCCGCTGCGCAGCAGCCGCTCACTTCACGTCCTGGGGCGTGATGCCCTCGGCGGAATAGGCATAGTAGGTGGGGACGCCGTCCTTGACCTTGAAGGTCACCAGCACGTGGACCTTGGTACCGCCGGTGTAGTCCTTCTCCGAATACCAGGAATAATAGGCATAGCCCTCATACTGGATGCCGGCCATCCGGATGCCCTCGTCCCCAAAGGCCTTCGCCACGTCCTCATAGGTGGAGGCGGTGGTGATGGTCCCGTCCACAAGGCTTTTGAAGCCCGCCACGAATTTGTCCTCCGGCAGGCAGGGATAGTTGGTCGGGAGCTCCTCGGTCTTGATGGAGAAGGAGGTCCCCTCATAGACATACCCCTCGCCGGCGCCGGCAGCAGCCGCCTGGGCAGGCGTGAAGTAGAGGACCAAGGGGGTGTCGGTGATCATGGTCAGCTTGGTCATCCCATCCTCCAGCAGCTCCACCGTGGCGCTGAATTTGGGATTCGGCGCATCGGGGCCCGCATTGACGGTCAGCTTGCCCTCCCCAAAGGAGGGGGCGCCCAGCTTAGCCATGTTGAGCAGGAAGGCCAGCAAACCATCCTCCTCATCGGAAAACGTCATGGCCGTTTCGGAGATGGACATATTCGGCCGTCCCATGTCGGCAACGGCAATGTCGACGATCATGCCGTCCGCATCCGCATAGGCGCAGGTCCATTCCCCATAGAATGCCTCGGCGGCCTCGGCGGCCTTTATCTCCGCCACGGCGATCGCCTCCACCGCTTCCCGGGTGAGGATCAGCTCCATGCCGTCCTGCTCCAGATCGATGACGCCGTCGGATACGGTGCCGGACACCGGGCTGTCGTTGATGGTCACGGTGATCCTGTCGCCCTCCAGGGTCCAGGTGCCGACGGACGCCTCCTGACCGGGAATGGCCATGACAACGGTGCCGTCGTCGTTCAGCGTCAGCGTCATGGCGTAGCCTATGGACGCGGCGTCGTACTCCTGATCGCCTTCCTTCATGGTTTTCACGAACCAGTCGCCGGTGATCTCCTCCTCTGCCATCGCAGGCAGCGCCAGGCAGAGCAGCAGCGCGACGAGAATAAGGGATATAAGCTTCTTCATGTCGTGTCCTCCTTTTTATAATTTGTTCCCGGGTTCCGGATACAATGGGTCCTGCATCCTGTGTTTATTGTATCATACATTCAGGGGAGCACAACCCTTTTTCATTCAAATAAATGGCTGTTATCAGGGAAATTCCGGACCGATCGCGGGGGATCTGCTATTCAAGGCACCCATCGATGAAGGCCTTGGTGAGGGCCTGGTACCGGGGAGTGTCCACGAGATAGCTTATGCCGTGGCCGGCTCCCGGGAAGGTGGCCCGCTTGATGCGGGCCGGGTTGGCGGCGGCCATGGGCTCGCTCATGTAGGCGGGGACGAAGCGGTCGTCCTCCCCGTGGATGATCAGAATGGGCACCCGGGTGTGCTTCACCGCCTCGTGGCAGCAGGCGGCATCGAGGCGCAGACCGCCGCCGAAGAGGAAGGCGCCAACCTTGAGGAAGGGCCACAGGAGCCTGCCGGGGGCCCCCGCCTTGTCCGCCGTCAGGACGATGATATCCCTTGGCACGTCGTAGGGGCAATCGGCCAGGATGCCCTTCACGCTTTCGGGCAGGGGCAGGGCCGAGGCCATGAGCACCGTGGCGGCCCCCATGCTGATGCCGTGAAGGAACAGGGGCGAATCGGGGAAACGCTCGGCGCAGTATTCCGCCCACCGCCGCACGTCCTCCCGCTCCCGGATACCGAAGGTCATGATGTGGCCCTGGCTGTCCCCCTGGGCCCGCTCATGGATCAGGAGCACCCCGTCCCCTCGGGCCATGAGGGTCTGGGCCCCGCCGCAAAAGTCACGCACGCCCAAACCCCGATAGCCGTGGCAGCAGATGTGGACCGGGTGGCCCGCTTCGCCGGCGTAGTAGTCCCCGGCCAGCCGGAGGCCGTCTTCGGATTCGATATATACCCGCTCCGAAGGCAGGGCCAGCAGCTCATCGATAAGGCGAAGCATCTCATCCCGCTTCGGGTCGTACTGCTCCCCCCGAGGCAGGTGACGGGGATCGTTCTGCTCCCCCACCGGAGAATAGAGCACATAGCGAAAAACGCCATAGGAAAAAGCAAGGAAAGCCACCAACAACGCCAACAGAACCAGGAAAACAGCCATGGGCAACCTCTCCGACTTGATAATATATAAGTATATCGTCCTTTTTCGTGCCTTGCAACACAAAACCCGCGGGGTTGGCCCCCGCGGGTTCGATCGCTTTATTCCTGTTGCTCCTGAATCGTATGGAAGCTGCCCACGGCGGCCATGGCCACCAGGGCGCCGTTGACCAGGCACAGCAGGATGTCCTCCGCCCGCAGCGCATCCGCGGTGAACACCGCCGCCGGCACCAGCAGCACCAGGGCAACCAGATAGGCCCAGAGCCGGGTGGGGATGCGCCGGATGCCCGGCAGGTCCTTGGTGAACTCGGTGATGATGAGCACCGCCATCACCGCGCCGCCGTAGGTGACCAGATCGTTCCAGGTAAAGAATCGTTCATTCATGGTTTCTCCTCCTTCGTTCCGTACAGAAGCTGTGTCAGCTTCTCCTTCAGTTCTTTCAAATCGCCGTTGCCCCCCAACAGATCGTGGTAGATGTGGTGGCCCCGGTTCCAGTTGCGCAGCTCCTCATAGGTGATGAGGCCCCGCCGCAGATACTTCAGCCCCTGCTGCTCCAGCCGATCCTGCAGCAGCCAGCGCATGCCCTGGCTCTCGCCGGTCTCGGTGCGCCGCCGCTGCGCCTGCCGGCCCAGCAGGCCGGTCACCAGGGCCGTGGCCGCGCCGCTGCCGATGAGGGCGCATACGATCGTGATGATCCCGTCCATGGTCTCCTTCCCCCTCCCGTAAGGAAGGGGCCTTGTCTGCCTCCTTTCCTTTCTCTGACCCCGGCTACAGCATAGCAGAGGAAAGGCCCGGCTGCCTCCGATAATTCGTTCATTTTTCTGTTGCAAAACGGGAGAAAAAAGAGTATGATGCCTCTCATGTGGCAGAAATTCAAAAACAAATTCATCGGGGACAGGGCATTCTACCGGCTGGTGCTGACCATCGCCTTGCCGGTGATGATCCAGAACGGCATCACCAGCTTCGTGAATATGCTGGACAACCTGATGGTGGGCGGCATCGGCACCGAGCAGATGTCCGGCGTGGCCATCTGCAACCAGCTGATCTTCGTGTTCAACCTGTGCGTGTTCGGGGGTCTCAGCGGCGCGGGCATCTACGGGGCCCAGTTCTCCGGCAAGCGGGATTTGGAGGGCGTGCAGAACGTGTTCCGGTTCAAGCTCTGGCTGGTAGCCATCTTGTCCGTGCTGGGCGTGGCCGCCCTTTGGGCATTCGATGAACCGCTGCTGTCCCTCTTCCTCCACCAGGGCAGCGAACAGGGGGATTTGGTTTTGACCCTCCAGTGCGCCCGAGCCTATCTTAAAGTTGCCCTCGTGGGACTGCCGGTGTTCGCCCTCTCCCAGGCCTACGCCTCCACCCTGCGGGAGACCGCCAGCACCACCCTGCCCATGGGCGCCGGGATCGCGGCCATGCTGGTGAATCTGGTGGGGAACTGGATATTGATCTACGGTCACTTCGGCGCGCCGCGGCTGGGCGTGGTGGGCGCGGCCTGGGCCACGGTCCTGTCCCGGATCGTGGAGCTTGCCATCATCCTGCTGTTCACCCATATGAATGTGAAGGCCCATCCCTTCGCCCGGGGCCTGTACCGGACGCTGCGGGTGCCCGGAACGCTGACGGGCTTGATCGTGAAAAAGGGCATGCCCCTGCTCCTCAACGAGGCCCTCTGGTCCTCGGGACAGACCACCCTGGTGCAGATTTACTCCACAAGGGGTCTCGCCGTGGTGGCGGGCATCAACATCTCCAACACCATCTCCATGCTGTTCAACATCGTGTTCATGTCCCTGGGCTCCTCCATCGGCATCGTGGTGGGGAACCTGCTGGGGGCCGGAGAGATGGAGAAGGCCAAGGACACCAACACCAAGCTGACAGCCTTTTCCGTTATGTGCTGTCTGGCCATCGGCGGGATACTGGCCGCCACCTCCGGGGCCTTCCCCCTGCTGTACAACACCACGGACGAGGTGCGGCGCATCGCCTCCAGCCTGATCCTCATCACCTCGGCGGTGATGCCCTGCCACGCCTTCACCAACGCCTGCTACTTCACCCTCCGCTCCGGGGGCCTCACCCGGCTCACCATGGTCTACGACTGCTGCTTCGTCTGGTGCGTGTGCATCCCCTTGGCCTTCGGCCTCTGCCGGTTCACCGCCCTCCCCTTCGTGGCCGTCTACGCCGCCGTCACCGCCACGGAAGGCCTAAAGGCCCTGTTCGGCTATCACTTCGTCCGGCAGGGGAAGTGGATACGAAACATCGTGGAAAACCAATAAATCACAACGGCCCCGAGAAAGCTCTCGGGGCCAAAATTTTTTTATAAATGTAGGAACTCAGTGGGCCTTGCGCATGAAAGGTACCGCGAGAGGCCGGAAAAACGGCTAATTTGCGGCATTTAAAATAAAAAAGAAATGGCGTTTGAGCCATTTCTACCTGCCAATATATATTACTCCCATTTGCCGCAAATGATCTGCCGCCTTTTTCGACAGACTGCGGACTCAGTGGGCCTTGCGCATGGTGGCCTGGCCGAACTGGCAGCGGGTGAGGCCGTCCTGGGTGTAGGTCTCCAAAATACCCTCCACGATGACCTCCGTGCCCACCTTGGGCAGCTTTGCAGGCGGTTCCTTCAGCACGAACTCCACCACCGCGGCGCAGCAGCCCGCCTGATCCGGCATCTCCAGCGCGATGCGGTTTTTGGTAAAGGTGCCGTTCTTATCCCCGTCGGGATAGGGCCGAAAATAGCCCACCAGCCGGGCGGTCTTGCCCACGTATTTTTCGGGCTCCTGGGTCACCTGGGTGATCTCGGCATAGCGCATGTTGGGGTTCATGCGGCTCAGGTCCAGATCCACGTCGGACCCACCGCCGCCGCAGCCCACCGCCAGGAACAGGGCCGCCATCAGCAGACTGATAATCACTTTACGCATGGGCGTTTCCTCCTTTTGCTCGACCGATCAAACTGAAGATACCGAAGGCCAGGGCGTCCGCTGCCACGATGGTGGAGCCCACGGGGGTGCCGGCCACGATGGCCACCAGCAGGCCCACCAGGGCGCAGACGACGGAGAGGACGGCGGCGCAGACGGTGACCGCCCGAAAGCTCTTGTACACCCGCATGGCGCACAGGGCCGGAAAGATGACCAACGCGGAGATCAGCAGCGACCCCACCAGGTTCATGGCCAGCACGATGATCACCGCCACGATGACGGCAATGATGAGGTTGTAGAGCCGGGCGTCGGTGCCCGTGGCCCGGGCAAACTCCTCGTCGAAGGTCACGGCGAAGATCTTGTGGTAGAAGACCAGGAAGCTGGCCACCACCAGCAGGGACAGGACCACGCTCATCCACACCTCCCGCTCCGTCAGGGTCAGGATGGACGTGGCGCCGAAGAGGGTGGTGCACACGTCGGCGGACAGGTTGGAGGAGGTGGAGAACAGGTTGACGATGAGGTACCCGAAGGCCAGCGCCCCCACGGAGATCATGGCCAGGGCCGCGTCCCCCTTGACCCGGGCCCGCTGCCCGGTGCGAAGGAGCAGCACGGCGCTCAGGACGGTCACGGGCAGCACCAGCAGCATCTCGTTGCCAAGCTTCATGACCGTGGCCACGGCCATGGCCCCGAAGGCCACGTGGCTTAGGCCGTCGCCGATGAAGGAGAAGCGCTTGAGCACCAGCGTCACCCCCAGAAGCGAAGAGCACAGGGCGATGAGCACGCCCACGATCAGGGCGTATTGGACGAAGGGCCGGGACAGATACAGCAGCAGCGTTTCGATCATGCCTGCTCCCCTCCCTTCCTGGCAAAGTGCTCCGTCTTGGGCACCAGCACCGGGTTCCGGCCCATGCGCAGGATGTGGCTCGCATACCGCCGAGCCACGTCCAGATCATGGGTGATCATGACGACGGCCATGCCCTCCCGGTTCAGCTTTTCGATGACGTCGTAGAGCATCTCCCGGGCCTCCGGGTCCAGACCGGACGCCGGCTCGTCCAGCAGCAAAACCCGGCTGGCGGCACAGAGGGCCCGCGCCAGCAGCACCCGCTGCTGCTGGCCCCCGGACAGCTCCCGATAGCAGCGATCCTGCAGCGCCAGCACCCCGGTCCGCTCCATATTCTCCCGGGCCATGGCCTTTTCGGCGGCGCCGTAGAAGGGCCGAAAGCCCATCCGCCCCTGACAGCCGGAGAGGACCACCTCCCGCACCGAGGCGGGAAAATCCTTTTGCACGGGGGTCTGCTGGGGCAGATACCCCACGGCGTTTTTCAACCCCTCCGCCCAAAGCAGCCGGCCGGAGAGGGGCGGCTGCAGACCCAGAAGCGTCCGCATCAGGGTGGTCTTTCCCGAGCCGTTCTCCCCCAGGATGCAGAGATACTCCCCCTCGTGAAGCGCAAAGCTCAAATGCTCCACGATGGGCTTTCCCTCATAGCCCAGGGCCAGCTCGTGCACGGTGAGCAGCGTCATATCCGATACCTCCTTATGGGAGCGCGTCCTGCAGCGCCGCCAGGTTTCTTTCCATGGCGGCCAGATAGGTGGCCCCCGCCGAAACGTCCGCGGCGGTGGTGGATTGGAGGGAGTCCATGACCACGATCCGCCGATCCGGGTTCCGGCTGTTCTCCAAAATGGTCCTGGCCAGCCGCCCGTCGGAGCCCTCCAAGGTGACGATGGCGGGCAAGCCCAGCTCGTCCAGCTTCCCCGCCAAAAACAGCACCGTCTCGAAGCTGGCCTCGGCCTCGGCGGAGCAGCCCGAGAAGGCGGCGTAGTAGGCAAGGCCGTAGTCCTCCGCCAGATACCGGAAGGGGAACCTGTCCCCGAAGAGGAGCGTCCGGCCGTTGGCCCCATTGACCGTCCCTTCATAGGCCCTGTCCAGGGCGGTGAGCTTTTCGATGTAGGCGGCGGCGTTGGCCCGGTAGGTCTCTGCCCCGGCCCCGTCTAGGGTGCACAGGGCCTCGGCGATCCGATCCACCAGCAGGGCGGCGTTCTTCAGCGACAGCCACACGTGCTCGTCCGCCTCCGGCGTCTCCTCCGCTTCGCCCGTCATGCCCTCCACCAGCTCCTCCGTCCGGATTCGGTCCCCGAGGCAGCTCACCATATCCAGGGCCATTCGGCCTTCCCGGGGCGCGGCTTTCAGCGCGTCCGGCACCCAGCCGTCGGAAGCGCCGCCCACATAGAGAAACAGATCGCAGGCAACCAGCTCCATCAGATCCGCCGCCGTGGGCTGGAAGCTGTGCAAATCCACGCCGGTGTCCAGGAGCATACTGACGCTGACACCGTCTTGCCCCGCCACCAGGTTTTTCACCCAGTCGTACAGGGGGAAGACGGTGGTCACGATCCGAAGGCCGCCCGGCTGGGCGGATTCCGTTTGTGTCGGGGTGCCGCAGGCGCACAGGCCCAGCAGCACCGCCAGAACCAGACAAGCTGCTTTCCTCATAGACCGAGCATACCCAGCGGGGCGGGGTTAGTCAATGGCAACTCTGCAAACAGGGGAAAACTTACTTCCGGACCGGGACGATCTCGATCCAGTAGCCGTCCGGGTCCTCGATGAAGTAGATGCCCATGGCGGGGTTCTCGAAGCAGATGATCCCCATCTCTTCATGCTTCTTATGGATGGCGTCATAGTCCGGGGTCCGGAAGGCCAGATGGAACTCCCCCTCACCCAGATCGTAGGGCTTTGTTCGATCCTTCAGCTCCGTCAGCTCCAGGGAGAAGGGGGACCCGGCCTCGTCCTGCAAAAAGACGATGTGGTAGGACCCGTCCGCCGCCCGCTTTTCCCGCTGGAAGGTGAGGTTCAGGGCCTCCTTGTAGAAGGCGAGGCTCCGCTCCATGTTCAGCACGTTGAAGTTGAAATGGTTGAAGGTCAGCATGGTTCCTCCTTATATAGTGGAATATAGATAGGCTTTTCCCTGGGTGCCGGTCCGGCGGATGGCGCCCATGTAGCACAGCACGTTGGCGGCGGCGCTGCTTTGCCCGGCTGGCAGGCCCAGGGCCTTGGCGAGGGTCCGGGCGGTGAAGGTTTCCGGCAGGTCCGCTGGCAGCAGGGCGGCGTAGTCGGCGGCGGTTCTGAGCGTCACCGTGCCCAAAAACCGGGTGGGGGCAAACTCCAGCGGCGTCACGGGGCGGCGCTTCCCCGCGACCGGCAGCCGCAGCTCCTCCCCCTCCAGCCGCACCAGCAGAAAGGACAGGTTTTGATCCTTCAGCAGGGGCTTGAGGTACACCAGCTCGGGCAGCAGGCCGGCCACCTTCCCCCTTTTGGGGCTCTTGCGGCGGTCCTTCAGCTCCCCGGTCTCCGGGTCCATGGTGAGGAGCCACTTGGTCTCCACCACGGGGATCACCACGGTCACGGGATAGTAGGGCAGCAGCGCCGTCAGCTTCGGCTTCAGCTTGTGGCGGCTCCGGGTCTGGACCTCGAAGACGCCCCGCTCGTTGAACACGTCCGCCGTGTACCGGCCCAGCTTCATCTCGTGGCGGGACATATCCGGCTCGATCATGCGCTTGAGCACCGCGTGTAGGGTCTTCTCCCCCAGGGTGCCCACGCCCTGGTCCGCCCGGCCCGTCTGCTGCACCGCCCGGCAGGCCGCGGCGAAGCTCGATTCGTCCATGATCCATTCCGTTTCCATGGGACCAGTATACCGCAGAATCCGCCGGGCGTAAAGAACGAGTCCCCCGGAAAACCGGGGGACCCGCTTTAGGTCAGATGTTCGGTATCGTTCAGGCCATCAGACGATGCCCTGGGCCATCATGGCGTCGGCCACCTTCAGGAAGCCAGCGATGTTGGCGCCGGCCACCAGGTTGTAGCCAAGGCCGCACTTCTCGGCCGCTTCCACGGAGGCAGCGTAGATGTTGTCCATGATGTTGTGGAGCTGAGAATCCACTTCCTCGGCCTTCCAGCTGAGGCGCTCGGAGTTCTGGCTCATCTCGAGGCCGCTGACGGACACGCCGCCCGCGTTGACCGCCTTGGAGGGGGCCACAGTGAGGCCCTTGTCCATGAGGAAGTACAGGGCTTCGTTGGTGGTGGGCATGTTGGCGACTTCGATGTAGTACTTGATGCCGTTGTCCACCATCTGCTGGGCTTCCTTCATGCCGATCTCGTTCTGATAGGCGCAGGGCATGCAGATGTCGACCTTGCGGCCCCAGGGCTTCTGCTTGGGGAAGAACTCCACACCGAACTTGTCGGCGTAGTCCTGGACCCGGTTCCGGTTGGAGGAACGCATCTCCAGCATGTAGTTGATCTTCTCCTCGGTGACGACGCCGTCGGGATCGTAGATGTAGCCGTCGGGGCCGGACAGGGTGACGACCTTGGCGCCCAGCTGAGCAGCCTTCTTGCAGACGCCCCAGGCCACGTTGCCGAAGCCGGAGACCGCGATGGTCTTGCCCTTCATGTCCTCGCCGTCATGCTTGAGCACGTTCTCGGCATAGTAGATGGCGCCGTAGCCGGTGGCCTCGGGGCGGATCACGCTGCCGCCGAAGGAACGGCCCTTGCCGGTGAGCACGCCGTTCTCATAGGCGTTGACTATGCGCTTGTACTGGCCGAACAGGTAGCCGATCTCGCGGCCGCCCACGCCCAGATCGCCGGCGGGCACGTCCAGGTTGGGACCGATGTGACGATAGAGCTCGGTCATGAAGCTCTGGCAGAACCGCATGATCTCCGCGTCGGACTTGCCGGTGGGATCGAAGTCGGAGCCGCCCTTGCCGCCGCCCATGGGCAGGCTGGTCAGGCTGTTCTTGAAGGTCTGCTCGAAGCCCAGGAACTTCATAACGGACTGGTTCACATGGGAAGCGAAACGGAGGCCGCCCTTGTAGGGACCGATGGCGCTGTTGAACTGTACGCGGAACGCGCGGTTCACCTTCACCTCACCGGCATCGTTGACCCAGGGCACCCGGAACTGAATGATCCGCTCGGGCTCGACCAGGCGCTCCAGCAGGGCTGCCTTCTCGTACTCGGGGTGCTGCTCGACGACCTTCTCCAGGGAACGGAGAACCTCTTCCACGGTCTGAATGAATTCCTTCTGATCCGGATCGCGGCGCTTTACATCCTCAATGACTCTCTCGATGTATGCGTTCATAGTGACCTCCATCTTGAAATTTGTTGCCTCCGCCTGCACCGCATTATGCAGGTTTCATTGCATCTCTATCATATCACAACGGAAAAAGATGTCAACCCGAAAAGCGTACACGAATGGCGAAAAAGGCTGCCAAGAAGGGCATCAGAAACGGCGTTCTTCGCCCCGAAGCTGTACAAAAGTACCGCGAGAGGGCGAAAACGCCGTTCATTTGCGGCATTTGAATATGAATAAGAAGAAATGGCGTTGTTGGACGCCATTTCTACCTACATACTATATATTATTTCTATTGGCCGCAAATGGTCTGGTACCCTTATTGGCAGCCGTTACTTGATGAGCTGCTGGGGCTTGGGCTCCTCACCCTCCGCCGCGGCGCCCTTGCGGACGATCAGGTTGGTAACGATGCCCAGGATCAGAGCGCAGGCCACGGTGGTGATGGTGATGGTGCCCATGCTGGTGGCGAAGCTGAGGGACAGACCGCCCACACCGGAGATCAGGATGACGGAGGCCACGAACAGGTTCCGGTTGTCGTTCAGGTCCACGGGCTGGAGCATCTTGAGACCGGACACGGCGATGAAGCCGTAGAGGGTCATGCACACGCCGCCCATGACGCAGGGGGGGATGCTGTCAAGGAACGCCACCAGGGGGCTGACGAAGGCCACGATGATGGAGAGGAAAGCGGCGTAGGTCACAGTGACCACGGAGGCGTTCTGGGTGATGGCCACGCAGCCGATGGACTCACCGTAGGTGGTGTTGGGGCAGCCGCCGAAGAAGGCGCCGGCCATGGAGCCAATACCGTCGCCCAGCAGGGTCTTGTCCAGGCCGGGGTCCTTGGTCAGATCCCGCTCGATGATGGTGGACAGGTTCTTGTGGTCAGCCAGATGCTCGGCGAAGACCACCGCGGCCACGGGCACGTAGGCGAAGAAGATGCTGAGCACGTAGGTGCCGTTCAGCTCCGCAAGGCCGTCCTTGGCGATGAGGAAGGAGAACTGGGGCAGGCTCAGGAAGGTGCCCAGGGAGACGCCGCCCTGGAACAGGGAGGTGAAGGGGGCAAAGTCGATGACCTTCAGGGCGTCGTTGTTGGTGGCGTTGCCGATGAAGGTGAAGCAGGCGGCCACAGCGTAGCCGGCCAGGATGCCGATGATGAAGGGGATCAGGCGGACCTTTTTGCTGCCGTAGACGGAGCAGATGATGACCACGAACAGGGTGACCAGGGCGCAGATGAGGGCCACATAGGGGGAGGTGGCGGGGCCGTCGCCCTTGACCATGTCGCCCACGGCGTTGCCCGCCAGGCTAAGGCCGATGATGGCCACGATGGGCCCAATGATGACGGAGGGC
>CADBYI010000040.1 GCA_902798825.1 uncultured Eubacteriales bacterium | reverse complement strand
GACGGGTCTTTGAAACGGAAATACTTTTATGGGAAGACGAAGAAGGAAGTCGATCTGAAGATCGCAAAGGCCAAGCTCGACCTGGAAAACGGAATGTTTACCCCGGACGACGGCGTGACCTTCATCGACATCGCACACAAATGGGTGGATGTGGCCCATCCCGACATCATGCCGCACACCAGAAAGACCTATCACACGATGATCGACAAGCACCTGAAATCGCTTCATCACATCGAACTGAAAAAGCTGAAGCCGCTGCATCTGCAGGCGGTATTGAAAGAAATGTACGACAACGGGCTTTCCGACAACATGATGCGGGACGCCAAAATCATCGCTTCGGCGGTTTTGAATTTCGCCATGGACAACGATCTGCTCTTTCGGAACGTGTTCGCGCGTGTCTCCGTTCCGAAGCGGGGCAAGGCGGAGCGGCTTCCGATCACCGAGGAGCAGAAAAACCTGATCCTCCGCACATGGAGAGGACACCGGATCTCCATCTATGTTTGCCCGGCGGCTGACGGCAGCATGATGACCAATACGGCCTGGACCACCTCCTGGAACTCCTACATGCACTATCTGAACATCCAGGCAGGCGGCCGGGACGCCAGCCGCAGCCATCCGAAGGTCGTTGCCATGGACCGGTTCACCGCCCACCAGCTCCGGCACACTTATGCCACCATGCTCTATGACGCCGGGGTAGACGTAAAAACGGCACAGGACTTCCTCGGTCATGCCGATCCTACCGTGACCATGAACATCTACACCCATCTCTCCTCGCAGAAAAAGGAGAAGGCGATCCTTGCTTTGCAGCAGCATTTTACGGATACGATCCCGGAAGCGCTGTAAATTTTTATTAATCCCAGCTCAAACAGCCGGCAAAAAAACTTTTTTGTCGGCTGTTTTTTTGCTGAAAGAAGCTGCCAGCGAGATCGGCTCTGTTGTCAATTTGTTGTCAAAACCCCAAATGAGTGCAAAAAACGGCTCTCCTGATCGAACTCAAGGTATGAAAAAAGCTCGATTTCTCGGGCTTTTTAGGTGGTACGAGTAGTGATAACTGACTCAGCGGCGAACGACCATATTCCATAGGCCCATGGAGAGGAATCCCCTTCGCTATTGTCAAGGGCGCGCGAAGGTAGTATAATAATATATCTTTTTGCGCCGGAGTTTAGGATAAGGAACGATGGGTATGGAGTACAGATCCCTATACGAGCTGCTCGTTTCGGGCAGGTTCAGCCGTGTGAAGCTGTCGAAGACAGCCGTCAAACGTCTTCTGAAGGAAACAGGGTTCCTCCAGAGGCTCCCCGGGGAGCTGGGGAGCCGCCGCATCCGCTGCGCCGAGGTGCTGGATTGGTGTCGGCCCGTCATGGACCGCCTGTGCGAAGAGCCGGAGGGCGGCTGGCTGAAGGAATGCTATCTGGAGCTCGCTCACGGGCTGTATCCGGACCCGGAGAGAGGGAAGCTGACCGATGGCGCTCGGCAAGCCATGGAATTCTATCTCACGGTGCTCCGGTGGTTCCTGGACACGGAGAAGGGCCGCTGCACGCTGGACCCGCTGACGGATATCCCCTTCCTCTCGGCGGAGGAGCTTGAAGACAGCCTGATCCCGGACGAGTACCCCGCCTGTCAGAAAGCGGTCGCCGAGTCCCGATTCGAGGAGCTGATGCGCCTCGGCCGGGAGATCATGCCCTTCGACCCGGCCTCCCACACCATCGGCGTCCACTATATGGCCCTGCACATGGGCCGTCAGGCCAAGAAGGCGGGGCTGCCGGTGGACCTCGCCATGGTCAGCGCGGCTTCCCTGTGCCACGATATCGGCAAGTTCGGCTGCCGCGGCAGCGACGCCGCCCGGATACCGTATCTTCATTACTATTACACATACGAATGGCTCAACCGCATGGGCCTGCCCAAGATCGCCCACATCTCCGCCAACCACTCCACCTGGGACCTGGAGTTTGAAAACCTGACGCTGGAATCCCTGCTCCTCATCTATGCGGATTTTCGCGTGCGGGGCATCCGGGAGAATGGCCGGGAGTCGGTGCGCATCTATACCCTGGCGGAGAGCTATGACATCATCTTCTCCAAGCTCTACAACATGACCCCTGAGAAACAGCGGCGGTATAAGCGGGTGTACCTGAAGCTCAAGGATTTCGAGACCCTGCTCATGAGCTGCGGCGTCCGCCCGGAGCCTTTAGAAGAGCGCATGGGGCCGGCGGACCGTCCCGATCCCACCCTGCTGGGACAGCGGGAATGCCTCGACGCCCTCTCAGGACAGACCATCGAAAACAATATCCGGCTGATGTTCAACCTGGGGAAGGACGTGAGCTTCGGTCAGCTGCTGGAGCGGGCCCGGGGCGAGAAGAATCTCCACAGGATACGGACGTACCTGCGCATCTTCGAGGAGTTCAGCACCTATATGACGGGCGCCAACAAGCGGCGGATGCTTGGCCTTCTCTACGAGCTCCTCATGCACCATCAGGGGGACGTGCGGCGGCAGGCTGCCCGGATCATGGGCGCCATTTTAGCCAACAGCGGTCCCAATTACCGCAAGGAGCTGCCCCTGTCTGCGCCCCAGAAAGCGGCGGTGCCCGCCACAGCGGCCCTGCTGACGGAGTCCGTGGAGCTGTGGGAGCGGTACATGGACATGTGCCTCCATCCCGACCGCAGGATCGCCGCGAAGCACGCCATCCGCATCTCCAACTCCCTGAAGATCATCGCGTCCAGCCTGTTCGCGAACTGTGAGAAGGACATGCGCGTCCACTATTTGGAACCGTTCCTGAAGCGCCTGGAGGAAGCGAAGGGATCCGCCGAGTTCGCTCTGGTGGACAGCCTGGCCCACGTGCCGTTGGACATTCTCGAGAAGGACCGGCTGGCGGCGCTGGTGGATCGGCTGCTGGGCCTCTTGGCCGACCCGGACGAGGCCATGGAGGTGCTGGTGCTCCGGCGCCTTGAGGACATGCTGCCGCTGCTGGACGAGGCAGGCAGGCAAAACGTATACCTTGGCACAGAAGCCCTTTCGGACAGCCCGTCCAGCGCCGTACGATACATGGCCCTGCGGATCCGAAGCCGTTTTGCGCCTACCGATCCGCCGGAGCTCCAAGTGTCCAGCCTGTATCTCAGCAATCTCAAGACCGCCGTCCACTGGATCGTCAAGCTCACCCAGGTGGACGCCCTGGTGGACGACGCGCTCCTCCATCCGGAGAACGCCCTCCACACCACCATGCACCTTTCCAACCTCCTCTCCGTCAGCGAGCATCTTCCCGTCCGTGAGCGGGCGGGGGAGGGCATGCTGCAGCTCATCGACCTCCTCCCGCTCCACCAGCAGAACGAGGTGATCGTGGACCTGATCCGCGAGCTGGAGACCGGCGAGGACGAGATATCGGTGTTCATTCCCAAATATCTGGGACCCCTGATGGTCCGCCTGCCCCGGAAGGAGCTTTCGGAATGTCTGAATTATCTCAAGGGGCTCATCCGCCCCTCCACGGAGCGGACGGCCACGGCCAGCCTCTACACCCTGAGCCAGCTTCTGGCGGTGCTGCCGGAATCGGAGGAGGATACCGCCCATGAGATATTGGGGATCCTCCTCTCCGGGGTATCCCATTACAGCGATACCATCCACGAGACCGCGCTGACGGTCCTGTGCGAGCAGGTCCTGGCCAATGCCTCCCTGTCCATGGCCAGGCGGCAGAGCTTCTGCGTCTTCGTGGCGAAAAAGCTGCTGTGCCTGCTCAGCGAGCCCCGGCAGGGGGAGTTCATCTTCTTCACCCGGGCCGCAGTGCTCAACCATCTCTACCGCTTCCTGGTGGAATGCCGGGTGCAGGAGATGCCCTTTAGGTACGACCCCGTGCGGCCCGTGGCCTTCTTCCCGGGGACCTTCGATCCCTTCACCACGGGGCACAAGCGGATCGTCCGGGAGCTGGAGGACATGGGCTTCGAGGTGTTCCTGGCCATCGACGAGTTCTCCTGGAGCAAGCATCCCGTCGCCAAGCTCCGCCGCCGGGAGATCGCCTCCATGAGCGTGGCGGACCAGATGAACGTGAGCCTGTTCCCGGACGAGATCCCCGTGAACATCGCCAATCCCCGGGACCTCAAGCGGCTCAAAGACCTGTTCTCCGGCCGGGAGCTCTATCTCGTAACCGGCAGCGATGTGATATTGAATGCCTCCGCCTATCGCTCGGACGCCCCGGGCAGCGCCGGCGATCTCAACCACATCGTGTTCCTGCGCCATGAGAGCGACCGGGAGATCATCGCGGCAAAGCTCCGCGGCAAGACTCTGCTCATCTCCCTGCCCGAGTTCTACGAGACCGTCAGCTCCACCCGGATCCGGGAATACGTGGATAGGAACATGGACATCTCCATGCTGGTGGAGCCTCTGGTGCAGAGCTACATCTTCGACCATAACCTGTATCTGCACGCGCCTCAGTACAAGCATCCCCTGCGGCCCAAGGATCTGAGGATCGACTTTGCCGACGACGGCAGGACCCTGACCGCCTCCGTTTTCGGGCGCGGCGACGGAAAGAGCCTGGGGCGGGTCTCGGGCAGGACGGTCACCGGAGCGGATCTGTTCGGCATCCTGGGCGACCTTGGCACAGCCGAGTACCTTCGCCGGAACACCTCCGGGCGCATCCTGTACGTCGAAGCCGTGGAGGATCGTTTCCCCCAGGGCGTGAACGGGCTGCTCATCGTGTTCAACGAGTTGTTGGCGAGGAGCCTCTCCTCCGAGCATACCTATGCCCTCTGCCGGATCGACCTCAGCCCCAAGCTCTCGTCCCTTCTGCCGCAGATGGGCTTCGTGCCGCTGCCCGGGCGGCCGGACCACTGGTTCGTGGACATGCGCACGCCCATCGTGCTCATTCAGGACGTGATGCGCCGGCTCAAGGAGCCCCACCGCAGCGACCCCTCCGTGCTGAGCGTGGTGGAGCGGACCCGGGAGAAGCTCCGGCTGTCCCTGGTGGACCTGTTCCCGGGGAAGCTCCTGTTGACCTTCGACGCGCTGCTCCTCGACATCGCGCTGACGCAGATGGTCCGGGAGACCAACGGCGTGGACACCTGCGGCCCGGACGATCGGCGGCTGGGCCCCAGCATGTGCGTGCCCTACGGCAAGATTTTGGCGGGCGAACTGGTGCCCAACACCGTGACCAAGCATCTGTATGCCGACAAGGCGTTCCTGGGGGGCATCGAACAGTTCGAGATCCGCTCCTCCAGCGGCTATTCCGACCTGCACGTCCAGGTGCGGACGTTGGGCTCCTTCGCGCGTCCGGTGATCCTGGTGGACGACCTGTTGCACAACGGCCACCGGATCGAAAAGCTGAACGCGGTGTTCCGGGATGAAAGCCTCGAGATCAGCTCCATCATGGTGGGCATCCTCTCGGGCCGGGGCCGGGACCTCATGGACAAAGCCCATCGGGAGGTCCATGCGGCCTATTACATCCCCAACCTGCTGTACTGGTTCAACGAGGCCCTGCTCTACCCCTTCATCGGCGGGGACAGCTCCAAGGAGCACACCGGGCCCGACGGGATCATGCCCACCGCCAATCTGATTCTGCCCTACGTGTACCCGGATTATCTCGTGGGCGTGGAGGAGAAGAAGGTGTTCGACCTGTCCCGCTGCGCCCTGGAGAACGCCCGGGACATCCTCAGGCAGCTGGAGCTCTGCCACCTGGAGAAGTACAGCATCCCGTTGACCATACATAGGCTCGCGGAGGTCTTCGTGCAGCCCTGCGCGCCCTACCGGGGGAAGAACATCAGCTATGAGCCCAACGCCCTGCCGTCAGCCTATGTGTCCGACGATATCGAGACCTTCGACCGCATACGGAGGAAGCGCCAATGAGCCTCAGAACGTATACGGTTGAGCGGGATCCCTTCACCAGCCGCGCTTTCTTCCCCGTGTTTTCAACGGACGATCTTACCGGGCCTGAGGGCGTGGAACGGCTGTTTGCGATCCGCAATACGGAAGAGACCAACGGCGTGGCTCTGAACACCGCTTTTCCGGACGTGGAGGAAAGGTACAGAGCCTTCGTCGGCCACCTGATCAGGCCCGAAAAACGCTTGAATGTGGTGGGTCTCGGTGACGTGGGCGGGACGCTGGTCACGGCGCTGAAGCTCCTGGGGGACGGCATACGCGAGATCGGCGTCTACGACCCCAACGAGGCCCTCTGCCGCCGGTATGAGATGGAGCTCAACCAGGTGCTGAACCGGGAGAAGCCCCTGGTCTGCATCCTCCATGAGGATGAGCTCTTCGACTGCGACGCCTTTCTGTTCACCGCCTCCCGGGGCGTACCGCCCCTCGGCGCGGCGGGGGACGTGCGGATGCTCCAGTTCGAGAAGAACCGGGGCATGCTGAAAGCCTACACGAAGAAGGCTCGGGAAGCCCATTTCAGCGGTCTGTTCTGCCAGATCTCCGATCCCGTGGATCAGCTCAGTCGCTGCGCCTTCCTGCAGTCCAACCGGGACGAAGCCGGCGACTACGATTTCAAGGGCCTGCTGCCCGAACAGGTGGCGGGCTTCGGGTTGGGCGTCATGAAAGCCCGGGCCGCCTATATGGCCCGGCGTCTCGGGGTCGATGAGGGGCCGCTTCGGGCCTACGGCCCCCATGGGGCGGGGCTCGTCATCGCGAATTCACCCGCCGAATATAATAGCGAACTTTCCAACGAGCTCACCCGGCTGACGGTGGCCGCCAACAGGGAGGTCCGGGCCCTGGGCTTCAAGCCCTACATTGCGCCGGCCATCTCCTCCGCGGCCCTGTCCATCCTGTTCCTGCTGCGGGGCGAAGAATTCCACGGCGCCATCCCCATGGGCGGCGTCTATTTCGGCTGCGTCAGCCGCATGACCCCGGCGGGCAGCGTGATCCGGGGGGAGGAGCTGCATCCCGATCTGAAGGCTCGTCTCCGGGCCGCTTGGGCTGACCTGAGAGAAGCGGAGGACCAATGCAGACTTTGACTCTCATCCCCATTGGCCACGACCCCCGGATGGACCTCGTTAAAAGCTGCATCCGCGGCAAAGCCGTAATACAGGAGCTTTCCCCCGACGTCTTTTTCGAGGACATTCCGGCCGCGCCTGAGACCGGCTTTGCGCCCCTCTTGTTCCTGGCCGCCGTGGATGATCTGGGCATGGGGGAGGACTTTGTTCGCATCCTGCGCCGCGTCCGCGCCCTGGGCGATGGGCTCAGGGGATACGCCGCAGGCGTAATCCTGCTGGGCAGCACGGAGCTCGACACCAAGAACGCCGCCCGGGAGCTGATCTTCGCTCTCGATATGGCCGGCTGCGCCTTCCCGGAACGGCCTCTGGCGGAGGCCACGGGCTCCATGCGGAACCTTCGGGTCACCCAAAGGACCCATGCCCTGAACGATCCGGAGGAAGCCCTGGCCCTTTCCGTGGAGAGCCTCGCGGACAGGCTTCTGTCCTTTGCGCCGCCGCGATTTGCTGCGCCCCGCCTGCTGGTGCTCCACGCTTCCGACCGGCCCACCTCCAACACCCTGGCCCTGGGGGATCTGGTGCTGGAACGACTGGACAAGCGGTTCTCGATCAGGACCCTGTCCCTCCGAAACGGCACCATCGAGGATTGCCGGGGCTGCGCCTACACGGTCTGCTCCCACTTCGCCAGCAAGGGCTCCTGCTTCTACGGCGGCAGCATCTCACAGGAGGTCATCCCCGCCGTCCAGGACTGCGACGGGCTGCTGCTCCTCCTCCCCAATTACAACGACGCGGTGGGCGCCAACATCATGGCCTTCATCAACCGCCTCACTAGCCTCCACGTCAGCGGCGGACTGTCGGGCCAGCGGCTCTACGCCGTGGTGGTCTCGGGCTACAGCGGCGGCGATATCGTGGCGAAGCAGGCCATGGGCGCTCTGTGCCTCAACCGGTCCTTCCTGCTGCCGCCCCGTTTCTGCCTCATGGAAACGGCCAACGATCCCGGCGAGGCGGTGCAGCTTCCCGGCATCCGCCAGCGGGCGGCCTCCTTCGCTGCTCAAATCAACCGGAATCTCCTGGCGGATCAACTGTAAATTACTGCCATATCCCGCCTTCGATCAGCCCATGATCTTTCCAAAAAAGAATTGACAAAGAACGCGCCGTTTGCTATACTTTTGCTCGTGTTTTTTGTATATTATATATTGTTTCAGCCAACGCTGAAACGAACAACTGCAGAAAGGGCCCGCTCAGGGCGGATGAAGATGAACGACGGCGTTCATTCGTAGGGGATACTCCCCTCGGATGGACGCCTTCCCCTTTGATACGGGGGATACCGGACTGAGGACGAGCGCTTCGACGACTTTGGAACCATAAGGAGGACAGCATGCAGTACAGCGCGATCGTGGGGATCAACTGGGGAGATGAGGGAAAAGGCAGGATGGTGGATCTGCTGACGGCGGAGTACGACTGTGTCGTGCGGTATCAGGGCGGCGGAAACGCCGGCCATACGGTGGTCAACGATCACGGAAAGTTTGCCCTGCATCTGATCCCGTCAGGTATCTTTCGGGACGGTGTCGTCAACATTCTGGGCAACGGCGTAGCCCTGGACCCGGAGAACCTTTGGCAGGAGATCGAGACGCTCCGCCTGGCCGGCGTGAAGATCACACCCGACAACCTGATGATCAGCGACAGGGCAAGCCTGCTGATGCCGTGGCACCGTCTGCAGGATGAACTGGAGGAGCTTCGCCTCCGAGATAAAAAGTATGGATCTACCAAGCAGGGGATCGCGCCGTTTTACGCGGACAAGTATCAGAAGAAGACGCTGCTGGCGGGCGAGCTGAACTATCCGGACAGTCTGAGGGAACATCTGAAAGAGATCCTGGGATGGAAAAACCTGACGCTGACCGGCGTCTACGGCGCGGAGCCGGTCAGGGAGGAGCAGATCAAGGCGTGGATCGAGGAATACGGCGAAAAGATCCGGCCCTTCATCCGGGATACAGCGAAGATCCTGCGCCGGCTCAGGGATGAGGGAAAAAGCATCCTGTTCGAAGCCCAGCTGGGCGCGCTTCGGGATCTTGATTTCGGCATCGTGCCCTACACCACGTCCTCCAACGCCCTGGCTGCCTATGCCCCCGTGGGCTCGGGGCTGACCGACCTGCGGCTCGACCAGGTGATCGGCGTCGTCAAGGCCTATTCGACCTGCGTGGGGGAAGGACCCTTCGTTTGCGAAATGCTCGGCCCCGAGGCGGCGGCCCTTCGCGAGGCAGGCGCGGAATACGGTGCCAAGACCGGCCGTCCCCGGCGGGTCGGACCGGTGGACCTGGTGGCGACCCGATATGGCGTTAAGATCCAAGGCGCCACCGCCATCGCGCTGACGAAGCTGGACGTGCTGAGCTATATGGAGAAGATCCCGGTCTGCACGGCCTATGAGATCGACGGGGAGCGGACGGAGGAATTCCCCTTCCCAGTGCTGCTGGACAGGGCCAACCCCGTCGTGGAATACGTGGACGGCTGGCATTGCGATATCTCCGGGGCACGCATCTGGGCGGATCTGCCGGAGGCGGCCAGGAACTACGTGGAGCGGATCGAAAGGGCAGTGGGCTGCCCAATCCGGTACGTCTCGGTGGGGCCTGAACGGGACGCCATCATTCGCCGATAAGGAGGAACGCTCATGTACGACAAATATGAATCCCCGCTGTCCTCCCGCTATGCGTCAGACAGAATGCTGCGGCTCTTTTCCGCCCGGCGGCGGATAGAGACCTGGCGTCGGCTCTGGACGGAGCTGGCCAGGGCGGAGCGGGACCTTGGCTTGCCCATCCGCGACGAACAGGTGGTCGAGCTGGAGGCCCATATCAGCGACATCGATTTTGCCTGCGCCGAAGCGAGGGAGCGGGAGGTGCGCCACGACGTCATGGCCCACGTCTATGCCTATGGAGAGGCTGCGCCCAGCGCTGCCGGGATCATCCACCTCGGCGCCACCAGCTGCTACGTGACGGACAACGCCGATCTCATCCTGTACCGGGAGGGGCTCGGGTATCTCAGGGACGAACTGCTCAAGACCCTGGCCGCGCTGGCGGACTTCGCGGAGAAATATAAGGGCCTGCCCACCCTTGGCTATACCCACTATCAGCCGGCCCAGCTGGTCACGGTGGGCAAGCGGGCCACCCTGTGGATGCAGGACCTGCTTTCAGACTTGGATGAGCTCGAAGAGCTGTCGAGCAGCCTCCGGTTCCTGGGCTGCCGCGGCGCCACCGGGACGGAAGCCAGCCTTCTCGATCTCTTCGACGGGGACGGCGTAAAGGTGGACGAGCTGAACCGCCGGCTCGCGGACGTCTTTGGTTTTCGGGAATGCTTTGCGGTCTGCGGCCAGACCTATCCCCGCAAGACGGACAACCGGATCCTGAACCTGCTCTCCTCTCTGGGGCAGAGCTGCCACAAGATGGCCACGGATATCCGCCTGCTGCAGCACGATCGACAGCTGGAGGAGCCCTTCGGCAGCCAGCAGATCGGTTCGTCCGCCATGGCCTACAAGCGCAACCCTATGCGCTGCGAGCGGATCTGTTCCCTGTCCCGATATCTCATATCCGATGCTGTGAGCGGCGCCATGACGGCCTCCACCCAGTGGCTGGAGCGCACCCTGGACGATTCGGCGGGACGCCGTATCTCCCTGCCGGAGGGGTTCCTGTGCGCGGACGCGATCCTGCGCCTTGCCCAGAACGTGGTCAGCGGGCTGTCGGTCAACGAGCGGATCATTGAAGGAACGGTGCAGGAATACCTGCCCTTTATCGCCACGGAGGACCTTTTGATGGAGGCGGTCAAGCGGGGCGGCGATCGCCAGACGCTGCATGAGACCATCCGTACATGCTCCATGGAGGCCGCCGCGCGCATGAAGGCGGAAGGCGTTCTGGACCTGTCGGAAAGGATCGCAGCCAGGCCGGAGTTCGGGATGACCCAGGCGGAGCTGGACGCCCTCCTTCAGCCGGACCGGTATATCGGCCGGTGCCGGGAGCAGGTGGAGCGTTTTCTGGAACAGGTCAAGCCTCGCCTGGCCGGCGCGGGCGAGGCGGACGCGGACATACCGGTGTGAGGAGGACGAACGTGAACGTACGCATGGAATCGGACAGCATGGGCAAGATCGCTGTCCCGGCGGACAAGTATTGGGGCGCGCAGACAGAGCGGTCCCGCCGCAATTTTCCCATCGGCGTGGGACAGGAACCCATGCCTAGCGAAGTGATCACCGCTTTGGCCCTGATCAAGAAGGCCGCGGCTCTGGTCAACCGCGAGCTGCTGCCTAAAAGAATGACGCAAGAGAAGAGGGACCTGATCGTCAGGGCCGCCGACGAGATCCTGGCGGGAAAGCTGTGGGAGCACTTTCCACTGGTGGTCTTTCAGACCGGGTCCGGGACCCAGACCAACATGAACGTCAACGAGGTGATCGCCGGATGGGGCAACGAACTGGCCGGAAGAAAGCTCCTGCACCCCAACGACGACGTGAATATGTCCCAATCCTCCAACGATACCTTCCCCTCCGCCATGCGGATCGCGGCCGTGATCGCCCTGGAGGACCGCCTGCTGCCGGCGGTGGACCGGATGATCCTTGCGCTTAAAACGTTGGAAGCGGAAAACGAAGACGTCATCAAGTCCGGCCGCACCCATCTGCAGGACGCCGTGCCCATCCGCTTTTCACAGGAGATCTCCGGCTGGCGGACCGGTTTGGAACGGGACGAAGAGATGCTCCGCGCCTTGATGGGCTCTCTTGGCGAATTGGCGCTGGGCGGAACGGCGGTGGGCACGGGCCTGAACGCGCCTCAAGACTTTGACACGAGCGCAGCGCGGGTGGTCTCCGTCCTCACCGGAAAGGCTTTTATCCCGGCCACCAACAAATTCCATGCGCTCACCAGCTTGGATGAGTTGACGGCTGTTCACGGCGTCGTCAAGGCACTTGCCTGCGACAGCATGAAGATGGCCAACGATGTCCGGCTTCTGGCCTCCGGTCCCCGCTGCGGGTTCAGCGAGATCAGCATACCGGCTCTGGAGCCAGGCTCATCCATCATGCCCGGGAAGGTGAATCCGACTCAGTGTGAGCAGTTGAGCATGGTGGCCGTGCAAGTCATGGGCAACGACGCTGCCGTTTCTCTGGCCGCTTCCCAGGGGCATCTGGAGTTGAACGTCTATCTTCCGGTGTGCATCTACAATTTTCTGCAGTCGGTCAGGCTCCTGTCCGAATCCCTGGATTCCTTTCGGGAACGCTGCATCTGTGGTCTGAAGGCGGACAGGACGCGGATGAAGGAATATCTCGATCGGTCGCTCATGCTGGTCACAGCTCTCAACCCTGTGATTGGCTATGAGAAGGCCGCCTCCGTAGCGGAACTGGCCTACAGGGAAGGGCTGGATCTGCGGACGGCCTGTCTGCGGCTCGGGTATCTTGGCGAGGAAGAGCTGGATGCGCTGCTCGACGCGGAAAAGATGGTCTGAGATCCGCTGCATCCCCCATCCTGTTCAGATACGGAATGAGCAGCTAATGCTCTTCATAATAGTTTCTTTCTTCATGATCCGTCTCCTGAAACCACGAAGCAGGCGCTCAAAAGGCGCCTGCTTCGTGGTTTTACTGATCATCTGATCGGATTCAATCTTTCTCCTGCTCCGCCTGCACGTCCGGGAAGGCGGAGTAGATGGGCGGGACGTCCAAGCCGCGCAGCTCGCGGTCCAGGTAGTTTTTGGTGATCCGGACCACCACGCCCGACAGCGTGATCACACCGATCAGATTGGGGATCATCATGAGGCCGTTGAAGGTGTCAGCCAGGTCCCAAGCGAGATTGTCACCCATGACGGCGCCGCCGAACACCAGCAGCACGAACAGGATCCGATAGAGGAAGGTCCGCTTCTCGCCCACCAGATACTCGGCCGCCTTGGTGCCGTAATGGGACCAGCCCAGCACCGTGGAAAAGGCGAAGAGCATGATGGATACGGCGATGAATACGGAGCCGATCCGACCGAACTGCATGGCAAAGGCGGTGGAGATGAGGTTGGTCTTGGTCAGCTCCACGCCGTTGTAGGCCGCGTTCACGAGATGCCCCGTTTCAAGGTCGATAAGGCCCGAGGACAGTGCCGTGAAGGCGGTCAGCGTGCATACGATGATGGTGTCCGCAAACACCTCAAAGATGCCCCACATGCCCTGCATGACGGGTTCCTTCACGTTGGAATTGGAGTGGACCATGACCGAGGAGCCAAGGCCCGCTTCGTTGGAGAACACGCCCCGCTTGCAGCCCTGCTCGATGGCCAGTTTCATGCCGTAGCCCACGATGCCGCCACCGGCCGCTTTGGCCGCGAAGGCACCTTTGAAGATGGCGGAGAAGACGGAGCCGATCTTGTCGATGTTGGTGATGAAGATCACAATGGACCCGATCATGTACACGATGACCATGAAGGGCACGATCTTCTCCGTGACGGCGGCAATCCGCTTGAGACCGCCCACTACCACCAGGCCCACCATGACCATGATGAAGATGCCCGTGACCCACGTGGGGATGCCGAAGGACGAGAGCATATTGCCGGAGATGGCGTTGACCTGGGTCATGTTGCCGATGCCGAAGGAAGCGATGAGGCAGAACAACGAGAACAGCGTGGCCAGGATCTTGCCGATCCATTTGCAGCCCCTGCGGCTGCCCAGGCCGTCCCGCAGATAGTACATGGCGCCGCCGGACCACTCTCCGTCGCTGTTCTTGCGGCGATAGTAGATGCCCAGTACGTTTTCGGAGTAGTTGGTCATCATGCCGAAGAAGGCGATGACCCACATCCAGAACACCGCCCCGGGGCCCCCCATCAGGATGGCGCCGGCTACGCCCACGATGTTGCCCGTGCCCACCGTGGCCGCCAGGGCCGTGCACAGGGACTGGAACTGCGAGATGCTTCTGTCGGCGGTGTGGCCCATGACGCCCCGGTCCTTCATGGCGCCCAGGGTGCGTTTCATCCAATGGCGGAAATGGGTGACCTGGAACACCCGGGTCAGAACCGTCATCAGCATGCCCACGAAGGCCAGCAGCAGGATGGCCGGCCAGCCCCACACCACGCCATTGACGGCGTCGTTGATCCGGGTGAGCGTATCCCAAAACCCGTTCGCGGCGGCCGCATACTGCCCCTGGGATTTCAGCAGCATTGCCTTGATATAGGTCAGATAGGATGCGCTGTCTTCAAAGGGATGCACACGCCCCATCTTTTCTGCCGCGGAATCCAGGTTCCCGCTTTCAAGATCCGAAACGGCTTCCTCATATACCATGGTGCGCCAGGCTTGCCCGATGCGCTCCGCCTGTTCAGTGCTGTCCAGAAATCCGTTCAGCTGAAGAAGCCCGTTTTCCGCTTTCTGCAGCGTCTCTGCCGGGAAAGAAGCGAGGTCTGTCGCTGTGGACAGCATGCCCTGGGCGAGATACGGCATATAGGAGAGGTACAATGTGCTG
>CADBYI010000039.1 GCA_902798825.1 uncultured Eubacteriales bacterium | reverse complement strand
CGTATTCCAGGGAGCTTGAGATTATCGTTCCTTTTGATTATAAGAAGGCTGGCTGTAAAGTTTATGGAGGAAAGTGGATCGATACAAAACTGGTCAAGGAAGAGTATCAACATTTTAACGGTAAGAGGAAAGATGGCTGTTATCTGTTCTGTGTCGGCGTTCCGGAGTCATTTCTGAAAATGGAGAATGTAATACTGGAAAATATAAGAACAGCGGAGAAAATGTTGATCGCCTATGAACTATATCAGACAGGGGAAACCAGGTCATTAGAGCTGAATGCATATTCGCATGGAACGAAGGGAATCAATGAGTACGCCAAAGACAAGAAAAGATACAAAGGGAAATAGAAAAGGTGCCGCTCCCCAAGATAAACCCATTCCAGAGGAAAAGCATGACAGCGGTCTTCTGGAGCGCAGCAAATACAGTCTGGATCTGATTAATACTTGGATAACGTCAGCTGATTCAAAAATCAGTACTTCCTGCGGAATTGTTTCTGTGGTGGTGGCAGTGCTGGTTTTCGTTGCCGAGAACATATTATCAAAAATCGATAGAACTATTGGGGCAATTGAGCCTTGGAAAACACTGTTCATTATTACTGCTGCAGGGGCGGTGATTACATTTTTATTATCACTCTTTTTCCATCTTCTTGCCCTAAGCCCGAAGTTCTTTGCAGGGAAAAACACAGGAGCTCAGAGCAAGAATAAGAAATGTAATATCTTCTATGAGGATATAAAAGATTATAAAGATGCTGAAGATTACATTTGCGCCGTACGAAAAATGACAGAAAACCAATTCGTGGACGATGTCCTTCTGGAAACATATTGCAACTCTAAAATCTGTTCAACGAAGTTGCATAGATTCAAAAGAGGGCTATGGACGGCATTTACTTCGATAGTTCTCATCTTGATCTGTGCGCTATGCTATTTCCTGATGTACCATCATTGACAATACTTAACCTGAATTATTCACCGTTACACGATGATTGCGGCTGAAAGCCGCATAGTTGCTTTGTTTTTCAAGGTTTTTGCTTTTATCGTGAGCGGTACATAATCGGCGTCTTTGGAGTGGCTTGATTTTCTGCTATAGTTTTTGCAGTCTGAAATAAAGTGCTGGCAAGCTTTCTGCCGGATAGCCTGCACATTGAAAATGTGTGCTTGAATCACTTTGTCATGTAAATCAGGTAATCTGGGCTGAGGGTATGCCAAACAGACCGGAGTGGTCCGGCCTGAGGCTGATGTATGGCGAAGGATCTCCTGCTATGATCAGGCACGCCGCTGTTTGTCTTTCTTTCGCGGAGTCCTGGGCCGCGGAGGGTCTTCCCCTCCGATCGCCAGGGATGCATCCTGCGCTGCCTGTTCCTGCTCATACTTTCTGTATGTTTCAGACCATGGCATCAGATCATCCAGCAGAGCTTCTCCACCGGTTTGAGGAATCAGCGGCGCCTTTTCAATCAGATATTTCAGATAATAGTAAACATTGGCGTGGTTCGCTCTGGCCGTTGCCACAAAGGTGTCGAATACACAGATGGTTCTGGCACCGTCCGGTGTCATGGCAAAGAGCCAGTTGCGGCGACCAAGGGCTACAGCTTTCACAATTCTCTCGGAAAACGAATTGTCGGGAGGTATATTCCCATCATCAAGAAACTTTGTGAGACCGGCTTCATGATGGATGGTATAAGATACTGCATCCCTGGCTTTTTCAGAGAGGGAGAGATCTTCTGGATTCAGCGAATGGACGAAATCGAGGTATGCCTTCATCGTCGGCCGGACTTCTGTGTCACGCTTCTCCTGCCGTTCCTGCGGGGAGAGTTTCTTAAGAGGCGTATCTTTCCGGAAAACTTCCTGAATCAGAATAAGAGCCTTCACTTCCGGCAGCTCCTTCAGCTGTTCGTCGGTGTACCCGCCTGGATGAATTACTTCCAGCGCATACACCCAGCGGCGTCGCGCGTGGGAAAGGCAGTTCGAAACGGAAATCTTTCCATCCGATTCCTTCGCAACGGTATCGTAAGCAGCATAGGCATCGCAGGTAATGGTCCTGAGATAGTCGCGGATGCCCAGCTGTTCCGCCGCCAGCGCGCACATCCGCTCCGCGATCTCGATGCCGTTCATGGCCATCAGGGCCTCCACCTCGCCTTCGGGGGCGAACGTCACGCCGGTGGTGCCGTCGATAGAAAGGAGGAGATAGTCCCCCTCCCGGGTGTAGGTGATGCTCTCGCCTTCAGCGGTCAAGGTGGTGTCCGTCCAGGTGATCTCGCCGCCCGCATCCTCGCTGCCGAACTGGACATAGCCGGTGCCGTCCGGATTCAGGGTGAGATAGAAGTCCTCGGGGTCCATGCCCATGGCCGGCAGCATGGTTACCATGTCGATCTCCTGGCCGTCCTGGGTCATCTTATATCCGTAGTAGGTCCGCTCCTCGTCGGCATTGTCCACCAGGGCCCGGATGTCGGGGAGAGGGTCCTCCTTGACCCGCTCCACGAAGGTGAGAAAGTTTTCTTCGGCGGTCACGGTGATGATGCCCGTGGCCGGATCGTACACGGCGGGGATGCCCTCCTCGCCCTCGTAGATGTCCAGGGTGTTCTCACCGGTCACCTTGTAGCCCATATAGGATTTTATGTGCTGTCCGTCAGCGCTCATGACGCCGTAAATGGCGCCGCTGGGCAGAAAGTCCATATACGCCTTGCGGCCCGCGTCCGCAAGGGAGGCATACTGGTCCCCATTCTGCTGCCCCGTGATCTCCCACAGGCCCAGATAGGGGTTCTCCTCCTCCGCCAGGGAGCGCGTTACGCCGACCGTGCCCGCCAGCGTGATCACCAGCAGCAGGGCCAAGGTCAAAGTCAACAGTCGTTTCATGGGGTTCCTCCTTTTTTGACCAGGGCCGTTGCGAGCCGTGGTTTATATACATTTTTACTATACTATGGGGGAAAATGGTTGTCAAGCCGCCCGGGGGACGGGTTATTTTCCATATGTTTCCTCCAGTTCGATGACCACGAGAGGCCGCACCGTCTTCCCGCTGTAGTTGACCTGATAGCCCCCTTTAGCGATCTTGCCGGTCTCCCGGACCGCGGGGGCACAGTTGGCCGTCCGGGTGTCGCTCCACCACCAGTCCCCGTTTTTGACCTGGTACGCGCCGCTGTCGCTGCTGAGCCACCAGATGCATTTTTTGGGGTCAGCGCCCTGTTTGATCGCATAGGGCGTGGAGGTGCAGATGCGCTGGGAAAGGGACATGTTGGAAGCCTGCTCCACGGTGGGCAGAGACACGGGCATGGCCAGCATCCGCTGTTCCTCGGGCGCGAAGGCGGTGTCATAGAAGGTGCTGTTGAGCCAGGCGTACAGCTTGCTGTTCTGCCAGCTGATGCGCAGGTTCCCGTTGTGATACTTTTGGCTGTCCAGAGCGTATTTGGAGAGGAGCGTCACCTGATCGCCCTCGATGCCCAGCACGATCCACTGGATGGGCGCGGCCGCCCCCTTGGCGGTCTGGGGGTAGCTGCCGAAGGTGACCAGATCGTTGGTTTGCAGCTCGTCGGCGGAGGTGACGGGCTCCCCGTTCAGCATGAGGCCGATCTGCCGCTCCGCCTCCGGCTCGGGTACGGGCTCCGGCTCGGGCTGGGCGGTGACGACGGTCGTGCCGGACCCACCCAGATCCACGATGAGGGAGGGGCGAACGGCTTTGCCCTTATAATTCACCTGGTAGCCCGGGTCGCTGATCTTGCCGTTGCTCTCCACCGCGGCGGCGCAGTTGGCCATCCACTCCTGCCCGTTGTAGCTGATCTCACATTCGACGCTGTCGCCGCTGAGCCACCAGATGCAGTTGCTGGGGTCGGCGCCGTGGCTTGCGGCATAGTCCGTAGGCTCGCAGATGCGGATGTATTGGGGCAGCTCCGCCGCCTCCGCTGGGCTTGGAAGGGAGACGGAGGTGTAGAGGAGCTTTTGCTCTCCGGCGGTGAAGGCTGTTTTCCGGAAGGTGCCGTTGAGCCAGCTGTACAGCTGGCTGTCCTTCCAGCTCACGAGCAGGTTGCCGTTGTGGAACCGCTGGCTGTCCAGGGCGTATCGGGAGAGGAGATGGAGCTTGCTCCCGCTGATCCCGGTCACGATCCACTCGATGGCAGCCGCATCCCCGTTGGCGGTCTTGGGATAGCTGCCGAAGGTGACCACATCGTAGAGGGACACCTGGTCGGCGGAGGTGAGCTTCTGTCCATTCAGTCTGACACTGCCGGACTTGGCGGTTGCGGCCGGCTTCGGGGTGCTGACCGGCTCGCCGGACCCGCCCAGATCCAATATGATGATGGGACGAACGGTCTTCCCGCTGTAGTTGACCTGAAAGCCCCCCTTGGCGACCTTGCCGGTTTCCAGGACCGCGGAGGCGCAGTTGGCCGTCCGGGTGTCGCTCCACCACCATTCGCCGTTGCGCACCTGGTATTCCCCGCTGCCGCTGCTGAGCCACCAGATGCACTTGTTGGGGTCCGCGCCTTGGCTGATGGCGTAGCCCGTGGACTCACAGATGCGCAGATACAGGGGCAGCTGGTTGGCCTCCGCTACGCTGGGCAGGGAGACGGGGCCATAGAGCCACTTTTGCTCCTCGGCGGTGAAAGCCGCTTCCAGAAAGGTGCTGTTGAGCCAGCCATACAGCTTGCTCTTCTGCCAGCTCACGCTCAGGTTCCCGTTGTGGTATTTCTGGCTGTCCAAAGCATATCGGGACAGGAGCTGGACCCGGTTTCCGCTGATCCCGGTCACGACCCATTCGATGGGAACGGGTTCGCCGGACATGCTTTGGGGATACCGGCCGAAGGTGACCACGTCATAGAGGGCGAGTCCATCGGTGGAGGTGAGCGCCTTTCCGTCCTTCTCTATGTCGGGAAAGTCGTCAGCCGCTTCATCCGCATGGACGAAGCCCACGGCCCCAAGGCAAAATATGAACGCCAGCATGATCGCAAGTGCCTTTTTCATTGGTTTTCCTCCCGCCTTTTTATATATATTTAGTATACTCCATCCGCCAAAACCCGTCAAATGGAGAAGGGACGGAAGGCCGATGTTTCAATTATTTCACAAATCGGCGGCAAAATCTTGGCCCAAAACCCAATTTGCTTTCTGTTTTTTGTTGCACATCGGCGCAGGGTTGTGCTATAATCCCATCTGTATAGATATAGATGGGGAATCCCGTGTTGTTTCGTGTGCGCGGAATCCCGGCGAGGAAAGCGTGGAGGAAGCATGAAACCCGCAACGATACTGGATGTGGGCAGTTCCAAAGTGGTATGCCTGTGCGGCAGCATGGTCGACAAAGACGGCATCGTCGTTCATGGGGCCGGCATCAGCACATACGCCGGCTTTCGGGACGGAGCGTTCCTCGACAAGCAGAGCCTGCACAACGCCGTGGTTGACTGCGTCCATAAGACCGAGCAGGAGAGCCGGACGCGGATCCGGGACGTGGCCTTGACCGTGCCCGCCGCCTTCGCCCGGATGGAGCTGTGCGACGCCACCATCACATTGGGCGCTTCCCGCCTGGTGGAGAGCACAGACGTGGACAAGCTCATCAGCATGTCCCTCCAGAAGGCCAACAAGGCGGACGGATGGACGCTGATGCACTCCACCCCCGTCTTCTTCATGGTGGACGGCGTGTCCTCCACCGAGATGCCCGACGGGGTCACGGCAGAGGAGATATCGGCGCTGGTGAGCCATATGTTCGTCCGGGACGAATACATCCGGGCGGTCCAGGACGCCTTGGACGATCTGGGCGTGGAGATCAGCATGTGCGTCAGTGCCCAGCTGGGCGAGGCGGTCATGCTCATCCCCGACAACGAGCGGGTCCGGCCTGCGGTGCTCATCGACATCGGGTATATGCAGACGGACATCGCCGTGGTGGAAAACGCGGCCCTGACGGGGCTTTGTACCCTGCCTGTGGGGGGGTATCAGTTTGCCTCGGATCTGTCCTTCGGGCTGGACGTGCCCATGGACGCCGCCGAGCAGGCCAAGCGCCGCTTCGTCTTCTCCCTGGATTATCAGGACAAGACGGAGGTTTTGCGCACGGCCGCCGGTTCCAAGAAGGTTTCCCACCAGGCCATCTCCTACATCATCGAGGCCCGGGCCGGAGAGCTGGCGGGGATGATCCGCCGGGAGATGGAGAATCTGGGTGTCAATCTGGACGCCCGACCCGCCGTGTACGTGTCCGGCGGAGGTTTGCTGATGATGCGCGGCGGACTGGATTTTCTTCGGAACGCCCTGAACCTGCCTCTGAAGCGGGATATGCCTTGGACGCCCAGGCTGTCCTCGCCCAACTACTGCAGCGCCTTCGGCGCGTTGGACTTCGTCCTGAAGGCCAACAACCCACCGGAGGAATCCATGGCCAAGCAGCAGGACGATCGGCTCGCCAAGCTGCTTGAGAAGATAAAAAACTTTTTCATGAAATAACTAAGGGGGACTCAAGATGTTTGAACAGGATTTAGAGGGCGCATCCTTCGCCCAGATCAAGGTCATCGGTGTGGGCGGCGCAGGCTGCAACGCGGTGAACCGCATGGTCCAGTACGGGCTCCAGGGCGTGGAGTTCATCTCCGTGAACACGGATAAGCAGGCCCTGGCCATGAACAAGGGCGACAACAAGATCCAGATCGGCGAGAAGCTGACCAAGGGTCTTGGCGCAGGCGCCGACCCCGAGATCGGCCGCAAGGCTGCCGACGAGAGCCGGGACCTCATTCAGGAGGCCCTGCGCGGCGCGGATATGGTGTTCATCACAGCCGGCATGGGCGGCGGCACCGGCACCGGCGCGGCCCCCATCGTGGCCCAGTGCGCCAAGGAGATGGGCATCCTCACCGTGGGCGTGGTCACCAAGCCCTTCACCTTCGAGGGTCGGGTCCGTATGCGCAACGCCGAAGCGGGCATCGAGAATCTCAAGCCCGCCGTGGACACCCTCATCACCATCCCCAACGACAAGCTGATCTCCCTGGTGGGGAAGGCCTCCCTGCCCGACGCGCTGCGGGTAGCCGACGACGTGCTGCGCCAGGGCATCCAGGGCATCTCCGACCTCATCGCCGTGCCCGCCATGATCAATCTGGACTTCGCGGACGTGAAGACCATCATGAAGGAAAAGGGCATGGCCCACATGGGCATCGGCACCGCCTGCGGCGAGAAGCGGGCCAGCGAAGCGGCCAAGCAGGCCGTGGAGAGCCCCCTGTTGGAGACCAGCATCGACGGCGCCAAGGGCATCCTCATGAACATCACCGGCGGTCCGGATCTGAGCCTTCTCGAGGTCAACGAAGCCGCCGAGCTCATCCAGCAGTCCGCCGATCCCGACGCCAACATCATCTTCGGCGCGGACATCGACGAGAGCATGGGCGACGCCCTGCGCATCACCGTCATCGCCACGGGCTTCGACAAGGCCGAGGCGGGCAAGCAGACCGCCCAGCAGCCCCTGGTGTTCGGCAGCCGTCCCGCCGCTGCGCCCCGGACTTACAGCGCCCCCCAGGCGTACACCGCGCCACAGGCCGTCCCCGCCTCCGCGGAGAATGCCTTCTCCGCCCGGCCCTATGCCCAGCTCAAGGACGACGACATCCCCGCGCCCGAGCCCGAGGCCAAGAAGGAGAGCACCTTCACCGAGCAGGACATCCGTCGGGAGTATACCAACCGTCCCGCCAACAAGCTGGACATCCCCGCTTTCCTGCGGAAATAAGAGAACACGACGTTTCCAAGGGGCCGCTGCCTGCGCAGCGGCCTTTTTTGGGTCCATGCGCGCAAAAGGGGCTTGTGGGCGGCGGGAGAATATTGTATAATATTTCGTTAAAATGAGGAAACGGGAGAGATCGCCCATGAAATGGCTGGAGATCAGCGTCTATACCACCGACGAGGGATTGGACTATGTGTGCGCCGCCCTGGACGGGGCCGGCATCACGGGACAGAGCATCGAGGAGAGCCGGACCGCCGCGGCGGCCTTTCTGCGGGAGAGCGTGCTCTATTGGGACTTTGCCGACATGGACAAGATCGGCACGGATAGACCCTGTGTGAAGGGGTACGTGGCGGACTGCCCGGAGAACCTCCCCAAGGTGGAGGCGGCCAAGGCGGCCGTGGCCCGGCTGCGGACGCTGGGCCTGGGCGTGGAGCTGGGCACCCTGGCGGTGACGGTCCGCACCGTGGACGAGGAGGACTGGGCCAACAACTGGAAACAGTATTATAAGCCCCTGTGGATCGGGGAGCGGCTGCTGGTGCTGCCCTGCTGGGAGGAGAAGCCGGACACGGACCGGGTGGTTTTGAAGCTGGACCCGGGCATGGCCTTCGGCACCGGTGCCCACCACACCACCCGCATGTGCCTGGAGTTTTTGGAGCGGGTCATGACCCCGGGCCAAGAGATGCTGGACATGGGCTGCGGCAGCGGCATTTTGTCCATCGCCGCCCGGCTGCTGGGCGCCAAACGGGCCGTGGCCGTGGATATCGATCCCATCGCCGAGACCGTGGCCCGGGACAACGCCGAGATGAACGGCCTTTCCCAGGCGGGGTATGAGATATACATCGGGAACCTGCTGGACGACGAGGCCCTCCGGGCCAGGATCGGCGGCCCCTACCCCGTGGTGGCGGCCAACATCGTGGCGGACGTGATCATCGGCCTGGCGCCCTACGCCAAGACCGTGGTGGCCCCCGGGGGCTGGTTCATCGTCTCCGGCATCATCGACGATCGGGCCGCGGAAACGGAAGAAAAACTGAAGCAGGCGGGCTTCGAGGTGGTGGAGGTCAAATCCTCCGACTGCTGGTTCGCCATGCTGTGCAGGAACCCCCAATGAACCGGTTCTTCGTGGAGAATCCGGGATTCGGCGCGGCCGTGGTGGAGGGGGAGGATTTCAAGCACCTTGCCTCGGTGCTGCGCCTGAAAAAAGGGGATTGCGTCATGCTCTCCGACGGGCGGGGCAACGAGTGCGAGGGGGAGATCGACCGGGTGGAGCCCGGGAAAGCCCAGGTGAAAACGGGGCCCTGGCGGCCCTGCGCTGCCGAGCCGGCCCACAGGATCACCCTGTTCCAGTGCCTCCCCAAGGCAGGGAAAATGGAGATCATCCTGCAAAAATGCACGGAGCTGGGCGTGAGCGCCCTGGTGCCCACCCTGAGCGCCCGGTGCGTGGTTCAGCCGGGAAAGGATTTTGACAAGAAGCTCCTGCGCTACCGGAAGGTGGCAAGGGAGGCCGCCATGCAATCCCATCGGGGGATCGTGCCCCAGGTGCTGCCCCTGGTGGAGCTGAAAAAAGCGGACCTGTCCGATTTTGACACGGTCTATGTGGCCTACGAGGGGGAGAAGGGGCTGACCCTGAAGGCAGCCATGGGGGATAAGCCCGGGCGCCGCGTCGCTCTGTTCGTCGGGCCCGAGGGCGGGTTCGAGGCGGAGGAGGTGGCTTCCCTGGAAGCGAAGGGGGCCAGGGCCGTGTCTCTGGGGCCCCGGATCCTTCGGACCGAGACCGCCGGCATGGCCATGGTGGCCCAGATGCTGTTTGAATTGGGAGAATAGCGGCGTGAAAAACCGGTGGTTTTCCCACACACAAGGAATGGGAGATTGAAATGAGGGTCGCGTTCTACACCCTGGGCTGCAAGGTGAACCACTATGAGACCGCGGCCATGGTGGAGCTGTTCACGGCGGCGGGCCATCAGGTGGTGGCGTTTTCGGAGCCGGCGGACGCCTACGTGGTCAACACCTGCACGGTGACGGCGGTGGCGGACCAGAAGTCCCGGCAGATGCTGTCCCGCGCCCACGCCCAAGCCCCCGACGCGCTGGTGGTGGCCGTGGGCTGCTACAGCGAGGTGGCGAAGGACAAGGTGGCGACCCTGCCGGGGGTGGATCTGGTCCTGGGCACCGGGGGAAGAAAGGACATCGTGGCCCTGGTGGAGCGGGCGCTGCTGGGGGACAGGCCGGACGGGGACAGCGAATCCCCCTTTGCCCGGCGGGCCTTCGAGGAGCTGTCTGCCGTGGCGGACAGCCGCACCCGGGCGACGCTGAAGGTCCAGGACGGCTGCGTCAGCTTCTGCACCTACTGCGCCATCCCCTTTGCCCGAGGCGCGCTCCGGTCCAGGTCCATGGAGAGCTGCCGCCGGGAGCTGCTGGCCCTGGTGGAAAAGGGCTACCGGGAGATCGTACTGACGGGCATCGAGCTCACGGAATACGGCAAGGACCTTGCGGAGCGGCCCACCCTTAACGACCTTATCCGCCTTAGCGACGCGTGCGGGGTGGAGCGGCTGCGGCTGGGGTCATTGGACCCCCGGTTCGCGGACGAGACATTTGCCCAAACCTGCGCCGGGAGCCGAAGCCTGTGCCACCAGTTCCACCTGTCCCTGCAGAGCGGGTCAGATACGGTGCTCCGGCGCATGAACCGCCGGTACACCGCGGAAGAATATAGAAAAAATGCCGATCGGCTCCGGGCCTATATGCCCGACGCCGCCATCACAACGGACGTGATCGCGGGCTTTCCCGGGGAGACGGAACAAGAGCACCAGGAGACCGCCGCCTTTTTGCGGCAGGTGGGCTTTGCCCGCATCCATGTGTTCCCCTATTCCCGGCGGCCCGGCACCAAGGCGGCGGCCATGCCCGGCCAGCTGACCCGGCAGGAGAAGGCGAAGCGGGCCCGCGAACTCATCCGCCTGGGGGAGGGGCTGGAGGCGGCCTTCATCGATCGGCAGATGGGCACCGTGCACCGGATCCTCATGGAGGAGGACGGCACGGGATATACGGAAAACTACGTTCGGGTGCGCTGCCCGGGACCGGCTGGCGAGGTGGTCAAGGCGCACATCGTGGGACGGGAAAATACCATAGCGATAGGAGAGTTAGTATGAGTTGTTTGTTCTGTGAAATCGCGGCGGGGAACATCCCCTCCACCAAGGTGTATGAGGACGAGCTGGTCTATGCCTTTCGGGACATCGCGCCCCAGGCGCCGGTCCATGTGCTCATCATTCCCAAGAAGCACATCGAGAGCGCCCAGGCGCTGACCGCCGGGGACGACGCCCTCCTTTGCCATATGTTCGCCTGCGCCAGGAGAATCGCCGAGAGCGAGGGCGTGGCCAAATCCGGCTATCGGCTCATCACCAACGTGGGGGACGACGCGGGCCAGAGCGTCCACCACCTGCATCTGCACCTCATCGGCGGCAAGACCTTGAAGTGGGACAACTGAGGCGAGCGCATGGTCACCATCCAGGTAGCGAAAACCAGGCGGGAGATCCGTGACTTCGTCCTGTTCCCCGTCAAGCTCTATAAAAACGATCCCTACTATGTGCCCGACATGGTGGCGGACCAGATCAACGATTTGATGCCCGACAAAAACCCGGCCTTCGAATACTGCGAGGCCCGGTGCTTTTTGGCGTACAGGGACCGGAAGATCGTGGGCCGGGTGGCCGGCATTTTGAACAGGCGGGCCAACGAGAAGAACAACGTGAACTATCTGCGGTTTGCGTTCTTCGACTTCATCGATGATCCGGAGGTCACCGACGCCCTGTATGCGGCCCTGGCCGACTATGCGCGGGAGCTGGGCTGCGTGGCCATCCACGGCCCCCAGGGCTTCTCCGACATGGATCGGGAGGGCATGCTGGTGGAGGGCTTCGATCAGCTTTCCCAGTTCTATGTGTACTACAACCATCCCTACTACCTCGAGCACATGGCCCGGCTGGGCTTTGTGAAGGAGGTGGACTGGGTGGAATATTTAATCCATATTCCCAGCGAGGTGCCGCCCCGCCTGGCCAGGCTCACGGACCGGGTCCGCAAGCATATGAATCTGGAGATCCGGGATTTGTCCGAGAAGGGACGGCTGCCCCAGTATCTGCACGACGTGTTCGAGCTGTATAACGAGGCGTACCAGGTCCTCTTCGGCATGGTGCCCCTGACGCCGAAGCAGATCGAGAAGTACACCCATGAGTTTCTGCCCCTGGTGAACAACAAGACCACCTGCCTGGTCTACAACGACAGGGACGAGCTGGTGGCCTTCGGCGTAGGCGCGCCCTCCCTCTCCCGGGCCAACCAGAAAAGCCGGGGACGGCTGTTCCCCTTCGGCTGGATCCCCACGTTGCGGGCCCTCAAGGGCCCCAACGACCGGCTCGATCTGTTCCTCATCGCCGTGCGGCCAGACCTCAAGGGCTCGGGCCTCAATCTGATCGTGGTGGAGGACCTTTTGAAGAAGGCCATCGCCTGCGGCGTGAAATACGCCGAGACCGGGCCCCAGCTGGAGATGAACGACAACGTGCTGTCCCAGTGGCGGCTGTTCGACACGGACCAGCACAAGCGCCGCCGCTGCTTCATCCGCATGCTGGACGGCAGCGAGCCGCCGACGGTGACCCGGCTGGACGATCTTGACGAGCTCAAGGCCCGGGAGCAGGCGAAAGCGGGCAAATAGTTGCTAAATTCATACAAAAAGCGTATACTATAGGGAAACTTGTCGGGAGGCAGAGAAAAGTGGCAGTGGTTTTGGACGACGTGAAGCACATCCACCTCATCGGTGTGGGCGGGTGCAGCATGAGCGGCATCGCGCAGATACTGAAAAAACAGGGCCATGAGGTCACGGGTTCGGATCGGGAGCGGTCCCAGTTCACGGACCGACTGACGGAGCTGGGCATTCCCGTGGCCATCCCCCAGAAGGGGGAGCAGGCGGCGGGGGCGGATCTGGTCATCTATTCCGCCGCCATCAAGCCAGACAACCCGGAGCGGGCCTATGCCCGGGCCCACGGCATCCCCGAGATGGAGCGAAGCGTGGCCCTGGGGCAGATTTCCGCCCGGTATCCCCATGTGGCCGCCATCTCCGGCTGCCACGGGAAAACCACCATCACCTCCATGCTGGCCTATATAAATGAGGAAGCGAAGCTGGACGCCACGGTCCACGTGGGCGGCTTCGTGGATCTGCTGGACGGCGGCGTGAAGGTGGGGGACGGGGATCTGTTCATCACCGAGGCCTGCGAGTACGTGAAGAGCTTCCTCACCCTGATGCCCACGGTGGCCCTGGTCAACAACATCGACAACGACCATCTGGACTGCTATCGGGACCAGCAGGAGATCATCGACACATTCGCCCAATTCTGCGCCCTGGTGCCCCCCGAGGGGAAGATCATCGTCTGCCGAGACGACGAGAAGGTCCAGCGGCTGCTGCCCCTCCTCGACCGGGAACCGTTGACCTACGGCCTTTCGGAGGGGGATTGGCACGCCGATGCCGTCGAATTTGACGGTCTGGGCTGCGCCTCCTTCGACCTGGTTCACGAGGGGAACACCCTGGGCCGGATCACCCTCCACGTGCCCGGCACCCACAACATCATCAACGCCATCGGGGCCGCCGCCGTGGCCAGCGTCTTCGGCGCCGACTTTGAAGCCGTCGCCCGGGCTCTGGATCGCTTCCGGAACACCAAGCGCCGGTTCGAGTTCATGGGGGAGAGAAACGGGGTTCGCGTCTTCCACGACTACGGCCACCACCCCAACGAGATCGCCGCCACCCTGGAGGCCGCCTCCCGGGTGCCCCACAAGGCTCTGTACTGCGTTTTCCAGTGCAACAGCTACACCCGGGCCCGGACCCTGTTCTGCCAGGACGTGACCTGCTTTGGCCGGGCCGACAAGGTCCTGGTCCCCGACATCTACCCCGGCCGGGAGGTGGACACCGGCATCGTCCACGCCCGGGATATGGTGGCGGGCATCAACGCCTCCACGGGCAACGCCCTGTATCTGCCCACCTTCGAGGAGATCCGCGCCTGGCTGGACGAGAACGCCGCCGCTGGGGACCTGGTCATCACCGTGGGCAGTGGCAACGTCTATGCCCAGACCCGCAAGCTCCTCTGACGCATTGACAAACCCCAATTATCTGGTATAATTACCCCCGCGGTCCCGAGGACCGCATCCCTCTCCGTAGCTCAGCAGGATAGAGCGTCCGCCTCCTAAGCGGAAGGCCGTGGGTTCGAATCCCGCCGGGGAGGCCAAACAAAAGGACCGCCCGAGTGGCGGTCCTTTTGTTTGCATGGAATAGAAGGGATTCGAACGCCCGCGGGAGTGAATCAAGCCCCTGTGGGGCTTGAGAGCCGCGGGCAAGGCCTGCGCCGCAGCGCAGGTCGAATCCCGCCGGGGAGGCCAGAAAAAGCCCCTGATTTAGGGGCTTTTTTCAATTCTCTGTTTCAACAAAACTGGGTTTGAAAGAGTTATGACTGCACTTTTTGATAGCGGGAGTGCGCTATTGAGAAAATAGCTGCAATGACAGTTCACAATTTCCTCACAAAAGAATTAGCACTCTCACTTGACGAGTGCTAAAAAGCGTGGTATAAATGTATTCGCAAGAAGGGAAGAGATCCGGAACAGGGGTTCCGGGTTTCCCCAACTCTCCTTGCGGCATATATCATAACAACAGCCCTGAACAGCATCCAGGACCGAA
>CADBYI010000038.1 GCA_902798825.1 uncultured Eubacteriales bacterium | reverse complement strand
TGCTTTCTTGAGACGTCTTGAGAATCCTTAAGACTCCCATACCTATTGTCTCACACGAAACACCTCACGGCTATACGTCAATAGATTTGACGCTTACGTCAAAAGTCTCGCCAAGTTGGCGAAACTCTTCAACTTCGTCCCAACTTGGGCGGAAGTCGTTATAGAAAAGTTGGGCCAACTTGGCCCAACTTTTGCCCGTATCCTTCTTCGTAATAATTTCCGACAAGTTATCGGGAATTTCTTCCCTGCTCCGGGCCAACAACATCCGCGAAATGTGTCCCAACTTGGGACGCATTTTCAAAACAGTCATCGCCAACTTCCCGACAAGTTGTCGGGAAGTGGCTGTCATAAAATTATTCCCAAGTTGGGAATAATTATCTCGTTCACTTCCGCTCAACTTGAGCGGAAGTTGTTGTAGAAAAGCCTGGCCAACTTGGCCAGACTTTTCTGGCTGACTTTGTCGCAACTTGCGACAAAGTTGACCTGGCATGTCCTTCAAAATTCATCCCAACTTGGGATGGTTTTTCAGCGCTATAATTCTAGCGAAGTTGGCCAGAATTATCAGAAGCGGCAACTCCAATCATGCAGAGCCACTATCTACATATACATGACATTTGGAACGCCAAATTGTTCCAGCTTTTTGAAAATCATATGATTTTCTTTTCATCGAAGCCAAGGTCCGCCCCGGTATACCGCTCATAGGCTTTCCCCACCTTTCGGATGCGCTTGAGGACGGCGCTGTGGGTCTGAAACCCGGTCAGCTTGGCGATCTCTTCCAAGGGTCGCCCCTTCAGCCGCAGGGCCATGATCTTGCGATCCATTATCGGCAGGCTGTTTACAAACCGCTCCACATCCACCCGGGCGGCAGTCTGCTCAACCATCTGCCCATAGTGGTTGTCGCTGTAAGGCAACTTCGCACACGCTATGTGATAATCAGCTGTGGTGGGATGTGCGGTACGAGTGTGATACCACTTCCGATAAAACTCCGTCTTTTGCTTGCTGGGGCGGTAGTCAAAGTCTTCCCAACAATGGTTCTTCTGGACATAGGTCATCCATTCCCGGTGTCCGTCTCGGTCCAGGACATACGGGACGGCGGCGGCCATGAACCCATCCACCAGATCATAGGGAGCAAAACCGAAATTGGTCACAGGTCGATCCTCCGTCAGGGCCAGCCACTCCGGGAGGGTGTGCAGGAGGCTCAGTTCCTCCAACCCATCGACCCACAGCGAAACAGCATGGGCCATCTTCCAGCAGGGGTCAAAGCCGGAATAGCTTTCCATCTTCCCCTCGAGACCCATGTGGGGCCAGGCCATATAGGCGTAGATATCGGACATGGTGGCCAGAAACAGGTCGCTTTCGATCACCTCGATCACCCTTCTGTCTCCCAACAACGCCGCCCGATACCGGGGCAAGGTATAGATCTCCCGGCTGGCTCGCCGCAGCAGCTCCTCGGGGATGAGCAGAAATGCCGGAATGCTCCACGCGTTCCGATAGGTCGAGATGCTCCCATCCTCCCGCTTGATCTTGATCGGCATACGCTCACCCCCTTCTTCGTACCATTTTGGTCGCTCTCCCCTTTTCGGCCCTCTATTATATCAAACCAATTGTCCCATTTGCAGGACAGCAAGGACCGCCCACGCATATAGTCCCATAAACCGTACAGGTATGAGGAGCAAGTGGTTGATATGCCTGGAATTGAATGATATGGTAAAGAGGTGAAGGAGGGAAGCTTGAGGCAGGAGCCGTACGCCGGGAAGTGTGTCTCCAATATCCCTTTTACAAACAGCACTTTTTCTGGTATAATGTATTATGTGAAATTATAGGGAGGGATTATGGAGAAGCAGGTCAAGTCAAAGCAGCGGGTGGCGGACCACGGGGAGGTGTTCACGGCCGAACGGGAAGTGAACGCCATGCTGGATCTGGTCAAGCAGGAAACGGAGCGCATCAACTCCCGGTTTCTGGAGCCTGCCTGCGGGGACGGCAACTTCCTCTCCGAGATCCTCCGGCGCAAACTGGCCGTGGTGAAGCGCAGCTATGGCAAATCTCCCGCCGATTATGAGCGATACGCCGTCATGGCCGTCATGAGCATCTACGGCGTGGAGCTGCTGCAGGATAACGCGGACGCCTGCCGCGCCCGCCTCTTTGACATTTGGGACAAGGAGTACACCGCCAACTGCAAGAAGGAGGCCAACGACGCCTGCCGCGACGCGGTCCGCTTCGTCCTCTCCCGCAATATCCTCTGCGGCAACGCCCTCTCCCTCATGTGCGTAGATGAAAACACCAATGACACCGACACCCCCATCATCTTCTCCGAGTGGGAGTTCGTTTCCGAAACCATGGTGAAGCGCCGGGACTATCGGCTGGACGTGCTGCTGAAGGAGAACCCGGAGCCTGACCAATACTCCGCCCAGCTGTCCCTGTTCGGCGACGACGCCATGGCGCAGGACAACTGGATGATCGACCCCGTCACCAACGAGGTCCGCCCCAAGCCCGTGCAGGAATTCCCGGCAACATCTTACAGGAGGATCGCGCAAGATGCCTGACCTCTATTCCGCCCACTATAATCCTGACGTTCTCTCCTGCTTGGCCAACCTGAGCAACGACGAGGTGTTCACCCCGCCTCAGATCGCCAACGCCATGCTGGATCTGCTGCCTCAGGAGCTGTTTCGTGACCCCAGCACCAAGTTTCTGGACCCGGCGGCCAAGACCGGCGTCTTTCTGCGGGAGATCGCCAAGCGCCTGATCGTAGGCCTGGCGGACCAGATCCCCGATCTTCAAGAGCGGCTGGATCACATCTTTCATGAGCAGATCTACGGCATCGCCATGACGGAGATCACCAGCCTCCTTTCCCGCCGCAGCCTCTATTGCAGCAAATACCCCAACGGCCGCTACTCCGTGACCCCCTTCGATTCCGTTCAGGGCAACGTTCGCTTCAAGAATATCCGGCACCGCTGGAAGAATGGCCGCTGCGTCTTCTGCGGGGCATCGGAGAGTCAGTATCAGCGAGACGATGGCCTGGAAACCCACGCCTATGAGTTCATTCACACCATCCATCCGGAGGAGATTTGGAATATGAAATTTGATGTAATCATCGGGAATCCGCCGTATCAGCTTAATACAGGAACGACTTCTGCACAGGCTATCCCTTTGTATCAGCTCTTTGTGCAACAAGCTAAAAAACTTAATCCCCGGTACTTATCCATGATCATCCAGTCCCGATGGTTTGCAGGGGGAATGAAACAACTGGAGGATTTTCGTAATGAAATGCGCAAAGATAAACGCCTCCGTGTTTTAGTGGACTATGCAAACGCTAAGGAGTGTTTCCCGCAAAACAGTATAGGTGGCGGAGTATGCTACTTCCTTTGGGATAGAGATCATCCCGGGATATGCAAAGTTACAAACATAAACGGTGGTTCTACTAATGAAATGGAGCGTTACCTTGACGAGTTTTCCGTTATCGTTAGGTATAATGATGCTGTTGAGATTGTCAGGAAAACAAGTAAAGAGGAATCCATAGATAACTATGTCAGCCCTATTAGTCCGTTTGGATTATCGACCAAGATACGAGGGGTAAAGCAAAAGGATGAGGGGCATCCTGTCCGTCTTTTTTCCAGCGAAGGGATAAGTTATCTTTCAAAAGAAGAGGTCACCAAAGGACAAAAATACTATGGTAAGTATAAAGTCCTTGTGAGTCAGACAGGAGCGGAGCATGCTGGTGAACCGGGAAAAGACGGGAAATATAGGGTTCTTACTTCATCAATGCAAGTACTAGCACCGTCGGATGTTTGCACACATTCTTATCTGGTTTTGGGGCCGCTTGACACCGTGGAAGAAGCAGCCAATTTGCTGGGATACTTAAAAACGAAGTTCGTTCGATTCTTACTGTTGCAGGCGATGACATCCATCCACTTGACGAAAGCTACATTTTGCTTTGTTCCATCCCAAGATTTCACTAAGGCGTGGTCAGATGCTGACTTGTATGCTAAATATGGCCTGGCCGATGAAGAAATCGCCTTCATCGAATCCACAATCAAACCGATGGAGTAATCTCGAGGAAGGAGAAAAGCATGAACAACTTTACCCAAACACTATTAATCGCCTGTATCCCATCCTTAATCACGGGGATAATCACGTGCTTTGTTACACTCAAAAATGCAAGAACAGAGATACGAAAACTGAAGGAGCAAAACGCACACGATATAGAAAAGCTGATGGAGCAACACAAAGTTGACATTGATTCGTTGCGAGAAAAATACCGACTTGAGGCAGAGGAAAAAGAGCGGGACCACGACCGAAAAATAGAATTGCTAAAAACTGAGTACGAGCTAAAACTAACGCAGCAAGAAAAAGAGGCTGAAAATGCTGTTAAGTATGGCATGGCACAAGAGTTGATTGGCGGACTGATCGGTGGAGTTGTTACATCCACGATGAATAATCCGGATATCCAAGCGAGAATAAGTGATAGCATGAAAAAAGCATTTGATAAAAAAACAGATGAATAAGATATAAGGAGAGCACAAAATGAAGGAAATCAGGATTTCGATTCATCGGGCCGAAGCCACGTTGAAAAAGAAGAAAACAACTGTGGATGAAGCAAAAATTCAAGAAGAAAAGCTTCAGAATGAATGCTTTTCCTATATGGCAGATATCGCCTCGAAAATCTATGAAAGCGAAGAAGCAAGAGAGCATTCTATCGTTGAGCAAGCAGGCAGGATGCAAGCGGCTTTTTCTTTCGTAATAGCTGCAGTTCTTTTGCTAGCACAAATCCTTATATCAAAAAGAATCTTCACAGATTTGTTTTTGTTACTTTCATTTTCTTCGATAACAGTATTTCTGCTTCTTTGTCTTTTGTTTGCAACATTAGCTCAGAGGAGAACAAAAAGAGTGGGATTCCCCTCTGTGACAGAAATCAAGAACATGATAATAGAGGAATATCAATCTTTTGCAACAAATGCATCACGAAACAAGTATATAGTTGATACATATGAACTAATGTTTGCTTCTTATGAAAAAAACAACAATAAAAAAGTGCGCAATCTTCGCTTATCCATGATATCATTTTATATATCCTTAGGTTTGTGCGTACTATGGTTTTGCCTTGCAATATTAATCAAACTTGGAGTGATAGCCTTATGAGACCCAATCGACGCATTCGAAAAGTAATAAATATAATAAAAGAAATAGAACGAGGAAAAGTGCGAGAGAAAGTGCGGGAGAAAGAACGAGAGTTAAGCCCAAGCCCTCAAAAGCCGGAGCATAAACCAACTCCGAAAACGCAACCTAATCCTCTAAAAGAAGTGAAAACACCTCATCCTATTGTCAGAATAGTAGCTACAGGAACCATTAGAATTCATGGGAAGGTATATACCATATATGAATTAGAGCAAGCACATACTATCAATGGAATTCAGAAAAAAGAGAATGCTTTTTACTTTGAAGAAAAGAGAAAGATAGATAATCGAAGAGAAAAAAAGATAGGAGAAAGTTATGGAACAAAAAGGGACGAAATCATCGCCATCGACAAAAGAGATTAGTCAGGGAAAGAATGAGAAAAACCCTATGAAAGATGTTAGTGCTCCTAAGCCGATTGTTAGCTTGAAATACAACAACGACCAGTCTCAGAAGGAAACGAGGAGCAAATAGTGGTTGGGAGGCCTTAATTCTCATGCCCGACATCAACAGCTTAGATGAATTCCTGCACGGCAAGCCGGAAGCCCATCCCATGATCTATGCCTATACGGACGAGCTCTATCCGGGGCTGCTGAAGGTGGGCTATACGGCCATCGACGTGGATGCCCGGGTGGCCCAGCAGTACCCCACGCGGCGTCCGGACGGCAGCGTGCCCTATCGGATCGTGCTGCGGGAATCGGCCATGTATTCCGACGGCGGGAGCTTCTCGGATCATGACGTGCATCGGCTGCTGCGGCAAATGGGCGTGGAGAATCCGGGCGGGGAATGGTTCCGCTGCGATGTGGATAAAGTGAAGGCCGCTGTGGTAGCGATACGCAACCGCGCCACGCCCGAAGCCTTGGATCGTACCAACGATTTTACCATGCGCCCGGAGCAGGAGCAGGCCGTGAATCAGACCATGGCCTATTTCCGCTCGGCATATCAGGCAGGGTCCCGAAAGACCCCTAAGTTTTTGTGGAACGCCAAAATGCGCTTCGGCAAGACCTTCGCCTCCTATGAACTGGCCCGGAAGATGGGGCTGAAGCGGGTGCTGATCCTCACCTTCAAGCCCGCCGTAAAGACCGCCTGGCGGAGCGATTTGCTGACCCATAAGAACTATGTGGGCTGGCAGTTCATCACCCGGCCGGAGAATCCGGGCGAACCGGACATCAACCAGCAGTATTTGGCCGCCGACAAGAGCAAACCTATCGTCTGCTTCGGCTCCTTCCAGGACTTTCTGGGATACGATAAGTCCACGGGAGGGTACAAAGAGCAGCATACCTGGGTCAGAGCCATCAACTGGGATCTGGTCATCTTCGACGAATATCACTTTGGCGCCTGGAAGGAAAGCGCCAAGGCCATGTTCGCCAACGACGAAGATACCTATGAGGAAGATCTGTCCAATTACAGCCGGGGCGATGCATACGATGAAACCTACTTGCCTATCACCACGGATTACTATCTGTATCTGTCCGGCACCCCCTTCCGGGCATTGAATTCGGGAGAGTTTATTGAGGAACAGATCTATAACTGGACCTATTCTGATGAGCAGCGGGCAAAGGAGAATTGGAAGGGGCCGAACAATCCCTATGCTGCCCTGCCTCGGATGGTGATGCTCACCTATCAGATTCCCAAGAGTATCGAGCGGATTGCCAGAGAAACAGAGAATGACGTGTTCCGCCTTAACTTGTTTTTCAAGGCGGAGGGAAAGGGCGACGAGGCCCGTTTTGTGCATGAGGAGTACGTGCAGAAATGGCTGGACCTCATTCGCGGCGCATACGCTGAGACCACGGTGGATGAACTGCGGATGGGAGCCCGGAAGCCGCCCATGCCCTACTCCGACGTGACGCTGCGGAGTGAGCTGCTGCACACGGTGTGGTTCATGCCCTCGGTGGCCTCCTGTTTCGCCATGCGGAACCTGCTGGCGAAACCGCACAACACGTTTTATCACGATTACAAGGTGAATGTGTGCGCAGGCATCGGCGCGGGCATTGGCGCCAGCGCCCTGGACCCTGTGATGGAGTCCATGGGTGACCCGCTGACCAACAAAACCATCACGCTCACCTGCGGCAAGCTGATGACCGGTGTCACGGTGAAGCCCTGGAGCGGCATTCTAATGCTGCGGGACCTGTCCAGCCCGGAGACCTACTTCCAGGCGGCGTTCCGTGTGCAATCACCCTGGGAAATTGAGGGTGAACACGGAACCAGGGAAATCATGAAGCACGATTGCTACGTGTTTGATTTTGCGTTGGATCGTGCGCTAAAGCAAATTGCAGACTACTCCTGCCAGTTGAATGTTGCAGAACGGAGCCCGGAGCGCAAGGTGGACGAATTCATCCATTTTCTCCCCGTATTGGCCTATGACGGCAGCCGGATGCAGGAGATCGACGCAGGACAGATCCTCGACTTCACCATGGCAGGCACCACGGCAACGCTTCTAGCTAAGCGATGGGAGTCCGCCATGCTGGTCAATGTGGACAACGATACCTTGATGCGGCTGATGAACAACCCGCAGGCTATGGCTGCCTTGGATAAGATTGAAGGCTTCCGCAGCCTGAATCAGGATATAATAGCGATCATCAACAAATCGGACGCCGTGAAGAAGGCGAAAAAATCCGGCGAGAAACTGACACCCAAGAAAAAGAAAGAGCTGTCGGAGGAAGAGAAAGAAGTTAAGTCCAAGCGGAAGCAAATTCAGGATAAGTTGATAAAGTTTGCCACCAGGATTCCAATATTCATGTTCCTGACCGATTATCGGGAGGAAACGCTGCAGGACGTGATCACGGAGGATGTTCAGGACTTCGATTTGCTGTGCTCCCTCAACGTGTTCAACGCGACCACGATGAATGATGCCGTGTACAAGTTCTGGCGGTATGAGGAGTCGAGCCTCAACTATACGGGCATCAACAAACACGCCGGGGAGAAGGTCGGCCTGTACAGCACGGTTCTCTCCCGTGAGGAATATGAGGCCATGAAGAACGTGGGCACCCGCGAGGAATATGATCATTATGCGGATGAATTGGCCGCTTCCATGATCGCGGCGATCCCGGCGGACGATGATATTCCGGACAAGCCTTTTGAGGTGGAGCCGGAGGATGAGGACGATTTTGTGCCGGAGCCTGTGGCGGAAAAGCCCAGGAAGAGGCGCAACGGCAATACTATCGTGGAACGGTATCAGGATGTGACGATCATCACCCCGAGAAGGGCGGAACCGACACCCGCTCCGGCCCCTGCCCCCGCTGCACCCCAGCCCGCGCCGGTAGAAATCGAGTTGCCCGAGATCCATATCGGCACGGTGGTAAAGCACCGGTTCTTCGGCAAGGGCACCATTACGGAGATCAACGAAGCAACGAACCGGCTCTATGTCCGCTTCGGCGACCAAGTCAAGCCCTTCCAGCTGACCATGGCCTTCGCAAAGGGCATGCTGGAGATAGAAGAATAGGAAGACATCGTGGACGGCGGAGGGACAGATAGTGGAATAGTAATTACCAAAGAGATATAGTCTCCCTTGCTGTTTCAAAAATCAATTCCTGCATGTACATGGAGAAGATATGTTTCTAAACAATATAAATTTCCCAAATCGAATACTTGATGCCATTCGAGAGGATAAATTGGTTGTCTTTGCGGGGGCAGGCGCTTCCATGGGTAAGCCAACCCTTTTGCCAAATTTTGTGGATCTTGCAAAAGAAATAGCAGAAGGTACAGGACAAACGATAAAGAAAGATGAGCCATGTGAGGTGTTTCTTGGTGCATTAAAGGCTAGGGGAATAGATGTGAATGAAAGTGCAGCATGTATCCTGTCCAGAGCTTGTCTTAAACATAATGCTCTCCATGAAGCTATTGTAGATTTGTTTGTTTCTCCAGAGAGAATAAAAATTGTCACCACGAATTACGATCAGATGTTTGAACAGGTCTTGGAGGAGAGAGGCTTTCGAGTCCCGGTTTACAATTCACCTGCATTGCCTTTAGGAAGTGATATTGATGGCATCATTCATGTTCATGGAAATGTCAGCAATTCAAAATACATGGTAGTGACTGACGAAGATTTTGGAAGAGCATATTTGACAGAAGGGTATGCAACTCGTTTTCTCGTAAAATTGTTTGAATCATATACGGTACTGTTCATTGGTTATAGTTATAGTGATACTATTTTACGGTATTTAACTAGAGCTATGTCCCGGGAGCATGCTGCAAACAGATATATACTTACCGATGATACAAAATCAGATTGGAATGCATTGGGGATCACATCAATCAATTATCCCAAAAACAGACATCCTGTAATGAGGGATGGACTGATAAAACTTGGTACACGCGCTAAGAAGGGGTTGTGGGATTGGAAGAATCAGTTTGCCGAAATAGCGGATGCCCCTCCTAAAGACTTGACTATTGATACGGAAATTGATTACTGTCTTGAAACAATTGAGCGATCAAGAGTGTTGGCTGACTGTATATCTGGTTCAGAATGGCTTGAGCTGCTGGACAAAAAAGATGTGTTTTCCTGTTGCTTCTCCGAAACTATGCCAATGGATGAAAAAGGCAAACTTTGGGCAAGTTGGTTGTGCAAAAAGATCGTTGGTAATTATGACGACAATCTAAAAATGCTCTTTGTTAAGCATGAAAATCAGTTCAACCGCTTTTTTTCAAAAATGCTTTTGAATAGGATCTCTTGTAATGTGACTGGTGTGAGCGATGAATGCTTTAAAGAGTATATTACAATAATGGATCGGCATCTTGATGACCCATGGATAATCGAAGGATGCATAGAAAAAGCACATGAACGGCACCTAACTCATTTATGCTTGCACTTATTTGAAAAAATGTTTGACTGTTCGATTAGAATGCAAAAAAACATTTGGATGCAAGGAGGACAAATCGAATTTAAACATATTTTCTTGGGGAATCATGATTTGATTAATCAAGGTTGGAAATTGATACACGAAGAGGTAATGCCGCAGTATGCAAATGAAGTCATTTCTTTTGTACAAAGGATAATTGAAGACTTGCATTATCGGTATGCTGAGATAGGGTATGCTACAGAAAATAAGGAACCATGGTCTTTAGCTATGCTCGTTATCGAAGACCATGTAGATGAATATTCTCGAGAACCTCTACATATCTTGATACAAGCATATTTACAAGCTCATACAATGATTAACGAAATAGATTCTAAGCATTATTTGATGAAAGGCTTATTATCTGATTCCATCTTGATGCGCAAAATTGCATTGAGAGCGATACGTGAATCGTCATTCTTTAGCTGTGACGAAGCAATGGAATTGTTATGTGATAAGGGATTGATTTGGTTTTCATCTGGCAAGGAGCAGTTGTTTCTCCTTGCTAAAAAGGCATTTTCTGGAGCATCACCTGAAGTGCAAAATCGTTTTCTTGACAAGATAGAAGAAGGTTCTACTTATAATGATGAAGAACGCAGCAAGCAATACGCAATTTATAATTGGTGCATATGGCTGCAAAGAACTAATCCAACAAATAATAGAATAGCTACTATTATTCAACGAATACAAAGCGAATACCATTTTTCTCCGCATGAGCATCCAGAGCTAAGTGTCGAAGAGACCGGTGTCGTATGGGCTACTGATAAGAGCCCTGTCACCGAACAGGAGATGCTGGAGATGCCCATCGCAAAGTTGATAAACTTGCTTTTAGATTATAAGGTTGATTCTTTTGAAGGCCCTACGAGATGGGGATTACTTAAAGCTTTTTCTAACTGCGTAAACGGAAATACTCAGTGGGCAAGAAAAGTAATGGCATCATTATATGCATACAAAGTTGAGAAAGCTGATATTTGGAATTTCTTGTTTCAGGGCTTTGAGAACGCCGATCTTTCAATTGATGAATCAGTCGCAATATTGGAAGAATCATTAAAAATTTCTGATTTATTATCAGATGTACTGGAGTTGGCCCGCTTATTATTGAAAGCCTTACAAAGCAAGGATATACAATCAAGATTCAAAGAACATGAGCAAATGATGTTTAACCTCTCTATAAAGCTTTGGGATCGAAGGCCAAAAGAACCAGCATCTTCGTCGCAATTAATCATGGAGGTACACAACACAACAATAGGTATTATCTTAATGTGCTGGATACATATGACTTCATGCTCTGATGATACCAGCATACCAGACTCATATAAAGCAAGATTTGAAGAAGCACTTCAGCTCCATTCTTGGGAAAGCGAAGTAGCTAATTGTATACTTGCTGGACATTTTAATTTCTTTTGCTATAGAGATAAAAACTGGTGTGTTAGCCATTTTGAGCCAATGCTAACCGGAAAGAACAAGAAAGAATATTTGGCAGCATGGGAAGGAGTAGTGTATTTTTCACGAAGGATCTATAAAGACACGGTGGAAATTGTTGCACCTGTTTATCTTAAAGCAGTCAAGAATATTGATTGGTTAGAGGGTGAAGTTAGAAAAGGATTTATTGATCTTTACTTAACATTGCTGATTTTTGTCGTTGAAAAGCCAACTTTAAAATACATCCCGGAGTTATATAAATCCTCTTCAGAAGAGATCAGAAAACAATTTGTTTCCTCTATAGAATATCGTCTGAGAAATATGGATACAGAAACCAAATTGAGCTGGTGGAATAATTGGTTAAAACGCTTTTTGGAAAACAGAAAGAATAATAAGCCTGTAGAGCTTACAGAATCTGAGAGCCGTTCTCTTTTCATGTTGATACCAATGCTTGATTTTGTTCTTGATGATGCGATCAATATTCTTTGTAAAGGCAGAATATCTTCCAGTATAGATCACCTGCTTTGGTATGAATTGAAAGAAAAACATCTGGCATTAAACCATCCACATAGTATAGCAAAGCTCTTGATTACGCTTCTTAATTCGATTTCGAGTTTGGAAATCTGGGAAGATTACATAATAGAAATAGTTCGTTCCTTACAAGGGCTAAATGATAAGGAGAAGATACAATTGCAAGAAGCCTTATTGAAGCATAGTATCACAATTACTCTTGACGAAAAGGATTCAGGCCATAATCTCATAGCATGAGCAGCCAAGGGCCGTCGCATGTTATTACGGCGGTCCTTGATTTTTGTCCCCAGTAATTAAACTACTACCCCTCATCCGAAGTGGATCCATGATGTTCTCCATGATGGACGCGGTAGATTTGCTGCCATCCAACCGAATTGTGTTGAAAAGAGGATCAGAATACAACATATCATTGACAATATCCAGGGAAAGAAGCTGGTCTAGGATCTGATCTGGACCGTTATTGACGCCGGATTGAATCGCCGTCGTGATCGTGCTTATTGTTTAAAAACCACATCTCAGACTGAACAGCTGGCACAGTTCCTTTCCTTTGATGGTGGCCAGATCAACGCTATTTGGTCTCCCTTTTTCACCAGAGCATCTGTGAGGGACCATAGGCTAACCAGAAGATCTACTGCTATTATATGGATAAAGGCTTTGTATTCGGCCTCAGCTCCACCGTAATCCTTTAACATGCTGAGCATCCTCACTCTTTTCTATCTTCTCATCATAAGTGTGTACAGAATTTCTGCACATTCCTCTTCCATCATGTTTATAGAAACATGATGTCATAGATCGGCAGATAGGTGATCTTGTTTTTCGTCGCGATCTCCCTTTCGTTGGAGAGCACGATCGCTTTCTTTACGTGGTAATCATCATTGGAAACGAATGCGTTCAGCGCGCTGTGAACGGTATAATCTTTGCCGGACTTCACTTCGATGGGAACGGCGGAAAGGCTGTCATAATCATCGATCAGGAAATCGACTTCTCCTTTTGTGCGATTATCATAGTAGAAGAGCTTGTGTCCGTGGGCAATCAACTCGCTGGCGACGACACACTCATATACTGAACCGAGGTTGATGCTTTCCTCATCACTCAAAATCGCTTGAATGTTGTTGCCGTAAAGAATTCCGGAGAGAATCCCCACATCGTTCAAATACAGCTTCAAAAGGTTCTTTCCGGACGACTGGATCAGCGGGAAGACAGGGTTGGAAATCGCCTGCACGCTCAAAGCGATACCGGCGCTGATCAGATAATCAAATTCATCCTGATAATCCGCAAAAGTTTTGCCGCGCTTGTTTTCGATGCTTTGGGCAACGACACGCTTTTTCTTGTTCTCCAGATTCGAGGGGATCAGATCATAGATGCGGCGAATCTTCAATTTGCGTCCATCGTCATATTTAGACGCGTCCGCCGCGTAATACGCATAGATCTCTGACTGGATCTGCCGTATCCGTTGGATGTTCTTTTCAGCGACAAAAGCATTGACAGCATCCGGCATGCCGCCCACCAAAAGATACTTCCGAAACATATCCAGTACCTTTGCGTGGGTGGCCTCGTCCAGGGATTCCTGTCGTTCATACTTCTTCCGAAGGGAGCTGACAACCAGCGCATTCATGCCATTGGCATATAGAAACTCTTCAAAGTCCAGCGGGAACATACGAACCATGCGGATGCTGCCCATGGGAATAGACGTGGTTTGTGCAAGAGTGACACCCAGCAGGGAACCGCTGGCAATATAGGTGAAGCGATCGTCCTGGGCCAGGAATTTCAAAAGAGTCAGCAGGTGAGGATAAGCTTGGATCTCGTCAATGAAAATCAGCGTGTTTTCCTTCTCCTTCATCCGATCTCCAGCCAACATACTGACGGCCAGATAGAAATCCTCAACCGTTTTTGCGTTGGCGAATAAGCGGGCCCCGACATAGTCCTCCACCAGATTGAGCTCGATATAGTTCTCAAACAGCTTTTGTCCGACGTGGCGAATGATGTATGTCTTGCCTACCTGGCGCGCGCCGTCGACCAGCATAATCGCACGAGAATCCGATTTCAGATGATCTTCTATCTGCGCTTCAATCTTTCTGAATAGCATCATGGTCCTCCGGATGACTTTTCAAACAAATAATAGCACAGATTCAATGACATTTCAATAAAATCACGATGAAAGAATAATGACATTTCAAATAACAGCCTGCGCCAGCATGGCATTCGGGCGCTAAAGGTAATCAGATTGTCACCCGATTTCCCACAGGACCGTCACGGTGTCGGAGACGTCGATGTCGTCCGGGTCGATATCGATATCAAAGCCGGCTGCCTCGTCGGCGCATTCCTTGGCCATAAGCATGCGGTTCATGGGCTGGATTTCGAAGTCGATCCGGTCCCAGGAATAGTCGATGCTTTGGATGTCTTTCAGCGTGACGCCCGCCGCCTGGGTCAGGACCTGGGCCTTCGCCTGGGCGTCGGCGACCGCCTTGCCCAGCAGCTGGTTCTTGGCGGCCTCCGGGTCCTTCACCGTGTAGCTGAGGCGCACTTGGCGAGGGCGTACAGCACCTTCCCCAGCCGGGCGTTGTCGGAATCGAACTCCACCTTCATCTGATGGTGATACTTATAGCCCACGAACCGCTGCTTGTAGGTGTTCTTCACCTGGTAGCTCTCATACTCCGTGTCCACGTTGAAGTTCAGAGTCTTCAGGTCCGTCCGCGCAAAGGCCAGCTCCGTCAGCAGATCCTTGATCTTTTCCGTGTCCTCCGCGGACCGGCGGAGGGCCTCGCCATACTCTGGGTAAAGTCCCTCTAACGACAGGGTGATCCTGGTCATATCGGGCTTGACCCGCAGCTGCCCCTTGCCTGTGACTCGAATGGTTCTCATGGTAACCTCCTTGTTTGGTTGATGGTCATAGTATAGGCGAATGACGGGCAAAAGAGGTCGCGCGTCAGGCGACAAACGGGGCCCGAAACGCTACTTGGCGTTTTGCTCAAAGCTCCATCGGGCGATGTCAGCCACCAGCTCCAGGGGCAACTCCCGATCGTTGGGCAGCTGGATGGCGCCCTTGCTGGTCTTGTACCCATGCAGCCGTTCCGCATACTCTATGACCGCGTCCGGGCCGGGGTAGATGCCGATGTGGCGCTTCCCTGCGGCGAAGTGGATGATGTTGCGCCCCTTCCAATAGGTGGGCATGCCCCAGGAGATGCGCTCCTCCGCCTCGGGGATGGCCTCACGGATGGTATCGCGGATCGCACAAAGGCGCGGCCGGATGGCCGGGTCCTGCTGGTCGATGTAGATGTCGATGCCGTTCATGCTTTTCCCCCTGCTATGCTCACAAATTCCCCCGTTTCCGGCTGGTTTCAGTATATCAGCCGGAAAAGAAAAAGACAACGGCCGCGCTTCGCTGGCGCAGAAATCATGCTCTATTACAGCAAGGCTAAGGAAAATATATATCTTCCCCCAATCGTTTGCCCACACATGCCGCGAAACAGGTTGAAAACGGCCCGGTGGGCTGATATACTTTTTATGTCCATCCTGCTCGGCGGCGGCTGAGCGATGGAAGAATAGCCCCAGGGAGGTATCATCCATGCTCAATTACGTTCACGCCATCCCCACCAAAGTTTATTTCGGCGAAGGCCAGATACGGCGCCTCCCGGAAGCCCTCGCAACCTTTGGAAAGCGGGTTCTGCTTGCCTACGGCGGCGGGTCCATCAAGCGCATCGGCCTCTACGACACGATCATGACGCTTCGACGTGATCCTGGCGGTGGGCGGCGGCAGCACCATCGACTGCTCCAAGGCCATCGCCTGCGGCGTGTTCTATGAGGGGGACGACCTCTGGCAGATGATCGTCACCTCCGGCGGCTTCTCCAAGGCCCTGCCCCTGGTGGACGTGCTGACCCTCAGCGCCACGGGCTCGGAGTTCGACGGCGGCGGCGTCATCAGCAACATGAAGCTGAATGAGAAGCTGGGCGCCGGTCTCACCTTCCCGACGGTCTCCATCTGCGATCCCACCTATACCTTCACCGTGTCCCCCTACCAGACGGCAGCCGGTTCCGCGGACATCATGAGCCATATCTTCGAGGGCTACTTCTCCCGGGAGGACGACTGCGAGCTGTCCGACGGCATCGCGGAAACGATCCTTAAAACGGTGATGAAGTATACGCCCATCGCCCTGCGGGACCCTGAGAACTACAGTGCCCGGGCCAACCTTATGTCCTGCTCCTCCGTGGCCTGCTCCGGCATCCCGGAATACGGCAAGGAGGACACCGGCTGGCCCTGCCACGCCATGGAGCATGAGCTGTCCGCCTTCTACGACATCACCCACGGCGTGGGCCTCGCCATCCTGACGCCCCGCTGGATGCGCTTTATCCTCAAGAAGGACCCCACGGCCCTGCCCCGCTTCGTCCGGTTCGCGAAGAACGTGTTCGGCCTTGAGGGAAAGGACGATCAGGCCCTGGCGCAGGAGGCCATCGACCGGCTGGAAGCCTACTTCAAGTCCACCGGCATCCCCATGACCCTCCGGGAGCTGAACATCGACGAGGAGCACTTCGAGGTCATGGCCGATCACGCCAACCGGAACGACCGGCTCGCTCACGCCTTCGTGCCCCTGACCAGGGACGACGTCGTGGAAATCTACCGCGCCTGCCTGTAAAAGCGGCGGTCCCGGTATTCCTTTTCGATCCAAATCGTCGTGTGTGAAGGAGGAAAGAAAGATGCAGAAAAGAACCGTTGGGACGATCGTCTCCGCCAAGAAGCAGTGGTGGTTGAAAATAAACACGAAAGCGTTTCGGAACGGGCCTTTAGACGGAGCGACTTTTCCGTATATCGCCAAAATCAAATACACGATCGACGGCACAGAATACGTGAAACACAAATGGATCGGCGCAGGATGCCCGGTGCCGGTGGAAGGCGAAACCGTGCAGCTTGCGTACGATGAGGATAAGCCCGGAAGCATAAAAATCGTGTATTAGTCAAGTCGGCATTTTGGGGGAAAGTGCCCTGACGGAAAATGCGCGTTGATGCTTTCACGCGAACAGCTTATAACTCGATTACATCTTAGAGATATTTAGGAGGCAACGACATGGGGATCTTTTCCAAGCATCATCGGTTTCGCGAGGCGGGAGAGCAGGCCAACGTGAACAACGTGGCTCAGTTTGGGGAGCCGGTCCGTTCCCTGTTTACGACGTCGAAGGTTTTCACCCTGCATCACCGCATCAGCATCGTGGACGAAAACAAGCAGGTCGTGTACCAGGCGAACACCAAGTTTCCCTCTCTCCACGATAAAACGGACATTACCGACGCTTCCGGCGCACAGGTGGCCCATATCGAGCGCAAGTTCTTCTCCCTCCATGAGCGGCATTTCATCACCATGGCGGACGGAACTTCCTTTCAGCTGTCCAACGAGTTTTTCCACATCATCAAGGACATCACCAACATCGAGGGCCTGGGCTGGCAGCTCAGGGGCAACATCCTGGGGCTGAACTTCCAGCTCTACGATGCGGACGGCAGCATCATTGCCGTGATCGGGCAAAAGCTCCTTTCCCTCCACGACAAGTACTGTGTGGACATCTATCGGCCGGAAGCGGAGCCTGTCGTCGTGGCCATCCTGATCACGCTCCAGCACATGATCAAGGATCGGGAGGCGACCGCGTCCGCGAGCTCCTCCTCCTCTTCGTCCGGAAACTGAAAACCTATACACAGGCGCCCTCAAAGAAAGGACTGACAAGCAGATGAACGTATTGGAATGCATCCGCACGCGGCGCAGCGTGCGCACCTTTGATGAGACGCCCCTACAACCGGAGGACGCCGCGGCCATCCTGGATTTTGCCCAAAAGCTTGAGAACCCCTACGATATTCCCATCACATGGAAGCTGCTGGACGCGAAGCGGCAAGGGCTGAAGAGCCCCGTCATCGTCGGGACGGACACGTTTATCGCCGGGAAAATGCCGCGCGTTCCCCACGCGGAGGAGGCCTTCGGCTACGCCTTTGAAAAGGTCGTGCTGTTCGCCGAATCGCGGGGTATCGGCACGACGTGGATCGCCGGAACCATGGACCGCCCTGCGTTTGAAAGGGCCATGGACCTGCGGGACGGCGAGGTCATGCCCTGCGTCAGCCCCCTCGGCTACCCGGCCAAAAAAATGTCCATGCGGGAAACCATCATGCGCAAGGGCATCAAGGCGGACGCGCGGCTCCCGTTTGAAACCCTGTTCTTTTCCGGCAGCTTCGATACGCCTCTTTCGCCCGAAGCGGCAGGAACGCTTTTCGATGCGCTGGAAGCCGTTCGCCTGGCGCCGTCCGCGGTCAACAAGCAGCCGTGGCGCGTCGTCGTATGCGGCGACACGGTACATTTTTATGAAAAGCGCAGCAAGGGCTACGGCGAGGGCGGATGGGATATCCAAAAGATCGACCTCGGCATTGCGCTGGCGCACTTTGAACTGGCCGCCAAGGAGGGCGGGCTCTCCCCTGCGCTGACGATCGCCGATCCGGGCATCGCCGTCGCGCCGGATACGGCGTATATCGCGTCCTTCCGGGTGTAAGCCGCTGTGGAAGGGACGATCACGGTTTACCATGCCGTGAGAACGGCCGTACGATACCATTCCAAGCTTGGCGACGCAAGCGTCTTTGCGGTTTCCGCCGCGGAGAAACCGGCGAACGAATATCTACAACAGGAGAAACTATGAGCGAATCGTTTGACCTGCAGGCGTATCTGTCCAAGGGCATTGAGGATTTCATGAAGGATCTTCTAAAGGCGACGCTGCAGAATCCGCGGGAGAGCGCGTTCATGCTGCGCTTTGCCGCCGCCACCGCCGCCGCGTCGAGGAAGCGCCGGAAGGCTGAGGATAACGGACTGCATATTCCCTCGTTTCTGATCGCAAGCATCACGAGCCAATGCAACCTGCATTGCGCGGGCTGCTATTCCCGCTGCAACCACGCGACCGTGGACGCCGCGCCCGTGCAGCAGCTGACCAGCGCGGAATGGCTCAAGATCTTCAGCGAAGCCGACGAGCTCGGCATCAGCTTTATCCTGCTCGCAGGCGGCGAACCCATGCTGCGGCGGGACATCATCGAGGCGGCGGGCAAGCGCTCCAACATCCTGTTCCCGATCTTTACCAACGGCACCTTCATGGATGCGCGGTATTTTGACCTGTTCGACCGCTGCCGCAACCTCGTCCCGATCATGAGCATCGAGGGCGAGCAGACCGTGACCGACGCGCGCCGCGGCAAGGGGATCTACGATCGCCTGGTGCAGAACATGGACGAGCTGCACCGCCGGGGACTGATCTACGGCGCGTCCGTCACCGTGACGACCGAGAACATCCGGGAGGTCACCTCCGAATCGTTCCTTAAGACGCTGTCCGACCGCGGCTGCAAGGTGGTCATCTTTGTGGAGTTCGTGCCGGTCACAGAGGACAGCCGGGAGCTTGCCCCCGGCGACGCCGAGCGAGACTATCTGCAGGCGGAGCTGACGCGGCTGCGGGAACAGCACCCGGAGATGGTCTATCTGTCCTTCCCCGGCGACGAAAAGAGCTCCGGCGGCTGTGTCGCAGCAGGACGCGGCTTTTTCCACATCAATTCTCACGGCGGCGCGGAGCCGTGTCCGTTCTCCCCGTATTCGGACGTGAACGTGAGAAATACGTCTCTCAGAGACGCTCTGAATTCCAGGCTGTTTGTGACCCTGCGCGAAAACGGGCACCTGCTGGAGGACCATGCGGGCGGCTGCGTCCTGTATGAAAAGCGGGATCTGGTGGAGCGCATTTTGGCGGCGGAATCCGTCGAGTGAACCTGCCGTTCTGAGGAGCATATGAAACCATCCGATAAAGCAAAATACCTGTCCGTCCTGCTGAAGTTGATCGTCATCCTCGCCGCAGCCGTCGGCATCTATCGGACCGCAACCGCCGGGCGCGGCTCGTTTATGGGCGGCAGCCGGGTCTTTATGTTCTTTACGATCCAATCGAATATCGCCGTCGCAGTGATCTGCGTGATCGGCCTGTGGCTGCTTTTTCGGCATACACCGCCGAGGACGGTTTTGTACGTCATCCGATTCGTCGGAGCCGTATCCATCACGCTGACGGGCGTCGTGTTCGCCTTTGTGCTTGCGCCGACCCTCGGTTCCCATGCGTGGAATGTGCAGAACGTGTTGACCCACGTCGTGGTCCCGGTCGCGGCCGTTGCCGATTTCTTTGTGACCGGCGTGTACGGAACGCTGCAGAAGCGTCATATCCCCCTCGTCACGCTGCCGCCCCTTGCCTATGCCATCTATGCAGGCATCGGGTATCTGGCCGGATGGGAGTTTTTGAAAGGCGTTCGCTATCCCTATTTCTTCCTGAACTGGGGCAGTCCCGCCGGCGCATTGGGATTTACCAGCGGCCTTCCGTTCATGGGCACCGTTTGGTGGATCCTTGCCATCTTGGTTTTTCTGCTGGGGATCGGATACGGGTACCTGGCCATTTTGGATCTTTTGAAAAAACGAATGTATCGCAACTTTTCATGAGATTCTTAATGCAGAATGGTTGAGGGGCCGCTGCATATTGCAGCGGCCCCTGTTCGTTCAGTTATAGATCAGTTCATTTTTGACGATCTCCTCCGCGCGATTGCGAATGGAATTCATGCGGCCGAGCCACTCCATTTGGTCCCGGACCTTGAGGGATTCGGTCACGCCCTGGTTGGCGGCCAGTTGGCGGGTCAGGGCTTCCATCTGCTCTTGAGCGGCCTGGTCCACTTCCATCAAGTGCTTGGTCAGTTTGCCGGAGAGGACCAGGGCGGCGAAGGTGCCGTCGTGCTTTTGTTCCAGGTAGCGCTTACGCATGCGGCCGAATTTGCCCAAGTGGCCGGGAGGCGGGGCGTCCAGGACCAGGTCGGGGAGCTGGACGCCATTGACGGTGGTGTAGGTGCCGCCGCGCTGTTCAAAATAGGATGCCATAGGTGCGCCCTCAGACGATCGCCTTTTCGAGGGCGGCTGTCGGGGCTGGGGGCTCCCGTCGAAGGGTGGGCTGGTTGAGGATCAGGCGGAGGATGGCGTCCTCCATGGAGATGTCGTCCTGCCGGTCGTTGTAGACCTTCACCTGATAGACTGTGTTCCGAATGATCCGCGTCATGTTCATAAGTTTTCTCCTTTCTTTCATCGAGACCCTTTTCTTTTTTCCGTCACTGTGGTATAGTGCCTGTGTTACAATTCTTTTTGCCTGCTGTGGACTGGTCCCGCAACCGTCCCGCCGCAGCCATTTCGTATTTGGCAGTTAGGAAAACCACCCTTTACAGTATATCTACTGGTAGATGACGCCCGCGATGGAGTTGGGAAACTTGCTGGACTTGACCCGGTTCAGGATCACCGCGCCCACGGCCACCTGGCCCTTATAGGGCTCGCCCCGGCTCTCGCCATAGATGCAGGCCGCCAGCAGCCGCACATTGCGGTCCGAGGAGCCGTCCCCGCCGGCGGATGAACCGCTGCCGGACAGGGTCATGCCCAGGGCCGCCGCCGTCTTGGTGCCCACGACGCCGTCCGCCGTAAGGCCGTTCTTCCGCTGGAAAAACTGTACCGCCTTCTGGGTGGCCGTGCCGAAGACGCCGTCCACAGCCCCGTCGTAGTACCCCCACTGCTTCAGCTTCTTTTGCAGGGTCACCACCTCGTCGCCGCGGGAGCCCTTTTTCAGCGCCGCCGCGTCCGCCGCCAGGGGGAGCAGCGCCGCCAAAAGCAGCACCAGCACCGCCCCCAGCCGCCGGAGCCGCACCCGGGGCCTCATGCCCGGCCTCCGTCTATATATCCAAACAATATATGCCAAGTCATCATGATTTCATTTCCTTTCTGTGCCCCCAGTATGCCCCTCTTTTCGACAAAGTAACCGTTCTATATGAATGAATATTTGAAAATATATGTGGTTGGAAATACTTGTGGGGTCGACAAAAGAAGACCGCCCTGCGGCGGCCGGCTTTATTTGGTTAGTTCCCCTTTGTACGTGTTGATCCCGCCGATGCTGCGCAGGTTGGTGTAGCCCATTCGCTTCAGGACGCCCACCGCCCGCAGGCTTCGGGACCCCCGCAGGCAGTAGAGGAAAAGGGGCGTGTCCTTGGGCAGGGCGACGGTCTCGATCCTTGAAAGCGGCAGATTCACCGCCCCGGGGATGTGCCCCGCCGCAAACTCCTCCGCCTCCCGGACGTCCACCAGGACCGCGCCCGGGACGGAGCCATATTCCGCCAGACCCCGGTTGATGTTGCCGAATAACAGCATGGGCTCCTCCTGTGCTACAGTTCTTTGATATAAAACCGATCCATGGTGGTGTGGACCACGGCTGCCGGGCGGGGGATCTGCCGGTAGCCGGATCGCTCATATTCGTGGATGGCCGCCTGCAGATTGGTATGGGTTTCCAGATATATCTGCCGGTAGCCCAGCGCCCGGGCCCGCTCCTCGATGAACCGGATCATGCGGTACCCCAGCCCCCGGCCCTGAGCCGCGGGCGAAAGATACAGCTTTTGCAGCTCGCAGCAGCCGGGAAGCCCCTCGAACTGGGCCAGACCCACGCCGCCCGTCACAGCCCCGTGTTCCAGCAGCACATAGTAGGCCCGGCCGGGCCGGTCATAGTAGACGCTCAAATGGTCCAGCGCTTCGTCAAAGTACGCCGTTCCCGGTATATCCAGCCCGTGCGCCTTCAGGGCCGCCCGAACGATGGCGGCCATGGCGGCATCCTGATGGGGCTCTATGGGGGAGAAATCCATCCGTTGCAACGGCTCCTTGTATTGATCGTTTTTAAGTATACCAGCCGTTGAGGAAAAAGGCAACGACCAGGACAGGCGATTCCGCCAAAAAAGCCCGCGGACCCGGCAAAACCGCCGCTTGTGCCGGGACTCGACTCATACTATAATATGGATGACCGAAACGCGCAAAAGGGGTGAACTATGCGATATGAATACGACGCCGCGCTCCACGAGCTGAAGGATAGCGGCGGGGCATACGTGGTCTTTCCCTGGGACCTCAGGAAGGAAACGGGCAAGGGCCGCCTGAAGGTCCACGCCACCTTCGACGGCATCCCCTATGACGGAAGCATCGTCAATATGGGCCTTAAGCACCCGGACGGCTCCGTGTGCTATATCCTCGGCGTGTTGAAGGCCATCCGCGCCGCCCTCGGCAAGGGGGAGGGCGACACCATCCACGTGATCATCACCGAACGAACGTAATCCTTTGGGAGGTGCTTTGTATGCTGGAATCATTGAAAACGCGATTTGAAACGAATCCCGCTCGTCACCCCGGCGTCGCCTGGGAAACGGTGGAAGCCCTGCTCCTGGGGAATGAGGCGCGGCTTCGGGCGGCGGAATGGATGGAGCAAAGCGGCGGCGAACCGGATGTGGTGATCTTCGAGGGCAAGCTCCTCATCTGCGACTGCGCCCAGGAATCGCCCCGCCGCGGCCTGTGCTACGACGGTCCGGCCCGGCTGGCCCGCAAAAAGAACGCGCCTCCTTCCAGCGCCATGGAGGAGGCGGCGAGCCGGGGTCTGCGCCTCATGAGCGAGGCCGAATATCGCCATCTGCAGGGCCTCGGTCCCTTCGACCGCAAGACCTCCAGCTGGGTGCTGACGCCGGAGGATATCCGTGCCCTGGGCGGCGCCCTCTTCTGCGAACGCCGATACGGCGCCGTCTTCGTTTTTCACAACGGGGCGGATTCCTATTATGGGGTCCGGGGCTTTCGCTGCACCCTGGAGCTGGCGTGAGGCGGCGGCCATGACCCAATCGGACCTGGACGCAGCCCTGTTTTTCGACGCCGTTCCCGGCGCCTATGCCCTCTATCGCGCCTTTGCGGACGCGGTGGCGGAGCGCTGGCCGGACGCCAGCTGCCGGGTGCAAAAGACCCAGATCACCTTCACGAACCCCCGGGTGTTCGCCTGCGTATCCCTTTTGCGGGCCAAGCGAAAGGCGGATCTGCCGACCCCCTGGATCACCGTTACCCTGGGGCTGCCCTATCGGCTGGCATCCCCCCGGGTGGCCGCCGTGGAGCCCCGTCCCGGCCGCTGGACCACCCATATCGTCGTCGGCAACCCGGACGAGATCGACCGAGAGCTTTTGGACTGGGTGGCCGAAGCCTATGTCTTTGCCGCCCGGAAGCGGTGATGCAGCCGAAGACAGATACCCTTCATAATCCAAGCCGTTTCGCTGGGGACAGGTCTCGCCAGGCGAAGCCTTTTCCCGCTATTTAGAGCCGAAATGCCGCCGCAGGAAGGCCAGGATATCGCTCTCAAAGGCGATGCCCTCGCCGGGGGAAGGGGCGCCGCCGTCAGGGGTGACGATGCACAGGGGCGGAAACAGGACGCACCACCAGTTGTGGCCAACTCCGGCCCCCAGGACGATCTGCAGGGCGTCATAGGCCCCGGCGGGGAAGCGCACCCCTCCGTAGGTCCTGTCGGGGAATGTCCCGACGCCCAAAAGGAGCTGGGCCCCATAGGGGGCGCCGGCGGCGGCAAGGACCCCTTCGCAGCGATTCAGCAGGGCGGCGCCGTGATCCAGGACGAAGGCCCGGGCGTCGTCGTAGGAGGCGGCGGTCTCGAACAAGGGCAACAGGGCGTCCCGGACCCGAAGCTTCAGGGCCTGATCGGCTTCGTTGTCGCTGTTGGCCAGGATATGGAGCCGCAGTACCCCTTCCGCGGACCTCACGGCGGGCATGGTCCCATGGGGCAGCAGTGCCATCAGCAGACAGGCGGACAGCAAGATGAGCATCCTTCGTTTCATGTACATCAGTATAGCCGGCTCCGGCCGGGTCCAAACCCGTCCTTGACGGAAAAGGGGTTTTTGGGTATGCTCTATGTATGGAAGATTTGTTTTCTTCACTGACCTTGGCCCTCTCCGCCTGGGTGGAAAGCGTCACAGGGGCCACCGTATCGGCCCGGGACTTTCGCCTGCCCCGGGATGAGGGGCAGCTGTCCCTCGGCACCTTCGTCCAGGGCGACGCACCGGAGGCGGCCCGGCAGCTGATACAGGCCCTGCCCGGCTGTCAGCAGGTGCGGACGATCCGGGAGAAGAACGGCTGGCTGCTGTTCTTTCTTTCCGACGCATGGTTCGACGGGCTCATCGCCTGGGCCGCCGCCCTGAACACCCGGCCCACAGGCAGCTATGTGGAGAACCGGATGGCCATCCTGGCCCGAAAGGGCATGGCCCCCTGCCCCGACGCGGAACCGGTGCGCCGGGCCCTGTGGGCGGCGTATCTGGCCTATCGGCGGGGGTCCTGGCGGGCGGCGGACGAGCATCTGGCCCTCACCATGACCCACGAGGTCGCCGGCTGTGACCGGATCGGCTTGGAAAACCGCTGCGGCGGCGCCGCGGCAGCCATACTCAAACTGAGAGGAGAAAGACCATGAAGATCACCTATTTGGGCCACGCCAGCTTCCTGCTGGAGACCAGCGCCGGCACCCGGATCGTCACCGACCCCTACGCCCAGGATATCCTGCCTCACCCGGTGGCCAGGGCCCACGTGGTCACCATGTCCCACGAGCACCACGACCACTGCGACCTAAGCCAGGTCAAGGGGGACTACGTGATCGTCAACACGGAGAAGAACGTGACCTTTCTGGATGTGAAGATCACCTGCGTCCCCTGCTGGCACGACGAGGTCCAGGGCAAAAAGCGGGGCCACAACCGAGCCTACGTCTTCGAAGCGGACGGGCTGAAGGTGGTCCACCTGGGGGATCTGGGCGAGGCACCCACCCCCGCCCTTATCGAAGCCTGCGCCGGCGCGGACTTGCTTTTCATCCCCGTGGGCGGCACCTATACCCTGACGGGCGAAGCGGCGGCAGAGGCCGTGAAGGTCCTGAGCCCCAAGCTGGCCGTGCCCATGCACTATCGCTGCCCGGGCCACAGCTTCGCCGTCATCTCCACGGAGGAGCCCTTCCTCAAGGCCGTGGACAAGAATCTTCCCGTCCACCGGCTGGACGCCCTGGCGGAGCCCTTCCCCATGGGCGTGGCCCTGCTGACGCCCGCAAAATAAAGGCACCCGTCCCTCCCCATGGAAACCAAATTCAACAAAAAGGTACAAAAAAAACACCGGCGGCGGCTCCTGCCCGACAACTGGCAGGAGAGGCTGCCGCTGCGCCCGGTGCTGTTTCTGTTGGGGATGCTGCTGCTCCTGTTCCTGGCCGTTTTGATCAACCAGCCGGCGGACAGCTATCTCAACAACGCGGAGATCGACGTGCTCCGCAAGAAGGGTACCCTCCATGTGGGCATCGACGAGAACGTCTACGGCCTGAACCAAAACGGCGTGGGTCTGGAGCCCGCCCTGTCCGGCGCCCTGTCCCAGGTCATCTTCAACAGCACCGACGGCTGCGAGAATAGGCCCGTCACCCGGCATACGGTGGAGTGGCAGATGAGCGAGGGGAACATCGACATCGCCATCATGAGTCTGGACAAGCTGTCGGGCAAAGGGTATCTGGCCACCGAGGCCCCCTTCTATCGGGACCCCTGCGTGCTCATGGGCTACACCGTACCGGCCCAGGACGATTTGGCGGAAAAGCGGATCGCCGTCCTCCACGACACGGCGGCCTACCGCGTGCTGAGCAACTATCAGCAGGACGAGGAAAACGGCCTCGTCATCATCTCCTACGCCGCGTACTACGATATGCTGGTGGCGGTCCGGGCCGGGTCCGTGGACGCGGCCTGCCTGCCCCGGTCCGTGGCCCTGTCCTATCGGGACAAGGCCATGACCCTGTCCCGGTATTCCCTGGGCACGGTGGAGTATCACGTGATCGGCACCAGCGAGGAGAAGGACCTTCTGTCCCTCATCGACAGCCAGCTCATCCGTTGGGCCAACGACGGCACCCTTCGGAGCTGGTACGAGCAGTTCGATCTGGTCTATGATCTGACCTGATCCGGTTGGGCCCTATGCCCGGCCGCCGCCCTGGAGCAGGGCCTCCACCAAATCCCGTTTTTCATACAGCACACAGCCGCCCACATGGTCCTCCAGCAGGTGACCGTTGTCCCGCAGGGCCCGAAACAGCGGCGAATTCATGGCCTCCTTCAGGGAGGTCTTCGTCACGTTGACGTCGGAATAGGGGGAGAAGGGGCAGGGCTCGGCGCCGCCGTGGGAATTGATGTGGAAGAATCCACGGCCCGCGGCGAGACACCCGCCGGAGCTCTTTTCGTCCCCCGGGAAGGAGACGAAGACCATCTCGGGATGCTCCGCCCGCAGCCGATCGATGCCCGCCCGGATGCGCTCCCGTTCCGCGTCCCCCGGCGCCAGATCCCTGGCCTCGTCGGTCACCGGCACGAATTCGATGTAGAAGGCGGCCTTGCAGCCCCGGCGGGCCAAGTCGCTGACGAAGCCGTCGGACAGCACCTCATCCAGATTCTCCCGCGTCACCGTCATGGAGCAGCCGAAGATCAGCCCCTGGCGTTGGAGCCGCTCCATGTTGTCCGTCACCGTTTGAAAGACCCCGGCGCCCCGGCGCTGGTCCGTCATGTCCCGGTCCCCCTCGATGCTGATGACGGGGATCAGATTGCGGCATTTGTCCAGCAGCTGAAAATACTTGTCGCCCAGGAAGGTGCCGTTGGTGAACAGGGGGAAGAGCAGGTTCGGATGGTCCCCGGCGGCGCGCACCACGTCGTACCGCAGCAGGGGCTCCCCGCCGGCCAGCAGGATGAAGCTGACGCCCAGCTCCTCCGCCTGGCGGAAGATGTCCTCCCACTGATCGGCGGTGAGCTGGCGGCTGGGGGCGCAGTCCTCCGTTGCGTGGTTGGCCCGGGAGTAGCAGCCTGCGCAGTGCAGGTTGCAGCTGGAGGTGATGCTGGCAATCAGATAGGAGGGGACGTGGACCCCCGCCGCCTCGTTCTTCGCCCGTCGCTCCGACGCCTTGCGGGCCGCCGCGGCGAATCGGGCCATGAACAGGCTCTCCTTGGGGTCCCGGAGGGTGGCGCGGAGGGCGTCCTTCACGATGGCCTCCACGCCCTCCGTCAGATACTGTTGGATATCGAAGATTTCCGCCATGACGGTTCCTTCTCTGTTCACAGGGCCGCCAGGACGGCGTTCTTCACTTCCTGCATATCCTTCGTGGGCTCGAACCGGGCGATGACCTTCCCCTCCCGGTCCACCAGGAACTTGGTGAAGTTCCACTTGATATAGGCCTTGTCGCCGAACTGCTTGTTGTTCATGCCGGCATACTTGTTGAGGGCCTCGTTCTTGAGCCCCTTGCCGAAGCCTTCAAAGGGCTTCTCGGTGGCCAGAAACGCAAACAGAGGGTCGGCGGTCTCCCCGTTCACGTCGATCTTCTTGAACTGGGGGAAGTCCGCGCCGAACTTCACCGTGCAGAACTCGTGGATCTCGTCCTCGCTGCCGGGGGCCTGGTTGGCGAACTGGTTGCAGGGGAAGTCCAAAATCTCAAGGCCCCTATCCTTCAGCTCCGTATACATGGCCTCCAGGGGCTCATAGTGGGGGGTGAAGCCGCAGCCCGTGGCGGTGTTGACAACGAGCAGCACCTTGCCTTTGTACTGGGAGAGGGGCACCTCGTTTCCCTTTCTGTCCTTCACCGTGAAATCATACACCGTCTTCATGCTTTTGTCTCCTTTTCTGGGTTTTTGTTTTGTCCGTATCCCTGGTTCCTCAACAGCTCATACAGCAAATCGTACAGCTGCTGCGCCTTTTCCGCCGGCAAGTCCATGCAGCCGGCCACCTGCAGCGGGATGTCCCGGGCCTTCTGCTGCAAGTTCCGGCCCGCCTCCGTCAGTGTGATCTGGACCACCCGGTCGTCCTCCGGGGACCTGCGGCGAAGGATATACCCGGCCTGCTCCAGCTTTTTCAGCAGGGGCGAAAGGGTCCCGTTGTCCAGCATCAGCCGCTGGCCGATCTCCGTGACGGACACCCCGTCCCGCTCCCACAGCACCAGGAACACGATATACTGGGTATAGGTGAGCCCCAGGGCCTTGAGATAGGGGGCATAGAGGCCGGTCACGTTTCGCGCGGCGGCATACAGGGGAAAACACAGCTGGTTCGCCAGCTTCATGCCTTCACGATAGTCATATTCCATGGTCTTCACCGTCCGTTTCATTTTATACAAATATATTTTATCAAACGTTTTTCGTCCTGTCAATAGGGTATCTGCCGCCCCGGCCCTCTGCCCCTTGCGCCGAATTGACAAAACGTCGAAAAACCGGTATAGTAAAAAAAGATTTGAGCCCAGTTTTTCGGAGGTTCTCTATGAATCAATACTACAGCATCCAGGGCGGTCGGCGGCTGGAGGGGACCGTGACCATCAGCGGCGCGAAGAACGCGGCGGTGGCCATCATCCCGGCGGCGATCCTGGCCGGGCAGTGCTGTATCTTGGAAAATCTGCCGTCCATCCAGGACGTGCAGACCCTGAAGCATATCCTGTCCCGCATGGGGGCCCAGGTGGACTTCACCCGGGGCGACTGCCTGCGGATCGACCCCACCTCCATCACCACCGTGGACGCCACCTTCCCGGAGATCAGCGCCATGCGGGCCTCCTACTATCTGTTGGGGGCCATGCTGGGGGCCTACGGCGAGGTGGAGCTGGCTCTGCCCGGGGGCTGCGTCATCGGTCCTCGGCCCATCGACCAGCATATCAAGGGTCTTCGGGCCCTGGGTGCCAACGTGTATATCGACGAAAGCCGAAACGTGGTCCGGGCCCAGGCCGCCAAGCTCCACGGGGCGGAGATCTTCTTCGATCTGGTCTCCGTGGGCGCCACCATCAATCTGATGCTGGCCGCCTGCAAGGCCGAGGGGCAGACGGTGCTCCAGAACGTGGCGAAGGAGCCCCACGTGGTGGACGTGGCCAACTTCCTCAACATGATGGGCGCCTCCATCAAGGGCGCCGGCACCGACGTGATCCGCATCCAGGGCCGCAAAAAGCTCCACGGCTGCAGCTATGCCGTGATCCCGGATCAGATCGAAACCGGCACCTATATGATCGCCGCCGCGGCCACCCGGGGCGACGTAATCATCAAAAACGTGATCCCCACCCATATGGAGGCCATCACCGCTAAGCTCCTGGAAAGCGGCGCCCAGATCATCGAGGGGGACGACGGGCGGGAATTCTATCTTCATCGAGGGGGACGACGGGCGGGAATTCTATCTTCGGGTGAAGATGGACCGGCGGCCCCGGGGCGTCAACATCAAGACCGCCGTCTATCCCGGCTTCCCAACGGATCTGCAGCAGCCCATGATGGCGTATCTGGCCACCGCCACCTCCAACTCCACGGTGGTGGAGAACATCTTCGAAAACCGGTTCAACCACGTGAAGGAGCTTCGGAAGATGGGCGCCTCCATCAGCGTCAGCAAGCGCACCGCCCGCATCCGCAGCGTGGAAGGCCTGCGGGGCGCGGACATCCATGCCACGGACCTTCGGGCCGGCGCCGCCCTCATCGTGGCGGGGCTTTCCGCCTCGGGGGAGACCAAGGTCCGGGGTGTCGAGTACATCGACCGAGGCTACGAGCATCTGGAGCACAAGTTCAACGCCTTGGGCGCCAGCATCACCCGAATAGAGGAAGAGGACTAAGCCAAAGGGAAAGGGATCGTCCCCAACGACGGTCCCTTTTTTCTTGCCTCCTTGGGCGGTCTTTCCCGTTTTTCTATTCCCACCGGCGAAAAACTATGATATACTGACCATATCAATGGCAAAAAGGCGGACAGGTATGTATTTAGCCGACGGTTGGCAGGATTTTGAGATATTGGACGCGGGCAACGGCGACAAGCTGGAGCGCTGGGGCAGGTTCACCCTGCTTCGGCCCGATCCCCAGGCCGTGTGGCCCATGGATGAGCACAGGGCGGACGCCGTCTACTTCCGCTCCCAAAGCGGCGGCGGTCACTGGGAGTTTCAGAAGGAGCTGCCGGAAAGCTGGCTCATCCGCTACAGGGACCTCACCTTCGTGGTCCGGCCCACGGGCTTCAAGCACACGGGCCTGTTCCCGGAGCAGGCGGTGAACTGGGACTTTATGAGCGACCGGCTCGCCGATTGGAAAAAGGCCCAGGGCCGGCAGCCCCGGGTGCTGAATCTGTTCGCCTACACCGGCGGCGCCACTTGCGCCTGCGCCAAGGCCGGGGCCCAGGTGGTCCACGTGGACGCCGCCAAGGGCATGGTGGCCTGGGCCAAGGACAACGCCGCGGCCTCGGGTCTGGCCGACGCCCCCATCCGCTACATCGTGGACGACTGTCTGAAGTTCGTCCGCCGGGAGCAGCGAAGGGGCAACCGGTACGAGGGCATCCTTATGGACCCGCCCAGCTATGGCCGGGGACCCGGCGGCGAAATGTGGAAGATCGAAGCGGGCCTGTTCGAGCTGGTCAGCGAGTGCGCCAAGCTCCTGTTGTCGGACGCTCCCTGCTTCTTCCTCATCAACAGCTACACCACGGGCCTGGCTCCCAGCGTGCTGAAGAACGTGCTGACGGTGGCCCTGCCCGGCGGTCACGCCGAAGCTCAGGAGGTGGGCCTGCCCATCCGCCGGGGCAACCTGGTTTTGCCCTGCGGCGCCACCGGAAGATGGGTCCCCTAAGCTATGGATATCCGCGTATTGTATGAGGACAACCACCTGCTGGTGGTGGAAAAGCCCGCCAACGTGCCCGTCCAGGCCGACGCCTCCGGGGACGAGGACCTGCTGACCGCCTGCAAGGAGTATATCAAGGAGAAGTATCAAAAGCCCGGGGCGGTGTATCTCGGTTTGGTCCACCGGCTGGACCGGCCCGTGGGGGGCGTCCTGGTCTTCGCCCGGACCAGCAAGGCCGCCGCCCGGCTCACCGAGCAGTTTTCCGCCCACAGAGCCCAGAAGCGCTACGCCGCCGTCGTGGCGGGCAGCGCCCCCGGGGCGGGGCGGCTCTCCGATTGGCTGCTGAAAAACGAGGGCACCAACACCACCTCCGTGGTGAAGGAGGGGACCCCCGGGGCGAAGCTGGCCCGCCTGAGCTTTCGGACCCTGGCGCGGGGAGCGGGGCTGTCCCTCCTGGATGTGGAGCTGCAAACCGGGCGACCCCACCAGATACGGGTCCAGCTGAGTCACAGCGGCTTCCCTCTCAAGGGGGACCAGCGGTACAACCCGGACGCCCGGGTGGGGGACCAGATACGGCTCTGGGCCTATGCCCTGACCATCGCCCACCCCACGCTGAAGGAGCCCATGACCTTTTACGCTCTGCCGCCCTTTTCGGAATTCCCCACGGCGGTGAAGTATCTGCCCGCCTTTCGGGCCTGCTCCGCCGTCTATGAGGACGAGGATATGCTGATCGTGGACAAGGCCCCGGGCACGGAGGTGGAGACGGACCTTCTTTCGGAGCTTTCCGCCATCACTTCGCCCCTCTATCCGGTCCACCGGCTGGATGCCAACACCATGGGCCTGGTGGTTTTGGCCAGGACCGAGGCAGCGGAGGAACGGCTTTTGGATGCCTTCGCCCGCCACGAAACCGGGAAGGTCTACGAGGCCATCCTGGTGGGGACCCCCGCGCAGCGGACGGGGACCCTGGTCCACTACGGGCTCAAGGACGAGGCGCGATCCTTCATGCGCCTGGTGCCCCAGGGCACGCCGGGGGCCCTGAAGATGGAGCTTAGCTACCGGATCGTGGAGACCCGCGGGGGGCTGAGCCGAGCCGAGATACAGCTTTTCACCGGCCGCACCCACCAGATACGGGTCCAGATGGCGTCCCTGGGCTGCCCCGTGCTGGGGGACGACAAGTATGGGGACCGGGAGGCCAACCGGCGCTATCGGCAGCGGCAACAGCTGCTTCTCGCCAAGCGTCTCACCGTCTCGGGCAAGACCTTTGAAAGCACACGGGAATTGAATATAAACGAAATCATCAAGGAGGACCTATGAACGCACAGGAACGGTATGAGTATTGGCTGAACAGTCCCGACGTGGACGAAAGCACCAAGGCAGAGCTCAGGGCCATCGCGGGGGATGCGGTGGAGATCGAGGATCGGTTTTATCAGGAGCTGTCCTTCGGCACGGCGGGCCTCAGGGGCGTGCTGGGCGCCGGGGACAACCGGATGAACATCTACAACGTGCGCAAGGCCACGGAGGGCTTGGCCCGGCATCTGAAGGCCCGGTTCCCTGAGGGGGCCACGGTAGCCATCGCCTACGACTCCCGGAACTTCTCCGACGTGTTCGCCAGGGAGACCGCCTGCGTGCTGGCGGGCCACGGCATCCATGTGTACCTCTACAGCACCCTTCACTCCGTGCCCCAGCTGTCCTTCACGGTGCTGCACCTCCATTGCAGCGCCGGCGTGGTCATCACCGCCAGCCACAACCCGCCCAAGTACAACGGTTACAAGGTCTACTGGACCACCGGCGGCCAGGTGGACCCGGTGGAGGCCGACGCCATCACCGCCCGCATCCGGGAGGTGGAGGGGTTCCAAACCTGCTATATGCCCTATGAACAGGGCCTCTCTACCGGCACCATCGAGCTCATCGGCAAGGAGGTGGACGAGGCCTACTACGCCGCCACCATGTCCCTGCTGCAGCAGCCCCAGCTCCTGCAGGAGAAGGGGAAGAACGTGACCATGGTCTACACGCCTCTCCACGGCTCCGGCTATGTGCCCGTGACCACGGTCCTCGACCGCATCGGCATGAAGAACGTGTTCCCCGTGCCCGAGCAGACCAAGCCCGACGGGAGCTTCCCCACGGTCAAGGCCCCCAACCCCGAGGACCCCAACGCCTTCACCCTGGCGTTCAAGCTGGCCGAGGAGAAGAAAGCGGACGTGATCATCGGCACCGACCCCGATTCCGACCGGCTGGGCGTGGCCGTCCGCAAGAACGACGGGGAATGGGCCGTGCTCACCGGGAACCAGATCGGCTCCATCCTGCTCTACTGCCTGCTCACCGCCAAGAAGGAGGCGGGGCTGTTGCCCAAGAACGGACTGGTGGTCCGTTCCCTGGTGTCCACCCCCCTGGCCGACGCGATCTCGGCCTCCTTCGGCGTGGAGATACGGGAGGTTTTGACCGGCTTCCGCTTCATCTCCGAGCAGATCGCGGAGTGCGAGGCCAAGCATGAGCACACCTTCCTTTTCGGCTTTGAAGAGAGCTTCGGCTTCCTGGCCGGCGGCTTCTCCCGGGACAAGGACGCCATCTGCGCCGCCATGCTGGTGGCCGAGGGCTGCACCCTGTTCAAGGAGCAGGGCCTGACCCTATACGACGTGCTCCAGAAGATCTACCAGACCTACGGTTACTATAAGGAGAAGACCGTGTCCTACACCCTGGAGGGGAAGGCCGGTATCGAAAAGATCCAGTCCGCCATGCGGCAGCTTCAGGCGAACCCGCCCGCCAGCATCGGCGGCCAGGCTGTGGTGAAATACGTGGACTACAACGATCCCGCCGCCACGGGCCTGCCCAAGAGCAACGTGCTGCGCTGGACCCTGGCCGACGGCAGCTGGGCCATCGCCCGGCCCTCCGGCACCGAGCCCAAGCTGAAGATCTACTCCGGCGTCCGGGGCGATTCCGACGCGGATGCGGATAAGAAGCTCTCCGCCCTGGCTGCGGCCATGGACGAGCTGTTGAAGCCGTACCTGGCATAACCCCTTCTGTTTGAAAGATCAAAAAAAGAGGGCGTGCGTTCACCCGAGCGCACGCCCTCTTCTTATGGTCCCTATGGTTTCGCTCTACAGATTCTCCTGCAGCCAGGCCACCATGTCCCGGATCGTTTCGCTCATGGGGCGAGGCATATAGCCCAGCTCCGCCGTGGCCTTCTCATGGGAGTAGAGGGCGTTGGACCCCACCACGCGCAGGGCGTATTCGGTGTACAGGGGCCGCCGATGGGTCGCCTTGGCGGCCATCTCCACAAAGGGCACCACCGCCTTGCCCAGGAACAGGGGCAGCTCCGGTATGGGTTTTAATCTGGCAAGCTGACCGACCTCGCCAAGCAACTCCCGCAGGGAAAGGTATGCCCCGTTCAGCAAATAGCTCTCCCCGGTCCGGCCCTTCTCCGTCGCCAGCAGACACCCCTCCGCCACATCCCGCACGTCCACGAAATCATACCCGCCCTTTACATAGGCGGGGAGTTTCCCCTGCATATACTGGATCACCATTTGAAGCAGGTGGTTGCCGCCCTTATCCCCGGGGCCCAGGATACCTGTGGGCAGCACCAGCACCGCATCCAGCCCTTGCCGGGCCGCCACCACCACCGCCCGGGCCGCCTCCGCCTTGGTCTTGGCGTAGCATCCTTCCACCCGGTCGGGGTCATAGTCGTCTATCTCCCGCTGGACCTGCCCCCGAGGCAGCTCCGGGATGGCATGGGAGGAACACACGTGGATCAGCCGCTTCACCCTGGCCTCCCGGCAGAGGGCCAGCACGTTTTGAGTGCCCTCCACGTTCACGAAGCGCACCCGGTCGTCCACCTTTCGGGCGATGGAGATGAGAGCCGCCGTATGGATCACCACCGCGCCTTCGCTCTCCCGAAACAGCGGCGCCAGGGTCTCCGGTCGGCACACGTCCCCTTCCACATACTCCACAGCGGCGTCCGCCACCTTCGGCGCCTGGCCCGGCAGCAGCAGGGCCCGGACCCGCTCGCCCCGTTGCAGCAGCGCCCGGATTACCGCCGCGCCTACATGTCCCGCGCCTCCGGTCAGGATATAGTTGCTCATGGCGTGCCTCCCGATCCCATTGATACAGACAATATAGCATTGATGCGAGAAAAATACAAGGAGGAGGCGCGGCCATGGCCGCGCCTCCCCATATGCGTTGTTGTTTTATACCGCCGCAGCGGGCTTTTTCTTGGACAGCAGATACTGGAAGGCGATGACGCCGACAACGATGACCAGACCGGCGATATCCGTCCAGGTGGAGGGTGCCAGCAGCAGCAGGCCGCCGCCGACGGCCAGGATACGGGTGTACCAGGCCATGCCGGTGAATGTGAAGCCCGCCAGACCAGAGGCCACGCCGTAGATGCCCATGACGGAGGTGATGCAGATCAGCACCACCTGATACCAATGCTCGATGCCCACGAACATCATGGTGGGATCCATGGCGAAGATATAGGGCACGATGAAGGCCGCGATGGCGAGTCGGGTGGCGTTGACGCCCGTCTTCATGGGATCGGACTTGGCGATGGCGGAGCCGGCGTAGGCGGCCAGGGCCACGGGCGGGGTGATGTCCGCCACGATGCCGAAGTAGAACACGAAGAAGTGGGCCGCGATGGTGGGCACGCCCATCTTAATGAGGATGGGGGCGCAGGTGGAGGCCATGATGCAGTAGTTGGCCGTGGTGGGCACGCCCATGCCCAGCACGATGCAGCAGATCATGGTGAAGAACAGGGCGACGATCAGATGATCGCCTGCAATGCGGATGATGAAGGAGATGATCTGGGAGGCCAGACCCGTCATGGCGATGCAGCCCGCCACGCAGCCGGCGATGCCGCAGGCCGCGATGATGGAGATGCAGCTCTTGCCGCCGTTGGCCATGGCGTCCAGGAACATGCCCGGATTCATCTTGGCGCCCTTGACGACGGTGCCGCCGGCGGTGCACAGAAGCCCCGCCACCACCAGGATGGTGAGCAGCACCGCAGGCAGGTTCTTAGCGAACACGGGCAGGAAGATATAGGCAAGCAGGGCCACGCAGCCCACGGTGCCGATGATTCGGTTGCTCTCCATGTTGGCCACCACGATGGCAAACAGGATCGCCATGGCGGCGGAGAAGGCCATGGTCCTCAAATTGGTGGAAACCATGACCACCAGCACCACCAGCGGGAGCAGCAGGTATATCTTCTTGATCAGCTGCTTGAACACCGGCAGCTGGTCCTTGGGGATGCCCAGGAGCCCTGTGCGCTTCGCTTCCAGATGGACCGCTATGAAGATGCCCAGGAAGTACAGCGCGGCCGGCAGGATGGCCCGGACGATGATGCTGGAGTAGGGCACGCCCACATAGTCGATCATGAGGAACGCCGCCGCGCCCATGACCGGGGGCATGATCTGGCCGCCGGTGGAGGCCGCCGCTTCCACGGCGCCCGCGAACTCCGGCCGATATCCGGTCTTCTTCATCATGGGGATGGTGACGGAACCGGTGGTCACGGTGTTGCCCACGGAGGAGCCGGACACCATGCCGCAGAGGGCGGAGGAGATGACCGCCACCTTGGCCGGGCCGCCGCTGGCGGAGCCCGCCAGGGAGTTGGCCATCTGAATGAAGAAGTCGGAGATGCCGGTCCGCTCCAGGAAGGCGCCGAATATGATGAACACGGCGATATACTTGGAGCACACGTCGATGGGCGTGGTGAAGACGCCGGTGGAGGTGAAAGCCCCCGTTCCAAGCCCACCTTCTTGGAGAAGAAGTAGATGGCGTAGGCCAGGAAGAAGCCCGCCACGCACAGGATGGGGATGCCCACGCTGCGGCGGCACAATTCAGCCAGGGACAGCACGCAGATGGCGCCGATGACGTACTCATACCAGGCCAAATTGATGCCCTTCATCAACAGGCTCTTGACGGTCAGCGAAATATAGAGATAGGACAGGGTGCCCAGGATCATGATGAGGATATCATACCAGGGCATATGGTTGATCTTCTGACGGCCCTTTTTGGCGGGGTAGACCAGGTACCCCATCAGGATGCCGAAGCCCACGAAGGTGGGCATGCGGACCAAGTCCTGAAGGGTGGCGAACAACGTCACATAGATGGTGTAGACGGAGAACGCCGCCAGGATACATTTGACGACGTACTGGGGCACGCCCTGCCAGACCCGGACGTTGCTTTCCGGGTCGTAGTTCTTCATGATCTCGTCCACTTCCTCCTGGGAGACCGTGTCGAACTCGCCCCGTTCGATCTTGGGTTTCAGTTCCGGCTCGTCCTGCACGCCGGATTTGCGTTTGTTGAGAGACATGGAGCTGCTCCTCCGCTGCAAAAATTTGTTGGAACGCTGAAAAGCACGGCAGGAGCCGCCGCGGCCCTACGGGGAGAACGCAGCAGCTCCTGTTGGTTCACTTTATTCTATGGCCGGTTCCATCAGGCGCCCGTGTCCACGGTGATGCCCTGCTCGGCGTAGTACTTGGCAGCGCCGGGATGGAAGGGGACGGCCATGCCCTCGGTGGCGAAGGTCAGGTCCAGCTCAGCGCCCTTGGCGTGGGCCGCGGTGATCTCCTCCTTGTTCTCGAAGATGGTCTTCACGATGGCGTAGGCCACGTCATCGCTGACGGAGGCGTCGGCCACCAGCGTGGCCTTCACGGTCACGGTCTGGCAGTCTTCGGGCGTGCCGTAGACATCCTTGCCGATGATGAGCTTGGCATAGAAGGGGCAGTCAGCCAGGAGCTTCTCGATGTGCTCATCGTCGATGGAGACCAGGTACACGGGCTTCGCCGTGCCCAGGTCGACCACGGAGGTGGTGGGGGCGCCGGCGGTCAGGAAGGCGGCGTCGATCTTGCCGTCCTTGAGGCTCTCGGTGGAGGCGGCGAAGGACTGGAAGATGGGGGTGATGTCCTTCTCAATGTCCAGGCCGTAGGCGTTGAACACGTCGGTGGCATTGAAGTAGGTACCGGAGTTCTGATCTCCCACGCAGACCTTCTTGCCCTTCAGGTCGGCCACGGTCTTGATGTCGGGGTTGGTGGTGACGATCTGGATGGTCTCGGCATAGAGGCCGGCCAGGACCCGGACGTTGGGCACGGCACCGGACGCCGCAAAGCTACGAACGCCCTCGTAACCATAGGTCATAACGTCGGACTGCACGGTGGCCAGCTGATAGATGCCGATCAGCATGTTCTCCAGATTGTCCTTGGAACCGCCGGTGGACACCACGTTCACGTTCATCAGATCAGGATTCTTCTCATTGAGCACGTTGGCCAACACGCCGCCCACCGCAAAGTAGGTGCCCGATTCACCGCCAGTGCCCATGGTCAGAGACTCTTTCGACGCGGCCCGCGCAGTGGGGGTCACGGCAAGGACCATGATCGCAACCAGGACAATCGCCAGAAACTTTTTCATGATAGCTCTCCTTTTCCTATTTGTTTCACCAAGGATACCTTGGCACTTATATTTTAAGGCAGAGCAGAAAAAAATACAAGCTGTTTTGCTTTTTTTAGCGGATTTTTTTAAAAAATCGATGCGCAGGGACAGTGTTTCGCATTTTGTCCTGCGCATAGATAACAATATATTTTTATTGTGAAGGAAATCCTGCAAATCAGCCCATCAACCTGGCAGCTGCCCGCCTTGCCTCGAAGAGGATCCTCTCCCGATCCAGGGTATAAAAGGTTCCGTCCTCATAGAGGACCCGTCCGTCCACCATGGTCAGGCACACGTCCGCCGCCTGGGCGGAATAGAGCAGGTTCGACAGCGGGTCGATGCAGGGCGTCAGGTGGGGCCGGTCCATGTCCACGGCGACCACATCCGCCTTTTTGCCCACGGCCAGCACGCCGGTGTCCGGGCGGCCCTGAAGCCTGGCCCCGTTCACCGTGGCCATCTTCAGCACCTCCTGCAGCGGCAGCAACGTGGGGTCACGCCGCACCCCCTTGTGGAGCAGGGCGCACAGATGCATTTCCTCCAGCATATTCAGGTTGTTGTTGCTGGCCGCGCCGTCGGTGCCCAGGGCCACCGTCATGCCCTCTCGCACCATGGCGGGCACGTCCGCCACGCCGCTGCCCAGCTTGAGATTGCTCTCCGGGCAATGGACCGCGACCACGTTTCTCTCCTTCAGCAGGGCCCGATCCTCCTCTGTCAGCCACACGCAGTGGGCGGCGTAGGCCCGGCCGGAGAAGGCCCCCAGCTTATCGAACCATTGGGCCGGGGTCAGGCCGTATTTCTCGATGCACTTCTGCTGCTCCGCTTCCGTCTCCGACAGGTGGATGTGCATGCCGGCGCCCCGCTTTTGCGCCTCCTCCGCCGCGGCCCGGACCATCTTTTCCGTGCAGGTGTACTCGGCGTGGATGGAGAAGTCCGTGACGATCCGGCCGCCCCCGGTCCCGTTCCACTCCTCGTAGAGGGCCAGCATCTCCCCCATCCGGCGACAGGTCATGGGCTCCTCGTCGGGGTCGAAGGATTGCAGGGGCCGGCACAGGTTGGCCTTCAGGCCAGCGGCGAGGATGGCCGGGGCGCAATAGCCGGCGCCCATATACATATCCGTGAAGGCCGTGGTGCCGGAGGCGATCATCTCCAGCAGGGACAGCTCCATGCCGATTCGAAGGTCCTCGTCGGTGAGCCGGTCCTCCACGGGGAAGACGGTGTCGAACAGCCACTGCTGCAGGGGCAAATCGCTCCCCAGGCCCCGCAAAAGGCTCATGCCCGTGTGGGTGTGGCCGTTGACGAGGCCCGGCAGCAAAAGCTTGCCGGTCATGTCCTTGACCTGGTCGTAAGCCGTCCGGGGGGCCTCCGTGCCCAGATAGTCGATCCGGTCCCCGTCGATGCCCAGATACCCGTTTTTCAGGCAAACGAAGGCGTCGCTCTCCCAGGACAGGATATCCGCACCCTTCAGCAACCGCTTCATACGCTTCTCCCTCCGCGCAAAGAGGGGGCTCTTCGGCCCCCTGCTGTTTTGCGCTTACTTCTTTTCTTCCGTTTTCTCGGGGAGCTTGGTCACGCTCTCCTGCTGTTTCAGCTTGGCCTGCTCCTTCTGATACTTCTTCTGCTGCTTCAAGGCCTTACGCTTCTCCCGCTTGGCTTTGCGCTTGGGGCCGCCCTTCACCAGGAGCACCGCCACGAGAACGATGATCCCCAGGAACACCACCCAGACCAGGATCACGGGCAGATCGGACACGAAGTCGATGCCGAACCGGGTCGCGCCCTCCTTCACGTCCTCCCAGTTCTCCCGGAACCGGCGGGCGATCTCCTCTCCGGCGGTCTCCCTCTCCACGGCGGTCTCCCGCGCCACCTCCTGAATGGACAGGTGCACGGAGGAATAGGTGATCTGATCGTCAAAGGTACGCAGGGTGGATTCATAGCTTTCGATCTGATAGAGCACGTCGGAGAGGCGGCTCTGGATGGTGATGATGTCCTCCACCTTTTCCGCCTTCTTCAAAAGCTCCATCAGCGTCTCCTGCTCGGTGCGCAGGGCCTTCACGTGGCTTTCCAAATCCACGTAGGTCAGCGTCACGTCCCGGGTGTACAGGTTCTTAAAGGTCACGTTGCCCAGCTCCGACACCTGGTCGCAGAAGGCGTCCAGCTGCTCGGCAGGGATGCGGGCGGTCACGTCGGCGGACCGCATCCGGTTCCGGTTGTAGCTGTTGCCGTTTATGCTGGAGCTTTCCACGTAGCCGCCCGCGGTCAGGATGGACCGGTTCAGCTGCTCCAGGAACTCGTCGAACTCCCGGGTCTGGATGGACAGCTCCCCGTTTTTTATGATCTTACGGCCGCTGACCGCCCCGGTGAGATTGGTGCTCTCCCCACTGTCCTGGGCGGTGGCGGTGGTGGACACCTTCCCGGCGGCCTTGGCGTTGGCATAGCCTTCCTCCGCCATGGGCACATCCATCTCAAACTCGGCCGCGTCGTAGGCCGCCGCCGGTTCGGGATAGTACCCATACTCCTGGGCGCTTCTATTGGACTTGTTGCTGCAGCCCATGAGCATCAGCGTCAAAACCGACGCCAGCAATAGGGCTATGATCGCTTTCGTGCGTTTCATTTTCAGTTTCCTCCCTTGTGGTTTCACCCTCAATACCAGACAGGGGGCCCAAAGGTTGCGCCGGGGGTCAAATTTTCCCCGACAGGACCATGCGCACGCCCACCACGTCGTCGTCAAGGAGCACGGTCACCGCCATGGTCCCCTTGCTGAACCGGTCCTCCAGCCGGAGCTGCTCCGTGTTCAGGGGGGTCTCGGGGCTCCGCCGCTGGACGATGACGATGTCATAGGGCTCCTTCACCGGCTGGGCCCAGACCAGCCTCGTGCCGTTGGTGCCCCGCTTGTTGAAGTCGAAGGTCTTGAGACCCTTGCCGCCCCGGCCTTGGGGCTCATATTCAAATAGGAAGGACCGTTTGGAGAATCCCCGGTCGGTGACGAGGGCCAGTTCCCCTTCGTCGTCGGTCTGGCCGGCATAGATGACCCGGTCCCCGTCCTCCAGCTTGATGCCCCTCACGCCCGAGGACCCCCGGCCCATGGAGGGGACCTCCTCCGCGGCGAAGCGGATGCTCATGCCCTTCTCCGTCACCAGCAGCAGGGACAGACCGTTGGCCTTCTCCACGGCCAGGAGCTTGTCCTTGTCCTTCAGGTTCAACGCCGCCGTGCGCTTGGCGCGGACGGAATAGTCGGTGCAGGGGGTCCGCTTCACGGCGCCGCCCGCGGTGTAGAAGAGATAATCGCCGTCCCCGTCCTCCGGGAACACGGCCACGATCTGCTCGTTCTTCTCGAAGGCCAGCAGGGACGTGAGGCTCACCGCCCTGGCCGTGGGCCGGGTCTCGGGGATGTCGCCGACGTTCAGCATCAGCATATCCCCCCGGTCCGTGAACAGGCGCAGCTTCTCGTTCCCCATGAGCTTCACCACGCGCCAGGGCTTGTCGGCGCTGATCTCCCCCAGGGTGAAGAGCCGAGAGGGCCACTTGCGCACCTTCAAATCGTCGCAGAAGGCCACGGCCATCTCCTCGGTGACCACCGCGTTCTCCTCGCTGAGCTCGATCCGGGTGTCGCCCTTGACGATCTGGGTCCGGCGGGGCAGGGGGAACAGCTTCTTGATCTCCAAAAGCTCCTTCTTGATGAGGGCCATGAGCTTCTTCTCCGAGGCCAGGATGCCTTCCAGCTCGGCGATGCGCTTCTGTACGTCGTGGTATTCCTTCTCGATGGCCACCAGCTCCAGATTGGTCAGCCGCTGGAGCCGCAGGTCCAGTATGGCCTGGGCCTGGACCTCGGACAGGCTGTACCTGTCCATCAGCTTTTCCTTGGCCTCCTTGGGAGACTTGCTGGCGCGGATCAGCTTGATGACCGCGTCCACGTGGTCCACCGCCACCATGAGGCCTTCCAGGATATGCTCCCGGCGGCGGGCCGTCTCCAGCTCGCACTTGGTCCGCCGGGTGATGACGTTCTTCTGGTGGTTGATGAAGTATTTGAGGATGCTCCTAAGGTCCAGCTGCTGGGGCTTGCCCTCGGCGATGGCGGTCATGTTCACGCCGAAGGTGCACTGCAGGTCCGAATACTTGAACAGGGCCTGGAGGATCTTCTCCGGGTCCGCGTCCTTCTTTACCTCCACCACGGCCCGCATGCCCTGACGGTCGGATTCGTCCCGGATGTCCGCCACCCCGGCGAACATGGCCTTCTTCTCCTGGGTCACGGTCAAAATCTTCTGCAGGGCCGCGGCCTTGTTGACGCCGAAGGGTATCTCGGTGATGACGATAAGGGTCTTGCCGTTCTTCTGCTGTTCAAAGTGGGTCTTGGCCCGCATGGTCAGCTTCCCCCGGCCCGTCTCATAGGCGGCGGTGATCTCCGGAGAGTCGATGAGGTACCCGCCGGTGGGGAAGTCCGGGGCGGGCATGATCTCCATGAGCTTCTTCAGGCTGATCCGGGGGTCGTCGATCATGGCCACCGCCGCGTCGATGGCCTCCCCTGGGTTGTGGGGCGGGATGTTGGTGGCCAGGCCCACCGCGATGCCCGAGGCCCCGTTGATGAGCAGGTTCGGGAATCGGCCGGGGAGCAGGTCCGGCTCCTTCAGCGTGTCGTCGAAGTTCAAGGAATAGTCCACCGTGTCCAGGTCGATGTCCCTGAGGAGCTGCATGGCCGCGTCGGTCATCCTGGCCTCGGTGTATCGCATGGCGGCGGCGGAGTCCCCGTCGATGGAGCCGAAGTTGCCGTGGCCGTCCACCAGGGGCAGACTCATGGCGAAGGGCTGGGCCATGTGGACCATGGCCTCATACACGGAGCTGTCCCCGTGGGGATGGTATTTGCCCAGGCAGTCGCCCACGATGCGGGCGCTCTTTCTGTGGGGCTTGTCCGGGGACAGGCCCAGCTCCATCATGGTGTAGAGGATGCGCCGCTGCACGGGCTTCAATCCGTCCTCCACCCGGGGCAGGGCCCGCTCCAGGATGACGTGCTCCGCATAAGGGATCATGGAGTCGTGCATGACCTCGTCCATGCTTCTGAAGAGGATGATCTCCTCCTGCTTCGGTTCTTCTGGTTTCTTGCTCATTGCCGTTCTCTCAGCTTCTCAAAAGCGGTCTTGTCCTTGTTGAAGTCGGCGTAGGAGAAGATGTACTCCTTCCGGGACTGGACCTTGTCCCCCATGAGCACCGTCACCAGGTGCTCCACGTCCGCCGCGTCCTCGATGTGCACCCTGGTCAGCCGCCGATGGGCCGGGTCCATGGTGGTCTCCCACAGCTGCTCCGGGTTCATTTCGCCCAGACCCTTGTACCGCTGCAGGGTATAGTTCTTTCCCACGGTCTTGAGCGCCTGCTTCAGGGCCGGATCGTCGTAGCAGTAGATGGGCTTAGCGTCCTTCTTTTGCACCCGATACAGGGGCGCCATGCCGATGTACACGTGGCCCTGGTTGATGAGCTCCCGCATATACCGATAGAAGAAGGTCAGCAGGATCGCCCGGATATGGGCGCCGTCCTGGTCCGCGTCGGCCAGGATGATGACCTTGTCGTATTTCAGATTCTTGATGTCGAAGTCCTCGCCGATGCCGGTGCCCAAGGCCGTGATGATGGAGCGGAACTCCTCGTTCTGCAGCACCTGCTCCAGCCGCTTCTTCTCCACGTTCAGGGGCTTGCCTCTGAGAGGCAAGATGGCCTGGAACCGCCGGTCCCGGCCCTGCTTGGCGGAGCCGCCGGCGGAGTCGCCCTCCACGATGAATAGCTCGTTGATGGCATAGTTCCGGCCGGTGCAGCTAGAGAGCTTTCCCACCAGGGGCGCGTTCTCCAGCTTGTTCTTTTCCCGGGCGTTCTCCTTGGCCTTGCGGGCGGCCTGCCGGGCCTTGCTGGCCTTGATGGCCTTGTCGGCGATGATGTTCCCCGTGGCCGCGTTCTTGATGTCCTCCAGATACTTGCCAAGCTCGGCGCTCACCACCGCCTCCACGGCGGGCCGGGCCTCGGTGTTGCCCAGCTTGGTCTTGGTCTGGCCCTCGAACTGGATGTTCCGCATCTTCACGGACAGGACCACGGTCAGTCCCTCCCGAAAATCCTCGCCCGCCAGGGAGGGGTCCTTGTCCTTGATGAGCCCGGTCCGGCGGCAGTAATCGTTCATGCACTTGGTGAACGCCGCCTTGAAGCCGGTCTCGTGGGTGCCGCCCTCGGAGGTGGGGATGTTGTTCACATAGGAGAACAGATTCTCGGTGTAGCCGTCGTTGTGCTGGATGGCCAGGTCCACCATAATGTCCCCGCTCTTGCCGCCGATGTGGATGGGCGTGTCGTAGAGGGGGGTGCTCTCGCTGTTCAGATACCTGACGAAGTCGGACAGGCCGCCCTCGAAGCAAAACTCGTCCCGCCGATCCTTCTTCCCGGGCCGCATATCGCTGAGCGTCAGCTTCACGCCCCGGTTCAGATACGCCAGCTCCCGGAGTCGCCGCATGATCACGTCGTAGTTCCACTCCACGGTCTCAAACACCCGATCGTCGGGCAAAAACGTGATGAGGGACCCCTGCTTTCTCGTCCGGCCCGTCTCCATAAGGGGGTACTTGGGCCGGCCGGAGACGATCTTCCCGTCCTCTCCCTCGGCGCTCTCGAACTCCTGCTTATAGGACCGGTTCTGGGTGAACACCTCCACGGTGACCCACCGGGACAGGGCGTTCACCACGGACGCGCCCACGCCGTGGAGACCGCCGGAGTAGCCGTAGGAGTCGTAGCCGAACTTGCCGCCCGCGTGAAGCTGGGTGAAGACCACCTCCACGCCGGAGACGCCCAGCTTCTCGTGGATGCCCACGGGGATGCCCCGGCCGTTGTCAAAGACCGTGGCGGAGCCGTCCTTGTTCAGCGTCACGTTGATCTCGTTGGCGTAGCCGTTGGCCGCCTCGTCGATGGCGTTGTCCACGATCTCCCACAGCAGATGATGGAGCCCCTTGGGCCCCGTGGTGCCTATATACATGCCGGGACGCATCCGAACCGCGTCCAGGCCCTCCATGACCGTTATGTTGGAAACGGAATAATTGGATTCCATATCTTGTGTCTTTCCTCCCAAATCTTACAGGCCAGTATACCACAGCTTGTGGCGGCTACGCCTCTTTTTCCCGCCGATTTTACCGATTGTTCAAAGAAAGGGACAGAAAAAAACGCACCCCTTCTTGAAAGAAAGGGTGCGGGCTCAAAGAAAAAGTTCAATCCTCTCTGATGTCCGTCAGCAGCCACTGGGTGCCGGCCCAGACCTTTAGCGCGGTGCCGCAGTATTTGCAGACCTTGGACCCCACCGCGGGGATGGGGGCGCCGCAGTTGGGACAGTTGGCTTTCTTCACGCCGGTCATGGTGTCCGTGGACCAGGCGGCGAGATATTTTAGGATCAGCCGCCGCTGCCGGGTGGTGTCCGCCGGGTCCTTGAAGGAGGCCGCCGCCTGGAAGGTCAGCACCCGATCCTCCGACACGTCGTCATAGGCGGAAAGGGCCACCTTGTACACCCGGATGCTGCCGGCCACGTCCGGGGGCAAAAAGCTTTCGAGCCGTTCCTTCAGCTGGTCCGAGACTCCCTCCTTATAGAGGCACCGGCCGGCCCGGGCGCTCTCATAAAAGGTCTTGGCGTCCGCCGCGACCCGCTGGCGGATCAGCTCCGGATTATACTCGGGAAAGTCCCGCCGGATCCGGTCCATGAGCAAAGGCTCCGCCGAGGACAGGGACTTGGGGGTCGTCTCCGCCTCATAGTCCGCCTGCTTCAACAGGCGGGCCACCATGGTGGCCAGATTCCCCACCCGCAGGGCGGCGCGCACGATGTATCCCAGGGCCACCAGCCCCCCACCGCCGATCAATATAATAAGAAGGATCGTCCCGATCCCGGCTGCGCTTTCCATCATTCGCCCCCCTTTTCCTTTATATAGAGTATACCAAACCTCGCCTCTGTTGACAATAACCTCCCCAACGATCAGCTCAAGCGCGGTGTAGCCGCGCGCAGTCAAGCCCGGGGGAAGAACGGACGGCTGAAATATGTCAAATCCGGCGACATGTGCGGCGGATTTGACACCTTGCAGGTCCCGCCGCCCGGCACACCGCAGCGTGTAGGCGGGACCTGGAGGCGAAGCGAAGGCGGAGCGCCCCGCCGCAGCGGACACAAAAAAAGAGAGCCGCATCGCGACTCTCTTTTTTGATTTCTTACTCGATGACCTTGGACACGACGCCGGAAGCCACGGTGCGGCCGCCCTCGCGGATAGCGAACCGGAGGCCTTCCTCCATGGCGATGGGGGTGATCAGCTTGATCGTCATCGTCACGTGGTCGCCGGGC
>CADBYI010000037.1 GCA_902798825.1 uncultured Eubacteriales bacterium | reverse complement strand
GAGAAGACATGGGGGAAATAGTACACGCTCCACTCGTTCACCACGTTGGAGGCGGGATTGTGCATGATCTTCAGATCGTCCAGCACCGTCTGGCGGCACTCGTCATAGGGGACTTCCGCCGTGTCCTTGTGCTTGCGCAGGGCATAGGTGGTGATGACCTGATCCTTGGTGTCCTTCCAGCGGCGATAGTAGACCATCAGGTGGCCCAACCGCTCCTTCTGCATGTTCTCGAACACGTAGTAGGAGATCTCGGGATGATCCTCGGGCTTGGTCTCCACGGCCAGCACGTCGTAGCGTTCGTAGTCGATCTTGGAGAACAGGGCCTTCTCATCCTCACGGGCGTCGAAGTAGTCCACCATGCCCACCTGGCCGTCGGTCCGCTTGTTGGGGATGTAGAGAGGCGCGGTGACGATGATCTTGTCGTACTCCTCCACGGCACCGTTGACGGTGACGTACACCTTGCCGTCCTTGCGCTCCACCTTTTCGATGGCGCTGTTGAGGCGGGCGGGGTGCTTGAGGTGGTCGTTGAGCTGCTCCCAGATGTACTGGGTGCCGTTCTTCCAGGTCCACAGATTCACCTTCACGAAGTTCATGCAGGTCTGGAAGTCCAGATACTTCAGCACGTAGGCCGCGGGGATCTCGTCAAAGTAGCCGTAGCCGAAGGAGGTGTAGGGCCCGATCCAGATATCCTGTGTCAGCTCCACGCCGTTGAGCTTGCAGAACTGGTTGAAGGGAAGGCAAAGGTCCTTCAGATTGGGGTTTTCACCGCTGATGGGCTCCCGCTTCGCATTGGCCTGGGAGAAGCCGTCGTATCGGCCCTGGGCCACGCCCCTGTGACCGTTCACGTCGTAGCCCTTGTACTTGGTCTCCAAAATCTCGCCCAGCTTCTTCACCTGCTTCTTCATTTTCAGCAGGCGGGGGATCTTCAAAATGTTCTTCTTGGGCTCGAAGGGTTCGATGACATCGCCGTTCTTGTTCTTGTAGTTCCGGTTCAGTTTGGGACCGTCGTGGGTGATGCCACAGAACTCCTCCACATCGTGGACCGCATAGTAGCTGGGCACGCCCATGATGGCGCCCATCTCATAGCGGCGGCCGTTGTAGGTTGGGGACCAGCACTTGCCGCCCACCCGGTCGAGACGCTCCAGAATGGTGTAGTTCTCATAGCCCTTCTGTTCCAGGTACATGCCGGCGGAAAGGCCCGCGGGGCCGCCGCCTACGATGCAGATGCGAATGTTTTTGTCCATCGTTATTCCTCCCAAATAATTGTGATTGTTCACATCCTTTTTATTATAATGCAGTCCGACCGGTTTTGCACGGCTTTTTTACAGAAAAATTATCTTTGTCATCTGCTGACACGTATGATACAATACACAATCGGAGGTGAGGCCATGCGCTTTTCGGGGTTTTTGGACCTTCTCGATCACTTTGCGTCCCGGACGCCGGATGCTCCCGCCCTTCTGTATGCGGCGGGTGGGACCCAGGGGAGCTGTACATATTCGGAATTGTTCCGCCGGGTGAAGGCCCGCGCAGAGACCCTTCGCCAGGAGGGCAAGGGCACAAGCGGCATCCTGGCGGACGGCTCCTTCGATTGTGTCGTGGAGATATTCGCCTCCGTTCTGGCCGGGCGCAGGACCGTTATGCTCAACGAAAACGCAGCGGACGAGGTCCTTCTCTCCCAGATCAGGGAGGCTGAGCTGGACGCTCTCTGGGGCGATGAGGAGCTTTGCGAAGACTTGCGATCAGCCCTTGTGGAAACGGCCGAGGGCGGCCCGGGCAAGATACTGTTCTTCACCTCCGGCACCACGGAGCGGGCCAAGGCGGTGGTGCTGTCCGACAGGACCCTGATGAACAGCGCCTATAACGGCGGCGCGCTGCTGCCCCTCCAGCCCTCCGATATCCTGCTGTGCATGCTGCCGCTGGACCACGTGTTCGGCTTCGTCTGCGGCCTCCTTTGGGGTCTTTCCTGCGGGGCGGCCGTGGCCCTGGGCCGGGGTCAGCGGCACTATATGGACGACTGCGCCTTCTTCCGCCCCACGGCCCTGTCCGCGGTGCCCATGCTCTTGGGGTTCCTACTCCAGCATCGGGCGCTGAACGAGGAATTGAAGCTCATCCTGGTGGGGGCGGGCGGCTGTCCCAAGCCCCTGCTGGACGCGGTGTGGGCCATGGGAAAGGAAGTCCACTTTGGATACGGGCTCACGGAGACCAGCTCCGGCGTGGCCTTGAGCCTGGGCAGCGATCCATACGCCATGACGGTCTGCCCCGACGATACCATCGATATCGCCTCCGACGGGGAGGTGCTCATCAGCGCCCCCACCTGCCTTATGGAGGGATACTGGCGGCGGCCGGAGGATACGGACGGAGCCATCCAAAACGGTGTTTTGCATACCGGGGACCTGGGGCGGCTGGACTGGGCCGGGCGGCTGATCCTTACGGGCCGAAAGAAGGAGATGCTGGCGCTCATGGACGGCACCAAGCTGTACCTGCCGGAATATGAGGGGGCCATCGCCAGGGCCCTGGACGTGTCCGGTCTGTGTGTCGTATTGGAGGACAGAGGCCCCGTGCTGGTGCTGGAGGGACCGGACAGGGACAAGGCGCCCCTGTGGGAGCGGCTCAAGCCCGTCATGGCTGAACGCCCCCGGGGCCAGCAATTGAGGGACATTCGCTTTTATGGGGGACCGCTGCCCCGGACTGCCAGCGGAAAGATCATGCGTTGGGCGATCCAACGGGAAGGGAGCGAGGAACAATGACCAGAAGAGAGGAAATATTGGAGAAGGCCAGAACCGTCATCGTGGAGTCCCTGCCGGAGCTGGAGGGGAAGGCATTTGACGAAAGCACCGTCATCAACACCGACACGGGCATCGACTCCATGGGCTTCACCCTGATCATCTGCCGTCTGGAGGCGGCCTTCGACGTGCGCATCCCCAACCGCCAGTGGCAGAAGCTGTCCACGTTGGGGGACGTGGTGGACGCCATCGAGAAGCGGATGCCCAAGGCATAGGCCATGTATCGGATACTCTATCAGATATTGAGTTCGGACACCGACGCGAACCGCACTCTGCGGCTGTCGCGTCTCTTTACGCTGCTGCAGGAGGCGTCCATCGCCCACACCACGCTCCTGGGCATGGGGCGGGAAAGGACGCTGGATCGGGGCCTTCTGTGGATCGTCACCCTGCAGCGGGCCCAGATCTTGCGGCTGCCGGTCTATGATGAAAGGATCGTGCTCAAGTCATGGCCCGGCAAGACCATGCATCTGCTGTTCCCCCGGTACTATCGGATCGAGGACGAACAGGGCCATGCCCTCGTGGCGGCCAGCGCCCTGTGGGCGCTGATGGACGAGCGCACCCGGCGGGTCGTCTTCCCGGAGCAGCACGGGATACGGATCCGGGGCGTCCACACCGGTAAGGAGATCCCCCTGCCGGTGCCGCCGAAGATGCCGCCGCTAATTGAAACGGAGCCCTTCACCGTGCCCTACAGCTACGTGGATTTCAACGGCCACATGAACAACACCCGCTACTTCGATCTTGCCGAGGACAGGATGCCGGAGGGGCTGCGCGGCCGTCCCGTACGGCTGATCCAAACGGAATATGCCCGGGAGGCGCGGCTGGGGGACACCATCGAACTGCAGAGCGCCGGCTCGGCGGACGGTTATTGCCTCTGCGGCCAGCAGAACGGCGCGAAGCTCTTTCGCCTTTCCCTTGCATACGGCTCGGGAAAAGAAGCGGACGGGCATCCGTCGGCTTGACAGAAGGCGAAAACAGGAATACAATGTCAATAATTGAATAGAAAGCAGTCGGTGCCCTTGCCGCTTTGCGGCAGGGGGTAAAAGGGAAACAGGTGCAAGGCCTGTGCGATCTCGTCACTGTATGCGGAAAAGTCCGTCACGCGCCATCGATGCGCGGCCACTGGGAAACCGGGAAGGCGACGGATGAAACGCCGCGAGCCAGGAAACCTGCCGTCTGCCGGTACGGGAAAAGTCGTTTTTCCAGATCACGAGGGATTGATCGTGTACCATGCTCCCGCTTTGGGGCGCTCTTTACACGCAGTCTCTTTGCCAATTGGTAAAGAGCTTTTTTCGTGCCGTGGGTTTCGCTGATGTAGGTGCATATACATCGGGGAGCGCCGAGGCGTTCCAAAGAAAAAGGAGGAACATATGAAGAAAAAGATCGCATTGTTTCTGGCTCTCGTCATGCTGCTGACCGTCGGTGTGGCGGGTGCGGCGTCCGCCCTCGGGGAGGAGGAGCCCTCCGCGGCCGACAAGGAAGCCGCCGACAAGGTGGCCGCCCTGATCGACGCCATCTACGTCCAGAAGCGGACCGAGACCACCGACGCGGATTGCGCCGCCGCCAAGGCCGCCTGGGACGCGTTGACCGACGCGCAGAAGGAGCTGGTGGAGGGCGAGGAAGCCGACCCCGACTACTTCGGCCGCGACACCGGTGACGCCTCCAAGGACGATCCCAGGAATGCCGATGAGATCGGCGAGAACGAGCTCTTGGTGGTCAGCTTCGGCACGTCCTTCAACGACAGCCGGGCCCAGGACATCGGCGGCATCGAGAAAGCCCTTGCGGATGCGTTCCCTGAGTGGGCAGTGCGCCGGGCCTTCACCGCCCAGATCATCATCAACCACGTCCAGGCCAGGGACGGCGAGTTCATCGACAACATGGACCAGGCCCTGGAGCGCGCCGTCAGCAACGGCGTCAAGAACCTGATCGTTCAGCCCACCCACCTCATGCACGGCGCCGAGTACGACGAGCTGACGGAGGCCGTGGCCAAGTACGCCGATAAGTTCGCGACCGTCACCGTGGCCGAGCCCCTGCTGGGTCAGGTGGGCGCCGACGCCACTCAGGTGAACAACGACAAGCAGGCTGTGGCTGAGGCCGTGGTGGCCGAAGCCGTACAGACCGCCGGCTACTCCAGCCTCCATGCCGCCGAGAAGGACGGCACCGCCTTCGTGTTCATGGGCCATGGCACCGCCCATTTGGCCAAGGTGACCTACAGCCCAAGGTGACCTACAGCCAGATGCAGACCATGATGAACGAGCTGGGCTACAAGAACGTGTTCATCGGCACCGTGGAGGGCGAGCCCGAGGAGACCGCCTGCGAGAACATCATCAAGGCCGTCCACGAGGCGGGCTACACCAAGGTCATCCTGCGGCCCCTGATGGTGGTGGCCGGCGACCACGCCAACAACGACATGGCCGATCCCGAGGACGAGGAGTCCTGGGTGAGCCAGTTCACCGCCTCAGGCTTCTTCGAGTCCATCGACTGCCAGATCAGCGGCATGGGCTCCATCGCTGAGGTGCAGGCCATCTATGTGGCCCACACCCAGGCGGCGATCGAAGGCGCCGGCCTCAAGGTGGAGGCAGCCCCCGCCGCGGAGGCCGTGACCCTGGCCGACGGCGTGTATACCGCCACCTTCAAGACCGACAGCAGCATGTTCAAGGTGAACGATGCCAACAAGGGTCTGGGCGTGCTCACCGTGAAGGACGGCCAGATGACCATCCACGTGAGCCTCACGTCCAAGAACATCGTGAATCTGTTCCCCGGCCTCAAGGAGGATGCCCAGAAGGACGGCGCGGCGTTGCTGCAGCCCACCACCGATACGGTGGACTATCACGACGGCACCGCCCCCGAGGAGGTCTTCGGCTTCGATATCCCCGTGCCCTACCTGGATGAGGAATTCGACCTGGCCATCATCGGCAAGGCCGGCAAGTGGTATGACCACAAGGTCAGCGTCACTAACCCCGAACCCCAGGCGTAAGGCCCGGGGCACAACGGACCCGTAACGGAAGCGGCGCGGCGGCTGAATACGGCTGCCGTGCCGCATAGCTGTATCTAAGACGATAGTTTTTCAACCGGAAAGGACGTGCTCCATGAATAAAAAAACGATCTGTTTGGCCCTGACGATCCTGCTGTTGCTGCTGGCGGTTGCCTGCGGACAGCGAGCAAAGCCCCTTGCGGACGGGGCCTATCGCGTCCCTGCCACGCTATCCGGCGGTACCGGCAAGGCGAAGATCGCTTCCCCGGTGCAGCTGACGGTGACGAAGGGGGAGATCAGCGCCACCCTCGTTTGGAGCAGCGCCAACTATGACTATATGAAGGTGAACGGCGTGCGCTATGACGCCGTCATCGAGGACGGCCATTCGGTGTTCACCGTGCCCGTAGCTTCCCTGGAGGAACCCTTCCTTGTGGTGGCGGATACGGTGGCCATGAGCGTCCCCCATGAGATCGAGTATACCATCACCTTCGACACCGCCGGCTTGGCGGCCGATCCCGCATGAATACCGCGAAGAATAAAAGCATAGTCATTCTGCTTCTCGCCCTCTGCCTGCTGCTGGGCTGCGGGGGCAGGGCGGCACCGACGGCGAAAGCATCCGGGCCGGACTGGAGCACCCTGGCCGTCCGGCGGCAGGTGCCTCTTAGCCATGCCGCCGCCTTTTCCCTGACGGAGTATGACCAGGGCTACACCCTCCTCACCATTCCCACCAGCGGCCGGTTTTTGATCGTGCCCCAGGGCGCGGGCCTGCCCGGGGGCCTGGACGATGATATCGTCCCCCTGTACGCGCCGGTGGATCGCATATATCTGGCTGCCACCTCCGCCATGGACTTTTTCAGGGCTCTGGACGCCATAGCCAGCGTCCGCCTTTCCGGCACGGATGGGAACGGCTGGTATATAGAGGAGGCCAAGGACGCCCTAAACAGCGGCGCCATGGTCTTTGCGGGCAAGTACAGCGCCCCGGACTATGAGCTGATCTATTCCGAAAAATGCGACTTGGCCATCGAGTCCACCATGATCTACCATACCCCCGAGGTGAAGGAGCAGCTCATCAAGCTGGGGGTGCCCGTTCTGGTGGAGCGCAGCAGCTACGAGGAGGACCCCTTGGGCCGGATGGAGTGGGTCAAGGCCTACGGCGCCCTGGTGGGCAAGCTCCCCGCGGCGGAAGCCCTCTTCGAGGCGGAGATACAGGCGGTGGTGCCCCTGCTGAGCCAGCCTAAGACGGACCAGACCGTGGCCTTCTTCTACATCACCACCACCGGCACCGCCAACGTGCGCAAGAGCGGCGACTACGTGTCCCGCATGATCGAGCTGGCCGGAGGCCGCTACGTCTTCGAAGATTTGGACAGCGGCAGCGCCCTGTCCACCGTGAACATGACCATGGAATCCTTCTATGACGGGGCCAAGGATGCGGACGTCTTGATCTACAACAGCACCATCGACGGGGAGCTGTTCACCGTGGAGGAGCTGCTGAACAAGAGCGGTCTGCTGGCGGACTTCAAGGCGGTCAGGGCCGGGAACGTGTGGTGCACCGGCAAGAATCTGTTCCAGGAGCCCATGGGCGTGGGCAAGCTCATTTTGGACATCCATCGGGTGCTGACGGAGCCGGACGTGCCCGCCGAACTCACGTATCTGCACAGGCTCACATCGGGAGGCGAGGGATGAGAGGGAAGCGCGCGCGACTCTATCTGGGCTTCGCGGGCCTGGTCGTCGCCCTGCTGGGACTGTTCGTCCTGAACGTCAATTCCGGCAGCGTCAGCCTGTCCCCGGGGGAGATATGGACCATCCTTCTTGCCCGGGGCGGCGACAACGGGGCCATCGTGTGGAACATCCGTCTGCCCCGGATATTGGCCACGGCCCTGCTGGGCGGGGCTCTGGCCCTGTCCGGCTTTTTGCTGCAAACCTTTTTCGCCAACCCCATCGCGGGCCCCTTCATACTGGGCATCTCCTCCGGGGCCAAGTTGGTGCTGTCCCTGGTGATGATCGGCTTTTTGAGCCGCGGCGTCGCGGTGGGTTCCCTGGGCCTCATCGTCGCCGCCTTTTTGGGGGCCATGCTGTCCATGGGCTTCGTGCTCCTCATCTCCGCCCGGGTGAAGCGCATGTCCCTGCTCATCATCGGCGGGGTCATGATCGGCTACATCTGCTCCGCCGTCACGGACTTCGTGGTGGCCTTCGCAGACGATGCCAACATCGTGAACCTGCACAATTGGTCCCGGGGCAGCTTTTCCGGCATGATCTGGGAAAACGTGGGGGTCATGGCCGGGGTGGTGCTGCTGGTGCTGTTGTTGACCTTTTTCCTCTCCAAGCCCATCAGCGCCTATCAGCTGGGGGAGACCTATGCCCAGAACATGGGCGTGAACATCAAGGCGTTTCGGGCGGTCCTCATCCTGCTGTCCAGCGTCCTGTCCGCCACCGTCACCGCCTTTGCAGGCCCCATCTCCTTCGTGGGCGTGGCGGTGCCCCACATCATGCGGAGCCTCTTTAAAACCGCCAAGCCCATCGTCATGATTCCCGCCTGCTTCCTGGGAGGCGGGGTGTTCTGCCTGCTTTCGGACCTAATCGCCCGGACGGCCTTTGCGCCAACGGAGCTGTCCATCAGCGCCGTCACCGCCCTGTTCGGCGCGCCGGTGGTCATACTGGTGATGCTCAAACGGCAGAGGGAGCAGCTATGAACCCATTTTACGTCCACACCCAGAATATGACCGTAGGCTACGACGGGGTACCCCTCATCCGAGACATCGAGATCGGCGTCCGTCGGGGGGAGATCCTGACCCTCATCGGCCCCAACGGCTCCGGCAAGTCCACCATTCTGAAGAGCATCATCCGCCAGCTCAAGCTCCTGGCGGGCACGGTGGCCCTGGACGGCCGATCCATGGCCCAGCTTAAAGAGGGGGACATCGCCAGGCGCATGGCCATCGTCATGACCGAGCGGATCAAGGCGGAGCTCATGACCTGCTATGATCTGGTGGCCACGGGCCGCTACCCCTACACCGGGCGGCTGGGGCTGTTGACGCAGGAGGACCATCGGATCGTTCAGGAGGCCCTTCTCACCGTCCATGCCCAGGACTTTGCGGACCGGCCCTTCACCGCCATCAGCGACGGCCAGCGGCAGCGGCTGCTTTTGGCCCGGGCCATCGCCCAGGAGCCGGAGGTCATCGTCCTGGACGAACCCACCTCCTTTTTGGACATCCGCCACAAGCTGGAGCTGCTGGAGATACTGAAGGACCTGGTCCGCACCAGAAACGTGGCGGTGATCCTGTCCCTCCATGAGCTGGACCTGGCCCAAAAGATATCGGACCGGGTGGTGTGCGTGGCGAACAACGCCGTGGATCGGTATGACACGCCGGAAAACGTCTTTCAAAGCGACTATATCGAAGCCCTCTACGGCATGAAGAGCGGCAGCTACAACGCCCTCTTCGGCTCTATGGAGATGGCGCCGGTTGGGGGGACGCCCCACATCTTCGTCATCGGTGGGGGCGGCAGCGGCATCCCCGTCTATCGGCAGCTGCAGCGGCGGGGCATCCCCTTTGCCGCGGGCATACTCCAGGAAAACGACCTGGATTATCCGGTGGCCAGGGCCCTGGCGGCGGAGCTTGTGACCGTGCCCCCCTTTGCCATCATCGACGGGGCCGCCCTTGATCGCGCCCGAAAGGCCATGGATCGGGCGGGCCGGGTCATCTGCTGCGTGTCCCGCTTCGGACCGGGAAACGAGGGGAACCGCCTGCTGCGGGACGAGGCGGAGCGAAGGGGCCTTTTGACGGACAGCGGCGCCCTGCTGGGGGAGGCGGAGCCATGAACCGGTTGTATTCCTTGACGGCTCTGTCGATATTCGTGGGCTTTTTGCTGGACTGCCTGCTGGGGGACCCCTTGGGGGCGGCCCATCCTGTGGTGCTCATGGGCCGGCTCATATCCTTTTTTGAAAGGAAGCTCCGGGCCAGCTGGCCGAAGACCCCCAAAGGGGAGCGGACCGCAGGCTTCATGCTGGCCCTGCTGGTGCCCTGCATCAGCGTGCTGGCGGGCCTTTTATTGCTGCTTCTCGCGTGGCTGGTCCATCCCTGGGTCTACTTCGCTTTGAGCGCCTTTCTCTGCTGGCAGTGCCTGGCGGCCCGGTGCCTGATGCTGGAGGCGAAGAAGGTGGTGATCGCGTTACAGCGGGAGGGGCTGGACGCCGGCCGCCGTCAGGTGGCCATGCTGGTGGGCCGGGACACCCAAAATCTGACCGGGGAGCAGATCGTGAAAGCAACGGTGGAGACTGTGGCTGAGAACACCTCCGACGGGGTGGTGGCGCCCCTCTTTTGGATGGCGCTGTTGGGGGCCGTGGGCGGCCTGTTCTACAAGGCTGTGAACACCATGGACTCCATGGTGGGCTATAAGAACGAAAACTATCTCCATTTCGGACGCTGCGCCGCCAAGCTGGACGATGCTGTGAACTATGTACCTTCCCGGCTGTCAGCCCTGGCCATGATCGGAGCCGCCTTCCTTCTGGGCCTGGACGGGAAATCCGCCTGGCGCATCTGGCGGCGGGACCGGCGCAACCATGCCAGCCCCAACTCCGCCCAGACCGAGTCCGCCTGCGCCGGAGCATTGAACGTGCAGCTGGGGGGCAACGCCAGCTACTTTGGCACCCTCTATGAAAAGCCGACCATCGGTGATCCCGTTCGGTCCATTGAGGGGGCGGATGTGGACCGGGCCTGCCGGCTGATGTACGGGACCAGCGTGCTGCTGCTCCTCGTCTACGGCGGGATATTGCTGGTGGGAGGTGCGCTATGATCCTGGATAAAGGCTACGTCCATGGAGGCGATATCTATTCCCGTCCCGTCCGGCTGGATTTCTCCGCCAACGTGAACCCCTTCGGTGCGCCGGAGGCGGTGAAGGCGGCGGTTCGGGCTGCGGCGGAGGACCTTTGCGCCTATCCCGACCCCTATTGTACGCTTCTCAGGGAGAAGCTGGCGGCGGTGAACGGGATCGAACCGGACCACGTGATCTGCGGCAACGGGGCGGCGGAGCTGATCTACACGTTCGTCGCCGCCCTCCGACCGAAGCAGGCGCTGCTGCCCGTACCCTCCTTTGCGGACTACGAAGGTGCCTTGCTGGGGGCGGGCTGTCCGCCAGCCCTGTATCCTCTGTCCCGGGAGAACGGCTTTCTGCTGACCGAGGATATCCTAAGCGCCATCGGGCCCCAAACGGACCTTCTCCTGCTCTGCTCTCCCAACAACCCCACGGGCCGGTCCGTGCCAAGGGAGCTGCTACTGAACATATTGGATCGGTGCCGCAGCACCGGGACCTGGCTGTTTTTGGACGAATGCTTCTATGAGCTCACCGACCGGGACAAGGCCTTCTCCCTGACGCCCTATTTACGGGAAGGGGACAGGGTGTTTCTGCTGCGGGCCTTCACCAAGGCCTACGGCATGGCGGGGCTGCGGCTGGGCTACGGTCTGTGCAGAAACAGGGAGCTGCTGATGACCATGAGCCGCCTCGTCCAACCCTGGAACGTGTCCACCCCGGCCCAGGCGGCGGGTGTGGCCGCCCTTTCCTGCCCCCATTGGCCGGATACGGCAAGGGCGCTTTTTCAAACGGAGAAGCCCTTTCTGACGGAGAACCTGTCCGCCCTGGGTTTCTCAGTCCTGCCAGGGGACGCCAACTTTCTGTTCTTCTCCGGAAGGCCGGGGCTGTTCGACGCGCTGTGGGCGCGGGGCGTGCTGATCCGGGATTGCGCCAACTATAGGGGCCTTCAACCCGGTGACTGCCGCATCGCCGTCCGCACCCGGAGGGAGAACGAGGACCTGCTCCATGCGATACGGGAGGTATGGGATGTTTGAAACGGGCATAGAGGGCCACTACGCCATGGTGGACGGGAAGAAGCTTCGATTCGGCTACACCACCGGCACCTGCGCGGCGGCGGCGGCCAAGGGGGCGACCCTCCTGCTGCTGACGGGCCAGGCGCCCCCATCGGTACGGATTCACACCCCCAAGGGCATCGATTTGACACTGCCCCTGGAGGAGGCGGTTCGGGAGGGGCAGATCGCCCGCTGCGCCGTCCGCAAGTTCAGCGGCGACGATCCGGACGTGACGGACGGGGCGTTGATCTGCGCCGCCGTCAGCCTGTCCAACACACCCGGCGTCCACATCGACGGCGGCGAGGGCGTGGGGCGCATCACCAAGCCGGGTCTCAAGGTGCCCGTCGGCCAGGCCGCCATCAATCCCGGCCCCCGGGCCATGATCGAGGCGGCGGTGGGGGAGGCTCTGGAGGAGACGGAACCGGTGCCGGGCGTCGACGTGGTCATCTCCGTCCCGGAAGGGGCGGCCCTGGCCCAAAAGACCTTCAATCCCCGACTGGGCATCCAGGGGGGCATCTCCATACTGGGCACCAGCGGCATCGTGGAGCCCATGAGCGAGGAGGCCCTCATCGACAGCATCCGCCTGGAGATACGACAGCGGAAGGCCCTGGGGGAGGAGCGGCTCATCCTGGCCCCCGGCAACTATGGATTGGACTTTCTAAGGGACGAGATGGGCGTTTCGGAGGATCGGATCGTCAAGGTCTCCAACTACATCGGGCGGGCCCTGGACGCGGCAGTGGAGGAAGGGTTTTGCCAGGTGCTGCTGGCGGGCCACATGGGCAAGCTCGTCAAGCTCTCCGGCGGCATCATGAACACCCACTCCCGGGAGGGGGACGGTCGGGCGGAGCTGATGGCAGCCTGCGCCGTTCGGGCGGGAGCCGACGCCGACACGGCCCGAAGGATCCTCGATTGCGTCACCACCGACGAGATGCTGCGGATCGTCCGGGAAAGGGGGCTGCTGGAGGGGACCATGGGGGTCCTGTCCCAGCGGATCGACCTGTATGTGAACGCCCGGGTGAAGGGGCTGCTGACGGTGGGCGTGCTGGTGTTTTCAGACGGATATGGACCGCTGGCCATGACCGGTCCCGCCAGGGACTGGCTGCGGGAAGGACAAGGAGGGAAAGCATGATACATTTTGTTGGCGCAGGCTGCGGGGCGGCGGACTTGATCACCCTGCGGGGAAAGGCGTTGCTGGAGCAGGCGGACGTGATCGTCTACGCCGGCTCCCTGGTGAACCCGGCCCTGCTCGACTATAAAAAGGACGGCTGCCGGGTATACGACAGCGCCAAAATGACCCTGGAGGAGGTCCTGTCGGTCATGTTCGAAGCGGAGGCCCGGGGGCTGACCACCGTCCGCCTCCACACCGGCGACCCCTGCCTCTATGGGGCCATCCGGGAGCAGATGGACGAGCTGGACAGGCGGGGCATACCCTACGACTACTGCCCCGGGGTCAGCGCCTTTTCCGGCGCGGCGGCAGCGCTGAAGATAGAGTATACCCTGCCGGAGGTGTCCCAAAGCGTGATCATCACCCGCATGGCGGGCCGCACCCCGGTGCCGGAAAGGGAAAGCGTCCGTGCCTTCGCCGCCCACGGGGCCACTATGGTCCTGTTTTTGAGCGCGGGGCTGCTGGAGGCGACCCAGGCGGAGCTGCTGGCGGGGGGGTACAGCCCTGACACACCGGCGGCCATCGTCTATAAGGCCAGCTGGCCTGACGAAAAGACCTACCTGTGCACGGTGAGCACCTTGGCCGCCTGTGCCCGGGAGAACGGCATCTCCAAGATCGCCCTCATCATCGTGGGGGAGGCGGTGAAGCAGAGCGGTTACGCCCGCTCCAAGCTGTATGACCCCACCTTTGCCACGGCATATCGGCCCGCCAAGGAGTGACAGGATGACCATCTGGCTTATTTCCTACACGGCGCGGGGCCGGGATTTGGCGGCCCGGGTATCTGAACTGCTGCGCACACTGGGACACAGCTGCCGGACCTTCGCCCTGCCGAAATTTTGCGGGGCCGGGGATGAGCCCCTGACCTGCTCCGCAGGTGACTGGGCCAAAGCGGGCTTTGCCGGGGCGGATGGTCTTGTGTTCATCTGCGCCTCCGGCATCGCCGTGCGGGCCGTCGCCCCCCATGTGAAGGATAAGCGAAGGGACCCGGCGGTACTGGTGCTGGACGAGGCGGGGCGGTTCGTGATCCCCCTGCTCTCGGGGCATCTGGGCGGGGCCAACGAGCTGGCGATGGACCTGGCGGGCAAGCTGGGGGCCACACCCGTGCTGACCACGGCCACGGACGTGAACGGCCTGTTCTCCGTGGACGTTTTCGCCAAAAAGAACGACCTTTTCATTGAGAGCATGGCCCTTGCCAAGGCCGTGTCCGCCGCCCTGCTCTCGGGGGAGCGGGTGGGCTTTTGCTCCGATCTGCCCCTGGCGGGCGATCTGCCCGGGGAGCTGACGGCAGGGGAGACGGAGCTGGGCATCCTTGTTTCGGCGGAGGACAAAAGACCCTTTGCCCGGACATTGCGGCTTGTGCCCCGGCGCTACACCGTGGGCATAGGGTGTCGAAGAGGGAAAGGGGAGCAGGAGCTGGAGGCCTTTTTGCTGCAGAACCTGGACCGGTGCGGCGTGGGGCTCCATGAGCTCAAGGCCCTGGCCAGCATAGATTTGAAGAAGGACGAGCCGGGCCTGGTGGCCCTTGCTGAAAAGCTGGGCCTGCCCTTTTATACCTATTCTGCGGAGGCGCTGCGGCTGGTCCCCGGGAACTTCACGCCATCGGCCTTCGTGCGGGAGGTGACGGGGGTGGATTCCGTGTGCGAGCGGGCGGCGGTGCTGTCGTCCGGCGGAGAACTGGTGGTGCGAAAAGCGGCGGAGAACGGCATGACCTTCGCCCTGGCGAAGAAGGAGGAGGCGATCCGATTTGAGTAAGCTGTATGTGGTGGGCATCGGTCCCGGCAGGTTCCAGGGCATGACCCAGGAAGCCGCCCGGGCCCTGGAGATCAGCGACGTGATCGTGGGCTACACGGTCTACGTGGACCTGGTGAAGGACCATTTCCCGGACAAAGCCTATCTAACCACCCCCATGCGCCGAGAGGTGGAGCGGGTGGAGCTGGCCCTGGCCGAGGCGGTCAAGGGCCAAACTGTGGCCATGGTCTGCAGCGGCGACGCCGGGGTCTATGGCATGAGCGGCCTGGTCCTGGAGTTGGCGGGGAGGTACCCCGGCGTGGAGGTACAGACCGTTCCCGGCGTGTCCGCCGTCTTGAGCGGGGCTGCCATCTTAGGCGCGCCCTTGATGCACGACTTTGCCGTCGTCAGCCTAAGCGATCTCATGACCCCCTGGGAAACCATCGAAAAGCGCCTGCGGGCGGCAGCCGCGGCGGATTTCGTCATCTGTCTCTACAATCCCGCCAGCCACAAGCGAAAGGATCATCTGCAGCGGGCCTGCGACATCCTTCTTGAAACCGCCGCCCCGGAGACAATCTGCGGCATCGCCCAAAACATCGGGCGGGCGGGGGAGAGCACCCGGGTCCTTACCCTTGTTCAACTGCGGGACACTCCGGTGGATATGTTCTCCACCGTCTTCGTCGGCAATTCCCAGACCCGGATCGTGGGGGGCAAAATGGTGACGCCCCGGGGGTACGACCATGCATAGGGTGTTGCTGTTTGCCGGCACCACCGAGGGGCGCATGATCGCCGAAGGGTGCCGGGGAAGGGACATAGAGCTGACCGTCAGCGTGGCCACGGAGTACGGGGAGACCCTGATCGAGCCGGCCGAAAACGTGCACATCGTCTCCGGGCGGAAGGATGAAACCGAAATCGCCGCCCTTCTGCAGGCGACGAAGGCGGAGCTGATCATCGACGCCACCCACCCCTACGCCGCGGAGGTGACGAAGAAACTGCGCACCGTCTCGGCCCAGCATGGCATAGAGTATCTGCGCATCCTTCGAAGGGAGGACCATGGGGATTTGTCCTCCTGCGTGCTGGTGGACGACACCCCCGGGGCCGTGGCCTATCTGAACGGCACAGAGGGGAACGTGCTTTTGACCGTGGGCAGCAAGGAACTGGGGGCCTATACCGCCGTGACCGACTGGAAGACGCGGCTCTATGCCCGGGTGCTGCCCCTGCCCGCCTCCGTGGAACAAGCCTTTTCCCTGGGCTTTGCGGGGAGCCACCTGATCTGCATGCAGGGGCCCTTCACCCAGGCGCTGAACGAGGCCATGCTACAGGCCCTGGACATCCGGTATCTGGTCACCAAGGACACCGGCGCCGCCGGCGGCTTCGGGGAAAAGCTGCGGGCTGCCAGGGTCTGCGGCGTGACGCCCCTGGTCATTCGCCGTCCCCTGCAGGAGGAGGGGATCGGTGTGGAGGACTGTCTGAAGCTCCTTGGCGAGCGTTGCGGCTGGACGGCCGACAGAAAAAAGAGCGTCACCATCCTGGGCATCGGCACGGGAGACATGGACAGCCTGACGCTGGCCGCGGAAAAGGCCTGCCGGGAGGCGGATATGATCATAGGCGCCAAGCGGGTCACGGACGCCCTCGCCCGCTTCGGAAAGCCGGTACAAAACGCCGTGGCGGCCGGGGAGATCGAAACCATTCTGCGCACCTCGCCCAGCGAACGCATGGTGGTGGCCATGTCCGGCGACACGGGCTTCTATAGCGGCACCAAGGGCCTTTTGCCTCTGATCGAGGACATGGAGCCCACCGTGCTACCCGCCGTATCCTCCGTTTCCAGCTTCGCCGCCAAAGCGGGGGTGAGCTGGGACGATGCCCGGCTGCTGTCCGTCCACGGCAGGGCCTGCAACTATATTTCCAAGATCCGCCACTCTCCCAAGACCATCCTGCTGGTGGGGGGAGAAAGGGGCGTGGCCGACGTGCTTCTGGCCCTGTGCCAAAACGGCCTGGGCCATCTTTCGGTGATCGTAGGCGAAAATCTGTCCTACCCCCAGGAGCGGATCACCCGGGGCACCGCCCGAGACCTGGCGGAAGGGTCCTTTGCACCCCTTTCCCTGGTGCTGGTGGAGAATCCCGACGCTGCTGACGCCATCCGCACCGCCGGCCGACCCGACGGGGATTTCCTCAGGACCCAGGTGCCCATGACGAAGGCCGAGGTCCGGGCGGTGACCCTCTCCAAGCTTCGCCTGACGAAGAACGCCGTCTGCTGGGACGTGGGGGCCGGAACGGGCTCCGTGTCCCTGGAGATGGCCGAAATCGCCGAGGACGGCCAGGTCTACGCCGTCGAGCGCGAGCCGGAGGCCTGTGCTCTCATCGAGCGGAACAAACGCCATCTGGGCGTCACCAACGTGACCGTCGTGGAAGGGACTGCTCCCGCGGCGTTGGGGGCGTTGCCCGCCCCCACCCATGCCTTCATCGGGGGCAGCGGGGGAGAGCTGAAGGATATCTTGACATCGATCCTTGAAAAGAACCCATCCGCCCGGATCGTCGTGAACACGGTGACGGCGGAGACCTTCGCCCTGGCTCTGGACGCTATGAAGACCCTGCCGGTGAGGGACGTGGAGATCGTGGAACTCTCCGTGTCCCGCGGCCGAAAGGTGGGCGCCTATCATCTGATGACCGCCCAGAATCCCGTATATCTCTTCTCCTGTCAGGGAGGGCAGCCGGATGAATAGCCCCCGCCTCCTCTTTGCCGCCCCCGCCTCCGGCTGCGGCAAGACCACCCTGGTCTGCGGCCTGCTTCGGCTCCTAAAGAACCGGGGCCGGGCGGTCCGCGCCTTCAAGTGCGGCCCGGATTTCATCGACCCCCTGTTTCACGAAACGGTGGTGGGTGTGCCCTCGGGGACGCTGGATCTGTTTTTCAGCGACCGGGACCAGCTGAAACGCCTCTTTTGCCGCCACGCCGCCGGGGCCCAGATCAGCCTCATCGAAGGGGTCATGGGCTATTACGACGGTCTGGGCGCCGCCACCTGGGAGGCCTCCTCCTATGCCGTGGCCCGGGCACTGGACGCCCCCGTGGTGCTGATCCTGGACAGCCGGGGTCAGAGCCTGTCCGCCTTGGCCACCCTGAAAGGCTTTCTCACCTTTCGGCCCGACAGCCGCATCCGGGGCGTGATCTTCAACCGCATGAGCGAGGGGGTATATTCCGCCCTTCGGCCCGAAGCGGAGAAGCTGGGCGTCCGGCCCCTGGGCTTCGTACCCCGCTGCCCGGAGCTGATGATCGAAAGCCGCCATCTTGGCCTCATAACCCCGGGGGAGATAGCCGATCTGGGGCAGAAGCTGGACGATTTGGCCGCTTTGCTGGCGCAAACGGTGGACATAGACGGTCTGCTGTCGCTGGCGGCAGAGGCGCCGAGACTCGACGCGCCGCCTCCCGCAGCCGTTCCCGCCATGCCTCGCACAAGGATCGCCGTGGCCCGGGACGCGGCTTTCTGCTTCCTGTATCAGGACAATTTGGACCTGCTGCGGGACTACGGGGCGGAGCTTGCCTTCTTCTCGCCTCTTCAGGATGCAGCCCTGCCGGAAGGCGCCCAGGGTTTGATCCTGCCCGGGGGCTATCCGGAGCTGTATGCCCGGGAGCTGTCCGAAAACACATCCCTTCGCAGCGCTGTCAGAGCCGCCATCCAAGGAGGGCTGCCCTGCTTGGCCGAGTGCGGCGGCTTCCTCTATCTTCACAGGGAGCTGGAGGACATGAAGGGGACCTTCTGGCCCATGGCGGGCGTGTTGGAGGAAAGAGCCTACCGCACGAAGAAGCTGGGCCGCTTCGGCTATATCACCCTAAGCGCCAGGGAGGACACGGCCTTTCTCCGGCGGGGGGAAAGCATCCGGGGCCATGAGTTCCACTATTATGAGAGCGAAAGCTGCGGCGACGCCCTCCACGCCCAGAAGCCCACGGGGAGCCGAAGCTGGGACTGCGGCCACAGCCGGGGGAACCTGCTCATGGGCTTCCCCCACTTGTACTATCCATCGAACCCAAAGCTCGTCGAACGATTCCTGCGCGCCTGCGCCGAAAGGGAGGTATAAATGGCCAAATCCATCATGATCCAGGGCACCATGTCCAACGCGGGCAAAAGCCTCATCGCGGCGGGCCTGTGCCGGGTGTTCCGTCAGGACGGCCTCAGGGTGGCCCCCTTCAAGGCCCAAAACATGGCCCTCAACTCCTTCATCACAAGGGAGGGCCTGGAGATGGGCCGGGCCCAGGTGGTCCAGGCGGAGGCGGCGGGGGTGGAGCCCTCGGTCCTCATGAACCCCATCCTGCTCAAGCCCACCAACGATATGGGCTCCCAGATCATCGTGAACGGCGAGGTCTGGGGACAGATGAGCGCCCGGGAGTATTTCGCCGTCAAACGTCAGCTGCTGCCGGAGGTCATGAAGGCCTATGACGCCCTGGCCGCTCAAAACGACGTCATCGTCATCGAGGGGGCGGGGAGCCCGGCGGAGATCAACCTGAAGAACGACGACGTGTTCGTGAACATGGGCATGGCCCGGGCCGCCAAATCCCCCGTGCTGCTGGTGGGGGATATCGATCGGGGCGGGGTGTTTGCCCAGCTGTACGGCACCGTGGCCCTTCTCGACGAGGAGGAGCGCGCCATGGTCAAGGGCGTCATCATCAACAAGTTTCGGGGGGACGAGCGCATTTTGACCCCCGGCCTTCGGCAATTGGAGGACCTCATCCACATTCCCGTGGTGGGGGTGGTGCCCTATGTGCGGCTGGATATCGACGACGAGGATAGCCTGTCCGAGCGGCTCACCAGCGGCCCGGCCCAGCTCATCGACGTGGCCGTCATTCGCCTGCCCCGGCTGTCGAATTTCACCGATTTCAGGGCCCTGGAGGCGGTGGAGGGGGTGTCCGTCCGCTATGTAGGCAAGACGAGCGAATTCGGGGAGCCGGACCTGGTGATCCTGCCCGGCACCAAAAACACCATGGCGGACCTGCTGTGGCTCCGGCAGAGCGGCCTTGAGGGGAAGGTGCTGCGCTTCAGCCACGCCGGCGGTCCGGTGCTGGGCATCTGCGGCGGCTACCAGATGCTGGGGGAGGAGCTGTCCGACCCCCTCTGCGTGGAACAGGGAGGTACCCTGCGGGGCATGGGTCTGCTGCCCATCCGGACCGTGTTCACCGGGCAAAAGACCCGCACCCGGGTCCGGGGCACCTTCGGGACTGTGGCGGGCGTCTTTTCCGCCCTGTCCGGCCAGCCCTTCGAGGGGTACGAGATTCACATGGGGGAGAGCGAGGGCGGCTGTGCTCTTGCCACCATCACGGACAGCATCACCGGGGTCACCCGGCTGGACGGCTGCCAGCAGGAAAACGTCTACGGCACCTACGTCCATGGGGTCCTGGACCAGGATGCCGTGGCCGGGGGCATCGTCCGCGCTCTGGCCGAGAGGAAGGGCCTGGACCCGGCCCGCATCGGCCGCGTTTCCGGGGAGGAGCACAAACAGCAACAGTACGATCTGCTGGCCCAGACCCTGCGGGAGCACATGGACATGGAACGGATCTATAGGATTATGGAGGAGAGCATCGCATGAACATCCAAAATCTGCCGCCCCTGGAGATCGAAAAGGAGAGTTTTCGCATCATCACCCAGGAGCTGGGGGACAGGCCCCTGGACCCCGACGAGGCCCCCATCCTCAAGCGGGTCATCCACACCACGGCGGACTTCGACTACGCCGACAATCTCTATTTCTCTCCCAACGCCGTGGCGGAGGCCAAGGCCGCCATCCGCGGCGGCGCCACCGTGATCACTGACACCCAGATGGCCCTTTCCGGCATCAACAAGCGGACGTGATGCCAAATGCTTCATGTCCGACGAGGACGTGGCCGCGGAGGCCAAGGCCCAGGGCGTCACAAGGGCCCGGATCAGCATGGACAAGGCGGCGCGCCTGGGCGAAAATCTGATTTTCGCCGTCGGCAACGCCCCCACGGCCCTGATCCGCCTCAGGGAGCTCATCGACGGCGGTTACCGCCCCCGCCTCATCATCGGCGTGCCCGTGGGCTTCGTGAACGTGGTGGCCTCCAAGGAGCTCATCATGGAAACGGACGTGCCCTGCATCGTGGCCCGGGGTCGTAAAGGCGGCAGCAACGTGGCCGCCGCCATCGTCAACGCCCTGCTCTACTCCCTGGACCCCGCCCGGGGCAGCTGACGTCCCACAGATGAAAACCACTTCAAACGGCATCCCATGGGGATGTCGTTTTGTGCTTTTCGTCGGCTTCATCCCGGAAAAGGACCAGGCCGCTGCTTTTGAGAAGGGTAGGGGGGACGTCGCTGCGTCTGTCGTAAACATTGTTTATATCCGCTATCTTTCTTTTTCCTATCCAATCAAAGCATAGGAAAGCATAGGAAACAAATATTTGCCTATAGGAAAGGGATTGAGTATAATACATTACAATGAAGCATAGACGATGCTCGAGAAGAAAACAGGCGTGAACAGACGTAAGGTACCAACGGAAAAACATAAGGAGCCGGATGCATGAAGAAGATCATTTTGAACATGGTGTCGCTGTGTATGGCCTTTTGCCTTTTTACCGGGTGCAGCGGCGCCGATACGGAAGAGGACCGGAACCGAACGCAAGGGCAGGGGATTGTATCCGAACAGGAGAACACAGACCTGGTACAGCAGCCGGAAGGGGATGCGGCCGTGGAGCCGCAGCAGAATACGCAGATGGATACCGAAACAGAAAAAAGCGAGGAGATGGAAGCGATGCTACAGATGAAGATCGGGGATACGGTTGTTGCCGTGGATTGGGAAAACAACGAATCCGTGGAGGCGTTGAAGGCGCTGTGCCAGGAGGGCCCGCTGACCATCCAGATGTCCATGTATGGCGGTTTTGAGCAGGTGGGCCCCATCGGCTCGCGGCTTCCGTCCGCCGACGTGCAGACGCAGACCTCCGCCGGCGACATCGTGCTGTATTCATCCGATCAGATCGTGGTGTTCTACGGCTCCAATTCATGGGCCTATACCCGGCTCGGCCATGTGGCCGATCGGGATGCGGCCGGCATGAGGGAGCTGCTCGGCCACGGTGACGTGACAATCACCATCAGCATGGGTGATCTGACCCATTGACATTCCGAAGAATGGGGGAAGGATGATGCGTTGCAAAGCCGGCACACAACCGGTGCAACAAACATTTCCCGCACATCTTGAAAAATGACAAGCAACCCGCTATAATGGTTAGCGAAGTCTAACCCAATGCGGGTTTTCTTTTGGGCCGATAGTTAGAATAATCTAACAGCAGGCGGCAGGATGCTCTGGGCTGGCGTAATCGGCATGATGCCGATGCGGGCGGCGGACGGGAACGCGCAAACAGCAAATAAGGAGGCAGGGATATGGGACTTTTGAAACAATTCTTTTCCCAAACACGAAAGCCGGAGGGGTTCTTAGGCAAGCTGATGCTGAGCACGATGAATTCCGGTCACGCGCAGCTGGCGGATTGGGGCATGGGGTATTTGCCAATAATCGCCGTGGAGCAGGCGGTGGACCTTGGCTGCGGCGGCGGACGGAATGCAGGCGAGCTTTTGAAAAAGTATCCAAACGCCCGCGTAACGGCGGTGGATCATGCCGATTTGTCCGTGAAAAAAGCTGCGGCATATAACCGAATCATGATCGGGGCCGGACGCTGCACGGTGATGCAGGGCGACGTGTCCGCGCTCCCTTTCCGGGATGGGTCGTTCGATCTTGCCACCGCGTTCGAAACCGTCTACTTCTGGCCGGGTCCCGTGAAGAGCTTTTCGGAGGTCTGCCGCATTCTGAAACCCGGCGGTTGGTTCCTCATCGTCAACGAATCCGACGGCATGGACAAGACCGGAAAGCAGTTTGAAGCGATCATCGACGGCATGCATACCTATACCGCCGAAGAGCTGGAAGCCGCCCTGCAAGCGGCAGGCTTTGCTCAGGTGAAGACGGCGCATCACCCGCAAAAGCCCTGGCTTGCGATCCTTGCGACGAAAGGAGAATGACATGAACCGCATGATGAAGGAACGGTCTCAAAGGCTGCTTCTGCTGGGCATCGCCGGGTGCCTTCTGTATGTGATCGGGGACTTCCTGTTCGCCGCCACCGGCAGGGAACCGGCCATGGGCCGCGTCGGTACGGATCAGTTTGGCTTCATGGTCCGGGTGGCCTATCTCGAGATGGGCACCTGGCGCATGGTGCTGAGCATTCTCTGCGGTTTCTTCGGCACCATGCTCTATTATATGGGCTTTCATCGGATGTATGGCCTGTTGAAGCTCCACCTACAACAGCCAAAGGATCAAAAGTGGTTGCGCCTGTTCCGGGTGGCTTACGTGACCGGCACGGTGGCTTGGGCCTACGTCCATGCCGTGTTCATGATCGTAGCTCTGGTCTTCAAATACGTCTATCAAAGCTACGGCGACATGCAGACCGCCGCGGACATAGCGAACCGCGTCTTCTATGCCAACGCGGCGCCCATGCTCATATCCTATATCCTCTGCGACGTGGGGCTGACCGTGGTCATGCTGGTGCTGGTGTGGACGCGGCGCATCCCCCTGAAGACCACGGCCCAACGGGTTCTCGCCACCTTCTGCAACCCCATGATGCTGCCCGGGGTCATTGGCAACCTTTTCGCCCAGCTGCCCTGGCCCATCGACCAGCTGGATCATGGGACGGAATCCTTCGGCCACGCCCTGGTGCTGATGCTGGGGCTTGTGCTGCTCAACGCCATGGAACGAAAGGGCGAGCTGCGGGAGGCACAATATGAGCTATAACGACATCGGCATCGGCGGCGCACTGGATTGGCCCCGCATCCGTAAGCTCATGTGCATCGGCATCTTCGGCGCATGTTTGACGCTGGTAGGGGATATACTCCTGGGCTGGGGCGTCCATGATCCGTCTGCGTCCGGAATGGAAGGATTCCTGTCCGCCTATCGCGACCTTTCGGATAGACGCATCTTCTTTTCCGCATTTCTGGGCTTTTGGGGCATCCCCCTGGAGGCCCTGAGCTACTTTGCCCTCTATCGCCTCATCGCGCCTTACTCCGGAAGGCACGCCCACCTCTATCGGGCAGGCATCCTTGGCACCCTGGCTTTTGCCGGCTGCGGCGTCCACGTGCCTTGCCTCGCCTGCGTGTTCTTCTATAAACACATGGCGCTTGTCAGCCCCGAAACGGCGCTTCATCCTCTATCCGGGACCTGGTAGAGGATCGGTTTGGTTTGCACTTCATTTGTTCTCATCAACGCCCCCGTAGCTCAGGGAAGCAATCAGACGCCTGTCAGCGTTCAGGCTCATGGGAATCTCACCCCCGCTGGGTTCTCCACCGGCTCCTTAGAGAAGTATCATTATCCCGCTGTAACGGTCATCGCCTGCCGGTAGCTGCCCGGGTTACTGTCGTATAGATGTT
>CADBYI010000036.1 GCA_902798825.1 uncultured Eubacteriales bacterium | reverse complement strand
CTCCATAACAAGTCCGGCTCTATACTGAGGGCGAAGCTTGAGAAAGGAGCGAATCGAAACATGAAGCTATTTTGGATGAAAAACAAGGTGCTGATCGCCACCCTGTGCGCGGTGCTGGTCCTGGGGGTTGCCTTCTGGGGCGGGCTCCGGCTCTTTGCCGGGAACCAGATGCAGGACACCTTCGTGCGCACCGCCTTTGCGGAGGCGGAGGCCGCCACGGCCTTGCCCGGACAGATGCCCACCCCCACGCCCGCGCCTACGGAGTTGCCCGCGGAGATGATCTCGGCGGATATCCTGGGCTTGGAGTGGAAGTACAGGTCCGTCATTCCCCGCATCTCCAACACGGTGCCCTATGAGGCCAAGAGCTGGAAGGAGGGGGACAAGGTGGAGGATTCCCTTGCCGTGGAGGCCATCACCCGAGCGGGGGAGATCTATGAAACGCTGCTCCACCGGACGCTGGACCTTTCCGCGATTTCCGTCACCCGCTACGTGGACGAGAAGGGCTTCCGGCCCAACATCCTGCGCCTGACCGACGAGAAGAACGATTTTGTGTGCGTGCTGTTGGAAAAGGACCTCTCGTTGCTGGTGGCGGACAACGGCCAGATCGCTGCGTCGGAATGGATGGACGCCAAGAAGGACAGCGCTGCTGTTGCGGAGTATTTGGGCGTCCAAATCACCAGCAAATCCGATCGAGAGGGCGGCAGCCGGGACAGATACGGAAACGTGATTGAGTGGGACGCGGAGTTCGAGCTCGGCGACGGCCGCTGGATCACCCTGGCCTATAATCGGAACACCCTCAACGGCATCCAGGTCCATGAGGACAAGGCGTCCATGGAGGAGATGGTCTGCTTCGTGGCGGACGTGACCATGAACCCCGGCATCGTCCATCTGGTTTCCGAGGCGTGCTTCACACGGGGGGATCTCAACGACATCGCTGAGGGGGATATGACCCCGGCGGAGGTGGAGGCCATGTACAGCCGCTTCCTCACCGCCGCTCTTGGAAAGCGCTTCGACCCCAACGATCCCACCAAGGAGATCGGTTATCAGCTCGTCCCCGGCCAGCTGGTCTACTACCGGGACGAGAGCGGCATCCGGGAGAACTACTACCATATCCAGGATACCTTCACCATCATGGACATTGCCGCCAAGTCCGGCTACATCGTCCGGGCGGATTGCAGCAAGCTCTACAATCCGGACCCGGCCCTGGACCTGAGGGGCATCGACTATGAGCACATGGGCGGCGAGGAGTACATCGCCTACGTGCGGAACATCGCGGAGCAGACATGGGGCAAGGAAAACGTGAAGGACGTGGACGTGAACGCCGTCTACGACGGCAACTACTGCACCATTGACCCCTTCATGACCGACGGCCGCTGGTACGAGTTCTTCTTCGAGGGCGGCATGCTCACGGAGATCCAGCACTTCGCCACGGAGCGCAGCGGCGTCTGCGGCTGGGCCGCCGACAGCCTCTACGTGAACACCGTCACCGGCGAGGAGTTCACAACGGAGTGGTAAGCCGTGTATGACCGGGCAGGTATCGCCCGAAACGAAACCACTGGTTTCTCAAAATCGGAACCAGTGGTTCTTATTTTTCGGAACCTAATGAAAAGGAAAAGGAAAAGGAGAAGGAAAAGGAAAAAGAAAATGAAACGGAAAAGGAAAAGGAGAATGTGTGTTTTTCTTCTCTGAGAAAAAAACAACTCTCCCCCCTTCGGGGGCGCACCCGCACAGGGCCCCTCCGGGGGGTATGTTTCCCCGGTGAAGGGGCCTTACACGCTGAGAAGCTTGCCCAGATACAGGGCCCCGGTCTTCAGACTCTGCAAAGCGGATTCGCTGAGCGCGGGGCCGCCCTCGGCGGAGAGCAGGAACACCCCGCCCACGCTGTCCCCCTCCAGCAGGATCGGTACCCCCAGCAGGGACGAGAAGGGGGCCTCCTGGCCCTGGGCCAGCAGGGCGTTTCGCTCCTCGATGATCTGCCGGGTCAGCAGCCGCCGCTGGACCCCGTCCGACAGGGGCTTGTCCTGGAGCCACCGTCGCTGGCGGCCCGCCGCCGCCACGCAGCTCTCCCTGTCCGTCACCGCCGCCGTGAGCCCGAAGACCCCGTTGAGGGCCTGGACGTACTCCTCCGCCATGTCCTTCAAGCCCCCCACGGAGGAATACTTCTTCAGCTGGATGGACCCGTCCTCCCCCATGTAGATCTCCATGGGGTCGCTCTCCTGGATGCGCAGCGTCCGCCGTATCTCCTTGGGGATCACGATCCGCCCCAGTTCGTCTATCCTTCTCACGATCCCGGTCGCCTTCATACAAAAACCTCCTGAAATACCATCTTTTGCTTTGGATAGTATTTGCAGGAGGTTCGTTGTTATGCAGGCAATCGATATAAATGGTCTGACGCCTTTATCGGCAGTCTGGGCCGTTCACCGCCAGCTTGACCACCTCGTAGCCGCCGTTGTAGACGCCCTGGTTCTTGAGCGCCACGATGCGGCCGCACATATGCTTCAAAATGGCCTTGTCGTTGATCAGGGTGTCGATCATGTCGGCAAGGGCCGCGGCGGTCTCGCACTCGAAGGTGGAATCCCCCAGCTCCTGGGCGTGGACGGCGCCGTAGACCTCGTGGCCGCCGATGTGCCGCATCATGAGCTTGGGCACGGGGTAGAAGGCCAGCTCCGAGGGCTTGGTCACCAGCACGTCGCACTTGCCCATGAGCAGGTTGGTGGAATACACCGCCTCAAAGATGTCCCTGTGGCAGAAGGCGGTGATGCCCGCCGGGCTGTCCCCGTCCAACGTGGCGGCCCAGGCCTTGAGGCCCGCGTAGTCGTCAAAATAGGTCTTGACCTGGTTTTCCAGCTCCGGCATCTCCCGCTTGAACACGTCCCACATGTTCAGGTGGTCGCCGAAGTTGATCCACAGCTCCGCCTTGCCCGCCTGGATATAGGGGAGCAGATGCCTCGTCATGGCCAGATACAGATCCCCGCCGGCCCCCGCGCCGCCCACGGTCATGAGGAAGCGGACGGGCCTGCCTGAATCGAGGCGTTCGATACGCTTTGCGCAGTCGTGCTCCACGCCCTGAACCAGCTCGTGGTCGATGTAGTGGCCCACGTCGTACAAAACCCCGTCGGGCATGGGCTTCAGGGCGGTCTTGGCCATGCCGTTGAGCTTCTTATAGCCCAGGTACGCGAAGGGGGTCTGGACCGTGTGGATGGACCCCTCGGCCAAATGCAGCCCCATGGGCCAGTTGTCGGGGATGGCGTTCACCACGTGGGTGAGGCCCGCGTGGACCGCCCCCTGGCTGGGCCAGACGTGGGTGCCCACATAGGGCACGTCCTTGGGCAGGTCAGAGAACAAAGGCACCAGCAGCTCCGCGTTCTTCTGATCCCCGGCGTTGTAGGTGATTTTCCGGAAGCCCTCGCTGTTCAGGGGCTCCCAGTAGAGCTTGTTGAACAGGCCGATCTTCTGGGACAGCTTGGACCCCAGGGAATAGAGGTCGTTCTGGCTGCGGATCATCTTGGAGCCGGTGGCGTCGAAGGACGCAAGGTCGAACCAGATGGGCTGCCGCCCCAGGGCCTTGGCGCAGGAGGCGATGGCCATGGCGATGCGATAGTGGCCGAAGCCCATGCGGATGTTGCCCACGATCAGGGCGTTGTCAGGCAACTGCAGGGGCGTGTCGCTGTGGACAAGATTCTCTATGCCCAGCTCCGGGATCTGGTCGATGGGATAGAGGCCCAGGTGGTACACCTTCTTTGTGTCGTCCCCGAACTTCTTCAGGAACTTGGCCTTGGATTTTTCGGCCTTTTGGACGGTCTTCTTGTCGATGGGGTTGCCGAAGATCACGCTGCTCTTATCCATGGGGCCCCCCTTATTTCTCGGCGTTGTCGGTGATGGTCTTCATGACCTTCTTCTCGTCGTAGGCGGTCAGGATCACGGCGCCCAGCACGCAGAAGCACACCGCCACGATGGCCACGATCCTAAGGCCGATGGGGGAGGCGGTGAGATCGTTGCTCTTGAGATCCTGGGTGGTGCCCAGGACCGCCAAAGACGTGAACACCAGCATGGCCACGGACTGGCCGAACTTCATGGCGAAGGTGCGGGCGGCGAAGAACATGCCCTCCCGCTTTTCGCCGGTCAAAATGGCGTCCTGCTCGGCCACGTCAGCCACGATGGCCTGGGGGATGATGCCGAGAAGCGCCATGGGGAAGGCGGCGATGACCACGATCAGCGCCCCGGGCAGGATGCCCGTGAGGCCCGGCACCACGCCCACCAGGGCGGTCACAACATAGGCCAGGGCCAACCCCAGGAAGCCGCAGATGACCAGCTTCTTCTTGCCGAACTTCATGACCAGCTTGGAGACCACGGGGTAGAAGCAGGCGGAGAGGACCGTCATGCCCCCCAGGAACACGGTGGTGTAGAATTCGTCCAGCTGCATGCTCACCTTCACGAAGAAGGGCAGGCCCGTCTGGAACAGGGTGAGGCCGATCCAGTAGGCGATGTCGGAGGCGGCGAACTTCAAGAAGTCCTTGTTTTTAAAGGTCTTCCCCAGGCTCTTGATGGCGTCGCTGTCGCTGGGCACCGCGTCCACGAACTCCTTCTCGTTGAGCTTGAACACGGGGATCAGCAGGCACACGAGGGCGATGGCGGCCAGGACGATGAACCAGATCCGATAGCTCCAGGCGTAGGAGACCATGCTCTGCAGGGGGCCGGCGAACACGAAGGGGAGATAGGCGATTAGCGTCCCGAAGAAGAAGGTCAGCGAGATGGCCGTGGAGATGTACATCCGGTCCTCCTGGGTCTTGCCGAACTCACTGATGAGGGCGTTGTAGGGGGTGCAGTACATGGTCATAAAGAGATAGAAGAGGATGAGGGAGCAGAGCACCCAGGCGATGTTCACGCCGCTCACGCCCTCCACGGGCGCGAAGAACACCAGCACCGTGATGATGGCGAAGGGGATGGCGGCCCGCTTCATGAAGGGGATGCGGCGGCCCTTGGGGTTGCTGCTCCGGTCGCTGAGGGACGCGATCCAGGGGTCGGTGACCGCGTCGAAGATGCGGCAGATGAAGGTGATGAGGCCCAGCACCGTCAGCACCCCAAAGACCACCAGACCCGTGGGCACGTAGAACTTGGCGCCGGCGGCCACGGAGCCGCTGGTGGGCAGATAGAAGGTGACCAGCCAGGTGTTGATGATGCCGCCCAGAATGGACCAGCCCAGCTGGCCGATGGCGAAGATCCACATTTCCTTTTTGGTGAGACGTCTTGTTTTCATCGGTTGAAACTCCTGCTTTTGAAATTTGGCCGTACCGCCCCGCAGGGCCCACAATACGACATGCTAACAGTATACCGTACAGGCGGAGGAAAGGCAAAGAAAAACAGGGCCGAAATGAGAATATATAATTGCGGCCAGGGCAGCAAAAGGCCCTGGCTGGATAGTGGGGGCAGGTATACCAACCGGTATAAAAAGAGAGGACCCCCCACAGAAAACGACCACCGGCTTACCTGCCGGTGGTCGTTCGCGTCGGCCCCCTATCCCAGGGCGACGGGGGAGAGCTGGCCGCTTTCGCTCACGTCGAAGTGTTCTCCGGACACGTCTGCGTTGTTCCACATCACCTCTCTGGTGTCATAGAGGCTGATGGCGGGGCTGGGCACGTCGTGGATAGAGCAATTCTCAAAGGTCGCATCGGTGACGCCGTAGAGCACCACACCGCCGATGGAGCATTCGTAGATCTCACAATCCTTCACATTCAGATCCATCACGTAGGAAGCATCCACGCCCAGGGTGCCGCAGCCGTAGAGGCGGCAGCCGTCCAGGCTCATTTCGCTGCAACCGTTGAAGCACACCACCGCGCCGGAGCACTCGCTGCCCCCCTCGGTGTGCCCCATGGTCAAACCGGAAAGGCGCACGTTGGAGCAGTTTTCAAAGCACAGCACGTCCGCATACCGGGGCACGGCCGTCAGGGTGACCGCCGCATTCTCCGCTGCCCGGATGGTCAGGTCGTAGACGTCCCGGATCACCAGCTGGGGTCCGTCGTAGCAGATCTCCCAGCGATAGTACAGCCCTTCGTCGCAGCCGTAGTCGGCGGCGTCCGCCAGGCAGAAGCTGTCAGAAACCACGATGGTCCGATCGGGGCCGATGGCGGCCAGGAACTCGTCCGCGTTGGTCACGGCGATCTCCCCGCCCGGAGCCACCTCCACGGGCTCCTTGAGGGGGATCTCCACCATCTCCTCCGTGGGGAGGGACCGGAGCTCCATAGCGGGCAGATCCTCCGCCGGGATCAGATTCCCCTCCAGGTCCAGGGCCTCCAGGGCGGTCTCCACGTAGCCATCCGCGTACCAGGCGCCGATGTCGTTCCCGTGGAAGGTGCAGCCGTCCATCGTGGCGGGGAGCCCATAGAGCCCGAAGGAGTTTTGCAGCATATTATACGTCACCGCGTTGGAGACGAAGCGGGTATTGCGGGTGTAGGAGCATTGGAGCAGGGTCTGAGCCCGGTTGTCGTGGACATGGCAGCCGGTCACGGTGAACCCGTCCCCGCCGTAGGCCTGAAACAGGGCGGAGGCAAGATAGTCGTTCTTCCAGCCGTTGTGGTCGATCTCAGAGTCCTTCACCTGCACATTCCGGCAGCCGTCGGCGTACACGGCGCTGTCGCTGCACTCGTAGAGCCGGCTCCGGGAGACGGTCACGTTGACGCTGTTCATGGCCCACACGCCGATGGTGCCGCAGCCGAAGAGGCCGCAGCCTTCCACCGTCACGTCGTCGCAACTCACCAAATGGAGCACGCCGCCGGAGCAGTAGCCGGGGGCGGGATCGTGTCCCGCGGTGAGGGCGGACACCGTGAGGCCCTTGCAGTTCGTGAAGGTGAGCACGTTGGCGTACCGATCCTCAGCGAGCAGCGTGGTCTCGTCCATGCCGGCGCCCCGGAGGGTCAATCCGTCGACGCCCGTGACGTACAGTTCGAACCCCTGCTCAGCGGTGGCTTCCCAGCGGCAGTAGGGGTTGCCCGTGTCCTGCCCGTAGGTGGCGGCGGCATCGAGGTGGTATTCGCCCGGCTGCAGGGCCACCGTGGTGTTCGGGGCGATGGCGGCAATGAGCTCGTCCACCGTGGCGACCTCCACCATCTTCATGTCGGCGGGGGCCGGCGTCCAGCCCCCAAGGACCAGCAGCATCAGCCCCACCGTCAGCAGGGCCAGTGCCTTTGTTCTTATCGTATGTTTCATGTGGTTAACCTCCCAATACCCATTCGGGTCCTCTCCCGGACCCATGGATTTTTCAAGGGCCACTCTACCGCCGATCCCCTTCCCTGTCAAGGCGTTTCCCCCGCCCAAAGCAAAGAAAAGTGCGCAAGATCAGCTTTTTTCATTGCTTTTTCACAAGTTCTTTGATATTATGCTCCCCATGGAAAACACAAGACAGAATAAAATGGCCACCGCGCCCGAGGGGAAGCTCCTCCTCTCCATGGGCTGGCCCATCATCGTCAGCATGCTGGTGCAGGCCCTCTACAACATCGTGGACAGCGTGTTCGTGTCCCGGCTCTCCACCCTTTCCCCCGACCAGCTGACCCGGATACTGGGCGATTTGTACGTGCCCGGCACGGAGAGCACCATCGGCGACAAGGCATTGAACGCCCTGTCCACGGTGAATCCCCTCCAGATGCTCATGATCTCCGTGGCCGTGGGCACCGCCGTGGGCATGAACTCCCTGATCTCCCGCCGCCTGGGCGAGCAGCGGATCGAGGACGCCAACCGGGCCGCAGGGAATGGCCTGGTGCTGCTGGTCATCAGCTCCCTCTTTTTCACCTGTGTGGGTCTGTTCTTTTCCCGGCCCTTCATGAGCTGGCAGGACAACGACCCCATCGTCCGCCTCTTCGGCAGCGAATACATGACCGTCTGCCTGTCCCTCAGCGTGGGCGTGTTCCTCTCGGTGGGCATCGAGCGGATCATGACCGCCCAGGGAAGGACCATGGTGGCCATGATGATGCAGCTCACCGGCGCCGTTTCCAACATCTTTTTGGACCGGGTCTTCGTGCTGGGCCTGGGGCCCATCCCCGCCATGGGCGTCACCGGCGCGGCCATCGCCACGGTGGCGGGCCAGTTCGCGTCCATGACGCTGGCCCTCATCATGCTGACCCGCTCCAGGAGCGAGGTCCAGCTGAAGCGGGCGCACTTCACCCTCCGCAAGCAGACCGTGAAGGACATCTACAGCGTGGGCGTGCCCTCCATCCTCATGCAGGCCGTGGGCACGGTCATGTACCTGGGCATGAACGGCATTTTGAAGGGCCTGGGGGAATACCACATGGAGACGCTGGACCCCGGCGTCAACTACGTGGACGCCTACAAGAGCGCCTTCGGCACCTATTTCCGCCTCCAGTCCGTGATCTTCATGCCCGTCTTCGGCCTCAACAACGCGGCCATGAGCATCCTGGGCTACAACTATGGGGCCCGGAACCGGAAGCGGTTCATGCGGGCCTACGGCATGCTGACCCTGTTCTGCGCCGTCTTTATGGTGGCGGGCACGGCCCTCTTCGAGCTGGGGGCCCCCGCCCTGATGACCCTGTTCGCCGTCAGTGACTTCACCTATTCCGTCACCGTCACCACCATCCATATCATCGCCTGGGGCTTCGTGTGCGCGGCGGTGGGCATCTCCATGGGCACGGTCTACGGGGCCACGGACACCGGCGTCTACGGCATGATCACCTCCCTGGCCCGTCAGCTGTTCATCCTGATCCCCGTGGCCTATCTCATGGCCCGGTTCACCCACCGGATCGAGGCGGTGTGGTGGGCCTTCCCCATCGCGGAGTTCACCCATCTCATCATCGCCGCCCTGCTGATGCTCCGGCTGTATCGGAACAAGATCAAGCCCCTGGACGGGGACGGGCAGCCTCTGCCCGCGGGGGACGTACAATGATCGGCTTCGGGATCGTGACGGGGCTGCTGTGCCTTCTGATGGCGGCGGTGCTGGAGCTGAACAAAAACACCCTGTGGGGCTTCGTTTTGCTGCTTTTGGCCACGGTCGCCTTCGCGGTCCTGTTCGTGAAAGGGCTTCAGGGGAGCCGGTGGTACGGTAAGCTCCTGGGCTATCTGGGATACGTGGCGGTTTTCGCCCTCATCCTGTTTCTCACCTGGCCCCCCACCAAGGCGGTGTCCGCCTACGAGGGGAAAACGCCGGTGTACACGGCGCCGGTCCATACAGAGAAGGGGGACGTGCGGGGCGTGGTCATCGCCGACGGGGCGGTGGAGCTCTATGCCGGCATCCCCTATGCCCAGCCGCCGGTGGGGGACCTGAGATGGCGGGAGCCCCAGGACCCCCTGCCCTGGGAGGGGGTGCTGGACGGGGACCATTTCGCCCCCATGTGCATGCAGCCCACCCATCTGCCCCTCTACGACAGCCTGGCTCGGATCATCGGCTATCACGATTACAAAATTTCCCTTACGGACAACTATGTGGCCCCGGTCAGCGAGGACGGCCTCTATGTGAACGTCTGGAAGCCCGCCGGGGAAGCCGAGGGCCTGCCGGTGCTGGTCTATATCCACGGGGGCACCCTGCAGACGGGCCAGCCCTGGTACGCCGACTACGCGGGCACGGGCCTGGCGAAGGAGGGCGTGGTGGTGGTGAACCTGGGCTATCGGCTGGGGGTCTTCGGATATTTGGCGGACGAAGCCTTGGCGGCGGAATCCCCCCACGGCACCACCGGCAACTATGGGCTGCTGGACCAGATCAAGGCCCTTGAATGGGTCAGGGACAACGTGTCCGCCTTCGGCGGCGACCCCGGCAACGTGACCTTGGCCGGGGAGAGCGCCGGGGCCGCCAGCGTCAGCGCCCTGTGCACCTCGCCCCTGGCCAAAGGGCTCTTTCGCCGGGTCATCCTGGAAAGCTCCACCCTGGCCTCCCCGGAGCCGCCCCACTCCTTCCGAAGCTTTTCGGACGCCATAGCCTCCGGCCGGGAGCTGAAGGACCGCTACGGCGTCGCCACCCCCGCCGAGCTGCGGGCCCTGTCCGCCGAAAGGATCGTGAACGAAGCCTATACCCAGCACCACATGACATTGGACGGCTACGCCCTCACCGAAACCCCCTACGCGTCCTATGGGCGGGGGGTGCACAACGAGGAGGCCATCCTCCACGGCTACAACGCCGAGGAAAGCGGGCCCTTCATCCTGTTCTCCCATGCCAACCTGAAGAACTACGAGCAGAAGGTCCGGGCCTATTTCGGGGCATACGCCGACGAGGTCCTGGCCCTCTACGCCCCCGGGACCGACGGGGAGGCGGACAGCTTCTGGGCCCAGATCTACGGGGCCGTGTTCTTCAACTATCCCCACTACTGCCTGAATCGGCTGGCGGCCCGAAACGGCATCCCCGCCTGGGAATACTATTTCGACAAGACCAACGGCCGCCTGGGCAGCTGGCACAGCGGGGAGCTGCCCTATTTCTACGGGAACATCCCCGTGGCCTCCCGGCTCTTCGACGAAGGGGACCGGGCCCTCCAGGGGACCATTTTGGGCTATGTGAAAAACTTCGCCGCCGCCGGCGACCCCAACGGCCCCGGCCTGCCCCCCTGGACGGCGGACGCCGAAAGCGGCACCCTGCTGGCGCTGGGGGAGACCGTGGCCATGGTGCCGGAACGGTATCTGGCCCTCTACGATGTGCTGGATCGGATGACGGGCTGGGAGTAAACCCCGAAAGCAGCTTAGGACGCCCCCAAAATGCCCTCGTTGACGCGGGGGTGGATTTGGGGTATAGTATATTTGATGGAAGATGTGGTTTACGACGTGATCGCCACGGAGGTGGCCGCGCCGGAAAAAAGGTATATCCGCAGCGAGGGCGCTCTCTACGCCCTTTTGGTGCTGGGGGCCCTGTTCATCATCGGCTTCGGGAACCGGCTCCAGGCCCTGCTGGATCTGCCGCCGGTGCTGGTCCAGGGGGTGCTGTACGCTATGCTCATCGGCCTGGGCTACTGGGTGACGAAACACAAGCTCACCAGCTTCCGCTACACCCTGACGGATCGGGCCTTCTTCGTGACCCGGCTCACGGGCCGGTCGGAGAGGCTGGTGGCGGAGGTGCCCCTGGAAGAGATCGAGTACGCCGGCCCCTACGACAGGGACAAGCTGAAGGCGCTGAACGGCACCATGGGCCCCAGCGTGCGGGTGGGGCGGATCGAAGACACCACCATGCTCCTCTATCGGGAGGAGGGGGCGCTCCGGTGCCTGTGTTTGAGCGCGAAAGAGACATTGAAAGGAAAACTGACGGAACCATGGAAGAGATGAAGCCCATGACGGCGGCGGAGTTTTTCAACGTGACCACCTGTCTGGTGCTGCCCGAGCGCAGCGCCGGGTGCCTCGCCACGGCGGACGTGACCACCGGGGACGGGGCGCTGCTGGTGAAGGCGGGGGAGCGGATCACCCCGGCCCAGCAGAAGGAAATCGTGGCCGCGGCCCAGGCGGGGAACCTGCCCTGTCTGGAAAGGGGCTATATCCGGGTGGTGCTGGAGTTCTCGGAATGCAGCTGCTGCAATGGCTGAGCTGCCTCAGGGCGGGGAACACGCCCCACGCGGTGTTTCTGGTGGGCCCCGCCGGCAGCGGAAAAAAGGAATACGCCCGGCAGGCGGCGGCCCTGTACCTGCTGGGACAGGAGGACGGGGAGAAGCTGGCGGAATGCCCCTTCTATCAGGAGCTACCGGACTACGCCATAAAGACGGTCCGGGCCTGCTGTGAGGAGCTGAACCGACAGGTCTTCGCCCGGGGACGGCGGTGTCTTGTCATCCCCGACGCCCATCGGCTCACGGCCCAGACCCAAAACGCCCTGTTGAAGACGTTGGAGGAGCCGCCGGAGGACGCGTTGCTGATCCTGACGGGGAACGAGCAGGCGGTGCTGCCCACCATCCGATCCCGGTGCATGCTGGTGCGGGTGGGGGCCGAGGATCGGGAAAAGGTGGCGGCCCGGCTGACGAAGCAGGGCGTTGCCCCCGATCGGGCGAAGCTGGCGGCGGCCCTTTCCGACGGGGTCCCCTCCCTGGCGGAGCGGTATGCGGGGGAGGCGTACATGGGCTTTCGGGCCCAGGCCCTGCCCGTCATAGAGGAAGCCCTCTTCGGCGTGACCCCCTTTGCAAAGGCGGCCGAGCTGCTGGAACGGCGGGAGGACGGCAAGAAGCGGGTGGGGAAGGACGCCCTGTGCGATTTCATGGATATGCTGCTCTCCCTCCTGCGGGACGCGCTTTTGCAGCAGCTGGGGGCGGGTGACGGCCGAAATCTGGACGCCCTGGCCCTGCAAAACCGGGTGGCGGGCCACTTTACAACGGCCGAAATACAGGGTATGATAGCAGGGACCCTGAAGCAGCGGCGGGTGCTGACGGAGTTCGGCGGCGCCCCCGGCGTCACGCTGGACGCCCTGCTGGTGTCCCTGAGACAGCGGGAAACGGAATAGAAACGGAAAAGGACAATGGTAAAGGTCATCGGAGTAAAGTTTAAGAACAGCGGCCGGGTCTACTACTTCGACCCGGGCGAGTTGGATATCCAGGCAGGCCAGGGGGTCGTGGTGGAAACGGCCCGAGGCGTGGAGTACGGGGACGTGACCATGGGCGTCACCGAGGTGGAGGAGGACAAGGTAATCTCCCCCCTCAAGCCCGTGCAGCGCGTGGCCACGGAGGAGGACATCCGCATGCGCCGGTATTACTGGGACAAGGAGAAGGAAGCCTTCCCCATCTGCGAACAGAAGATACGGGAACACGGCCTGGACATGAAGCTGGTGAATGTGGAATACAACCTGACCGGCAGCAAGGTGGTGTTCTATTTCACCGCCGACGATCGGGTGGATTTTCGGGAGCTGGTGAAGGATCTGGCCTATGTGTTCAAGACCCGGATCGAGCTCAGGCAGATCGGCGTTCGGGACGAGGCGAAGATGCTGGGCGGCCTGGGCCCCTGCGGGCGGCCCGTGTGCTGCAAGCAGTTTTTGGACGATTTCCGCCCCGTGACCATCAAGATGGCCAAGGAGCAGGGCCTGGCCCTGAGCCCCACCAAGATATCCGGCCTCTGCGGGCGGCTCATGTGCTGCCTCCAGTACGAGGAGAGCTGCTATGAGCAGATGCACAAGCTCATGCCCAAGACCGGCAAGGAGATCGAGACCCCCGACGGGGTGGGCATCGTGGTGGAGAACAACGTGATCACCGAAAGGACCAAGGTGAAGATGACCGCCGAGGACGGCACCATCGACATCAAGGAATACCCCTATGAGGAGCTGGGCCCCGGGGCCAAGGAGCGGGCGCTGGAGCGGGCGGCCCAGGCCGTGGCGGAACCCCAGCAGACCGGGGACGGATTCACGCCCCTGCAGGGGGCCGGTCTCTCCCGTCAGCGGCGGGACAGGGGCCGCCAGCCCTCCGGTCAAAAGGGGAGCCCAAAGCCCGCCGGGGAGCAAAAGCCCCAGCCCAAGGGCGACAAGCCCCAGCCAAAGGGGAACAAGCCCCAGCAGAAGCGGGGGGAGCAAAACCAGAATCAGAATCAGAATCAGAATCGCAACGGCGGCAAGGGCAACAGGGAAAAGCCCGCCAAGCCCGACGCGCCTGTGCCGAAGAACGAGGCGGGGGAGACCCCGGCTCCTGTTGCCGCGCCCGAGGGCGGGACGGCCACGGTGCCCTTCAGCCGCAAGCGTCGACCCAACTATCGCCGCCGTTCCTTCGGGCCCAAGACGCCCGGGGGCTCCGGCGAACAAAAGGGCTGAAGCAAGGTGACGCGGCTTCCTCCGGGAGCCGCTTTTTCATGGGGATACAGCAGTATTTGGAGGTAATGGATTTATGTGGTTCGTACTTTCCCTGATCGCGCTGCTCTGCTGGAGCGGCTCGGATATGTTCTCCAAGATCGGTTCCAAGCCCAGCGACAAGCTGAGCCATTGGAAGATGGTCATGGCCGTGGGCCTGGTCATGGGCCTGCACGCCGCCTATGAGGTGTTCGTGGGCGGGGTCAGGATCGATTGGGAGACCATCGTGGCCTATCTGCCCGCCAGCGTCATGTATATCCTGTCCATGGTCCTGGGCTATGTGGGCCTGCGCTACATCGAGCTGTCCATCTCCAGCCCCATCTGCAACTCCTCCGGCGGCATCGCGGCGATCCTGTGCTTCCTGTTTTTGCAGGAGATGCCCAGCCTCATCCAGTGGATCGGCGTGGCGGCGGTGACCGTGGGCGTGGTGCTCCTGGGCGCGGTGGAGCTGACCGAGAGCGACTATGCCCGGGACATGCGCCAAAAGAACAGCAAGGTGAAGTACGAGAAGAGCTTCATCGCCCTGCTCTTTCCTATCTTATATTGCATCATCGACGCTCTGGGCACCTTCTTCGATTCCGTGATCCTCAGGGAGGAGGCCACGGGCACCTTCCTGGACGGACTCTTTCCCCATATGCTGGAGGAGGGGCCGGCCAACGTGGCCTATGAGCTCACCTTCCTGGCCGTGGGCATCGTGGCCGCCGTCTACGTGCTCGTCATCAAGCGGGACAAGCTCACCTGGAAGGCCGAGGGGCCCAAGCTCCTGGGCGGCGTCTTCGAGACCGCCGGCCAGTTCGCCTATATCTACGCCCTGGGCGACACGGCCCACGCGGGCTTCGCCGCCGCCATCATCGCTTCCTACTGCGCCCTGTCCGTGGTGTGGAGCCGCATCTTCCTGAAGGAGAAGCTGTCCTGGAAGCACTATGGGGCCATCGCCCTCACTGTGGCTGGAATTGTTGTGTTAGGTATTTTTGACGCGTAAACCATTTTGAGCAAACATAAGGCTGCCGAAAAAGGCAGCCTTTTTTGTTTAGGTTTTGGCGCTTCTTCTGAGCAGCTCCGTCAGACTTTCGCACAGGGTCCGGATCAGGGCCTCTATGTCCCGCTCGTCAGCCCCTTTCCGGGGGCGGCCGGGGCCCGGGAGGGCGGGGGCGTAGGGATCGAAAACGGCGCCGCCCGCCGCCTGCAGCTCCCGCCGGGCCCGGTCCACCAGGGCGGGCCGGCTCTTGAGCAGGGAGCGGTACTTGTTCTGATAGCGGAGCATCCGCCGGGTGTCCCCCTCGGCGATCCGCAGGGTGCAGGAGCGGACGGATTCCCCGGCGGCCCGGGCCGACAGCACGGCCTTCAGGAGGGACAGGCTCTCCTCCTCCGAGAAGGGCAAAAAGGCGGGGGCGCCGGCGGGGGCTCTGCCGCCGGCATAGTAGTGGTTCCGGACGCTGTTGGGGCGGCGTCCCGTCTGCTGCGCCGTCTGCAAGAAGGCGGTCCGAAGGGGCTCCCCGGCGGCCCGGCACCGGTCCACGGCCCGCTGCAGCAGCGCTTCCTCCTCGCTGTTCCAGCCGGCGCGGGGGCGGGGGACGATGGCTTGTTCCATGGGTATATCGCTTCCTTTCATATGGGTTTCACGGCAAGTGTGGACGAATGACACCCTTCCCATACCACTGTATGCATGGCTGAAAAAATATTGCGAGACAGTAAAAAAATTTCTTGACAGCTTGTAGACACAGTGATATTATTCTAAGTCGCATTATGATAGCTAGACTGTCGGCGTATGCCCATAATTTCGGCCATGACCGAAGCTGTGCAGGGCTGGGCAGGGGCAAAATGCAAACCAAAAGTCGGTGCAACGGCATCAGAAGGAGTGAACAAGATGATGCATGACGTCAAAGATGGGACGGCGGGTCCGCAAGAGCTTTTCCAAGGTCAACGAAGTGCTCAGCATGCCCGATCTCATTGAGGTGCAGAAGAATTCCTACTACCGCTTTTTGAAAGAGGACCTTCGCGAGGTTTTCAATGACATCTCCCCCATCGTCGACTATTCCGGCAAGCTCGTGCTGGAGTTCGTGGACTATCGGATCGATCTCGACAAGCCCAAGTACACCCAGGAGGAGAGCAAGGAAAACGACGTGAACTACGCCGCACCCCTGCGGGTCACGGTCCGGCTCATCAACAAGGAGACCGGCGAAGTGAAGCAGCAGGAAGTGTTCATGGGCGATTTCCCGCTCATGACGCCCCAGGGCACCTTCATCATCAACGGCGCCGAGCGGGTCATCGTCAGCCAGCTGGTCCGTTCCCCCGGCGCCTACTACGCGGTGAGCACCGACAAGTGGGGCAACCAGCTCTATTCCGCCCAGGTCATCCCCAATCGGGGCGCCTGGCTGGAGTACGAGACCGACTCCAACGGCATCCTGTACGTCAAGATCGACCGGCAGCGCAAGGTGTTCATCACCTCGCTCCTGCGCGCCATCGGCTACGGCACCAACGCCGAGATCAAGGAGCTGCTGGGCGAGGACGAGCGGCTGGAGAACACCCTGCAGAAGGACCCCACCCGTTCCGTGGCTGACGGCCTCATCGAGATCTACAAGCGCCAGCGCCCCGGCGAGCCCCCCACGGAGGAGAGCGCCCGGAGCCTGCTCAACGGCCTGTTCTTCGACAACCGGTACGACCTTGCCCGGGTGGGCCGGTATAAGTTCAATAAGAAGCTGAGCCTGAAGGCCCGCATCGTGAACCAGATCGCCGCCGAGATGGTGGTTTCCCCCATCACCGGCGAGGTGCTGCTGGAGGAGGGCACCTACATCACCAAGCAGAAGGCCGAGGAGATCCAGAACGCCGGCGTCAACGCCGTGTCCGTGAAGATCGAGGACAAGGCCGTGAAGGTGGTGGGCAACAACTTCGCCTCCGCCGCGGGCTTCTTGCCCTTCGCGCCCATGGAGGCCGGCCTCAACGAGGACGTCCACATCCCCACCCTGCTGGCCCTGCTGCCCGAGATGCAGGCCCTGGAGGGGGAGGAGGCGCAGAAGGACTTTTTGCGCAGCCATTACTATGACCTGATCCCCCGCCACATCGTCCCCGACGATATGGTGGCCTCCGTGTCCTATATGATCGACCTTTCCTACGGGATCGGCAAGACGGACGACATCGACCATCTGGGCAACCGCCGCATCCGGAGCGTAGGCGAGCTTCTCCAGAACCAGATCCGGGTGGGCCTGACCCGTCTCGAGCGGGTGGTCCGGGAGCGCATGGGCCTGCAGGACATGGACGTGGTCATGCCCAGCAACCTCATCAACATCCGCCCGGTGACCGCCGCCATCAAGGAGTTCTTCGGCTCCTCCCAGCTGTCCCAGTTCATGGACCAGACCAACCCCCTGTCCGAGCTGACCCATAAGCGGCGCTTGTCCGCCCTGGGCCCCGGCGGTTTGAATCGCGACCGCGCCACCTTCGAGGTCCGCGACGTGCACTATTCTCACTACGGCCGCATGTGCCCCATCGAGACCCCCGAAGGTCCCAACATCGGCCTGATCAACTCCCTGGCCACCTATGCCCGGATCAACGAGTACGGCTTCATCGAGGCCCCCTACCGGGTGGTGGACAAGGCCAACAAAAAGATCACGGAGGAGATCGTGTATCTGACCGCCGACGAAGAGGACGGCGCCATCGTGGCCCAGGCCAACGAGCCCGTGGACCCCGAGACCAACTGGTTCGCCAAGGACCGTGTGGTGGCCCGGAAGCTGGACCAGATCATCGAGGTCCGCAACTCCGAGATCGACTATCTGGACGTTTCCCCCAAGCAGCTGGTGTCCGTGGCCACGGCCATGATCCCCTTCCTGGAGAACGACGACGCCAACCGTGCCTTGATGGGTTCCAACATGCAGCGGCAGGCCGTGCCCCTTCTGAAGCCCGAGGCCCCCGTGGTGGCCACCGGCATGGAGTATAAGGCGGCCGCCGACTCCGGCATCGTGGTCCTCGCCAAGGAGGACGGCGTGGTGAGCTACGTGTCCGCCACCAAGGTGGTCATCACCACCCCCGCGGGCGTGCCCCACGAGTATCGCATGACCAAGTTCCAGCGGAGCAACCAGGGCACCTGCCTCAACCAGCGGCCCGTGGTCACCAAGGGCGAGGTGGTCAGGAAGGGCGACGTCATCGCGGACGGCGCCTCCACCGACGGCGGCGAGATCGCTCTGGGCCGGAACATCCTCATCGGGTTCATGACCTGGGAGGGCTACAACTACGAGGACGCGGTCCTCATCAGCGAGAAGCTGGTGAAGGAGGACGCCTACACCTCCATCCACATCGAGGAGCACGAGGTGGAGGCCCGGGACACCAAGCTGGGCGCCGAGGAGATCACCCGGGACATCCCCAACATCGGTGAGGACGCCCTCAGCCAGCTGGACGAGAACGGCATCATCCGCCCCGGCGCCGAGGTCCGGGCGGGGGACATCCTGGTGGGCAAGGTCACGCCCAAGGGCGAGACGGAGCTCACGGCGGAGGAGCGGCTCCTGCGGGCCATCTTCGGCGAAAAGGCCCGTGACGTCAGGGACACCTCTCTGCGGGTGCCCCACGGCGAAGGCGGCGTGGTGGTGGACGTGAAGATCTTCACCCGCGAGAAGAAGGACGAGCTGAGCCCCGGCGTGAACCAGATGGTCCGGGTCTACATCGCCCAGAAGCGGAAGATCTCCGTGGGCGACAAGATGGCCGGCCGTCACGGCAACAAGGGCGTCATCTCCCGCATTCTGCCGGAGGAGGATATGCCCTTCATGCCCGACGGGACCCCGCTGCAGATCGTGCTGAACCCCCTGGGCGTGCCGTCCCGAATGAACATCGGACAGGTGCTGGAGCTCCACTTGGGCATGGCCTGCAAGAAGCTGGGCATCCACATCGCCACCCCCGTGTTCGACGGCGCCACCGAGGAGGACATCAAGCGCCTGCTGGTCAAGGCCGGCTGCGACGAGGACGGCAAGACCGTTCTGTACGACGGGCGTACCGGACAGCCCTTTGAGAATCGGGTGTCCGTTGGCTATATGTATTATCTGAAGCTCCATCATTTGGTGGACGACAAGATCCACGCCCGGAGCACGGGCCCCTACTCCCTGGTCACCCAGCAGCCTCTGGGCGGCAAGGCCCAGTTCGGCGGCCAGCGCTTCGGCGAGATGGAGGTGTGGGCGTTGGAGGCCTACGGCGCCGCCAACACCCTGCAGGAGATCCTGACCGTGAAGTCCGACGACGTGGTGGGCCGTGTGAAGACCTACGAGAGCATCGTCAAGGGCGACAACGCCAAGACCGCCGGCGTGCCCGAATCCTTCAAGGTCCTCATCAAGGAGCTCCAGTCCCTGGCGCTGGACGTGAAGGTCCTGGGACAGGATCGCAACGAGATCGAGATCACCGAGGACGACGACGAGGATCTTCGGCCCATGGACATCAACATCTCCGGCATCGAGGATATGCCCGATCTGCCGGTGGATGAGGACGGCAAGGACGAGGAGGACGAGTTCGGCGACGAGGACGACTTCGGCGGCGACGAGGACTTCGGCGAGTTCGACGAGCCCGGCGACGGCGCTCTGCTCCGGGAGGAGGAAGGGAGCCTGGACGATCTGCTGGGCGACCTTTCGAGCGACATGGACAACGGCGATTTGGACTTGGACTAAGGTAGGCTGGGTAAAGGAGAAAAGGAATGTTTAATCTCACTGATTTTGACGCGCTGCAGATCGGCCTTGCTTCCCCCGAGAAGATCTTGGAGTGGTCCCACGGCGAGGTGAAGAAGCCCGAGACCATCAACTATCGGACCTTGAAGCCCGAGCGGGACGGCCTGTTCTGCGAGCGTATCTTCGGACCCACCAAGGACTGGGAGTGCCACTGCGGCCGCTATAAGCGGGGCCGCTACAAGGGCATCGTCTGCGAGAAGTGCGGCGTGGAGGTCACCCGTGCCAAGGTCCGCCGGGAGCGGATGGGCCATATCGAGCTGGCCGTGCCGGTGAGCCATATCTGGTATTTCAAGGGCATCCCCTGCCGGATGAAGATGCTGCTGGACATGAGCCCCAAGGCTCTGGAGCAGGTGCTGTACTTCGCCTCCTTCGTGGTCATCGATCCCGGTGAAACCACCCTGCAGAAGAAGCAGATCCTGTCCGATCGGGAGTATCGGGAGTATCAGGAGCAGTTTGGCCCCAAGAGCTTCCGCGCCGGCATGGGCGCCGAGGCCATCCGGGAGCTGTTGGCGGAGATCAATCTGGAGGAGCTGCGGGATCAGCTGCGCCGTGAGATCGAGACCTCCGGCGGCCAGAAGCACACCAACGCCGTGAAGCGGCTGGAGGTGGTGGAAGCCTTCCTCAAGAGCGGCAACCGCCCCGAATGGATCATTTTGACCGTGCTGCCGGTGATCCCTCCGGATCTAAGGCCCATGGTCCAGCTGGACGGCGGCCGGTTCGCCACCAGCGATCTCAATGACCTGTATCGCCGGGTCATCAACCGGAACAATCGTTTGAAGCGCCTCTTGGAGCTCCGGGCCCCCGACATCATCGTCCGCAACGAGAAGCGGATGCTGCAGGAGGCGGTGGACGCCCTCATCGACAACGGCCGTCGCTCCCGTCCCGTGACGGGCCCGGGCAACCGGCCCCTCAAGTCCCTTTCCGATATGCTCCGCGGCAAGCAGGGCCGGTTCCGTCAGAACCTGCTGGGCAAGCGCGTGGACTATTCCGGCCGTTCCGTCATCGTGGTCGGTCCCGACCTGAAGATGAGCCAGTGCGGCCTGCCCAAGGAGATGGCCCTGGAGCTCTTCAAGCCCTTCGTCATGAAGAAGCTGGTGGAGCTGGGCTACGCCCAGAACGTGAAGGGCGCCAAGCGCATGGTGGAGCGCAGCGCCACCGAGGTCTGGGGCGTGCTGGAGGACGTGATCAAGGATCACCCGGTGCTCCTGAACCGTGCGCCTACGCTGCACCGCCTGGGCATCCAGGCCTTCGAGCCGGTGCTGGTGGAGGGCCGGGCCATCAAGCTCCATCCCCTTGCCTGCACCGCCTTCAACGCCGACTTCGACGGCGACCAGATGGCCGTGCACGTGCCCCTGTCCGTGGAAGCCCAGGCCGAGGCCCGCTTCCTCATGCTGGCGGCCAACAACATTTTGAAGCCCCAGGACGGCAAGCCCGTGGTGTGCCCCACCCAGGACATGGTCCTCGGCTGCTACTATCTGACCCAGCTTCGCGACGGTCAGAAGGGCGAGGGGAAGGCCTTCGCCTCCGAGGACGAGGCCATCATGGCCTATCAGTGCGGCGAGGTGACCCTGCAGTCCAAGATCCGGGTCCGCATCAGCCGGCAGTGGCAGGGCAAGACCTATAAGAAGATCATCGACACCTCCGTGGGTCGGCTCCTCTTCAACGCCGCCATCCCCCAGGATCTGGGCTACGTGCCCCGGGAGACCCTGGACGATATGTTCGTGCTGGAGATCGACCACCTGGTGGTCAAGAAGGACCTGGGCAACATCATCGACAGGTGCTACCGCAAGTACGGCCCCACCATCACCTCCGAGGTGCTGGACAAGGTCAAGAAGCTGGGCTACACCTACTCCACCCGCGGCGGCATCACCGTGGGCTACCAGGATATCAAGGTGCCCGAGGAGAAGAAGACCATCGTCCACGAGGCCGAACAGCAGGTCGTGGAGGTGGAGAACATGTTCAACATGGGTCTGCTCTCCAACAAGGAGCGCCGTGAGAACGTGATCGGCATCTGGGAGAAGGCCACCGACGACGTGACCTCCGCCCTGATGGACTCCCTGGACCCCTACAACCCCATCTACATGATGGCCAACTCCGGCGCCCGTGGCAGCAAGGCCCAGATCCGTCAGCTGGCCGGCATGCGCGGCCTCATGGCCGATCCCTCCGGTCAGATCATCGAGGTGCCCATCCGCGCCAACTTCCGTGAGGGCCTGTCCGTGTTGGAGTTCTTCATCTCCTCCCACGGCGCCCGCAAGGGCTTGGCGGATACGGCCCTTCGTACCGCCGACTCCGGCTATCTGACCCGCCGTCTTGTGGACGTGTCCCAGGACGTGATCATCCGCGAGGAGGATTGCTTCGCCTCCCGGAACGACACCCCCAAGGGCATGGTCCTCACGGCCATTCTGGACGACGGCAAGCTCATCGAGCCCCTGTCCGCCCGGGTGGTGGGCCGGTATACCATCGACCCCGTCGTGAATCCCAAGACCGGCGAACAGATCGTCCCGGCGGATTCCATGATCACCTATGAGCAGGCGGAAGCCATCGAGGCGGCCGGGATCACCGAGGTCCTCTGCCGCAGCGTCTTCACCTGCCGGGCCGAGCACGGCGTGTGCGCCAAGTGCTACGGCGCCAACCAGGCCACCGGCGGCTATGTGGAGATCGGCGAGGCCGTGGGCATCATCGCCGCCCAGGCCATCGGCGAGCCGGGCACCCAGCTCACCATGCGTACCTTCCATACCGGCGGCGTGGCGTCCAGCGAGGACATCACCCAGGGTCTTCCCCGCGTGGAGGAGCTGTTCGAGGCCCGCAAGCCCAAGGGCCTGGCGGTCATCACCGAGATCGCCGGCACCCTGCATCTGGACGACGCCAAGCGCAAGGCCATCATCTCCAACGACGACGGCGAGAGCGCGGACTACCACATCCCCTTCGGCAGCAAGCTGAAGGTGAAGGACGGGGACCACGTGGAGGCCGGTCAGGAGCTGACCGAGGGCTCCGTGAACCCCAACGACATCCTGCGGATTCTGGGCGTCAAGGGCGTGCAGGCCTACCTGCTCAAGGAGGTCCAGAGCGTGTACCGGCTCCAGGGCGTGGAGATCTCCGACAAGCACATCGAGATCATCATCCGTCAGATGCTGCGGAAGGTCCAGATCGAGGACGCGGGCGACACCAAGCTCCTGCCCGGCGAGCTGTGCGACATCTTCCGCTTCGAGGAGGAGAACGAGGCCGTGCTGAACGAGAATCCCGAGGGCCGGCCCGCCATCGCCAAGCGGAAGCTGTTGGGCATCACCAAGGCCGCCCTGGCCACGGAATCCTTCCTGTCCGCCGCCTCCTTCCAGGAGACCACCCGGGTGTTGACCGAGGCCGCCATCAAGGGCCGCATCGATCCGCTGGTGGGCCTCAAGGAGAACGTCATCATCGGCAAGCAGATCCCCGCGGGCATCGGCCTTCGCCGGTATCGGGACGTGACCGTGGTGTGCAAGGGCGATTCCACCCTGCTGAGCTAAACAAGAACAACGACCGGAGGCGCACATGGAACAGGAACGGACCAACAGGAACTGCCCCCTCTGGGGCTCTGAGACCTGCGCTCGGCTGAACATGCGCGCCTGCCGGGGCTGTCCCGCCGAGGACAAGGACCCCCGGGAAGCGGCCGCCATCCGGGAGGACGTGGACACCCTCTATGGGCTCCTGCCGGAGGAAGGCGTCGCCTCCCTGTTCGCCGGCGAAGCGTGCACCCTCTGCAAGGGGGAGCAAAAGGGGCGGCGGGAGAGCTACGGCCTCTTCGATATGGGCCATGCCGACCCCCGATCCACAAAAAAGAAGCTGAGCCTGTTTCGGGGCAAGACCTACGCCTTCATGATGCCCCTGCAGTTCGGCTGCTGCCGGGACTGCCGGCGCCGGTTCCAGCTGCTCAGCTGGCTGCCCATGCTGACCACCATCCTGGTCCTGGGGGGAGCGCTGCTCGTCGTGGCCCGGGAGCCCGTGGCCCAAAGCCTGCGGAACGTCTGGCGGGGCCTGCCGCTGCTGGTCATGGCCCTGTTCGCCGGCATCAGCTATCTGCTGGGGAAGGTCCTGGTCCGCGTCCTGCGGGAGCGGTTCAACCGGAAGACCTACATGGACCTGCGGGATCACCCCATGGTCCAGCGCATGACGGCCCTGGGCTGGGAGAACGTGCTGGAGGGGAAGTATCCCCAGCCGGTGTTCACCCGCAAGCGGCTCCAATACGGCGTCGGCACCGCCGCGCCACCGGCCGAAGGGGAAAAGATCGCGGCTGACGGCGAAAATTTGGATTGACAAGTGGCCGTCATCCTGATACAATTTGTTTTCGCGGCGTGTGGGGAAATCCACGCACCGTTTGCGGCGCGTGAGCGCCGGGGGGATTATCCCCGCTGAAAGTGGACAATACTCTCTACGAATTGGGTTGCAGAGAGATTGAATTAGCAATAGATATTTTTTTCATCATTCTATCAGGAGGAATTCTCATGCCGACCATTAACCAGTTGGTTCGCAAGGGCCGGGAGCAGGTGCAGTACAAGTCCAATGCGCCTATCCTCAAGCAGTGCCCCCAGCGCAGGGGCGTTTGCACGGCGGTCCGTACCATGACCCCGAAAAAGCCCAACTCCGCGCTTCGTAAAATCGCTCGTGTCCGTCTGACCGACGGTCTCGAAGGTACCGCCTATATCCCCGGCATCGGCCACAACCTGCAGGAGCACTCCGTGGTGCTCATCCGCGGCGGCCGTGTCAAGGACCTGCCCGGCGTTCGGTACCATATCATTCGCGGCACCCGCGACGCGGCTGGCGTGGCCAACCGCAAGCAGGCCCGTTCCCTCTATGGCGCCAAGCGGCCCAAGAAATAAGGAGGTACACCTATGCCAAGACGTGGATTTATCCCCAAGCGGGAAGTGCTTCCCGATCCTATCTATAAGAGCACCGTGGTCACCAAGCTCATCAACCAGGTCATGCTGGACGGCAAGCGGGGCGTTGCCCAGGCCGCCGTGTATGAGGCTTTCGACACCATCGCCGAGAAGACCGGCCGTCCCGCCCTCGAAGTGTTCGAGGAGGCCATGAACAACATCATGCCCGTGCTGGAAGTCAAGGCCCGCCGCGTCGGCGGTTCCACCTACCAGGTCCCCATCGAGATCCGTGCCGAGCGCCGGCAGACCCTGGGCCTTCGCTGGCTCGTGTCCTATGCCCGCGCCCGCGGCGAGCGCACCATGCGTGAGCGCCTGGCCGGCGAGATCCTGGACGGCGCCAACAACGCCGGCAACGCGGTGAAGAAGAAGGAAGATACCCACCGTATGGCCGAGGCCAACAAGGCCTTTGCCCACTATCGCTGGTAAAACATGCGCGAGATCCCGCTGGAACTGACCAGAAATATCGGCATCATGGCCCACATCGATGCCGGCAAGACCACCACCACCGAGCGTATATTGTTCTATTCGGGCAAGATACACAAGATGGGCGAGGTGCACGAAGGCGCGGCTACCATGGACTATATGGTCCAGGAGCAGGAGCGTGGTATCACCATCACCTCCGCCGCCACCACCTGTTATTGGAAGGGTCACCGCATCAACATCATCGACACCCCGGGGCACGTGGACTTCACCGTTGAGGTGGAGCGCTCCCTGCGGGTGCTGGATGGTGCTGTTGCCGTGTTCTGCGCCAAGGGCGGGGTGGAGCCCCAGTCCGAGACCGTGTGGCGCCAGGCTGTGCGCTACGGGGTCCCCCGGATCGCCTACGTGAACAAGATGGACATTGTCGGCGCCGACTTCTTCAACGTGCTGGACATGATGCGCCAGCGGCTCGGCGCGAACCCCGTCCCCGTCCAGCTCCCCATCGGCGCGGAGAACACCTTCCGCGGCCTGGTGGACCTGGTGCGGATGAAGGCGGAGATATACTATAACGACGACGGCACCGACATCCGGGAGGAGGACATCCCCGCGGACATGCTGGACAAGGCCCAGGAGTACAGAACCAACCTCATCGAGGCGGTCATCGACCAGGATGAGGATCTGATGGAGAAGTACTTCGAAGGGGAGGAACCCACGGAGAGCGAGCTCAACGCCTGCATCCGCAAGGCCACCCTTTCCGGCGGCGCGGTCCCCGTGTGCTGCGGCAGCTCCTATCGGAACAAGGGCGTCCAGCCCTTGATGAACGCCATCGTGGAATACCTGCCCTCGCCCCTGGACATCCCCCCCGCCAAGGGCACGGATGTGGAGGGCAAGGAGGAGGTCCTGGCCCGCGCGGACGACAACGGTCCCCTGGTGGCCCTGGTCTTCAAGATCATCTCCGATCCCTTCGTGGGTCGGCTGGCCTTCGTCCGGGTCTACAGCGGCACCCTCAAGAGCGGCTCCTACGTATATAACGCGGGCAAGCAGCGCAAGTCCAGGGTCAGCAAGGTCCTCATGATGCACGCCAACGTGCGCACCGAGGTGGAGGAAGCCTACGCGGGCGACATCGTGGCCCTGGTGGGCATGAAGGACGCCTCCACCGCCAGGCCCTGCTCAAGCTCCAGGACGAGGACCCCACCTTCCGCACCTATGTGGACCAGCAGACGGGCCAGACCATCATCGCCGGCATGGGCGAGCTCCATCTGGAGATCATCGTGGATCGGCTCATCCGGGAGTTTCGGGTGGAGGCCACGGTGGGCAAGCCCCAGGTGTCCTATAAGGAGACCATCAAAGCCCCCGTCAAGGCCCGGGGCCGCTTCGTGCGGCAGACCGGCGGTCACGGCCAGTACGGCGACTGCCTGGTGCTCTTCGAGCCCCGGGAGACCGGCGAAGGATACCTGTTCACGGACAAGACCGTGGGCGGCGTGATCCCCAAGGAGTTCATCCCCGCCGTCGACAAGGGCATCCGCGGCGCCCTCCAGTCCGGCCCTCTGGGCGGATACGAGGTCATGGACATCAGCGCCACGCTGCTGGACGGCTCCTTCCACGAGGTGGATTCCTCCGAGCAAGCCTTCGAGATCGCCGGTTCCCTGGCGGTGAAGGAGGGCTTGAAGCGGGAGAACAGCGTTCTCATGGAGCCCGTCATGGACGTGGAGATCATCGTTCCCGACGAGTACGTGGGCGACATCACCGGCGATCTGAGCAGCCGTCGCTGCCGCATCAGCGGCATGGAGACCCGGAACATGGGCACGGCCCTCAGCGCCCTCTGTCCCCTGTCCGAGATGTTCGGCTACGCCACCACCCTTCGGTCCCATACCCAGGGGCGCGGCACCTTCACCATGCAGTTCGCCCACTACGAGAAGGTCCCCGAGGCCATCGCGGAGAAGATCCTGGGTGGATACAACTACCACTTTTAAACAAACAATATAAAAAAGAAAGAATCAAGGAGAAACATCAATGGCAAAGCAAAAATTTGAACGGACGAAGCCCCATGTCAACATCGGCACCATCGGCCACGTTGACCACGGCAAGACCACTCTGACCGCGGCGATCACCATGACGCTGGCC
>CADBYI010000035.1 GCA_902798825.1 uncultured Eubacteriales bacterium | reverse complement strand
CTCACATACACCGACAATACTTGGCTGGCAACGGCCCGGGAAGATAGGCAGCCGCCGGGACCCCAAAGAGACACTCCAATGAGTGTCTCTTTTCTTTTACCATTATTTACGTTATAATAATATAAATGCTTTGCTGTTGGAGTATAAGATGAGAAAAACGGAAAATGTTGAATTGACGGTTCTTTGCCTGTTGACAGATGGAAACAAGATTCTGCTACAAAATCGTGTTAAAAGGAACTGGCAGGGATATGCTCTTCCCGGCGGCCATGTGGAACCGGGAGAATCTTTCGTGGACGCAGTGATACGGGAGATGAAGGAGGAGACAGGGCTGGATATTCACGGGCCTCGGCTGGTAGGCGTCAAGCAATTTCCAATAGAGAACGGTCGATACGTGGTCCTGCTATTCAAGGCAGAGCTGTTTTCCGGCACACTAACTTCTTCTGAGGAGGGTCAGATGGAATGGGTTGCCATTGACCGATTGCCTGGCCTCCAAACGGTGGATGATTTGGGTGATTTGCTGCGTGTAATGAATTCCCCGGATTTATCAGAGTTTCAGTATATTGTGGACGGGGATGAATGGACCGTATCCCTGAAATAAAGGAGGAATGCCATGATTCTGCAAACCGAACGACTGATCCTGCGTCCTTGGCAAGATAACGATGCAGAAGATTTATATTTCTATGCCAAAGACCCGGATGTGGGGCCCATCGCCGGCTGGCCGCCCCATCAGAGCGCGGAGGAGAGTTTGAACGTGATCCGAAAGGTGCTGTCCGGGACGGAGGCGTATGCGCTGTGTTTGAAAGAGAACGGTCGAGCGATCGGAGCCATCGAACTGAAGCTGAAGGGCCACACGGACCTGACGGACCGGGACGACGAATGCGAGCTGGGCTACTGGCTGGGCAAGCCCTTCTGGGGCCGTGGCCTTATGCCGGAGGCGGCTCGAGCGCTGCTCCGGCGCGCCTTCCAGGACTTAGGCATGGAGAAGGTCTGGTGCGGATATTATGACGGCAACGAAAAGTCCAAAAGGGTCCAGGAGAAGCTGGGATTCCGATATCAGTGGACCACCCCGGACGTGGACGTGCCGCTGATGGGCGAAAAGCGCATCGGCCATGTGAATTGCCTGACGAAGGTCGAATGGCTCCAAATGCAAAAGGAAGGGGAATGACCCCCTTCCTTGCTTTTTTAGGAAGCTTACCGTTTCCGATCCGGTTCCCCGGTCCAGAAGAACAGGGCCACGGTGCCGGGGCCGGTGTGACAGCCGATGACGCCGCCGATGGGATAGATCTGCACCTTGCCGTTCAGATGGGGGAACTTCGCCTCCACCTCGTCGGCCACCTTGCGGGCGTCCTCCATGATGTCCGACTGGCAGATGTAGCATTTGCCGCTGTAATCGAGGCCGTTCTCGGCCTGGGCCTCCATCTTCTTGACGATCTCACGCCGTACCAGCTTCTTGGAGGGGATCTTGGCCACGGGTTCCAGCTGGCCTAAGTTGTTGACGTGAAGCAGGGGGCAGATGCCCAGCAGTCCGCCCACGATGCCCGCTGTCTTGCTGACTCGGCCGCCCCGGATATACTGGGTCAGGTCCGTGGAGAAGAACCAATGGTTCAGTCGCAGCCGGTTGGCTTCGGCCCAGTCCTTCAGCTCGTCGATGCCCATGCCCTCGTCCCGCAGGTCCGCCAGCTTGTCCATGAACAGACCGTAGCCAGAGGAGGCGCAGAGGGAGTCCACAATGTAGAGCTTCCGGTCGGGGAACTCCTCTCTGAGGGTGGCCGCCGCGGCCTGGGCGGAGTTGATGGTGCCGGAGATGCCGGAGGAGAGGGTCACGTGCAGCACGTCCTTGCCCTGCTGCAGATATCCGCGGAAAAAGGTCTCATATTCCTCGGCGTTCACCTGAGTCGTGCGGGCAGAGGCTCCGCTCTTAATGGCGTCAAAAAGCACCTTGGGCGGCACACTGATGCCCAAATCATCCAACTTCTCCTCATCGTTCAGGAAAAAGTGGAAGCACACGTAGGGGATGTTTCGGGACACGAGGTGATCCCGACTCAAATCTGCCGTGGAACAGCAGCTAAGGATATAATCAGCCATGAAACGCTCCTTTCAGGAATCCCTTTTCGATGTAATAATTCATATCATGTTATCCAATATTTGTCAATAGGTAAGTACGCGCTCTACATTAGGATTTGCTTTATCGTTCACTTATGATACAATATTATAAAAAAGGGAGGCTCTCTATGCGCATCGAGACGGAGCGGCTGATCATCACGGACTTCACCTTGGATATGGCGGAGGACGTGCACAGAAACTCGCTGGACGAGGACAATCGCCGATTCGTACCCGACGAGGTGTTCGAAACGGTGGAGGAAGCGCGGGAGACGGTAACCTTTCTCATGGGCCAGTATGGGGGAGAGGAGGGGCCCTTCGTCCATCCCATATTGCTCAAGACCGGGGAGAACATCGGCTACGTACAGCTGGTGCATATCGGCGAGGACTGGGAGCTGGGGTACCATATCGCCAAGGCCTACACCGGTCACGGCTACGCCACGGAGGCCTCAAAGACTTTTCTGCCCGCCATGGCGAAGAAGTACGGGCTGCGCGAGATATACGGCATCTGCCTTGCCGACAACCTGGCTTCCGTGCGGGTCATGGAGAAATGCGGTTTCGTGAACCTGTACAAGGGAATCGGTCCCTACCAGGGGGCGCAGCGGGAGATCGTAAAGAACATCTGGAAAGCATAGGATTTGTATAGAACGGCCGCTCAACGCATAAACATGCGTCAAGCGGCTCTTTTTATACGTTTTTTTATTTCTCCGCTGCGAGGGCTTTTGCTAGCGCGTTGTTCACTACGTCAGCAAAGGGCGGTCGGGCGCTCAGCTCCCCGGCGGAGTCGATCACGTCCAGCAGACGGCCATAGTCCTCGACCTCCATGGTCAGCTCCTGCTTCCAGGAGTCCGTCTCCCGGTAGCTGTGGGCCACGATCATCAAACTGTCCAAACCCGTGTCCGGAAAGCTGGGCTGCATGGCCTGGGCGATCTCCTCGTCGCTGGCCGTGACGCACCATTGTTGTGCTTTATAGATGGCCCTCAGGAAGGCCGCGATGGTCTCCGGGTCCTTTTCCAACTTCTCCGGCGTCACCATATAGGCGGTGTAGGGGATGCTGCCGGATTCCAACCCCACGTTGGCCACGATATACCCCTTGCCTGCGTGCTGCAGCTCTGTGGCCGTGGGCTCAAACAGGGTCACATAGTCCCCGGTGCCGCCCTCGAAGGCCGGGCCCATCATGTTGAACTGAATGCTGTCGATGACCTCCACGTCCTCCCCAGGAACGAGACCGTGCTGCCGCAGCACATAGCAAAGGGTCATCAGGGGCATGCCGCCTTTGCGGCCCCCGATGATGGTCTTTCCCCGCAGGCTTTCCCAGGTGAATCCGGGTTCATCTGTCCGGGAGACAAGGAACGATCCGTCCCGCTTGGTCAGTTGTCCCACCACGATGGGGTGCTTCTCCTGCCCGGCGTTGTAGACGTATACCGCCGTCTCCGGCCCCGCCAGACAAACGTCAGCGTCCCCGGACAGCAGGGCGGTCATGGCCTTGTCACTGCCGCCGGAGGTGGTGATGTTCACCTGCAGACCCTCCGCTTCAAAATAGCCCAGGTTCAGCGCCACGTATTGAGGCGCATAGAACACGGACCGGGTCACCTCATGCAGCTCCAACGTCCTGCTCTCCGTGTCCTGCCTGCCGCAGCCCAGCGGGAACAACAGCACCACTAAAAGAACGACACACCATATCTTTTTCATGCAGCATCCTCCTTCCGCTTCATCGAGCTATTCTATGCGCCAGTGCCCCTCGTCGTGCACAACTGACAGAGAAAAGGGGAGCGGATGAGAAAAAAGTGGAGAAAAATCGTGAGGAAATGCAGATAAGGGTTTGAATTTTTAAGGTTTCTATGATATATTGCATTTGAGGAAGTATATTTGGTCCCTGTGACGTGGAGCCGTCATGTCAATCGGATCGAAGGAAAGGAACCGAGCATCATGGAAAACAAGGGCGGAAAGACAACCAAATTCACCTCCTCCCGAAGCGAGCTCACCCCTCGGGAGGTGCTCATGACCGTCTATGCGGCCATGAAGGAGAAGGGCTATGACCCGGTGAATCAGATCGTGGGCTACCTGCTGTCCGGCGACCCCACCTACATCACCAGCTACAAGAACGCCCGCTATCTCATTTTGCGGGTGGAGCGGGACGAGCTGCTGGAGGAGCTGGTGCGCTTCTATGCCCGCAAGCAGCCCCGGCGGGAAGAGGAATGATGCAGCGGATTTTAGCCTTCGACGTGGGGGATCGGCGCATCGGTGTGGCCGTGTCCGACGCCTTGGGCATCACAGCCCAGCCTGTGGAGACCTATCACCGCAAGGGCGGCGCGGAGAAGGACGCGGACTATCTGCTGTCCCTGGCGAAGAAATACGCCCCCTGCACCCTTTTGTTCGGCCTGCCTCGAAACATGGACGGCACCTATGGGGAGCAGGCGGAGAAGGTGAAAAAGTTCGCCCAGCGCCTCATCGACCAATGGGAGGGGGACTACGCGTTCTACGACGAGCGCCTTACCACCATGGCTGCGCGGCGGGTGCTGCTGGATGCGGACGTATCCCGGGAGAAGCGCAAGCAGGTCATCGACAAGATGGCCGCCGTGGTCATCCTCCAGGGGTATATGGAGAGCCATCGGAATCAGCTTTGATTTGAGAGGATAGATATATGGAAGAAAAGGATACCATCGTCACCCTGATCGACGAGGACAACGGCCAGCCCGTGGACTTCGATCTCTTGCTTACTTTCTCCTATGAAGGAAAGCGCTACGCCGCCTTGCAGCCCCTCACCGACGTGGAGGGCATTGCGGACGACGAGATCGTGCTGCTGGAGATCGTGAAGGAGAACGGGGAGGAAAGCTATCGCACCATCGACAACGAGATCCTTCTCGACGAGGTCTTCGCCGAGTTCCAGGACCTCTTCGACGAGGAGGACGAGGGGGAGGAATAATCCCGGTTTTTTCGTAAAAAAGCGCAAAAAAACTTTCATTTGCCCCTTGCAACGGGGCTTTTGTTTTGCTATACTATGCAAGGTTATCACGCACCCTCGTGGATCGGCGGCTCTCGTCCCTGAAAAATGGGTTGCCGCCCTTTGAAGCGGGGGAAGGACAAAAATAAAACGAGGAGGTTTGATTACTCATGTCCGTGATCTCTATGAAGCAGCTGTTGGAGGCCGGTGTACATTTCGGCCACCAGACCCGCCGTTGGAACCCCAAGATGAAGCCCTACATCTTCACCGAGCGCAACGGCATCCACATCATCGACCTGCAGATGACCGTCAAGAAAATCGAAGAGGCCTACTACTTCATCCGTGACCTGGCTGCCCAGGACAAGGATGTGCTGTTCGTCGGCACCAAGAAGCAGGCCATGGAGAGCATCGAGCAGGAAGCCAAGCGCTGCGAGCAGTTCTATGTGAACCAGCGGTGGCTGGGCGGCATGCTGACCAACTTCAAGACCATCCAGACCCGTATCGCCCGGCTCAAGACCATCGAGAAGATGGAGGAGAACGGCGACTTCGATCTGCTGCCCAAGAAGGAAGTCATCGCCATCAAGGCCGAGCAGGAGAAGCTCATCAAGAACCTGGGCGGCATCAAGGAGATGAAGAAGCTCCCCGGCGCTCTGTTCGTCATCGACACCCGCAAGGAGCACATCGCCGTCACCGAAGCCCGCAAGCTCGGTATCCCCATCGTGGCCACCGTGGACACCAACTGCGATCCTGACGAGGTGGATTATCCCATCCCCGCCAACGACGACGCCATCCGTGCGGTCCGCCTCATCACCTCCAAGATGGCCGACGCCGTCCTCGAGGGCAAGCAAGGCGAGCAGATGACCGACGCCGCTGTGGAAGCGGTGGAGGACAAGGACGAGACCGAAGAGTAATTCGAGGAGGAAATAGATTTATGGCAACGATCACAGCCAAAGACGTAGCGGCCCTCCGTGAGCGCACGGGCGCCGGCATGATGGATTGCAAGAAGGCCCTTATGGCCTGTGAAGGCGATGTGGAAAAGGCCATCGACTTCCTGCGGGAAAAGGGCCTGGCGGCTGCCGCCAAGAAGGCCGGCCGTATCGCCGCCGAGGGCGTGGTGGCTGACTACCGTGACGGCGACGTGGCCGTGCTGGTGGAGGTCAACTGCGAGACCGACTTCGTGGCCAAGACCGACAAGTTCCTGGATTTCGTGAAGAGCATCGCCAAGCAGATCGCCCTCACCAATCCCGCTGACGTGGACGCCCTCATGGCCACCACCATGGATGGCGACACCGTGGAGCACGCCGTGTCCACCGCTGTGGCCGGCATCGGTGAGAAGATCAGCATCCGCCGCTTCGTCCGCATCGAGGGCGCCGTGGATACCTACATCCACATGGGCGGCCGCATCGGCGTCGTGGTCCAGTTCTCCGCCCCCTGCGACAAGGAAGCCATGCACGACGTGGCCCTGCAGATCGCCGCGGCCAACCCCGTGTGCGTGGGCGTCAACGACCTGCCCCAGGATTACATCGACCATGAGCGCAAGATCCAGCTGGCAAAGGCTCTCGATGAGAACGCCCAGGCTGCCAAGCCCAAGCCCCAGGCCATCGTGGAGAAGATGGTGGACGGCCGCATGAGCAAGTACTACAAGGAGGTCTGCCTGCTGGAGCAGGTCTACGTGAAGGACCAGGGCATCGCCGTGAAGGATATGCTCAAATCCAAGAATGCCTCCGAGGTGGTCAAGTTCGTCCGCTACGAGATGGGCGAGGGCCTGCAGAAGCGGGAGGACAACTTCGCTGAGGAAGTCATGTCCCAGATGAAGGCATAACAAAACAAACCTGCGAGCCGGTGGGAATCCACCGGCTCGTGTTCATATTCACTGAAAAGGAGAAGCCCCATGCGACGGAAGGATAGAGAAGTGACGGACAGGGAAGCCATCCGCGCCATCCTGGACAAGGCGAAGGTCCTGCACCTTGCCATGATCGACAACGGCCGTCCCTATGTGGTGCCCCTGCACTATGGGTATACCCTGGACGACGATAGATTGACCCTGTATCTCCACAGCGCCAAAGAGGGTCGAAAGCTGGACGTTTTGCGAAAAAACGACCGGGTGGCCTTCGTGCTGGAGACGGACGTGTCCCTGATCTCCGGCGGGGAGCTGGCCTGCAAGTACGGCTCCGCCTATGCCTCCGTCATGGGGGAGGGGAAAGCGGTGTTCCTCACGGACCCGGCGGAGAAGGCGGCGGGGCTGCGAATTCTTATGTGCGCTCAGACCGGTCGGGATTTCATCATCACCGAGGTGATGACTGAATCTGTGACCGTTTTGCGCGTGGACGTGGAGACCTATACCGCCAAATCAAGGCCTTTGACCCATTGAACGGTAGAGGTGAGAGCCAATGAAACGGTTGTTTTTTGTTCTGTCGGCTATTCTGTTGCTTTTGGCCTTCAGCGCCTGTGAACAGAAAGAGAGCGCAGCCGGACCGCAGACAACGAGAGCCGAACCCACTACCAGTGCCGAACCCACCGCCACTGTGGGCGGCTACATGGTGACGGCCAACGAAGGCCAGCGCAAAAATGAATACCCCTATGTACTGCAGACGGAGAACTCCGTGTGGTATCTTGCTTCGGCTGACCTGGACTTGATGGGGGAGGAGGCCTTCTACGCAGGTTTGGAGGACATCCTCCAATACATGGAGGCTGACATGGCTGACGCCCGCAAAGCCCTGACCGGCCGTATCCCGGAGGATATCCCGCCCGTGGAGATACGCACGGATTTCTCCGACCAGGACGACGATGCGGAGCGATACGGCGCGAAGTATAATCAGCCCTTCAATCTGATTAAGCTCTTTCACGGATGGCAGACGGTCAAGCGAAGCCTGCTCCATGAGTATGTCCATTATCTGACCTTTTCTTGTGCCGGGAAGAAGACCCCTTACGGTTTCTATGGAGAGGCCGTGGCGGAGTACGTGTCCATGATCGTGTGCGAAAACCGCATGTGCCGCAGCGATCAATTCGGTTTTGCGGATGATCTGGAGCAAATCGAGTCGCTTCGGGCCTGGGGCGTTTGGGACGAAGAGAAGGACAACTTGGATTATAGGAAATATGTGCTGTGCGAAAGCGACGCCTTCGCCCGAGGCCTGTACGATGATCTGATCTACGTCTCGGTCGGACAAAACGTGTGCACTCGCACCGTCGGCAAACGGCTGCCTGCCCGGGTGAACGATCTTTCATACGGTGAAACCGTGTCCCTGGCGCTGTACCTCATAGAGACCTATGGAGAGGAAACGTTTCTGGACCGTTGGGATTTGCCCGGCGATCAGGTGGCGGCCGCATTTCTGAACCGGCAGGGCCCGTCCGCCAGGAAAATGGCGGGTCTCAACGGTCTGAGCGAAAGCGAGCTGCTGACCGCATGGGCCGCCTGGAACGTCGAACAGTGCGCCCGTCTGGGAATAGGTATGGATCAACCGTAAAGTTAAAGCAACCGAGCATTCGCCCGACGTGCGCTATTTTGCGCACCGGGCTTTCTTTTTGTATAAAGCGCCGCGAAATCGTTGCATTATTCATGAAAAAGGACTATACTTGTCAAGAAGTAAGCTCCGGCAAACCGGGGCCTTGGCGAGGTGCGCGAATGACATTAGATAATCTTTCCGTCGGCAAGTCGGCCGTGATCCGCACCGTGGGCGGGGAAGGGGCCCTGCGACAGCATTTTCTGGATATGGGCATGATCCCCGGCGCGGAGGTCACCATGGTGAAGCTGGCCCCCATGGGGGATCCCATGGAGCTCCAGGTCCATGGGTACGAGCTGACCATCCGGGTGGCCGACGCTGCCCAGATCGAGATCGAGCCCATCGAGCAGCGGTCCAATCCCCACAGGGGCATCTCTACCATCGAAAAAAGCGAGCACCCGGGCCTGGGGGAGGGCGGAAGGTATCACGCCAAGGGGGACGGAGACCCGCTGCCTCCGGGCACCACGCTGACCTTCGCTCTGGTGGGCAACCAGAACGCGGGCAAGACCACCCTGTTCAACCAGCTCACCGGTGCCAACCAGCACGTGGGAAACTTCCCCGGCGTCACCGTGGATCGAAAGGACGGCGTCATCAAGGGCCATCCCGAGACCCTTATCACCGACCTGCCCGGCATCTATTCCATGTCCCCCTACAGCAGCGAGGAGATCGTCTCCCGCAGCTTCGTTCTGGATCAAAAACCTACGGCCATCATCGATATCGTGGACGCCACCAACATCGAGCGGAATCTGTACCTGACGGTCCAGCTCCTGGAGATGCAAAAGCCCATGGTGGTGGCCCTCAACATGATGGACGAGGTCACCGCCAACGGGGGTTCCGTCGACATTAACGGCATGGAAAAGCTGCTGGGTGTGCCCGTGGTGCCCATCGCCGCCGCCAAGAACCAGGGCGTGGATGAGTTGGTCAAGCACGCCTTGCATATCGCTCAATATCAGGAGCGGCCCAGCCGACAGGACTTCTGCGACAAGCGGGATCACAACGGCGCCGTCCACCGGTGCCTGCACGCCGTCATCCACCTCATCGAGGACCACGCCGAACGGGCGGGGCTCCCGGTGCGCTTCGCTGCCAGCAAGGCGGTGGAGGGGGATCGGTTGGTCCTCGACAAACTGGCTCTCGATCAGAACGAGCGGGAGATGCTGGAGCATATCATCGTCCAGATGGAAACGGAATGCGGCATGGATCGGGCCGCGGCCATGGCGGATATGCGCTTCGACTTCATCGAGAAGGTGTGCGAGGCCACGGTGATCAAGCCCCGAGAGAGCAAGGAACGGGTGCGGAGCGAGCGCATCGACCGGGTCCTCACCGGCAAATACACGGCCATTCCCTGCTTCATCCTCATCATGGCCGCCGTCTTCTATCTCACCTTCAACGTGGTCGGTGCCTTTCTGCAGGACCTTCTGGCTGCCGGTATCCAAGCATTGACCGCCCTGGTGGACGGGACACTGACCGCCGCCGGCGTGAGCCCCACCCTTCACAGCCTCATCATCTCCGGCATCTTCGAGGGCGTGGGCAGTGTGCTGAGCTTTTTGCCCCTCATCGTCACCCTCTTTTTCTTCCTGTCCCTCATGGAGGACAGCGGCTATATCGCCCGGGTGGCCTTCTTCATGGACAAGCTCCTGCGGCGCATCGGCCTTTCGGGCCGCAGCATCGTGCCCCTGTTGGTGGGCTTCGGCTGCACGGTCCCCGCGGTCATGGCCACCCGCACCCTGCCCAGCGAGCGGGATCGGAAGATGACCATCCTGCTGACCCCCTTCATGAGCTGCACCGCCAAGCTCCCCATCTACGCCTTCTTTGTCATCGCCTTCTTCCCGAGAAGGGGCGGCTTCATCATGACGGGGCTGTATCTGCTGGGGGTGCTCATGGCGATCCTCATTGCCTATCTCTACAAGGGCACCCTGTTCAAGGGCGAAGCGGCCCCCTTCGTCATGGAGCTGCCCAACTACCGCCTGCCCAGCCCTAAGAATGTGGTTCGCCTCCTGTGGGAAAAGGCCAAGGACTTTTTGCAGCGGGCCTTCACGGTCATCCTCGTTGCCACGGTGGTGGTTTGGTTCCTTCAAAGCTTCGATATCCGGATGAATCCTGTGACGGACTCCCACAGCAGCATCCTGGCCATGCTGGCGGGCCTGCTGGCGCCCTTATTCCGCCCCCTGGGGCTGGGGGACTGGCGCATCTGCACCTCCCTTATCACGGGCTTTCTGGCCAAGGAAACCGTGGTCTCCACCTTGGAGATCCTGTTCTCCGGCGGCGTTTCGGCTGCCCTCACGCCCCTTGCCGCCGGGTGCTTGCTGGTGTTCTGCCTCCTGTACACCCCTTGCGTGGCCTCCGTGGCCGCCATCCGTCGGGAGCTGGGGGGCAAATGGGCCGCCGGGGTGGTCCTGTGGCAATGCGCGCTGGCGTGGCTCGCCGCCTTGCTGCTGCGGCTGATCGGCCTTTTGCTGGGGGTGCGGTAATATGTGGCTCGATATCCTGCTTGTGGCGCTCATCGCCGCCGCCCTGCTGCTGGCCGTCCGCAAGATCGTCCGCGATCGCCGTCGGGGCAAGTGCACCTGCGGCTGCGACGGCTGTTCCGGCTGCTCCCGCCGTCCGGAATGATGCCTTCCCAAGATTGTCCATTTTTCCCGAACCGGCGGATGCCGAACAGAAGTTCGAATATGCGGAGGTTCTGTATGCGCGTGAAACGTCTTCTGTCCCTGGCAGTGGCATTGGCCCTGCTCCTCTGTATCGTGCCCTCGCTTGTTTGGGCGGAGGGGGAAGATGGGTCCATAACGCTGTCCCTTGTGGCCCCCGGCTGGAGCGAGGCCTATGCCGTGCTGAGCTTCGGTGTGGGGAGCGAAAGCCAGGCGATGCCGATGAGCAAAGTGGATGACAGATTCCTGTGTTCCGTACCGGTCGATGCGGTGTCCCTCTATTTCAACATCGGCAGCGACGAAGTTCGGACGGAAAAGATCTGTTCTTTTGAAGACGGCGCTATCTGGGAACTCACGGGCTCTTACGTCGATACTCCCGAGGGGTACGTCCTTGGTCTGCGTCTGGCTCAGGTACAGATCACCTTCCTGGTGGATGGGGAGGAGCCATTCATTGTTCTCTGCAACAAGGGATCGAGCCTTCCGGAGGAGGATCTTCCCCCAGTCCCCACCAAGGAGGGGTATGTTTTTGTCGGCTGGGCCCTGGATGAAGATGAAGAGGAGCCGCTGGACCTGTCTCAAACACTTTTCGATGATAATGCAGTACTATTCGCCCTCTGGCGGGAGGCGGGGGACGACCCCGGCCCCGGCGGGACCGTCGACGAGGTGACCTTTGCCGCCGCCCTGTCCCTGAAGGAGAACATCGACATCAACTTCTATATCGATGGCGTCAAGCCGGAGGATGCGGACAGGTATGCGGTGTACTTCTCCTTTGAAGATGATGGGAGCAGCGCCAGAAGCGTCAACCTGTCATCTCTCACGCCCCTTGCGGACGGTCGCTACCGGATCGTGGTGGGAACGGTCTACCCCCACGAGATGTGGCGAAATGTGGTCATTTACGTCTATCGCGACGGCACGTCGATGAAGGGCATGCCCATCACCTATTCCGCCTCCACATACCTTCATTCCGCCATTTCCCAGCACGAGTCCGAGCCGGAGCAACGTGCCTTGGTGGACCTGTGCAAAGCGGCCCTGATCTATGGCTCCCAGGCCCAGGTGTATTTTACAGAGAAGCAATACACCGATGGGAACGGTTCCCAAAGGGCATATGTGACCAACGCCGACAGCCTGGTCAACGATGGGGGATATACGGTCCAACCGAATCGGCCGTCTGAAGCCTATGAAGCGTCCCTGTCCGGCTCCGTGTCCGAAGTGACGGTGGATGCCGTCTCCCTGGTCCTGGGAACGGAGACCGCCCTCAAGGTGTATCTTTCCACCGGCAGGACCGATGTAAACGTAAGCTGCGTGGACGACAGAGGCTCCAACCACCCTGTCTCCTCACTGAAGGACGAGCCGTACGGCCGCCTCTCCTTCAAGGTCACGGGAATCCGGTCCTATGAGCTGAGCCGGATATATACCGTCACCATCGCGGACGCAAACGACAACAATAGCCGGATCGAGCTGACCTATGGGCCGTACACCTACGCCAGGAGCTATTGGAATGAGGGCGGGATCGGGGGGCTGTGCCAGACCCTGGTGGCCTACGGGGACGCGGCCAACGCATACTGGGGCAACTGACAAACGGGACGGCTTCGGCCGCCGAAACCCTCAGGATAGACTTTCCTTTTTCACAGGGTCGTGGTATACTGAATAAAATTTTGCGGGGGAGGATGAACGAATGTACAAGCGCATTCTGTTGAAGATCAGTGGCGAGGCCCTCATGGGGGACAACGGCCCCATCGGCTTTGAGAAGGTGGAGAAGACCGCCAAAAGCATCGCGGCCCTGGCCGAAAAGGGCATCGAAGTGGGTGTGGTCGTAGGTGGCGGCAACATCATCCGGGGCCGGGACGCCGGTCAGCACGACAGGAACCGTCGGGACCATATGGGCATGCTGGCCACGGCCATCAACGCCCTGGCCCTTCAGGACGCCTTCGAAGGGCTGGGCCGGAAGGCGGCCGTCCTATCCGCTGTGGACATGGACCGGTTCTGCGACAGCTTCTCCAGCCGCCGGGCCAAGGAGCTTCTGTCCCAAAAGGTCATCGTCATCTTTGCCTGCGGCTCCGGCTGTCCCTTCTTCTCCACGGACACGGCGGCGGCCCTTCGGGCGGCGGAGATCGGCGCGGATGCCCTGCTGCTGGCCAAGAATGTGGATGCCGTCTATTCCGCGGACCCCAAGAAGGACCCCACCGCCGTCCGCTACAGCCATCTTTCCTATGAGAAGGTCATCCAGGACAATCTGAAGGCCACGGACCTTACCGCCATCACCCTCTGCCGGGAGCAGGAGCTGCCCATCCTGTGCTTTGCCCTGGATCGGCTGGAGGAGGCGGTGGAATGTGAAAATGTTGGCACATTGATCGACTCCCGCCCATAAACCTCTTGAATTCACCGTCGGCCTATTGTAAAATATATCAGTTAGAACTGGAAAGGGGATCATAGCCATGCCGGAAATTTTAGATATCGCCACCGATAAAATGAACAAGACCATCAACGTCATGAAGCAGGAGTACAACTCCCTTCGGGCCGGCCGGGCCAACCCCCAGGCGCTGGACCGCATCATGGTGGATTACTACGGTTCGCCCACGCCCATCAACCAGATGGGGAACATCTCCGTGCCCGAGCCCCGGATGCTCATCATCGCCCTGTGGGACACCAAGATGATCCCCAATGTGGAAAAGGCCATCCAGAAGTCCGACCTGGGCATCAACCCCGCCAACGACGGCAAGGTCATCCGCCTGATCTTCCCCGAGCTCACCGAGGAGCGCCGCAAGGACCTTGCAAAGGTGATCCGCAAGAAGGCGGAGGAGAGCAAGGTGGCCGTCCGCTCCATCCGACGGGACGCCATGGAGGACATCAAGAAGCAGAAAAAGGACAATCTCTTGACCGAGGACGACCAGAAGAAGCTGGAGGAGAAGGTGCAGAAGCTCACCGACGAGAAGGTGAAGGAGATCGACACCATCGCCCAGGCCAAGGAAAAGGAGATCATGTCCGTTTGACGAACGTGCTTTGCTGGCCCCTGGACAGGGCCGTGGCGCAGCTGGAGGCGGAGGGCTTTCGGCTGACCCTCTGCGAGGCCAAGCCCCGAAAGGAGCGGCCGGCCGGGCAGCGCCGGGTGATCCGTCAGCAGGAGAAGGACGGCCTCTGCCGCCTCACCTGGTCCAATTTCAAGGCATAGGTAGACAAAAGCGATGCAAGGCGGTTTTCGCTTTGCATCCTCTTTATGAAAGGAAGGCGTCATGGCCAAGCTCACCCCGGAAGAACTGAACAGCCTGGGCCTCGATCAGAAGACCCTGCCCCGGCACGTGGCCATCGTCATGGACGGCAACGGCCGCTGGGCCCAGAAGCGGGGCCTGCCCCGGAGCTTCGGGCACCGGGCGGGGACGGAGCGGTTGCGGGAGATCATCCGCTTTTCTTCCGATGCTGGTATCCAGGCCTTGACGCTGTATGCCTTTTCCACGGAGAACTGGCGGCGGCCGGAGGAGGAGAAGAGCGTGCTCTTTTCCCTGCTCATCGAATACTTCAACAGCGAGATCGACGAGCTCCACGAGAACAACGTGCGCATCACCATCTTCGGCGAAAAGGACCCCTTTCCGGAGAAGGTGCGCGGGGCGCTCCTGCGGGCGGAGGATAAGACCAGGAACAACACGGGCCTGCGCCTCAACATCGCCCTCAACTATGGCAGCCGGGCGGAGATTCTGCGGGCCGTTCGCCGCTGTGCCGAGCGGGCCGTCGTCGAGGGGCAGTATCCCGGGGACGAGGCCTTTGAAAAGGAGCTCTATTCCGCCGGTCAGCCGGAGCTGGATTTGATGATCCGCACCAGCGGGGAGGAGAGATTGAGCAACTTCCTTCTGTGGCAGGCGGCCTATGCGGAGCTGTACTTCACGCCAATTTATTGGCCCGACTTTACCAGGGACGAATATATCGGGGCGCTGCGGGAGTATGCCCGCCGCGGCCGCCGGTTTGGAGGTTTGTGATGCAAAAAACACTGATCCGTACCGTCACAGGGGTCTTCCTGGTGGGGCTGCTGGTGCTGTGTCTGCACCTGGGAGACATCGTGTTTTTGCTCATCTTCGGTGGCTTTTTTCTCATCACCATCAGGGAGATGGACAGCCTCATCAAGGCCATGGGCAAGGAGATCGTCACCACCCCGGCCTCCATCTTTGCCGGTTTTTTCGGCATCGTTTACTATCTGACGTCCTATAATTTACCGGTGGTGTTCGCCTTCGGCCTGCTCATGGTGGTGGCCACCATGGTGGGGCAGGTCCTGCTGATGGAGGACGATTTCTCTGCGGCGGCCTATTGCCTGCTGCCCTTTGCGTATCCCATTTTGAGCGAGTGCGCCCTGGTGGCCATCTACTTTGCACTGCCCCACTGGATGGCCAGGACTGCCTGCTGCGCCGCCATCCTTTGCCCCTCCGTGGGGGATATCTTCGCCTATTTCGGCGGCAGGGCCCTGGGCAAGACCCCCCTTGCCCCGAAGATCAGCCCCAAGAAGACCGTGGAGGGGGCCGTGTTCAGCCTGCTGGGGTCCATCCTGGCCGGCGTGGCCCTGTACTATGCCCAGGGGCTTTGGATACAGGATCGGGGCATGGGTCTCTTTGACCTTGTGTCCCTGGGATTCATCTGCGGTGTGGTGGGCCAGTTCGGGGACCTGTTCGCCAGCTGTCTCAAGCGCAGCGCGGATGTGAAGGATTTTTCCGAGACCCTGCCCGGTCACGGCGGGGTGATGGACAGGTTGGACAGCGTGCTGCTGTGCGCCCCGGTGGTGCTGGCGTTCTGCATCCTGGCCCTGTCCTGAAAGGAGGTTGTCCATGCAAAACGTGGCGATCCTGGGCAGCACCGGCTCCATCGGCCGTCAGGCCCTGGACGTGGTGCGGGCCCATCCGGACATGTTTCGGCTGTACGGTGTCAGCGCCCACAGCAGCGAAGCGGCTTTTTTGGACATCCTTTTGAGCGAGCGTCCCCAGCGGGCGGTGTTCTCCCGGCCCCTTTCGACTGCCGTTTTCGGGGTCGAAGTGAGCAATGGGGAGCAGGCTCTGCTGGACCTTGCCTCAGATCCGAAGGTTGACGTGGTGGTGATGGCCATCTCCGGCATCGCCGCCCTCAAGCCCCTGCTGTCCGCCCTGAGAGCTGGCAAGCGGGTGGCCATCGCTAACAAGGAATCCCTGGTCTGCGGCGGCAATCTGGTAAAGGAGGTTTTGCAGCGGGGCGGGGGAGAGCTGCTGCCCGTGGACAGCGAGCAATCCGCCCTCTTCCAGTGCCTGCAGAACGGCCGGCGCGACGAGGTGGAGAAGCTGATTTTGACGGCCTCCGGCGGTCCGTTCTTCCGGCGGCCCCGGGCAGAGCTGAAGGATATCACCCCTGCGGAGGCGGTGAAGCATCCCACCTGGTCCATGGGGCGCAAGATTTCGCTGGACTCCGCCACCCTCATGAACAAGGGCCTGGAGATCATGGAGGCGGCCCGGCTCTTCGACTTTCCCGGGGAAAGGATCGACGTGCTGATCCATCCCCAATCCGTGGTTCACAGCATGGTGGCCTATCGGGACGGCACCGTCATGGCGAACCTTAGCTGCGCCGATATGCGTCTGCCCATCCAGTACGCCATGACCTGGCCGGAGCGGGTCCCCTCCCCGGCCCGGCCGCTGAAGCTGTGGGAGCATCCGGACCTGGCCTTTTATCGGCCCGACATGGATCGGTTCCCGGCCCTGAAGATGGCCTACGCCTGCTTGAAGGCTGGCGGCGGCTGCCCCGTGGTCTATAACGGGGCCAACGAGCGGGCGGCGGCGCTGTTTTTCGAGGGGAAGCTGGGCTTCCTTGAGATCGAGGAAAGTGTGGCCTATGCCCTGGACCGGTTTGAAAATCGGCCCATGGGGGACCTTGACGATATCCTGGGGGCCGACGGGGAAGCCCGGCGGCTGGTGGACGAGTTCTATATGACAAGGAGTAAGGTATGACATTGGTGCGAATCATAGAGGCGCTGCTGCTGCTGTCCGTGCTGGTGATGATCCATGAGCTGGGTCACTACACGGCGGGCCGGCTGCTGGGCTTCACCATCCTAGAATATGCCGTGGGCATGGGCCCGAAGCTGCTGGGCTTTAAAAAGAACGGCATCGAATATAACCTGCGGGCCCTGCCTCTGGGCGGCATGTGCCGCTTTTACGGCGAGGACGAGGGGGTGGCGGACGAGCGTTGCTTCAACGCCCAAAAACCCTGGAAGCGGTTCATCGTCATCCTGTCGGGACCTCTTATGAACTTCGTGCTGGCCTTTGTGCTGGCCGTGGTTCTCATTCTCGGCTGGGGCGTGGCGGACGAGAGCAAGGTGTTCGTCCAGGGCGTCTATGAAAGCACCCCGGCTCAAGCCGCCGGGTTACAGGAGGGGGACCAGTTCCTTTCGGTGGACGGTCAACAGGTGGAGAACTTCGAATCCCTGACCGGCGCCGTGGCCGCGGCGGACCCCGCCCGCATGGAGGTGGTGATCCTGCGGGAGGGCCAGGAACAGACGGTGGTTTTGTCCGACCTGGTGAATGCTGAGACCGGAAACAATTTCATGGGCGTGACATTGTCCTACGGCGTCAAGAAGGTGGGCCTTTTCTACGCCCTGAAGGAGGGCGCCGCCACCTGCTGGGAGTATGCGGGGCTGGTGTTCGAGTCCCTGCGCATGCTCTTCTCCGGAGAAGCCGGCCTCAAGGATATGGCCGGCCCCGTAGGCATCGTGCAGCTTCTGGGCGAGGCCACCCGCACCGGCTGGTATACGGTGCTGAATCTGTGCATTTTGCTCAGCGTGAACCTGGGCCTGTTCAACCTGTTTCCCATTCCGGCCCTGGATGGCGGACGGATTTTGTTCATCCTCATCGAGTGGGTCCGGGGCAAGCCCGTGCCGCCGGAGAAGGAGGGACTGGTCCATCTGGTGGGCATGGGTCTGCTCATGCTCCTGGTGGTGGTGGTCACCTTCAACGACGTGCTGCGGCTGATTCGAGGGTAGGACCATGACGAGACAGGTGCTGGTGGGCGGCGTGCCCGTGGGCGGCGGTGCCCCGGTGACCATCCAATCCATGACCAATACGGACACCCGGGACGCCCAAGCAACCGTGGCCCAGATCCTCCGTCTGGAGGCGGCGGGCTGCGAGATCGTTCGTTCGGCCGTGTTTGACATGAACGCGGCCAGGGCCCTTCGCGCCATCGTGGACGGCATCCACATCCCCCTGGTGGCGGACGTGCATTTCGACTATCGGCTGGCCATTGCCGCCGTGGAGAACGGCTGCAAAAAGCTTCGCATCAACCCGGGCAACATCGGCTCCGCCGACCGGGTGAAGGCGGTGGTGGACTGCTGCAAAGTGCACCATATCCCCATCCGCATCGGCGTCAATGGCGGCTCCCTCAACAAGGACAGCCGGGCCAATCACCCCGACGATCCCGTGGCCGCCATGGTGGAGAGCGCCCTCGATCATGTGCGCCTGCTGGAGAACGAGGGCTTCTACGACACGGTTATCTCCGTGAAGCATTCCAACGTCCGCTACACCGTGGCGGCCATGCGCCGGCTTCACGAGCTGGTGGACTATCCCCTTCATGTGGGCGTCACCGAGACGGGCAGCGGCGAGGCGGGCCTCATCAAGTCCGCCGCCGGTATCGGGAGCCTGCTCATGGACGGCATCGGCGATACCATCCGGGTGAGCCTCACCGGCGACCCCGTGGAAGAGGTGCTGGCGGGGAAGAAGATCCTGGCGGCCATCGGCGTTCGAAAGAACGACGTGGAGATCATCTCCTGTCCCACCTGCGGCCGGACCAGGGTGGATTTGTCCGCCATCGCGACCTATGTGAACGACCACGTCCGTCACGACGCCGGGTATCTCAAGATCGCGGTCATGGGCTGCGCCGTCAACGGACCGGGGGAAGCCTCGGACGCAGACATCGGCATCGCCTTCGGCCAGGGGAACGGGGTTCTGTTCCGCCACGGCGAAAAGGAGGCCGCCGGCCCCACCCAGGAGATTTTGGAACGGTTGGTCCGTGAGGCCAACGAGATGCTGGGATAATACATATTTTTTTGCAGGGAAGTCATGGAAGAACCTCTTCGACAGGCATATCAACAGGCCGGCATCACGGAACGGGAGATCACCATCGAGCACGTGCACCTTGTGCGGCGCACCGGCTCGCTGGAGCTTTCCTGCGCCCTGGCGTCGCCTTTGCCGGTGGAGCGGCTCAAGTCCTTCGAGTCGGCCATGGAGGCCCTGCTGCCCCGATACAGCCTGTCCTTCAGCTATTCTGTGCGGCCGGCGGAGGAAGAAGCCCCTGCCCCCGCGCCTGCACCTGTGCCTGCCGCCCCGGCGGTGGCCCCCGTGCCCCCGTCCACAGCGGTTGTGGGGAAGCGGACCAACGTGGTGGAGGCGGACCTGCCGGAGAACGGCGTCCTTTTGGGCGGCCGCATCCCCGGCGGCAAGCGGGCACCCATCCATGATCTGGTGGAGGGGGATCGGCTCTATACCATCGAGGGCCGCCTGGTCTCCGCCACCCTTCGGGAGGGCTGGGGCAACAAGAAGGAGAACGGAAAGAGCAGCTGGCGGGTCCAGATGAACGTGACGGATTTCACCGATTCCGTCTATTGCGAGGCCACCTTCTTCGAGGAGTGGAAGGCCCAGCGGTTCCTGTTCTGGATCGAGACTGCTAAGAAGAAGGAGAAGAACTTCGTCCTCAAGGGCGCCTGCAAGAGCCGCCGGTTCAATCCGGAGCTGAACTTCTATATCAACGATTGCAACTATGTGGACCGGGACCAGCGGCAGGACACCGCCGACGAAAAGCGGACGGAGCTGCACCTGCACACCCGTATGTCCACCATGGACGGCCTTACGGATTTGACCGAGGCCTTCAAGACGGCGGCCCGCTGGGGTCACAAGGCCCTGGCCATCACGGACCATGGCAACGTCCAGTCCTTCCCGGAGGCGGCCAAGGCGGCCAAAGCCACCGGCGTCAAGGCCCTCTACGGGGTGGAGGGGTATCTGCAGGCGGACACCGTGGACTTCCCTATGGAGGGGGAGTATGTGGCCTTCGATATCGAAACCACGGGCCTGAAGGCGGAAACCTGCGACATCATCGAGATCGGCGCCGTTCGCCTGGTGGATGGCCGGGTGACGGAGCGCTTCGACACCTTCATCGACGACGGCGTGGTCATCCCGAAGAACATCACCGAGCTCACCGGCATCACCAAGGAGATGCTCATCGGCGCCCCCTCCAGTCGGGACGCTTTGAAGCAGTTCAGGGACTTCTGCGGCGACGCCTGTCTGGTGGCCCATAACGCCCGGTTCGATATCGGCTTCATCACCCATCACGGGGAGAAGTTCGGCATCCGCTTCGATCTGCCCTATGCGGACACCCTGATGCTGTCCAGATATATCCTTCACGACGACGTGCCCAACCACAAGCTGGACACCCTCTGCGACTATTTCAACATCGACATGGGCAGCCACCATCGGGCGGACGACGACGCCAACTCCTGTGCCATGCTGCTCATGCAGATGATGGAGCGCATGAAGACCATGGGCGTCACCACCCTGCCTGTGGTGCCCGACGCCGCAGAGGAGCGGGATCGGCGCAAGAAGAAGGAAAAGCAGCGGACCTACCACATCATCATCCTGGCCAAGGATCAGCCGGGCATGAAGAACCTGTATAAGCTCATCAGCTTCTCCAACCTGGATCATTTGAGGGGCGGCAAGCCCCTGATCCCCCGGAGCATGCTCTCCGTCTTCCGGGGCGGTCTGATCCTGGGATCGGCCTGCGAAGCGGGGGAGCTCTATCGTGCCGTTTTGGCGGGGGAACCGGAGGAAAAGCTGCTCAAGATCGCTTCCTACTACGACTATCTGGAGATCCAGCCCGACGGCAACAACGCCTTTCTGGTGCGGGAGAATCAGGTGCCCGACCAGGAAGCCCTCCACGACATCAACCGCCATATCCTGGCCCTGGGCGACAAGCTGGGCAAAAAGACGGTGGCCACCGGCGACGTGCATTTTCTGGAGCCGGAGGACGCCATCTATCGCCAGATACTCCTGTACAAGCTGGGGTTCGATGACGCGGCCTTTCAGGCGCCTCTGTATTTCAAACCCACCCAGGAGATGCTGGAGGAGTTCGCCTATCTCGGTGATCGGGCCAGGGAGGTGGTCATCGACAATCCCAACTTCATCGCGGACCAGATCGAGGTGCTGAAGCCCTTCCCGGACGGCACCCACGCCCCCATGATCCCCGACGCGGAGAACGAGCTCACGAACATGACCATGGACAAGGCCCACAGCATCTATGGGGACCCTCTGCCCGACGTGGTCCAAAAGCGCCTCGACAAGGAGCTCAAGTCCATCATCGGCAACCACTTCGCCTCCCTGTACCTCATGGCCCAGCGGCTGGTTCACAAGTCCAATTCCGACGGCTACCTGGTGGGCTCCCGAGGTTCCGTGGGCAGCTCCTTTGTGGCCACCATGGCGGGCATCACCGAGGTGAACCCGCTGCCGCCCCACTATGTGTGCCCCAAGTGCAAATACAGCGACTTTGACATCGATCCGCTCCAGTACAGCACCGGCGTGGACCTTCCGGACAAAGTCTGTCCCGTCTGCGGCGCGCCGCTCAGGAAGGACGGGTTCGAGATCCCGTTCGAGGTCTTCCTGGGCTTCAAGGGGGACAAGACCCCCGATATCGATCTGAACTTTTCCGGCGAATATCAGCACCGGGCCCACAAGTACGTGGAGGAGATGTTCGGCGAGCATCACGCCTATCGGGCCGGCACCATCTCCGGCGTGGCGGAGAAGAAGGGCTTCGAGTGCGTGTACCACTATGCCGAGGTCACCGGCCAGACCCTGCGCCGGGCGGAGATGGAGCGCTTGAGCCAGGGCTGCCTCAACGTGAAGGTGACCACGGGCCAGCACCCGGCGGGCATCGTCATCGTGCCCAAGGATGAGGATATCTATATGTTCACCCCCATCCAGTACCCGGCGGACAAGGTGGAGCAGGGGACCATCACCACCCACTTCGACTTTCATGCCATGGACGATAGGCTGGTGAAGCTGGACATCCTGGGCCACGATGATCCCACGGCCCTGCGTATGCTCCAGGATCTGACGGGCATCGACCCCACCACCATCCCCCTGGATGATCCGGACACGCGCAGGATATACTCCTCTCCGGAGCCCCTCCACGTGGACCTTTCCGCCCTCGAATGCACCGTGGGCACGTTGGGCGTGCCGGAATTTGGCACCAGCTTCGTCCAAAAGGTGCTGGAGCAGACCCGTCCCACCACCATGGAGGAGCTGGTCCGCATCTCGGGCCTGACCCACGGTACGGACGTATGGCTCAACAACGCCGAGCCCCTGGTGGTCAACGGCATCGCCAAGCTCAAGGAGGTCCTTTGCACCCGTGACGATATCATGAACTATCTCATTGTCCACGGCATGGACGCCTCCCTGTCCTTCAAGATCATGGAGCGGGTCAGGAAGGGCAAGGGCCTAACCGATGAGATGGAGGACGCCATGAAGGTGGGGAAGATACCCGCTTGGTTCATTGACTCCTGCAAGAAGATCAAGTATATGTTCCCCCGGGGCCACGCCGTGGCCTATACCATGATGGGCTTTCGCATCGCATACTTCAAGGTTCATCATCCCTTGGAGTTTTACACGGTCTACTACACCGTCCGGGCGGACGCCTTCGACATCTCCCGGTCCTTGGGCGGGGCGGACGCGGTGCTGCAGCAGATCCACACCCTGGAAAAGAACCTGAACGCCGCCGACGCCGACGCCTCCAAAAAGGACAAGGACCTGATCACCATTTTGGAGGTGGTCTATGAGATGAACAAGCGGGGCATCGAGCTGCTGCCCGTGGACATCTACAAGTCCCAGGGCACCAGGTTCACCATCGAAAACGGGGCCATCCGTCCCCCCTTCAACGCCATCCCTGGCGTGGGGGACACTGCGGCCCTGGCCATGGCGGAGAAACGGGGTACAGAGCCCTTCCGTTCCGTGGAGGAGTTCGCCGCCCGCACCGGAGTTCGCCGCCCGCACCGGCGCCAACAGCGGCGTCATCGCCGCCCTGGAAGGCTGCGGCTGCTTCGACGGCCTCCCCAAGAGCGACCAGATATCCCTGTTCGATTTTTAATCCCCCTTTTGTCATCCTGAACCGCGCCTCCTTTTTGTCATCCTGAGCGTCAGCGAAGGATCTCTGAACATTCCCCCTTGCGGGGATATCCCGTTTCTGCTATACTATAGATGTATTATTGTACGGAAGGGGCATTGACAGCCATGCTCGAAAAGCCGACAATCAGACAAATAGACAGACAGACAGGTGGCATAACGCCGCCCGTTTCGCCTGTCAAAAACGCGTCCTGAACGCCGCACCGTGCCCGCGGGCTTGCCCGCCGACGCGGTGCGTTTTTCATTGAACCAAATCAAAAAAGGAGGGTAGATCATGAACTCGAAACGATTTCTGGCCCTGGCGCTGTGCCTGCTGCTGATGGCGGCGCTCCTGCCCACGGGGTCACAGATGGCCCACGCCGCCACCGCGGACGAATGCCCCAGCGGCGGGGAGCACAACTGGGTGGTCTATGAGAACCCGCCCACCTGCACCAACCCCGGCATGCGGGAATATCAGTGCACCAAGTGCTTTGCCTCGCGGGACACGCAGATCATCCCCGCCCTGGGCCACACCCCGGTCACCTTCCCCGGCCAGGAGGCCACCTGCACGGAGGCCGGCCTAAGCAATGGGGTCAAGTGCTCTGTCTGCGGGGAGGTGCTCTCGGCCCAGCAGACCATCCCGGCCCTGGGCCACAGCTATCAGAACGGCGTCTGTGTCCGCTGCGGCGCCAAGGACCCCTCCATCATCCCGGCCCCTACGGCGGTGCCGGTGACCCCGGCGCCCACGGCCGTCCCCGTGACCCCGGCGCCCACGGCCGTCCCCGTGACCCCGGCGCCCACGGCCGTCCCTGTGACCCCGGCGCCCGCCACGGCCGTCCCTGTGACCCCGGCGCCCGCCACGGCGGTGCCGGTGACC
>CADBYI010000034.1 GCA_902798825.1 uncultured Eubacteriales bacterium | reverse complement strand
GGGGAAAGCGCCAACTTCGTGCCAAGATGGCGCGAAGCTGCGGAGCGACGAGCAGGTGGCCCAGGACGCCGGGGAGAGCGCCCGCACCGTCCAACGCTACATCCGCCTGACGAACCTGATCCCGGAGCTCCTGGGCTACATGGACCGGGGCGAGATGGCTCTGTCGGTGGGGGTGGAGCTGTCGTACCTGAGTGAGGAAGCCCAATACGCCCTGTTGGACGCTATGGTGGCGGAGGACTGCACCCCCTCCTATTCCCAGGCCGTGCGGATGCGGAACCTGTTCCGCTGCGGTGATCTGGACGAAAAGGCCATTGGGGAGATCATGGTCGAGCCGAAGGCCAATCAGAGGGAGCGGATTAGCCTGTCTGCTCAGGACCTCAGGCGCTTCTTTCCCCCGGCGTACACGGCCCAGGACATGGAGCAGTCCATCCTGCGGATGCTGGAGGAGCGCACAGAAGCCCAGCAGGAGCGTCCCACCCACGAGGCGGAAAGGTGAGGTGAGGCCCATGCGAAAGCGGGAATTGCAGGAATACTACAAGGTGATGTTCACGGAGTACCCCGACGTGGTCAACGTGGAGCAGCTCTGTGAGATGCTGGGCGGACCCAGCTCCAAGAGCGTGTATCGTCTGCTGAAGGAGGGCGCGATACAGAGCTACTGGATCGGGAAGCGGTATCGGATACCCAAGGTGTCGGTGATTGAATATCTGACTGGCCTCCAAAAATCCGTTTCGTAGGCTCCCGTACATTTGTCATTGGCACGGGCGGGTGGTATCCTGTCCGTGTCAATGGCAGATGAATACACGCTACAAAGAAAGGAGAAGAAATGGTAGCAGGACATCTGAGAGAAAAGGGCGGTATCTACTATATCGTCCTGAGCTATACGGACGAGTACGGCAATCGAAGGACGCCGTCTCAGTCCACGGGACTGCCCGTCAAGGGTAACAAGAAACGGGCCGAGGACCTGTTGCAGCGGGCCCGGCACCAAAAGGAGGAGGAACTGAAATGCCGTCGCCTGGCCATCCGCAGCGGCATGAAGATCATGCCGGATCAGATGCGGCTCACGGAATACCTGAAGGAGTGGCTGAAGATGATGCGGACCAGCGTGGAGATGACCACCTACGACAGCTACGAGCGAACGATCCTCAATCGGATCATCCCCTACTTCAACAAGCGGTATCCGAAGCTGTTGCTGCAGGAGCTGACGCCCAAGCAGATCCAGGACTATTACACCTACGAGCTGGACGTATGCAAGGTGAGTCCCAACACGGTCATCCACCGCCACGCCAATCTGCGAAAGGCCCTGCAGTACGCCTTCCGCACCGGGCTCCTGGACAGCAACCCGGCGGATCGGGTGCAGCGGCCCCGGAAGGAACGGTATCAGGCCCACCCCTACAACGGGGAGGAGCTGGAGGTATTGTTCCAGAAGGTTAAGGGGACCAACCTGGAGCTGGGCGTGATCCTGGCGGCGTTCTACGGGCTCCGGCGAAGCGAAGCCTGCGGCCTCAAGTGGAGCGCCATCGACTTCACCAGAAAGACCATCACCATTTCCCACACGGTCTCCCAGGTGAAAGTGGATGGCAAAATCACACTGGTGGGGAAAGATCGGACCAAGACCAAGTCCTCCCATCGGACGCTGCCGCTGGTGGGACCCTTCGAGGAGCTGCTCCTGGCCCTCCGGGACAAGCAGGAGGCGAATCGCCGGATCTGCGGCAACTGTTACTGCCAGGAGTATCTGGACTATGTGTATGTGAACGAGATGGGCGAGCTCATGAAGCCCAACTACCTCTCCCAGGCCTTTCCGTCTTTTCTGGAGAAGCACGGCCTGCGGCACATCCGCTTCCACGATCTCAGGCATAGCTGCGCCAGTTTGCTCTACGCCAACGGCGTCGCTCTCAAGGACATCCAGGAGTGGCTGGGGCACAGCGACATCGCTACAACCAGCAATATTTACACCCATTTGGACTATTCCTCGAAGGTGGCGTCAGCCAACGCGATTTTGCCATTTTTTCCAGAGAAATAGGCAAAAATCAGACCATTTTCGGTGGCCTCCACAATATCAAACGCAACGGATTTATTGCCCCCCTGAAAAGGCCTCCAAAGGTCTGGAAAATGACGCTATAGCGTGCAAAATGAGGGGTCAAAAATTCCAAAAAGGCGCAAATGACGCGTAAAAACGAACAAGATCGAAAGGACGGAAAGTGGGCGATAAAGGGGATGATTGTTGGAGCAAGTTGGGTGGTGGGACTCGGATAGAGTTACAAAAAATGCCCATATACAGGCGTTTTTCTGGTCCCGCTGCCCACGAAAAAAGGCCCCTCGAAAAGGGGCCATGGTGCCGGTGGTGGGACTCGAACCCACACGGATGATAAGTCCAACGGATTTTGAGTCCGTCACGTCTGCCAATTCCATCACACCGGCAAATTTGCTTAGATTTTCGGCTTTTTTCCGCTTTTTGGAAATCGGAGGCCACGGTGGAGGCCAAAAGTCTAATTTTTCGATTTTCGGTTGTCAAAAAATCCCTAAACTTGGGGATTTTTGAGTCCCGCACGTCTGCCAATTCCATCATTCCGGCGCTGTAGGGTATTGTACCACAGGGGAGGGAAATTGGCAAGAAGATTCTTTCGGGGATCAATCTGCGGCAAGAAGGGACCAGGAGCCGGTGTCGCACTGATTCTGGTCGTTGAGGCCCCGGGCGATGACGGTGCCGTCGGACAGGAGGACGGCGGTGTGGGTGGCGCCGGCGGAAAGGGCCACGGCGCCGGTTATGTCCGAAAAGTCCAGGGCATCCCGGGCTCGGAACCAATGGCAGAGGACGCGGCCGTCGTCGGTGAGGGCCAGGGTGCCGGTGGTGGCGGCCGACAGGGCCACCACGTTCTCCCAGGGGAGCTCCAGGGCGGTGTGGACCACGGTGCCGTCCTCCTTCACCGCCACGCAGTAGCCGGTGGATACGTCCGCCGCCACCGCCCCCGCCAGCTCCTCGCTGCGCAGGGAGGGATGGGAGCCATAGACCCGACCGTCGGCACTGATGGCCACCGCCCCATAGCTGCCCGCGGCCAGGAAGCTCACGTCCCGCCATCCGGAGAGCTCCGAAAACGGCTGATACCCCGTGGAAAGGACCGTGCCGTCGGAAAGGAGGGCCAGGGTGTTGTAGTCCGCGCAGGCCAGGGCCACCACGCCGGTCCAGCCGCCCACGTCGCACTGGCCCTCGTCGTTGCGACCCGTGGCCACCACGGTGCCGTCCGTTTTCAGGCCCACGGTGTGGTAGGCCCCGCAGGCCACCGCCTGGATCTGGGTCCAGGCGGACACGTCGCACTGGCCCTCGTCGTTGCGGCCCGCAGCCACCACGGTGCCGTCCGCTTTCAAGCCCACGGTATGGTAAAAGCCCACGGCCAGCCTGCCCTGGGGCAGCCGTTCCCGAACGGTTCGAAGGGCCTTGATTTTGTCCACCTGCTCCTCGGACACCCCCAGCATCCGGTTCACGGCGAAGGTATCGTCCCCCTCCCCTGTGACCTGCCGGGCGATGGCCACGGCCCGATCCTTGGCGTCCGAATAGCTGCCCAGGGCCCAGAAGAGGGCGAACCCGGCCGCCGGGTCCGTGGCGGCGGTCTGCTCGGCGATGGCATAGCGGCAGCCGTCGTAGCGGTCCAGGGCGTCACGATAGCCCGAGAGGGCGTAGAATCTGTCCTTGGCGTCCTCCAGTTCCCCCGCCGCCAGGGCCTGCTCCGCGGCCATATAGCGGCATTCCAATATCAGGGTCCGGCTGTCGGCATAGTCGCCCAGCTGTGTGAACAGGGTCTCCGCCCGGGCCGCGTCGCCCTTCTCCAAAGCTTCCTTCGCCAGGGCATAGCGGTATTGGAGCAGGGTCTCCTCCCCCTCCATGCCCTTTTCCGCCGCTTCCAGACTGGAGATGGCCTTTTCGTAGTCCCCCCGGGCGGCGGCCCGCTCCGCCTGCTTGGCGAGGATGGCCTCCCGTCGGCCATATAGGATCAGCCCCACCGCCGTCAGCGCCAGCATGGCCAGGGTGGAGAAGAGGATGGCCCGGCGGGCAAACCCTTTTCCGAAGGGACGTTTCTTCTTGCTCATACGCTTACCCCAGATACTTCACCACGGTCCGCTGCATATAGGAGGAGTTGATGCCGCAGCCTCGGGACACGATGAAGTATACGTCGTCGATGTCATAGTGTTGGATATACTCCCTCAGGGACGCCCCGCCGCCGGTGACGAAGCTGTTGGTCTCCCGAAGGTCCGCCAGGCACACCTTGTCATAGTAGGGCGCGGCGTAGACCACGAAGGCGAGGCCGAAGGAATCGCAGATCACCAGGGCGTTGCGGCCCGTGTGAAAGCCCGTCTCGGCCACGTAGAAGGGGGAATGGGTGCCGCCCAGGTACGCTGCGTAGACCTTCCGCTCCGGCTCCATGTACCGGACCTCCTTTACCAGCTGATCGAGATGCTTATACACGAAGGCCCGGGCCGGCGCCAGGGCCGTGGGCACCTCCAGCCGATCCACCAACCCTCTGGACTTTGACAGAGACCTGGCCTCGGCGGCGATGGAGCCGGCAAAATCCTCGTGGACCGTGTATTCGAAATCCTCATAGGCGGCGGATGGCACCCCCAGGGTGCGCATCATGCGCCGCTGGACGTAGAACGCGCCGAGCCCCGCCCAATGGTGGTCCGTCTTGTAGTAGCAGGCTTCCCCCGCCTGCATATGCTCGTTGAGCTCGTTGACCGTGGAGAAGATGTAGACCCCGTCCTTCACGTTGGCCTGAAGGGTGGGCTCCACGTCGCTGGTCCAGCCCGTGTACTTGTCCGGGTTCAAGAGCCACAGATTGGCGTCCTGGGAGTAGGGGATGTAGGTGAAGATCACGCTGCCGTCTTCCGGCACCGCGTCCCGATACAGGTTCAGGGCCTTGGCCGTGTTTTCGATGGCGGTCTTGCCGAACTGGAACTGGGTGGCCAGGGAGCCGTCGGTCCGCACCAGGGAAAACCTGCGGACGATGGAGGTGTCGGCCACCTGGGGGTCCACCGGCTGGGCCGTGGCCGTGGGCACGGGCGAAGCCGTGGCCCGCATCTCGGGGGGCAACGTGGCCCCCGGCGCAGGAGTGGCCTCCACCCGGGCTTCGATGACCAGGCCTACGGGGGCAGCGGCGGGCGTCTCGGGGGCAATCGTCTCTGGAACGGGCGCCGGTTCGTCCCCGGTCGCCTCCTCCACGGCACCGCCCGCCATCTCGTCCAGCTCCTCGATCATGCCCGTGTCCAGGATGCGCTCCTGGTCCGAGGTGGCATCAAACAGGCCCAGCAGCCGGGCCGAGCCCTGCAAAATGGTGTCCCGGCCGGGCATCTGGTCGGAGAGATAGGCTTCCAGGCCCTCGGAGAAGCTGCCGTCCCACCAGGAGGCGGCGGAGAATTTGGGCAGAGCCTGCAAGGTCCGGTTCTCCGTTTCGGACACGCCGCCCTCCCGGTTGCCGAGAGCAAGGGGCAGCAGGCCCAGCAGGAACAGGACCATGCACCACCAGTATGCGATCACGAAGGGAACTTTTTTCTTCATAGGCCGCCTCAAAATCTAAAGTAGATGAAGGGGTTGTAGGTCTGCCCCATCAAAAACAGGAGGGACAGCAGGAAGATGGCCGTGAGGGCCACCGCCCCCAGGATCTCCCCCGCCGTGGACACGCCCCCGTGGCCCCGGGAGAAGAGCCCCTTCAGCCAGCTTTGCAAAGGCAGGCAGCATAGGGCCATGATCAGGGGCAGGACGGTGTATTGTTTCAGCACCGAAAGGAGCTTCGCGTCCACGAAGCCTCCGCCGCCCAGACCAACTAGGGCATGGAGATGCTCCGTCATGGCGGAGAAGTCCGTATAATAGAAGATGACCCAGCCCACGGTGACCAGAAGCAGCGTCAGGATATGGCGGAGGAAAGCGGGCGTCCGGTCCAGCGCCTGGCGCAGCACGAACCGCTCCAGCACCAGCAGGGCATAATAGTAGATGCCCCACAGGACGAAGTTCCAGCTGGCTCCGTGCCAAAGGCCCGTCAGGCTCCACACGATGGCCAGGTTCAATATGGTCCGCCCCGTGCCCCGCCGGTTGCCCCCCAGGGGGATATACACGTAGTCCCGGAAGAAGGCGGACAGGCTCATGTGCCACCGCCGCCAGAACTCGGTGACGGAGGCGGAGAGATACGGGTGATCGAAGTTTTCCTTATAGGAGAAGCCAAAGATCCGCCCCAGGCCGATGGCCATGTCGGAATAGGCGGAAAAATCGAAATAGAGCTGCATGGTGTAGAGGGCGGCGGACAGCCAGCTCCCCAGCAGGGACAGCTGCGCCCCGGTGCCCCCCAGGGCGGTGGCTTCCAGCATCTCGCCGCAGAGGTTCGCCAGCAGCACCTTCTTGCCCAGGCCCAGCACGAACCGCTGCAGGCCCCGGTAGAAATCCGTGGGGGTGGTCTTGCGCTGGGAGAGGGCCTCCGCCACGTCGGAATATTGGACGATGGGCCCGGCGATCAGCTGGGGGAAGCAGGAAATGTACAGCAGAGTCCGGCAGGGGTTGGTCTGGGGCTTCGCCTTTTTCCGGTACACGTCCACGGTATAGGTCAGCACCTGGAAGGTATAGAAGGAGATGCCGATGGGCAGATGCCGCTCCGGGGCAACCCTGTCCATGCCCAGAAGCCCATAGACGGTGTTGGCCAGGAAGGAGGAATACTTGAAGTAGACCAGCAAAATAAGGGAGGTGACCACGCCGGCGGCCAGCAGGAGCTTTCGGGTGCGCCGGCGCCTGGTCCCATATATCCGCAGGGCCACGAACCAGTTGATCAGGGTGACGCCGATCATGCCCAGCACCCACACCGGCTCCCCGAAGCTATAGAAGATCAGCGAAAACACCAGCAGCACGCCGTTGCGCCAACGGATGCCCTTGCGGCAGAAGTAGGCGACCAGCAGCGCCGGTAAAAACAGAAACAGAAAGGTTGTGGAGGAAAAGACCATGGCTTGGCCCCTTTGGCTGGGATATACCCCTAAATTTCGACAGGGTAAGTATAGCACAAAGCCGCGTCAGGCGCAATAGAGCCCCAGGCCCGCCTCCTTGACAGGGTTTCCTGTGCTCTGGTATGATGCCAAAAAGAGTCTTTTTTTGAGGAGGACCCACCATGGAGCATTCCGATCTTGCCTATCTTGGGCGGCTGTTCGACACCTTCTATGAGGTGGGGGCCCTGCCCGACGGCGGCGTGACCCGGCTCGGCTACACGGAGGCGGAGGACGAGATGCACCGCCGGTTCACCGCCTTGGCCAAGGAGCTGGGCTGCGCGGTGGAAACGGACCTGGCGGGGAACACCTATGCGTATCTTGCGCCGGCGGACGAGTATATCCTGATCGGCTCCCATTTGGATTCCGTGATCGAGGGCGGCCGCTATGACGGCGTGGCCGGGGTCATGGCGGGGCTTTTGCTTTTGAAACGGGCAAGGGACGAACGGTGTTTGTTGCCCCTGAAGGTGGCGGCCTTCCGCTGTGAGGAGTCCAGCAACTTCGGCTGCTGCACCATGGGCAGCGGCCTCGTCACCCACCAGCTGAAGGAGGGGCCGGAACAGCTGGCCCGGCTCACCGGCAAAAACGGGGTAACCCTGGGGGACGTGTTCGCCCGCCGGGGCCTTAGCCTGACGCCGCCGCGGATCACGGGGGTCAGGGCCTATCTGGAGCTGCACATCGAGCAGGGCAAAGTCCTGGAGGAAACGAATACCCGGGTGGGGGTGGTCAGCACCATCGCCGGGCCCCGCCGCTGGAAGCTGCAGCTCAAGGGGCTGGCCGAGCATTCCGGCGCCACGCCCATGTCCATGCGGCAGGACGCCCTCTGCGCCGCGGCGGAGATCGTGCTGGCGGTGGAGCAGATCGGCCGGCGGGAGGCGGCCCTCTGTGAGTCCGTGGCCACCGTGGGCGTCCTCCAGAATTCACCCAATGCCCTCAACGTGGTCCCCGGGGCTGCGGAGCTGGGCATCGACCTGAGGGGCAGCCGCTTGGACAGTCTGGACCGAATGGAGCAGGACACCCTGTCCGCCGCCCGGGAGATCTGTCAACGGCGGAACATCTCCCTCACGGAATCGAAGCTCAGCGAGCTGGACCCGGTCTCCATGGACCCCTCCCTTCAGCAGGGACTTATGGCGGCGGCGGATCGGCTCGGCATCTCCTGCCGAAATATGCCCAGCGGCGCCGGCCACGACGCCATGGCGTTCGCGCCTCTGTTCCCCACGGGCATGGTCTTCATTCCCTGTGAAAAGGGCATCTCCCACAACCCGATGGAATCCACCAGCCTACTGAGCATTCTGGACGGGGCGGACGTTTTGTGGGCCTATTTGACCGCCACGCGGTAGCCCTGCGGCCCGTCGCTTTTTGACGCACCGTTCCATTGTCAACATCTTCCGCCCCGGTTGCTTTTTTCCCCTGCCCATGCTATAATATGACGTACTTTGTGTACGTGTGTATTTTTGTACATAAAAATGCCGGATAGGAGGTTTTTCTTTGGATACGAACGAACGAAAGGAAGGCATGCTTCCCCCCGTGGATCAGGGCCAGCAGATCAACCTGATCGTCAATCGGCCCCCGGAAAGCGGGGAGGTCGAGATCGATCTCGTACGGGTGTTCCACACCATGAAGACCAGGCTCCGCATCTACGCCTGGGTGATGGTGCTGTGCCTGGTGGCGGGGCTTTGCGCCCCCCTGCTTATGTACCAGTTCAGCAGGACCCCCCTCACCGTCTCCTCCGTGGTGACGCTCAATTACGATGTGGTGCAAAGGGACGAAGATGGAGAGATCATTTCCACAGATCCTGTACAGGATCTGACGAGTCCGGACGGCGGGGAGCTGGATCTGAACCAGATCACCTCCTCCTACGTGCTTCAGACGGCCCTTGATGGGCTGACCCTTTCCCAGCCGCTGGCCCTGGCCGATCTAAGGGACAACATCCGGATCGATCGGATACTGACCGAGGACAGCCGCCGCCAGCAGGAGGTGGCCTCCCGCATGATGGACGACAAGAGCGCCGCTGCCTATGCCCAGGTCCAAAACATCGACCTCACCTACATCAACAGCTTCGTGGTCTCCCTGGCCAACGGCTTCGGCCTGAAGGCGTACGAGCTGACGGATGCGGAGCTGCGGCTGGTGCTGGATCGGGTGCTGTCCGCCTACAACGGGTACCTGGTGACCACCTACGCGGATGTCAGGCTCCCGGACAACGAGTTCTCCGCCATCGACATCGACGCGTTGGACATCCAGGAAAGTTTGGATCTTATCCGCACCGGGGTGCAGAATCTGTATTCCTTCTGCGACGAAAAGCCCGACGCTATCAAGGCCTACCGCTCCTGGCGCACCGGTCGCTCCCTGGCGGATCTGATGCTGGAGCTGGAAACGGCGCGGACGGTCAGCGTGGATTACCTGTATTCCTACGTATATACCAACAACATCGTTCGGGACAGGAGCGCCCTCGTCACCACCTATCAGTATCAGCTGCGCAACGCCCAGACCCGGCTCGACGTGCTCAACGAGAACATCTCCACCAACCAGGACATCCTCAAGAACTATAAGAACGACGAGATCTTCGTCTCCATGCAGGAGAGCGACACCGCCAAGTCCACCAAGACGACCACCGATTATTATAACAATCTGATCATCGAGCAGGCGGAGAACTATGACAAGGTCGCCAAACTGGAGATAGAGATCACGGACCTGACGGACAAGCTCAACCGGCTGAACGACGCCGGCGCCTCCGTCACCACCGATTCGGAGAAGGTGCAGGAGGAGCTTTCCGCCGTCCTTGCCACCTGCCTGCGGATCTATGACGAGATCAACGCCCAGTTCGAGGAGATCATCCAAAGTCCCTTCTTCACCGGCTATACGAACCACACCGTTGCCCAGGGCAAGTCGGAAAGCTTCCTGACCGCCAACGTGAAAAAGATGGCCATCGGCGGCGTGGTCGGGCTAATCATCGCCTGCGGCCTCTGGTTCCTTAGCGGCTTGGCGCCGGAGTTCAAGATGGAAAAGGATGGGAACGCCCGGAGAAAGGAGGCGGCAGAATGATGAAACAAGCTAAAAAGACCAACTGGCTGAAGACGACGATCCTGGTGATCCTGGCGTGCGGCATCGTGGGCCTGGCGCTGACCGCCATTCTGTTTTTCACAAAGCCCTCCCCCACCTATGCCACCGCCACGCTGGTGTTCACCTTTGATGGGGCCGCCACCGGCACTGCGCCCAATGGTACAGCCTTCGACGTACAGGATATGACCCTGGACGAGGTCCTTTCCAAGGGCCTTCAAAGCGCCTCTTTGGAGGGGACCTATACCCCCGAGCAGATCCGGCCCGACCTGGTGATCTCCGGCGTCTATCCGGACGACATGGCCGAGCAGGTCATGCATTACGAATCGCTGCTGAACTTCACCGCCAGCAGGGAGCTGACCATCGGGGCGTATCATCCCACCACCTTCAACGTGGCGCTATACAACAACTTTGACAAGTCCCTGACAAAAACTCAGCTGTCCTCCCTGCTTAAGAGCATTCTGGACGCCTATCGCGCCTACTTCTCCCAGGTCTATGCCTTTGGGCTGGATACCAGCGCGACCCTCTTCACCTTGGAGGATTACGACTACCCCCAGCAGCTGCAGATCCTGGAGAAGCGCCTCACCGCCATGTCGGATTACGCCCTGGAGCTCTATGATCTGGACCCCACCTTCCGATTGAACGGGATTGGCTTCAACGACATCAGCGTGCGTCTGAACACCCTCATCGACAGCAACATCAGCCGTCTGAACGCCGAATTGACCATCAACGCCCTGACGAAGGACCCGGCCCGTCTGCTGACCCAGTACCAGTATGAGATCCGGTCCCTCAACAATCAGCTGGACAAGCAGACGCTGGAACTGGTCAAACTGGATAAGCTCATCGCCTCCTATGAGAAGAACGAAATCATCTACCTGCGGACCACCGACGCATTGACCAAGATCGACGGCAACTCCTCCGAGACCTACGATCGGCTCATGGGGCGACGCAAGGACGTGGCCGACGGCATCACCGATATCAATTATCAGATCGCCACCTACGAGCTGCTGCTCTCCGATTTGTTGAGCGAGGATGCGGCACAGCCCCAGCCCGCCGCCGCCAGCGACGACAGCGAGACCACAGCAGAACCCTCCACGGAGACCGTCGCGGTCATGAGTGAGGCGGAGCTGGCTGCCGCGGCCGCTGAGGCGGAGCGCGTCACCACCCTTCGGCGGGAGCAGCTGGAAAAGAGCATCAGCGCCCTTGTGGCCGACAGCGATGCCATCCTGGCGGACTTCAAGGCCATGATGCAGACTTTTTCCAGCGAGAAGATCAACGATCTGACCGTGACCGTCACCGAATACCGTGCCTTCGCCCCCAGCCTCCTGTCCGGCGCCTTCATCAAAAAGGCCATCAAGACCTGCGGTCCCATCGTGGCAGTCGGCTTCATGGTGTGTGTGGCGGCGATCATCGTCAGCCGCAAGAAGGAGGAAGCGCAGGTCGCCTGACCTGCCCCTTGCCCCATCACGAGAATAGCAAAAGGCCTGCGGAGAAATCCGCAGGCCTTTTCTGTGATGTAGAGTGTCAGAACTCCAGGTTCTTTTCGGTGTCCTTGGAGAAGACGTGAGCAACATTCCCCTGGAAGGAGAAGTGGACGATGTCGCCCATCTCGTAGTTGCCCTTCATCTCGATGGTGGGCACGATGATGATCACGTCGTGGCCGTCCGCGTTCACGTGCAGATGGACGCTGGAGCCCATCATCTCCGCCACCTCCACCGTGGCCGCCACGCCGCTGTCGGAAACGTCCGTGTGCTCCGGGCGCACGCCCAACGTGACGGGCTGGGACTGGACGTCGTTGTTGAGGAGCCGCTCCTCCTTCTCGGGAGCCAGCTCGGTGCGGTAGCCGCCCACCTCCACGAAGTACTTGCTGCCCTCCCGGACCAGGTTCGCGTCGAAGAAGTTCATCACCGGCATGCCGATGAACCCGGCCACGAACAGGTTCGCGGGATGGTTGAACACCTCCTGGGGGGTGCCGATCTGCTGGATATAGCCGTCCTTCATGATCACGATCCGATCGCCCAAGGTCATGGCCTCGGTCTGGTCGTGGGTCACGTAGATGAAAGTGGTGTCGATCCGCTTGCGGAGCTTGATGATCTCGGCACGCATCTCGTTACGAAGCTTGGCGTCCAGGTTACTAAGAGGCTCGTCCATGAGCATGACCTTCGGGGCACGGACGATGGCCCGGCCGATGGCCACGCGCTGCCGCTGGCCGCCGGACAGAGCCTTGGGCTTCCGGTTCAGATACTGGGTGATGTCCAGGATCTCCGCCGCTTCCTTCACCTTCTTGTCGATCTCGTCCTTGGGCACGTGGCGGAGCTTCAAAGAGAAGGCCATGTTCTCATACACGGTCATATGGGGATACAGGGCGTAGTTCTGGAACACCATGGCGATATCCCTGTCCTTGGGCGGGATGTCGTTCACCAGCTTGCCGTCGATGATCAGCTCGCCGTCGGTGATCTCCTCAAGACCCGCCACCATCCGCAACGTGGTGGACTTGCCGCAGCCGGAGGGGCCCACCAGCACGATGAACTCCTTGTCGGCGATGTCCAGGCTGAACTGCTGAACGGCGACGACACCTTCATCCGTGATCTGCAGGTTGATCTTCTTCTTGGGGGCATCATCGGCCTTCTTCTTGGACTTCTTCTGTTCGCCGCTGATGTAGGGGTAGACCTTCTTGATGTTCTTGAGTTGTACGGTTGCCATTTTGCTTGTCTCTGGGCGCTCTGCCTCCGCATGGGGCGCTCTCGCGGCTTTTCGGGCCGCATTACGACAGGTCTCCACACTGCCGCACCGGGAGATGCCGGATGTTTCCTCCTTTTTTTCAGGCGGGGCGCCTATTGGTTGTGGAGTAGGACGCCCTCGGCCTTATAGTTGGGATTTGATCGGTTCAACCGACCCAGCGCTTCATGGCCAGATCGATCAGGGACACGGCGTGGGCGATCGCTGCGTCGTCCTCCGCCGTATAGGCTGCCAGAGGCGGCCGGACACTGCCGATGTCCAACCCCTCCCGGCGCCGCAGCACCTCTTTGATGGCGGCGTACAGGTTGCACTTGCCGGCACAAAGGGCATAGATGATGTTGTCCACGTCGTATTGGAGCTGCCGGGCTTCGGCCCACTTGCCGTCCCGGAATAGCCCGTAGAGCTTCACGAACAGCTCCGGCATGGCCCCGTAGGTACCGCCGATGCCGCCGTCCGCCCCTATCATGAGGCCGGAGATGAACTGCTCGTCGGGGCCGTTGAACACCACGAAGGGACGGTCCCCCCGGGTGCCCTCGTCCTTGAACATCTGGATGTCTTGGACGGGCATGGAGGAGTTCTTGACGCCGATCACGTTGGGATTCTTCAGCATCTCCTTGAGCAGGGGGATGGTCAGGGCCACGCCCGCCAGCTGGGGGATGTTGTAGATGATGAAATCCGTGTGGGGCGCAGCGGCGCTGATGTCGTTCCAGTATTGGGCGATGGCCCGATCCGGAAGTCTGAAGTAGATGGGCGGGATGGACGCGATGGCATCCACGCCCAGGCTCTCCGCGTGGCGGGCCAGCTCCTGGCTGTCCCGGGTGTTGTTGCAGGCCACGTGGGCGATGACGGTGAGCTTGCCCTGGGCCGCCTCCATCACGTTCTCCAGCACCAGCTTCCGCTCCACTCCCCGGAGGAGCCGCCCACATAGACGCCCTTGACGCCCTTTTGGATCAGGTGGGCGGCGAGCTTGCGAACCGCCGCAGGGTCGACCTCGCCGTTCTTGTCATAGCAGGCGTAAAATGCAGGGAATACGCCTTTGTACTTTTGAATGTCCTTCATTGTAATCTCCATTCCTTTATTCATCGTAGACCAGCACCTTGAACACCACCTTGGACACCGTTTCGGGTTCCTTCACCGCGATCTTGATGCGGTGGGCGTCCTCCGGGAACACCACCAGGAAGGAGCCGGGCCTGAGGATCAGGCTCTGCTCGGCCTCACCCCGATAGGCATAGAAATCGTCCCGCTGCTCGAAGAGCGTCAACCCTTCAGGGGAAGCGATCTCCACCCGTTCCTCGCCCTGCACCATAAGATGCACGTCCAAATACCGCTTATGGGCCTCGAAGAATGTCTCCTCCAGAGGCAGGGTCTCGTAGGTAAAGCGGGTGACGTACAGGGCGTCTCCCTCCAGCTGCATGGCCTTGGGACCGACCGTGGACAGAAAATCATCGTTCAGACGGTCCAGCACCTGATCGAGCCGGGGGTGGATACCGCGATAGGCCCATGCTTGAGACAATTTACCCAAAATCATAGGCTTATCCCTTCACCGCGCCCATGGTAATGCCCTTGGTGAAGTACTTCTGGAACAGCAGGAACACGATGATGATGGGTACCGCTGCCAAAGCCGCGCCCGCCATGATCAAGCCGAAGTCCGTGGAGTTCTCCGCCTGCATGGTGGCGATGCCCAGGGAGATGGTCAGATTGCTGTTGCTGGTCAGCATGATCAGCTGCAGGAAGTAGTCGTTCCAGGAGTTGATGAAGGTGAAGATGGCCAAGGCCCCGATGCCCGGCTTGATCATGGGTATGACCACGCTGGTGAAGGTCTTGAGCTCGCTGGCGCCGTCGATGCGGGCGGCCTCCAGCATCTCTCCGGGGATGCCCTCGGAGAATTGCTTCATGAGGAACACGCCGAAGGGCCAGCCCACCGTGGGCAATATGACGGCCCAGATGTTGTCATACAGCCCCAAGGCGCTGATCTCCCGAACCAGGGGCACCAGGATGACCTGCTTGGGCAGGGCCATGGCCGCCACGATGAGGCTGAAGAGGAAGGTCCGGCCGATGAACCGCTTCTTGGCCAGGGCATAGCCGGCCATGGCGGCGGTGATGCAGGTGAGGATCATGGCCATGATCGCCATGAACACGGTGTTGATCAGCCAGCGAAGGGCGCCGGGAACCCGGAGGGCGATCTCGCTGAACAGGGGCGCCGTGCGGCGGGAGAACAGCTCCGTAATGTTCCGCATGGTCCACTCATGAGGCCACCACTGAGGGGTGGGCGAGTTGATGACGGCCGGGGGCTTGAACATGCCGGTGATGATCCAGTACAGAGGGAAGATGAAGAGGAACGCCAAAATGATCAGCACCACGAAGGAAAAGATCTTGTAAGTGACGCTGCTTCCGTTGTCTTTGCTCATATCCTCACCCCCCTATTTCTCCCGCGCAAGGCGGAACTGGACGGCGCTCAGGATGCCGATGAAGATGGCCAGGATCACGCCCATGGCGTTGCCGTAGCCGAAGCGGTATAGCTTGAACGCGGTGTAGTAGATGTAGTACATCACCGTCTCCGTAGCATAGTTCGGGCCGCCGCTGGTGAGCAGCTGGATGAGGGCGAAGCACTGGAAGGAGTTGATGGTGGTGATGATCAGGATGTACAGGGTGGTGGGCATGATCTGGGGCCATTTGATCCGCCAGAACACCTGCGTGTTGGTGGCGCCGTCCACTTCCGCCGCCTCCACAAGGGAGCTGTCCACGTTGCTGAGGGCGGACACGTACAGCACGATGGGCTGGCCCACGGAGGTGGTGAGCAGGATCAGGATGATACACCAGAGGGCGTACTGGGGATTGCCCAGCCAGTTGATGTTCTTGCTGATGATCCCCGTGTTTTTCAGAACATAGTTGAAGATGCCGTAATAGTTGTTGTACATCCACTTCCACACCACCGTGACCGCCACGCTGCCGGTGACCACGGGGAGGTAGAAGACGATCCGGAAGAAACTGAGCAAGCCCTCCCTCATCTTATAGATGGCGGAGGCCACCCACAGGGAGAAGATGCAGGTGAAGGGCACGCTGACCAGAACGATGATAAGCGTGTTCGTCAGGCCCTTCAGGAAGACGGGATCCTGCCAAAGCTCGATATAGTTGTCGAACCAAATGAATTTGTCGGGGGTGTTCAGGTCCATCGTGGCGTCGAAGAAGCTGGTCACGACGCACATGACCATGGGAATGACCACGAACCCGACGAAGAAGATCAAACTGGGCAGCAGAAAGAGATAACCGGCAACGGTCTCTCTGCGGCGCAGCTCAGGGCTCATCGTTTGCGGCACGGGATATTACCTCGCTTTCAACACAAGTCATGCAAAACGCCCCATTCCCGCATCGCGCGGGAATGGGGCGCGAACCCATTCGCAGGGTGTTCCTCCCTCAGGGGGAGGAGCGGGGCCAGCGCTTACTTGGCGCCTTCGTTGGCCTGAGCGCAGTAATCAGCCACAGCCGCGGCGATGGCAGCTTCGGAACCGTCGCTGGCGCCGACCTGCTGGAGCATGTTCCACCAGGCGGTACGGGCGGGAGCCCAACCCTTGGTCACCTGGTAGTAGTCGCCCAGGAACGGCATGAGCTTGTTGTACTCAGCCATGATCTCGTTGCCAGCCCAGATGTCCAGCTCATTGCCGGCTACTGCGGAACGGGCAGCGAAGTAGTTGGAAGCGCGAACGGCATCCACGGTGTGCTCGCTGTCAGCCATGTACAGGATGAACTTCTTGGCAGCTTCGATCCTGGCGTCGTCGCCGTTGTTGAAGATACCAAAGCCCCAGATACCGCCCTGAAGGACGGCGTTCCCATCCTCAGAGGGGAAGGCCATGAAGGCGATGTCTTCGCCATTGGCGGTCTTCCCGGCGCCGGTGCCGGCACTGTTGGGGTTCAGCTGCTGGCCGATGTTCCAGCAGAAGGCCATTTTGAAGATGCCGTTGTAGAAGTTGGCGATCTCTTCGCCGCCGTTGATGGAGGGATCATAGTCGAGGCCTTCGAGATCATAGAGAGCCTTGAGCGCCTGGATGTTCTTGGGATCATCCCAGGTGTAGGCGGTGTGCTCCGCATTGGTGAAGGTGCCGCCATAGAGGTTGTTGACGAGAGCGCGGGTGCCCTGGTCGCCGCCCTGGCCGCTGCAGTAGATGCCGCCCACCAGGCCGTACTTGGCGGCCAGCGCTTTGACGGTGTTGAAGAACTGCTCGGTGGTCCAGAGGTGGGTGTCGGTGTTGACAAACTCCTCAGCGCCGGCTTCCTTGACAGCGGTCATGTTGATCGCCATGCAGTGGGCCGTCATGCAGAGGGGATACTCGTATGCGGTGGCGTCGTCGGCGAAGCAGGCGGCGAGGGCAGCCGGGTTGATCTCGGCTTTGTCCTGATCGTCGAACAGGTCGGCGATGTTGACCATGTAGCCCTGGGCGCCCCAGTTGCTGACCAGACGCTCGGGTCCTTCCATGATCAGGTCGGGCGCCTTCTTGGCGGTGAGGGCGGTGTTGACCTTGTCGTCGCCGTCGGTATAGGTCAGGTACTCGACCTTGACCTTGATGCCGGTCTCGGCGGTGAACGCATCGGTCAGAGCCTTGACAGCCTCTTCGTTGCCCCAGTTGCCGATGGGGTAGGTCCAAAGGGTGATCTCTTCGGCGTCGGCAGAGGCGGGCTTGGCGATGGCGGCAAGGCCGAGGACCATCAACAGCGCCAGCGCGATGGACAGTAGCTTCTTCATGTGTTTCCTCCTAATAATAATATGATATGTATGCGCCTTAACGGCGCATCGGGGGCGCAGTCCCCTTGCCTAAATAATACATACTCATACCCCCTTTTGTCAATAGAGAAGGTGGCCCAAAAGAGCTTTTGGCGAAAATGGAGAAGGGTGATCCGACAGGTCCCCCTCACCCCCTCCAAAGGCCTTGACAGGGAAGTGCCGCAGTCGCTATAATGAATAACAATTTATATGCAGGGGGTCTTCGATATGAAGCGACATATCCTATGTTTTGGCGATTCCAACACCCACGGCTACTGCGCCGACCCCAACGACACCGCCAGCCATAGCGACCGGTTCGACGAAAATGAGCGCTGGACCTGCCGATTGCAGCAGGCGTTGGGCCAGGAGTATCTGGTGATCGAGGAGGGCTTGAGCGGCCGCACCACCGTGTTTGTGGACGCCCTCCACGAGAGCATGGACGCCCTCTCCGTTGCCTACGCCACCCTCATGGCCCACGAGCCGGTAGACCTGCTCGTCATCATGCTGGGGACCAACGACACCAAGGAGCGCTTCGGCGTAGGCGCCCCCGGCATCGCCGTGGGCATGGAGCGGCTCATCAAGAAATGCAAGAGCGTGGAATGCTGGGGCAAACACGCGCCCAACATTCTGATTGTCTGCCCGCCGCCCATCGAAGAACCCTTCCTGGATATCGTCATGGGTAACGGCTGCGTGGAGAAGTCCGAACAGCTCGCCCAGTACCTGGCCCCGGTGGCGGAGCGCAACGGCTGCCACTTCTTCGACGCCAGGGGGTGCGAATTCAACGACGTGGACCACATGCATCTCTCCCGCAAGGGCCATGCCCAGCTGGCGGAGAAGCTGGCGAAGCTGATCCCCACCCTGGTCTGACCTTCCAAAAAATCCGCAGCCGCCCTTTTCAGGGCGGCTGTTTTCGTTGTATGGCTTCAGCCGTTTTCCACCGGCGTCTCGCTGGTCATGTTCAGCTGTTCGATCTGCGACTCGCTCAGATACTTGGGGAAGATTCGCTCCATGAACAGGCTGGAGAGCAGCGCCCAGAGCACCGGTGCAAAGAACACCGGCCACCACTTTTCAATTAAGGAGATGCCCGTCTCCAAGGTCAGCAGCACCAAGATGACGGTGCTGGGCAGATGCCGGAAGGTCAGCATGACCGCCGTGCGGAAGCTGTCCTTCAGCGGTGCATCGAACCGGCCCAGCAGCGCAAACAGCCAGACCATGATGCCCAAGGGCACCAGGAGGGCGATGTCGTAGGCCACGAACATGACCGCGCCGAAGTCGCTCCCCCAGTTGGCCTTCATGACGCTGTAACCCAGGGCCAGCAGCGCCGCCACGGGCAGACAGATCAGCGTGGCCCCTATGCCCCGCTTCAGATTTCCACGGAAGGCACGCCAAAAGAGGCGGAAGGTGCTCTTCTCCTTCTGGCGGAAGCACTTGACCACGGTGTAATAGAGGGCCGAGGTGGCCGGGCCGAAGGTAACGATGGGAAGGCACAAAAACGCCCAGAATAGGCTCAAGCCCACCAAATCCACCCCTCGGCCCAGAAAGGACCACCACAGATTGTCCGGATCGAAGACCCGGCGAAAGGGCTTTTCCATGAAGGTCCTTAGCGCCAGCCGTTCTTTTCTTCGATCTCATCCATGAGCTTGTCCACCAGGATGAGGCTGCGGGGCACGTGGAAGGGGCCCTTGAAGGTGCTGCCCTTGCAGGGGGGCTCCGTGGGTTGGCCGTCCCGGCGCAGGTAGCCGTACCACTCCCCGTAGGCGGGGTCGGCGAAGTGCTTCTCACAATAGTCCAGCGTCCGATAGAACCAGTCCAGATAATACTCGTCCCCGGTGTCCCGATAGAACAGCATGGAGGCGATCAGAATCTCGTTGTGGGGCCACCAGAGCTTCATGTCGTGCTCATAGGCTTCCGGGGGCTTGCCCATGCAGTCGATGAAGTAGAGAAGGCCTTCGTACTTCTCGTCCCAGCCCGCCGCGATGGCGTTGCGGAAGATGGTCTCGGCGATCTCATGGAGAGCTTTGTCGCCGGTGGCGTTGGCCTGCTCTGCCAGGAACCAGCTGCCCTCGATGTCATGGCCCGGGTTCACCACGCGGCCGGCGGTGGTGTCGGTCTGCAGCTCCCCGTCGGGGCCCACGGTCTCCAGGACGCACTTCAGTTCCGGCTTATAGTGGTAGCGGATGATCTCGTCCACGCACTGCTTCGCCCGTTCCTCGTAGAGGGCGGCGTTCTCGGGGTCGCACCGACGCATGACAGCGGTCACGTTGAGGTAGATCATGGGATCGCCGAAGGCCCGGCCCCGCCTTGTCTCCGGCACGGTCTTGGGGCCAAGGCCCGTGGGGTCCTCTATGAGGCCGTGGCGCAGGGCGTAGGTCAGCTCGTAGGTGCGCCTCGCCCGCTCGATATACTTCTTTTCGCCGGTGTTGGCGTACAGCTCCGCATTGGCCATGGTATAGAAGTCCTCGGAGAAGCAGTACCGTCGCTGCCGCAGGGGCCGACCGTCGCCGGTGACAGTGAAGTAGAGCCTGTCCCCGGCCTCGTGGTTCACGCAGTGGTCCTCCAGGAACTCCACGCAGCTCTTTGACGCCTCCAGCCACTCCGGCCGGACGCCGTAGTTGGAGCAGAGGAAGGCATAGATCCAGCCGCAGCGGCCCTGCATCCACACGCTCTTGTCGGTGGAGAATATGTCGCCCTTTCGATCCAGGCAGGTGTAGACGCCGCCGTGCTCATGATCGAGGCCGTGGCGAAGCCAAAAGTTGACGCTGCCCTGAAGCTCGTCCCTGACCCACCGGTGGGCCTGCAGAAACTTCTCTTTATCCATAGTGAACGCATCCTTTCCTTTCGATTCGGTTTATTGTATCATAGGCTGTTTTTTCATGCAAGACGCCTTGCCAAAAGGAACGTTTTTCGGTATGATGAAAAAAAAGTCAGGAGGTTTGCCGCATGGACCTGTACGGTATCCAGATCCCCATCATCAACATCCCCAAGCTCGATCCCGGGTTCGTCCCCATTGGGCTGTTCAACCGGGCGTTTCTCACAACCGCCGCAAAGCCTCTCGGCATCGCCGTGGAGCGGGCGGACGGGCAGATCGCCCGGGTCGACACCCGTATCCATGGGACGCCGGAATATGCGTCGGCAGACAAATACTATTTGGACCGTCTGGTCAAGACCCTGCTGTGGATGAAGGGCGGCTTTAAGGTCTACGTGTCCGGGGATCGGGCCATGTACGACCATCTGAAAGCCGTCTTCGCCGACGGCGGCAGCCGGGATTTCGATTTCCACTTCATGTCCAACGTGTACGAGCGCCCCTTCGAGGTGGTCTACGCGGACGAGCTGCCCGTTGAAAAGGACGCGCCCCAGGCCATCGGTGGACATCTCGAAGGCTGCCGGATCGGCTTCGACGCCGGCGGCAGCGATCGGAAGGTCAGCGCCGTCATGGACGGCGAGAGCGTCTACGACGAGGAGGTGGTCTGGTTTCCCAAGACCAACGCCGACCCCCAGTACCATTACGACGGCATCGTAGCCGCCCTCAAGAGCGCAGCGGCCCATCTTCCGCGGGTGGACGCGGTGGGCGTGTCCTCCGCCGGTATCTACATCAACAACCGGACCATGAACGCCTCCCTGTTCCTGCAGATCCCCAAGGATCTGTTCGACGCCAAGGTGAAGGACATCTACATCCGGGCCATCCGGGATACCTTCGGGGACATTCCCTTCGAGGTGGCCAACGACGGCGACGTGTCGGCCCTGGCGGGGATGCTGAGCCTGGGCGAGCCGAACGTTTTGGGCATCGCCATGGGCACCAGCGAAGCCGTGGGCTTCGTGGACAGGGAGGGACGGATCACCGGCTGGCTCAACGAGCTGGCCTTCGTGCCCGTGGACGCGGCCCCCGACGCCATGGCGGACGAGTGGAGCGGCGACATCGGCTGCGGCGTCAAGTATTTCTCCCAGGACGCCGTCATCAAGCTGGCCCCTCGGGCAGGAATCGTGCTGGATGAAAAGCTGTCCCCCGCCGAAAAGCTGAAGGTGGTGCAAAAGCGCATGGAGGCGGACGATCCCGCGGCGGCGGCGGTCTACGACAGCATCGGCACCTATCTGGGCCACACCCTGGTCTACTACTATGAGCTGTACGGCATGAAGCACGTGCTGCTCCTGGGCCGGGTCATGAGCGGCAAGGGCGGCGATCGGGTGCTGGCGGAGGCGAAGCGGGTGCTGGAAGACGAGTACCCGGCGGTGGCCAAAGCCATTCTCCCCTCCCTGCCCGACGAGCGGTTCCGGCGCGTGGGCCAGTCCGCGGCGGCGGCCAGCCTCCCCGCCCTGAGAGGATAAGGATATGAAGCTTTCCAACGCACAGGTATTTCTGGACGGCCGGTTCGTGACCGGCGGCATGGACTTTGACGAGACCGTCCGGACCGTCGGTCCCCAGGTGAAGGGGGGCACGGACGCCCAGGGCTGGTATCTGATCCCCGGGCTCATCGACATCCACACCCACGGGGCCATGGGCGAGGACGCCAGCGACGGCAAGCCGGAAGGGCTGTCCGCGATGGCCCGCTACTACGCCGCCCAGGGGGTCACCTCCTGGTGCCCCACCACCATGACGCTGAAGGAGCCGGAGCTCACGAAGGCCATGGCGGCGGTGAAGGGATTTCAACGGCCGACCGACGGGGCCAAGGTGGCGGGCATCCATCTGGAGGGGCCCTTCGTGAGCCGAAAGAAGTGCGGCGCCCAGAACCCGGACAACTTGCATGCCCCGGATATCCATATGTTCCATCGGCTGAACGAGGCTTCGGGGGGCCTGGTGCGGCTCATCACCCTGGCCCCGGAGGAGCCGGGGGCCCTCCCCTTCATCCGGGAGGCCAGCCGGGACTGCACCGTGTCCCTGGGCCACACCACGGCGGACTATGACACGGCCATGGCCGCCTATGAGGCCGGGGCCACCCACGCCACCCATCTGTTCAACGCCATGCCCGCCCTCAACCACCGGGAACCCGGGGTGGTGCCCGCCGCTTTGGACGCCGGGGCCACCGTGGAGCTGATCACCGACGGGTTCCACATCCATCCCGCCGTCATCCGGCTGGTCCACCGGCTGTTCGGAGAGAAGCTGGCGCTGATCTCCGATTCCCTCCGCTGCGCCGGCATGCCCGACGGGGACTATGAGCTGGGGGGCCAGCCCATCACCCTGACCGGCGGCGTGGCAAGGCTGCAAGGCACCGCCACCCTGGCGGGCAGCTCCATCCATCTTATGGAGGGCCTGCGTCGATCGGTCCGCTTCGGCGTGCCCCTGGAGGCGGCCGTCACGGCAGCCACCCTGACCCCGGCCAAGGCCATCCGCCAGGAGCATCGGATCGGTTCCCTGGCCCCCGGCAAGGCTGCGGACTTCGTGCTGCTGGATCGGGAACTGACGGTACGGGCGGTGTATATCGACGGAAAGCCCATTCGATAAGCTATTTCAATTGTAAAAAACAAGGCTGTCAGAATACCCGAAAGGGACACCTGACGGCCTTATTATTATGGGAAAACTTAGATGGCGAACAGCCGCTTGCCGTTTTCGAACAGCAGGGGCGCCAGCTCCGCCCGGTCCATGGCCCGGATCTCACAGAGCTTATCCAGCACATACAGGGTCTTGGTGGGGTCGTTGCGCTGACCCCGGCAGGGCACGGGAGCCATATAGGGGCAGTCGGTCTCCACCACCAGTCGGTCCAGGGGCACCTTCGCCGCCACCTCCACGTTCCGCTTGGCGTTCTTGAAGGTCAGCGCACCGCCGAAGCCGATGAAAAAGCCCAGATCCAGGCATTCCTTCGCCGTTTCATAGCTGCCGGAGAAGCAGTGCATGACGCCCGTGACCCGTCCCCTGTGGGCCCGCAGGATATCCACCGTGTCCCCGTGGGCCTCCCGATCGTGGATGATGACGGGCAGATGATGGTCCGCCGCCAGGGACAGCTGGGCGTCGAAGAAAGCCCGCTGGACCTCCCGGGGCGGGTTCTCGGGCCAGTAGTAATCCAGGCCGATCTCCCCCACCGCCCTGATCTTGGAATGGGCCAGGGCCGCCGCCACGGTATCCAGATCGCCAAGGGCATAGGGCCCCAGCTCCTCCGGGTGCAGGCCCGCGGCGCCATAGATCATGGGGTGGCTCTCCACGAAGGGGATCAGCTTTTTGAGATACCCCAGATCCGTGCAGGCCTCCATGACCAGCTTCAGGCCGACGTCAGAGAAGGAGGCGATCAACGCTTCCCTGTCTTCGTCGAACTGTGTATCCAAAAGATGCGCGTGGGTGTCGAAGATGTCCATGCTCAAAGATGGGTCACTGGATGCTGTACGCCCGCTTCGCGTTCTCAAACAGGATAGGTGCCAGCTCCTCCTCGGTCATGCCCCGAATATCGGACAGCTTTTTGATGACCCACATGGTCTTGGTGGGGTCGTTGCGCTGGCCGTGGAAGGGGGCAGGGGCCATAAAGGGGCTGTCCGTTTCGATGACCAGACGATCGAGGGGCGCTTTGGTCGCCACCTCCACGTTCTCCTTGGCCCCTTTGAAGGTCAGCGATCCGCCGAAGCTCAGATAGTAGCCCAAATCCAGGCACTCCCTGGCGATCTGCCATTCGCCGGAGAAGCAGTGCAAAACGCCGATCACCGTTCCCTTGTGGGCCCTGAGCACGTCCATCATATCTGCGTGGGCGTCCCGGTTGTGGACGACCACCGGCAGCTTATGGGCCGCCGCCAGGGAGAGCTGCGCGTCGAAGAAGGCCATCTGATCGTGCCGGGCAGGGTTGTCCGGCCAGGCATAATCGAGACCAATCTCCCCCACCGCCTTGATCTTGGGGTGATCCAAGACCGCCGCCACCTGATCGAGGTCCTTTAGCTGACAGCCGCCGATCATCTCCGGGTGCATGCCCGCCGCCCCGTAGACCATGTCGTGCTGCTCCACGAAGGGAATGAGCCGCTCGATGTAATCCAGGTCCGTGGCGGCCTCCATGACCAGCTTCACGCCGGCGTCGCACAGGGAGGCGATCAGCTCGTCCCTGTCCTTGTCGAAGCGTTCCTCCAAAAGATGCACGTGGGTATCGAAAATATCCATATTGCCTCCTGTATTCAAAGGGGCGAGCACAGAGCCCGCCCGTTCGTTCGTTTGTTACCGGACCACGTATCCGGAGGGCATATCGGCGTAGGGGCCGATGAGGGACAGGTTTTCGTCGGCGGGATCGGACACCGCCAGGACCATGCCCCGGCTCTCCACGCCGCAGAGGGTGGCGGGCTTCAGGTTCGCCACCAGCACCACGGTCTTCCCCACCAGATCGGCGGGGGCGTACCACTTCTTGATGCCGGAGACCACGGTCCGCTCCTCGCCGCCCACGTCCAGCGTCAGTTTCAGCAGCTTCTTGGACTTCTTGACCTCCTCACAGGCCTTGACCTTGGCCAGGCGGAAATCCACCTTGGCGAAATCCTCGTAGCTGATCTCCTCCTTAATGGGAGGCAGGGCGGGCTTTTCGGGCTCCGCCGGGGCGGCGGGGGCCGCAGGCTCCGCCTGTGCGCCTACCTTGTCCAGCACCTCCTTCAGATCCAGCCGGGCGAAGAGGATCTCGGGCTTCTCCGCCACCTTGTTCCCGGAGGGATAGAGGCCGAAGTCACCGAGGCCGTCGAAGGGACGGGGATTGGCGTTGAGTTCGGCAAGGATCTTCGCGCCGGTGTCCGGCAGGAAGGGAGCGAGGAGGCTGGCGCCCATGGCGATGCTCTCGGTCAGGTTGTAGAGGACCTCCTTGAGGCGGTCGGCCTTGGTCGGGTCCTTGGCCAACGTCCAGGGGGCAGTCTCGTCGATGTACTTGTTGCAGCGCTTGAAGAGGTTGAAAATCTCCGTGATGGCGTCGGCCACCCTGAGCTCGTCCATCCGTGCGGTGACCTTGCCCACGGCGGAGGTGGCCGCTTCCTTCAGCTCCTCGTCCACAGCCTCCCGGGCGCCGGTCTTTTCCACCAGACCTCCGAAATACTTGTTGCTCATGGCCACGGTCCGGTTCACCAAATTTCCCAGGGTGTTGGCCAAATCCGCGTTCAGCCGCTCCACCAGCAGCTCATAGGTGATGGTGCCGTCGCTGTCGAAGGGCATCTCGTGGATCAGGAAGTAGCGGACCGCGTCCACGCCGAAGAGCTTCACCAGCTCGTCCGCATACATGACGTTGCCCTTGGACTTGCTCATCTTCCCCTCGCCCATGAGAAGCCAGGGGTGGCCGAAAACCTGCTTGGGCAGGGGCAGATCCAGGGCCATCAGGAAGATGGGCCAGTAGATGGTATGGAAGCGGATGATGTCCTTGCCGATCAGGTGCAGGTCTGCGGGCCAGAGGGTGTTGAACTGTGCCGTGCTGTTCCCGTCGGGCTCGTAGCCGATGCCGGTGATGTAGTTGGTCAGCGCATCCAGCCACACGTAGACCACGTGCTTGCTGTCGAAGTCCACGGGGATGCCCCAGGTAAAGCTGGACCGGGACACGCACAGGTCCTGGAGGCCGGGCAGCAGGAAGTTGTTCATCATCTCGTTCCGCCGGGCCACAGGCTGGATGAACTCGGGATGCTGGTTGATGTAGTCGATGAGACGGGGGGCGTACTTGCTCATCTTGAAGAAGTAGGCTTCCTCCTTGGCGGGCTGGACCTCCCGGCCGCAGTCAGGGCAGCGGCCGTCCTTCAGCTGGGAGGGGGTGAAGAAGGACTCGCAGGGGGTGCAGTACATGCCCTCGTAGGCGCCCTTGTAGATGTCGCCCTGGTCATAGAGCTTCTTGAAGATGCGCTGGACCTTCCGCTCGTGGTCCTTGTCGGTGGTGCGGATGAACTTGTCGTAGGAGGTGTTCATCAGATCCCAGATGTTCTTGATCTCCCCGGCCACGTCGTCCACGTACGCCTGGGGGGCCACGCCCGCCTTGTTGGCCTTCTCCTCGATCTTCTGGCCGTGCTCGTCGGTGCCGGTCTGGAAGAACACGTCGTAGCCCATGAACCGCTTGTAGCGGGCGATGGCGTCCGCCAGCACGATCTCATAGACGTTGCCGATGTGGGGCTTGGCCGAGGCGTAGGCGATGGCCGTGGTGATATAGTAAGGTCTCTTTTCCATGAACAAATCCTCCTTCCCGCCGGGGCGGGATATATCTGAATTCATAAGATTTTATCAGCGTGTTTCTTCCCTGTCAACCACAAATATCCAGGGCAGCAGGCCCCCGGCCTCGGTGCGCTTCTGCTCCCGCAGGACCAGGCCAGGCGCCCTGTTCAAACAGCTCTTCAACAGCTTGTACTCCATGGTGTACAGCACCGCCGTGCCCCCGGGGCTCAACAGCTCCGGCAGACGGCGGACGAACCGGTCGTAGAGCCGGGTGTTGTCCTCATGGTTCCCCACCCGGTTCCCGAAGGGCAGATTGGACAGGACCAGATCGAAGCCCTCCCGGGCCTCGAACCGCAGGGCGTCCTTGGTGACGAAGGAGGCCCGAGACCTTCCCGCCCGGGCGTTGATCCGGGCGCTCTCCACCGCCGTGCCGCTCTTGTCCACGCCCACCAGCACCCGGCAGGGGCCCAGTTTCTCCCGGGCAAAGAGCAGCGACCCGCAGCCGCAGAAGGGGTCCAGGACCCGGGGCCGCTCCCGCCGTTCAAAGCGCTTGGCGTACCGGGCTAGGCAGGACGCCGTGGCCGGATGGATGGAAGCGCTGACGGTCCGCTGCCGCCAGGGGTAGCGGTGATCCTCCACGTTCCACAGCTTCCAAAAGAGGTCCGCCCGGTCCATATGGCAGTCCACCCTGAGCTCCGTGTCGTAGGCCGAGGGGTTGTTCTGCCCCGGCAGGGCCCGGGCCAGGGCGGCGATGAGCTTGCGCCGGTCCCGGGTGTAGCCCCTTAGCTCGATCCGATACCGTTCCCCGGGCAGCTCCCCCACCTGACGGGCCATGCTCTGGGCCTCCAGCGGCACGTCGAAGGCCAGAGGCAGCAGGGCTTCCGCCATGCAGTCCGCCCGGTACACCAGATCGATCCTGTCCGTGACCACCGCGGCGGCCCCGTTCTCCGGAACCGGGGACAAGCCCAGCGACCTGAGCTCCTCTGTCAGAATGTCCAAAAACCCCTCCGGGGGATAGCACAGAATCTTTCGGGGGGCGGGAAGCCGGACGATCCGCTCGCTGCCGCAGGTTTCGAAGCTTTGCAGGGCCTTGTCCCGGGCCAGGACGATCTGGGCCACCAGGCCGTCGGTCTCGGGGCCGGCGGAGGGGGGCGGCCCATAGGTCCGCACCGTCTCCTCGTCCCCCAATCGGCCCAGGGCCAGCAGCAGGCTGGGGATGGCGAAGAGGGTCTCCTCCTGCTGCAGCGCCTGCCGCAGGACGGGGACGTCCCTCTCGTCCTCCAACGCCCCCATGAGCCGATAGGCGTTCTTGCGGACCTTTGGCACGGGGGACGAAGCGGCGGCGTGGAGGGCCTGCCGATCCCCCAGCAGGGCGTTGATCTCCTCCCGGCCCGCCTTGGTCTTGCCCAGCGCGCACAAAGCGGACAGGGCTTCCCCTGTCCCCTCGCCGCCCAGTTGTGAAATGTAGGGTTGGGCCGTCATTCCTTCACCGCCCGAAAGATGAGCCTCAAAATGTTTTCGGTGCCGTCCCCGCCGGGGGCAGCGGCCATGGCGTCGATATAGCGCTGCCGGTCTTCATAGAGGGCGCGGACCGTGTCCACCAGCTTTTGGGGCGTGGCCCCGCTCTGGGGAAGATGGACGGCGTAGCCGTTCCGTTCAAAGTATTGGGCATTCAAAATCTGGTCCCCTCGGCTGGCCTCCAAGGGCAGGGGCACCAGCACAGCGGGCTTTTTCAGGGCCAGCAGCTCGAACACCGCGTTGGCCCCCGCCCGGCTCACCACCACGTCCGCCAGGGCCAGCAAATCCGCCATCTCCCGGTTCACGTATTCAAAGCGCACGTACCCGGGCCGGGGGGCGGTGTCGTCCGCCTTGCCCTGGCCGCACAGATGCACCACGTCGAAGGTCTTCAACAATTCGTCCAGGGCGGCCTCCACCGCCTCGTTCACGGCTTTGGCGCCGGTGCTGCCGCCCACCACCAGCAGCACGGGCTTTTCTCCCGTGAGCCCGGTGAAGGCAAGGCCCCGTTCCCGGCTGCCCTCCAGCAGGGACGATCGGATGGGGGTGCCGGTGTGGACGCCCTTTCCCGCGGGGACCTTGGCCACCGTGTCGGCGAAGGTGGTGCAGATCGTGTCCGCGAACCGGGACGCGATCCGGTTGGCCAGGCCCGGGGAATAATCGCTCTCATGGCACAGGACGGGACATTTCCCCTTGGCCGCCATGACCACGGGCACGGACACGTAGCCCCCCTTGCTGAAGAGCACGTCGGGCTTCACCTCTTTCATGATCCGACGGGACTGAAAATAGCCCTTCACCACCCGGAAGGGGTCGGTGAAGTTCTTCCAGGAGAAGTAGCGCCGCAGCTTGCCCCAGGCGATGGCGTGGTAGACCACCTCCGGCCGCTGGGAAAGGAGCTCGTGCTCGATGCCCTCCTCCGTGCCGATGTAGTGGATGACCCACTCGGTTTTGTCCAGCCGATCCATCAGCGCCAGGTTGGGCATCACATGGCCCGCCGTGCCGCCGCCGGTAAAGATGATGGTCTTCATTCCCTCTCCCTCGCTTTTGGTCTTTCCCGCTATTCTATGCGGGCCTCAGCCCACGTTGTTCTCGCCGGTCTCGCCCTCGGACGTGGCGGCGGTGTTGGTCGCATCCGCGTCGCTCCGCCTGTTTTCGATGCAGCTTTCGGTGGTGGGGGACTCCGTCAGGGTGTCGTCCTTCAACAGCACCTGGGCGATGAGGAACTTCATCTGGGGGCTTGAGCTCCGTGCCGTCCAGATGGCGGCTGCGGAAGGCCACGAACCAGGCCAGCTCCCTGTCGGCGTCCTTGGCGTTCTGCTTCTTTGCCAACTCGGCGGTGCCCGTCTTGCCGGCGCAGGTATAGGTCCGAAGGACGCTCAAAAACCGGCCCGTGCCGTAGCCGCCCCAGTTCTCCTTGGTGATGGGGTTTTTGCCCATGCTGCTGGGGGCCTCCACCACGCCCTCCAGCATGTCGCGGATGGCTTCCGCCGTGCTGGTGGCGCAGATCTCCTTCCAGACGGTCTCCTCGTGGTGGCTGACCTCCCGATACTCGGTCTTGTCCTCCTGCCAGATGGACTCGATCACGTAGGGCTCATACACCGTGCCCCCGTTGCGGAAGGCGGAGATATAGCTGGCCAGCTGCAGGGGCGTCAGCAGCAGCTCCCCCTGTCCGTATCCGGTCATGGCCAGCAGGTCCATGGTCTCCTCGGAGACCTGGCCGTTTTCGTCGGGGGTCATGTTCTTGATCTGGGATTTCTGGGTGGGCAGATCGAAGGGGATCGACTCGCCCATGCCCATGACGGTCAGATACCGCTTCAGGGTGTCCCAGCCGATCTTCATGCCCAGGTACGCAAAGTAGATGTTGTCCGACTGGATCATGCAGTTCTTCATGTTCATGGGTCCACGCCGGTTGGTGCTGTAGGTACGGGTGACCTTGGTCACGCCGGACTCGGGGATCAGCGAGCCCTTGGAGGGGTTCCAGATGGTGTCGATGCTCCGGAGATGCTCCTGCTCCTCCGGGAAGGCCCAATCCAGCGTCATGTTGCCCGACTCCAGGCCCGTGATGGCCACCAGGGGCTTGAAGGTGGACCCCGGGGGGTACAGGCCCTGAATGGCCCGATTCAAAAGGGGGGTCTTGGGGTCCTTCTCCATGGCCGCCCAGGCCTCATCGTCCAAGTCGCCCCGGGAGAAGCTGTTGGGATCGTAGCCAGGGAAGGAGACCATGGCCTCCACGCCGCCGGTGGTGGGGTTCATAACGATGACCGTGCCGCTGATGGAGTCGTCGTAGACGATGTTTTTGATGACCTCCTCGGCCCGCCGCTGCAGGTTGATCTTCACGGTCAGGTGCAGATCCTCCCCGTCCACGGCGGGCACGTTGTACAGAATCTGCTTGACCTTGCCGCCGGCGCCCTGGATGTAGGCGAAGCTCCCCTTTATCCCGCGGAGCCGCTCCTCATATTGCTTTTCCAGGCCTGCATACCCCAGCCAGCTGTCGCCGTCGTAATTGGGATCGTTGACCTTGTTGCCATCCTCGTCCAGCACATACAGCCATTCCTTGTTCTCCTTGAGTATGCCGTTCTCCATGGAGTAGTGGTTCAGATACTCCTTCTGGATGATGCCGGCGTAGCCAAGAAGGTGGGCCAGGCTGGAGCCATAGGGATATTGGCGCAGCGTGCCGTAGTTGTTGCTGTCCACGCCCACGCCGGGGATGGTCAGGAGCCGCGCCTCCAGCTCCGGATTCATCTCGTCCGGGTACAAAACCGCCAGCTTGGCAAAGTCGCGGAAGGTTCGGGCCAGGCTGTTGCGCACGTCCGCCTCCGTCATCTGCAGCTCCGGCACGGCGGCCACCGCCTGTTCGAAGGGCACGTACTGCTCCTTCTCCAGCAGCTGATCCGGGGTCAGGGCGCTATCCTCGGCCTTGAAGAGCTCCTTCACGTCGGTGACGGCCTTGCCCCCATCCCTCAGCTGGATCTTGCTGGGGATGCAGTACACCGTGACCGCCAACACATTTTCAGCGAGAAGGATGCCGTCGGCGTCGAAGATCTCGCCCCGGTCCGGGTAGTTGGTGCCCATGAGCATGGTGTCCCCCCACTCCATGTTGGGGAAGATCAAGCTGGGGTCCCACATGACCACCCAGCCCTCGTGATACTCGCTGTTGATGGTGAAGTCGAAGATCAGGTTGCCGGCCTTCTGGGTGATGTAGGCCATGCGATAGACCACGCTGGCGTTCAGGGTGCCGTTCACCTCAGAGATGACCTGGGAGGTGATGGCCGTGAGGCCCATGGCGTCGAAGATGTCCACATACCGCTTTTTAAACTCGGTCTTGGTCATGCGGTGGTCGGTGACCCCTGCGGGCACCGGCGTGGGCTCCGCCGTAGGCAGGGGCGTGGCCGTGGGCTCCGCCGTAGGCGCAGGGGTCTCCCCGGGACCGGGGGTGGGCGCCTTGGTGGGCTTGGGCGGCTGATAGGGCTCCTCCTTCTGCAGGTCGGGAGAGATCAGGGCGTAGGCAGAGTCATAGTCAAAGTTGGACAGATATTGTATGAATTGGCGGCAGACCACGCTGCCCTGGCCCCGGTCCGGGCCGCAGCCCGTGAGCGCCAGAGGCAGGAGCATGGCCAATATGATCAAAGCGGCAACGGCGCGTTTCAACTCTTTCCTCCAAAGCCTATAGTAAGATGTATACACTATAGCAGAAACGGTTCCGTTTTGCATCCCTGCGGACGATCTTTTTTCAAAAAATCCGCTTTTGGATCAAAAAAAACGCGTCCCTCTCTCTAAAGGGGAGGGAACGCGGCAAATCCCATGGGTTCATTCGTCCAGAGGATAGGTTTCGACGATCCATGCCTTCCAGGCGGCGAACGCCGTGGCGAAGTCCATGCCGAAGGCCTCCTCGAAACTCTTTTGCCCGAATGCGAAGGCACTGACGTTCTCAAAGCTGTAGGCGTCGTTCAGCCAGCTTACGAAGGAGACGGCCATGAAAACGCTCATACTGCTGTTCTCCGTCTCGGTTCGGGCGCTCCCGCTGCAGAGCCTGGTCTGGGAGAGGGGCATGCTTTCATATGCTGTCCCCCAGCCCCACCTGAACTCGCCACGATCCAAACATACACGGGAAATACTATCGTAAAGAATGCGGAAATCCCCGCAGCTCACATTCTCCAGCCGAATACCCGCCCTGACGCAGAGATCGTAGTACGGCAGTTCCGGAGTGATCTCGTTGGCCCCCATGATCCCGGTGACCTCCGAATAGGGGTTGAGGCAGGTCCCCACATACCAAGCATAGCCCAGCTGGGCCCAGCCCACGGAGTCGGTGTCCATGAGGGCCAGCATATACAGCTCGTCCAGATGCCAGTAAAAATCCCCGATGTTCAGGAAGATGCGGTCCGTATCGTTGCGGTAGGTATATAGGTTGTTGTCACGGATGCTGATCTCCACCATCTTGCCCGCCTGCTCCGCCGGATACGCCTTTGGTGCGTGCTCCCTGAGATGCTCCCGGATGGAGTCAAGACTCTTTTCAATCCTGTCGATGTAGGCGGGCAGATATGTTCTGATGGGCTCCCCTTCGTTTCTCAGCAGGGGGATATACGCGGACAAATGGAATTCGTCATCCTGCACGTCCACCGTTATGGCCTTCTGGGCTGCGGGCGGGAATACCAGCTCGTCATACCGATCCGTGCCGGTAACCACCAGCACCCGGGTATCCATGTTGTAATGGGCTTGGGGCAGTTCCATCTGGTTGAGCAGGTCCTCCTCGGTCTCCTTCAGGACAGCGATGGTCTCGGCGGCTTGGGCCGCCTGCTGTCTATAGCTCCTGGAGAGCAGAACGGCGAACACGCCCAGGATGATCACGAAACACCCGGCCAGAAGGGCGGCGCGCTGCAGCCGGCGGCGGGAGGAGCTGACCTTCTTGAGATACTCCACCTCCTGCACCTCCGCCTTAGGGGGTTCCTTGCCCGTCATATCCTCATAGACACCGCGGCAGTCTTCGCAGACAGCCAGATGATCTTTCACCTGCTCGCTGGTCTCCCGGGCAGTCAGACCATCCACATAGGAAGGAAGCAAATCGCGAACAACGTGGCAGGTAAGATCGTTTTTCATTCTCTTCTCATCTCCTTGATCAAAAGCTGTTTGGCACGATAGTAAGTGACCCGGGCCCAATTCTCCGTTTTGCCGAGGATGGCGCCGATCTCGGCGAAGGAAAGGGACCCCAGCAGACGCAGATACAGGACCTCCCTTCCCGGCTCCGGCATTCGGTGGATCGACGTCAAAATCTCCTCCCGGCCCATATGGGAAAGCACGTCCGTTTCCGCCGAGACCGTCAGGATGGGCTCGGCCTCCTCCAAAGGCACCGGATCCTTCCGCTGCCTGCGGTAGGCATTGTACCAAACGTTCTTGGCAATGCCGAAGAGGAAGGTGGTGATCCGACAGGAGCCGTCAAATCGATCAATGCTCTTGACCGCCTGAAAGAAGGTCTCTTGGGTCAGTTCTTCAGCGAGTTGGGCTGAGCCAGTCTTCGCCAGCAAAAACCGATAGACGGACTGGGCATGTTCCCGATATGCCGCGTCAAGATCGATCACAAGATCACCTCCTCGCTCAATGAATGTCCGCTCCTTCCCTTTCGTTACAAGAAGAGAGAATATAGAGTCATTTTCTTTTGCTATACTATAACACAGACGTAAGAAAGCGAGACTGCCGTTTTGGAAAAACGAAAAATTATCATTTCTTTTGCTTTGATTTAAGGTTCAGCGGGTAAGATAGGCCCAACAAAAGCAAACCTAAGCGAAGAAAGAAGGTGTCATATATGAAAAAGAGCATGCGGATAGGAAGCTTGGCGGCGGCCGTCTGTTTGATCCTGGGGGCCTGGGCCGTGACCTTCGGCCTGTCGGAGTGCAAAAAGGCGGAGGACAGCGAGGCGACCCTCTCCTCCTCCCTGGCGGTCCAGACGGTCCGTTCCGACGCCGCCGTCGACGCCAGGTCCACCACCACCACGACCGCCTCCGCCACGGGGACGGCCATCTTCCAGAAGAGCGATCTGTTCACCGACCGGGACTTGAAGCAGGAGGCGGACCTCAGCGAGGCCGTGACCCTGACGGTCAGCGACGGACAGGATATGGAGATCACCCAGGCCGGCGTCTACGTCCTCACCGGCACCGCCAAGGACGCCAGCGTGCTGGTGGCGGCGGACAAGGAGGACAAGGTGCAGCTGGTGCTGGATGGCCTTACCATTTCCAACAGCAGCGCCCCCGCCATCTATGTGAAATCCGCCGACAAGGTGTTCGTCACCACCGCCTCTGCCAGCAGTCTGTCCGTCACCGGCACCTTCGCCGCCGACGGGGACACCAATCTGGACGGGGTCATCTTCTCCAAGAGCGACCTCATTTTGAACGGCACCGCGGATTTAGCCATCGACTCCACCAAAAACGGCGTGGTGGGCAAGGACGATTTGAAGATCACCGGCGGAACCTACACCATCTCGGCCAAGGTCAAGGCCGTGGAGGCCAACGACTCCATCCGCATCGCGGACGGCACGCTGAAGCTGACCGCCGGCACCGACGGCCTCCATGCGGAGAACGACGACGACAGCTCCAAGGGGTACATCTATATCGGCGGCGGCACCGTCACCATCCTGGCCGGGGACGACGGCATCCACGCCACTACCGTGGCCCAGGTGGACGACGGGACCGTTTCGGTGACCGCCTCGGAGGGCATCGAGGCCACCTATGTCCAGCTCAATGGGGGCACCATCGCCATCGACAGCCGGGACGACGGCATCAACGCCGCCAAAAAGTCCAGCGCCTACCGGGCCACCGTGGAGATCAACGGCGGCGATATCACCGTCACCATGGCCTCCGGGGATACGGACGGCGTGGACAGCAACGGGGACATCATCGTCAACGGCGGCACCATCCGCGTCACCGGCAACAGCACCTTCGATTGCGACGGCTCCGCCCAATATAACGGCGGCACCATCATCGCCAACGGCCAGCAGATCGACTACATCCCCGTCCAGATGTTCGGCGGCAGGGGCGGCAGGGGCGGCCAAGGCGGCTTCGGCGGGCGCGGCGGGCGCGGCGGACGCTGGCACTAAGTGAAATATGGTTTTTCAACGGAATACAAAGCCCCGGGCCCAAGTCCGGGGCTTTGTCACGTTTCTATGGTTCGGGTTCCCAAGCGGTGACCTTCATCTTGGCCGTCAGCAGGCGGACGACGCTTTCGTTGAGCCGCTCCTGGGGGATCGTCCCGTTGGCCACGGCGTCGGTGAGGCCCTTTAGGATGGACCGCTGATAGCTGTGGTTGGCGCCGCAGAGGATGAGATCGCCCCCCGCCAGGATGAATTGGACCGCCGCCTGCTCCAGGGAGGCCTTGGACCTAAGGCCGTTCATGCGAAAGTCGTCGGACATGACCACGCCCTCAAAGCCCATCCCCGTCCGCAGCAGGTCCGTGATGATGATTTCGCTTTGGGTGGCGATGTGGTCGGGGTCGATCGCGGGATAGAGGATGTGGGCCACCATGATCCCGTCCACCCCCGCCGCCACGGCCTGGCGGAAGGGATAGAGCTCATATGCTTCCAGCTCCTCCAGGGTCTTTTTCACCACGGGGGTGGTGTTGTGGGAGTCGGCGGTGGTGGCGCCATGGCCGGGAAAGTGCTTGACGATGGACAGGCACCCGCCGGTTTGCAGCCCGTCCACGCAGGCCACGCCGATGCGGGCCGCCGTGGCCTCGTCGCTGCTGATGATGCGCTTGCCCAGAAAGGTCTTGGAGGGGGACTTGGCCACGTCCAGCACGGGAGCCAAGTCCGTGTTGATCCCCACGTCGTTCAGGGCGGTGGCGATGCGCTCGAACTGGAGCCGGGCCGCCTCCTCGTCCCCGTTGGTTCCCAGGGTGTCGGCGGACTGGGTCCTGGTCCGCCAGCGGAAGCGGGTCACGTTCCCTCCCTCCACGTCCGTGCTGATGAGCAGGGGAATGCCCGTGGCGTTGTGGGCGCGGATATCCTCCGTCAATTTGGCGCACCGGTCGAAGCCCCCGTCCTTGTCGCCCCGGGAGATGTTGGGGCCGTAGAGGATCACGTTGCCGACGGCATAGTCCGCCATGATCTTGCCGAACTCGCCGGACACGGCCTTGGTGCCGGAGAAGCCGAACATGACCAGCTGGCCGATCTTCTCCCTGTCCGTCATGCCCGCCACGTACCGCCCAAGCTGCGCCTCCAGGGGCACGGGGGTGGGCGTAGGTTCAGGGGTGGGCACCGGCGTGGGCGTGGGGGCCGGGGTGGGAGCCGCCGTGGGCGAAGGGGGCACGGCGGTGAACAGGGGCGCAGCGGTGGCCGCCGGGGCCGCTGTGACGAAGCCCGGGAGCTCTGCCGACGCCGTGGCGGCGGGAATATATGCGATTTGACCGTCCGTGGTCTCCTTTTTGCCGCAGGCGACGAGCAGGAGCAGCAGACAGAACAGGATGGACAGCTTTTTCATGAGGGTAGTATACCACGTTCCCCTTCCTTTGACTACCGAAAAAAACGGGCGGCGGGAACCGGGGCTTGACAACCCGTCCCGCTTCGGGTATGATGCCCCTGTTTGTCGGAGGGCAGATCGTTCAAAGGAAATGACGCGCCGGATAAGACTGCGGGCTGAGACGCCCGTTCTCTTGTCCGGCCCTTTGTTTGGGAGGAAAAGGATGCATCGAGAAACGGATTTCACAAAGGGGCCCATCGCCGGACCGCTGCTTCGGTTTTGTCTGCCGATCCTGCTGGCCCTGTTTTTGCAGGCGCTGTACGGGGCCGTGGATCTGATCATCGTGGGCAAGTACGCCGTGGCGGCGGACGTGTCCGGGGTGGCCGTCGGGTCCCAGCTCATGATGACCATCACGGGGCTGGTCAGTTCCTTCTCCATGGGGACCACCATCCTGCTGGGGCAGAAGCTGGGCGAGGGGGACCGGGATGCCCTGGGCCGTATCGTCGGCACCAGCATTCTGCTGTTCCTGGGGGCCGGCGTGCTGCTGACCGTCCTGGTGCCCCTGCTGTCCGGGAGCCTGGTGCGGCTCATGAACGCCCCGGCGGAGGCCTTCGACGAGACCCGGCGGTATCTGTCCATCTGTGGGGCCGGGTACGTCATGATCGTGGCCTACAACGTGCTGGGCAGCGTCATGCGGGGCATGGGGGATTCCAAAACGCCCCTGGTCACCGTGGCCGTGGCCAGCGCCTGCAACATCGCGGGCGACCTCATTTTGGTGGCCCGGTTCCACATGGGCGCGGCGGGCGCGGCCCTGGCCACGGTCCTGTCCCAGACGGTCAGCGTCATCTTCTCCCTTTTGCTGCTGCGCCGAGGGAGGCTGCCCTTCTCCTTCGGTCGGAGGGACATCCGGCTACATGGGCCCATTCTCCGTCGCATCGCCGTCTACGGGGCGCCCATCGCCCTGCAGGATCTGCTGGTGGGGCTGTCCTTTCTCATCATTTTGGCCATCGTGAACCGGCTGGGGCTCATCGCCTCGGCGGGCGTGGGTGTGGCGGAAAAGGTGTGCGCCTTCATCATGCTGCTGCCGTTGGCCTTCATGCAGGCCATGAGCGCCTATGTGGCCCAAAACCACGGGGCGGGCAAGGACGAGCGGGCCGTTCGGGGTCTGAAGATCGCCATCGGGCTGTCCACCCTGTTCGGCATCAGCATGTTCTATCTGGCCTACTTCCACGGGGACCTGCTGGCGGGCCTGTTTTCCAACGACGAGGCGGTGGTGGCCGCAGGCTTCGATTACCTGCGCGCCTACGCCATCGACTGTCTGTTCACCTGTTTCCTCTTCTGCTTCATCGGCTTCTTCAACGGCCTGGGGCACACGGGCTTCGTCATGGCCCAGGGCATCCTCTCCGCCTTCCTGGTGCGGGTGCCGGTGGCCTGGTACATGGCCCGGACCACGGGAAAGCTGTTTTTCATCGGCCTGTCCGTGCCCTGCTCCACCGTGGCGGAGATCGCCGCCTGCTTCCTGTTCTATGCCTATATCCAGAAAAGGCAGCGCAGGAGGCTGGCCCTCAAAGAGTCATAAACACAGACGAAGCGGCAGGGACGCCCCTGCCGCTTCTGTTTGTATCCTTCCCTTACTTGTCCCGGAGCTTGACCACCTCTGCCAGCACCCCGTAGAGGACGCCGGCCACGGGCCAGACGATCCAGGTCCTGTCCCAGCGGTTGGTGATAAAGCTGGCCGCCAGATAGCCGGCCGTGACAATGCCCCAGTAGATGCCGCTGTACTTGCGGTTGCTCCGCTTGGCGGAGCGGGTGTAGTCCCCCTGCTCCAGGAGCATCTGATACCCGCCCCAGGGGATGCTGGCTTTCACCAGGATGTGGACGCCGACGGCCGCCAGGACCAGGATGGCGCTGACGCCCAGGCACCCGTACCAATCATCATCGCCCCGCCATAGCAGCAATGCGAACAGGGGGATGGACGCCAGCACACAGAGGACCACGCCTACGGCGATACGGCGGGTGTGATCCGCTTCCTCCCGGCCCATCCGCTCCCGGACCATGCCGGAGACACCATAGGCCGTGTCCAGAGCGTTCTTCTCGAGATACTCATACTTGCTGCCCTTCATGCCCGTAAGCACGAACAGGAGCACCGCCCCCGCCACCATGAGGAGCAGCACCATGAGGCCGATCATGGCCGCCTGCATCTCCGTAAGGACGATGCGCCCGCTCTCCTGAGCCCCGCCCAAAAGGATCAGCGTGATGGGGGACAGGATGCACAGCAGCACGCCCAGAGCGATCTTCGGCGCGCTGTCCTGCTTATAGTCCAGGAAGGCATTGGCCTCCTCCATGGACACGAAGGTGGCCCCCTCCCCTTCTTCGTCCTGGGCGGGGACTATCTCCGGGGCCTCCATGCTGTCCTTCAGCAGATAATCCGTGCTGACGCCGAACAGCTCCGAAAGCTGCAGGATCTTGTTCATATCGGGAATGGACTGGGCCCCCTCCCACTTGGAAACGGACTGCCGGCTCACGCCCAGCTTCTCCGCCAGTTCCTCCTGGGACCAGCCCGCCTTCTTACGCAAATCGATGATCTTATCCGCCAGGATCATGTGTTTCTCCTTTCGTCCGGGCTCGCTGCCCGGCTCCGTTTTCTGGGCTTATGGTACACACAAAGGCCGGTTGCCCGCCACCAATTTAGGCCGTCGATTTGTCAACCGGCGGTTGCAACCGACGCAAAATCGGCCGTTTTTCAAAAAAAGGGGCCGGATCCGCAGACCTGCCCCTCAAGATAGGTTTTTATTTTCTACCCCCCGGCTGTTCCGCCTGCGCGGCGATCTCGGCAGGCGTCTCGGGCGGCGTCGGCGTCGTCTGTGCGTCCGTCTCGGGGGGCTTCAGCCCTTTATCGGACGCAGCCAGCTGCTCCTCCTCCGTTTCCGCCTCGGCGGACTCCTGCGGGTACCAATACCGATAATACCGGGTGTCATAGAGGCCCAGGAACTTCAGGACCTCCTCCTTCGGATACTCGATGAAGTAGATGGAATCATCGCCGATGATTTCCCAGCCGCTGGAGCGAACGGTATACTCCTTCGGGTACGGTTTGCCGATCTCAAAGGTGCCGTAGCCCACCACCTCCTGCAGCGTCCGGGTGGTGCGGACCACACAGCTGGTGCCGCCCTCCGGATTGCGCATGTTCCCCTCGATGGTGACAAGCTTGCCGGCTTCGTTTCCTTCGCCCCGCATGACCTTCTCCACTATGCCCACATGGTTGGGCGCCACGCTCCCCTTGCCGATCGCATAGAAGACCAGGTCCCCGGGCTTGGGAATATAGCTGTTCCACTCCCGCCAGTATCCGTCCGCCTTGAGCTGGAACATATGCCGGGCGCAGCTGGACTCCTTGGGATAGTCCGTTTTGCCGGCGTAATGAACGCAGAAGGAGACGAAGGTATCGCACCAGTCGCCGTAGATGGCCCCTTCCCATTCGCCGTAGCGGGTATAATACCGCTTATTGCCCGCCTTGTCCTTTCTGAAGCAGTTTCGGTCCGAAGAATACCCCAGCTGGGACCGGGCGATGATCAGCACGTCCTCCCGCAGCTTTCCCGTCAGGGTAAGGCTGGGCAGCTCCTCCTGTTCCCAACAGTCCAGGGACTTCTCCCAGGTGGGCTTGTTGGGGGAGCGAGACGCATTTTGATTGGACGTATCGGCTTCGGCAGTGGGGGTGGCCGTCGGCTTCTCCTCATCGGCAAATGCAGGGAGAAAAGGGAGGGAAACCAGGATGAGCGCCATCAGCAAAACCGGCAATCTTCTTTTCACTTCTTCCCCTTTCTTCCAAATACTGCGTATACCGCATCATGATACAGAATATTTTTACCACAGGGTGGCTCCCTTGTCAACCGGTGGGCCGGATCGGGCGGATGGTTTTTCCCCTTGATAGTTCCCCCGTTTTCAGGTATGATAGGGATGATTTCAAAAGTGATCAAAACGAGGAAAGACGATATATGAAAAAGACAGTTGCTCTGCTTGTTCTCCTTCTTCTGGCGATAGGATGTCAGAACGTACAGGCGAACGCCACGGACGCCCCCGCGCCTACGGCAGCTATGGCCGAAGCGCCTGCGGCGGAGCCCACAAGCGCCCCCGCCGAGGCGCCCTATGCGCTGTCCTTCACCGCCCAGACTCTGGACAGGGAGACCGTGACGGAGGAGGTCCTGGGCCAGTACGAGCTGACCATGGTGAACGTGTGGGCCAGCTGGTGCGGCCCTTGCCGGTCGGAGCTTCCCGCCCTCAGCGAGCTGTACGGCCGCCTGCCGGAGAACGTGAACTTCCTCTCCATCACCGTGGACGATCCCGGGGACCTGTCGGATGCCAAGGCCATATTGGAGGAGAACGGCTGCACCTTCCCCTGCCTGGACGGACAGGGGTCCGCCGGGCTCATGGGGGGCTTTTTGAGCCGGGTCATGGCCATTCCCACCACCCTCTTCCTGGACAGCCGGGGCAACGAGGTGGGCGACTGGATGCTGGGCGTGCCCCAGACCGGCAGCTCCGTGACGGACGCCTATCTTTCCGAGATCCAGGCCAGGCTAAGTCAGCTGTCCGGAAGATGAGGGACAAGCGCTGGGCAAAATGGGCCCTGCTGGGGCTCGGCATAGGGCTGATCCTCTACGGCGCGGCCACGGGCCAGGCGACGGGGACCCTGCGCAAGGCCATCCTCATCTGCCTGGAGTGCATGGGGTTGGGCGCATGAAGCGACAGAGCCGCCGCACCCTCATACAGTGCCTGGCCGCCTTGGGCCAGAACGCCTATATTCCGGGCTTTTTCCGGGGCGTCATCTTTCAGGGGAAGTCCAAGCTCCTGTGCGTCCCCGGCCTCAATTGCTACTCCTGCCCTGGGGCCCTGGGCGCCTGCCCCATCGGGTCCCTCCAGGCCGCATTGGGCCAGCGGACCGGGCGCTTTCCCGCCTACGTGCTGGGGACGCTGCTGCTGTTCGGGGTGCTCCTGGGGCGGCTGGTATGCGGCTTTTTGTGCCCCTTCGGCCTGCTGCAGGACCTTCTTGCCCGGGTTCCCTTGCCCAAGCTCAAGGTGCCCCGGTGGCTGGACAGGCCCCTGCGGTATGGTAAGTATGCGGTGCTCTTCCTGCTGGTGGCGCTGGCTTTGCTGATGGCCGAGCCCGTTTTCTGCAAATATCTCTGCCCCGCCGGCCTGTTGGAGGCAGGTCTGCCCTTGACCAGCCTCAATCCCTCCTTCGCCGCCCTGCGGGGGCCCCTGTTCTATCTTAAGCTGGGCATTCTCGTCGTGATCGTCCTTTTGGCCCTCTTCGTGGCCCGGCCCTTCTGCAAATATCTCTGTCCCCTGGGGGCTTTCTACGGTCTGTTCAACGGGGTGGGGTTCTATCGACTGCAGGTGACGGAGGAAAAATGCGTCCACTGCGGCCGGTGCGCCGCCGCCTGCCCCATGGACGTGGACGTGGTGCACCATCCCAACAGCCCCGAATGCATCCGCTGCGGCCGGTGTTTGGACGCCTGTCCCCACGACGCCCTGTCCGCCGGCTTTCGCTGCAAATAAACTTTTGAAAGGAACATACCTATGAACCGACCTGCCTGGCTTCGGGACGCCGTGTTTTACGAGATCTACCCCTCCTCCTTCTCGGACAGCAACGGGGACGGGATCGGGGACGTCAACGGCATCCGCCGGAAGCTCCCCTACGTGAAGGCGTTGGGCTGCAACGCCCTGTGGCTGAACCCCTGCTTCGACTCCCCCTTTAAGGACGGAGGCTACGACGTGCGGGACTACAAGCTGGTGGCCCCCCGCTACGGCACCAACGAGGATTTGTACGCCCTGTTCCGGGAGGCCCACGCCCTGGGCATCCGGGTCCTGCTGGACCTGGTCCCCGGCCACACCTCCGAGGAGCATCCCTGGTTCATTCAGAGCGGTCAGGCGGAGCGGAACGAATACTCCGACCGGTACATCTGGACCGACTTCTGGATCAAGGGCACGCCGGATCACCCCTATATCGGCGGCGAGACACCCCGAAACGGCACCTATATGCTGAACTTCTTCAAGTGCCAGCCCGCTCTGAACTACGGCTGGGCCAAGGTCACGGAAGCCTGGCAGACCCCGGCGGACGCCCCCGCCGCCAAGGCGACAAGGGACGCCATGGCGGACGTCATGGGGTTCTGGCTATCCCAGGGCTGCGACGGGTTCCGGGTGGACATGGCCAACTCCCTGGTCAAGGCCGACGACGAGAACAAGAGCTATACCTCGGCCCTCTGGAAGGGGCTGCTGAACGAAATGCGGGCAAAGTACCCGGAGGCGGCCTTTGTGGCGGAGTGGGGCTGGCCCAAGCAGGCCCTGTGTCTGGCGGACTTCGACATGGACTTCTATCTGGACCACCCGGGCAACGGCTACAACCGGCTGGTGCGTTCCCCCGACGCCTATCTGAAGGGCAACGACCCCGTGGCCTTCGTGAAGGACTATCTGGACCGGTACGAAGTCAGCCGGGAGGCGGGCTATATCAGCTTCATCACCGGAAACCACGACACGCCCCGCATCAGCTGGTATCTTTCCGAGGAACGGCTGAAGCTGGCCTACGCCCTGCTGTTCACCCTGCCCGGGGTTCCCTTCCTCTACTACGGGGACGAGATCGGCATGCGCTACCTCTCCACCCTTCCCACCAAGGAGGGCGGCTACACCCGGACCGGCAGCCGGACGCCCATGCAGTGGGGGACGGGCCACAATTTGGGCTTCTCCCCGGGCGATCCCCAGGCCCTCTACCTTCCCGTGGACCCGGCGGCGGACGCTCCCACGGTGGCGGAGCAGGAGCGGGACCCCGCTTCCCTGCTGACCGCTGTGAAGGCCGTTCTGGCCCTGCGGCACCGTCAGCCGGACCTACAGGCGGACGGGCCCCTCTCCATCCTCCACGCCAAAGCGGGGGACCCTCTGCTCGTCTATCGCCGGGGAGCCCTGACCCTGGCGGTGAACCCGTCGGATGGGCCGGTGCAGACGGGCCTTTCCGGCGCGCCACTGTTCCAGCTGGGCACCTTTGAGAGAGGAGAGCTGGGGCCCTGTTCCTTCGTGGTCCTATAAAGGTTGAAATCAAAAGAGCCCGGTCCATGGGACCGGGCTTTCGCTATGATTCGGTTTCGATCTCCTCAGGAAAAAGCAAAGAAAGGAGGGCTGATCCCCTCCCTTCTCTCTCCCCGGGGCCCCTTCTAACAACCGTATCTGGGCTCGATGACGGTGCCATCGATGGCGTTGATGCGAAGCAAGGGGCTGGGAAAGTCTTCCCGATCGTCGCTGCCGAAGTTGCCGCCGTGCTCATAGGTGAAATAGTAGCTGCCGTAGAAGTTCCAAACCGGGACCAGCAGCCCCTTTTCGCTGGACTTGCGGTTGGTCACCCGGGACATCTCCAGGGCCACCCGGTCCACCCGATAGGTGGCAGAGGTGAGGTCGTTGCTGTTGTGCTCATCATATTTCACCAGCATCATCTTCCGGAAGATCTCATCGATCTTGTCGAAGGTCATAAGGGCACTGCTTTGGGTGACGTATTCACCATAGGCATAGGGGGAGTACCAGTTGAAGTTCTCGATGCCGTTGTCCGTGATGGTGAAGCTGCAGCTCTCAAAGCCCCAGTGGGGGTCGCCGGGACAGGGCGGGGGCGGCAGGATGCCGTCGATGGACCTGCCGCAGGCCACCACATAGGCGGAGTTGTCCCCGTAGGGATCGGGCACTTTCCTGTCACCGCCGTTCCCGGTATCGCTGTTTCGGGTGAGATACACGCCGATCACCGCCATATCCTCGAAGCCGTTATCTGTCCAAAAGGCCTCCACCAGTTTCCGTGCTTCGACAGGGGTCATCTTCAGCCCTGCGGCATCGGCAGGCACGGCGGTCTCATCAGCGATCCATTTCCTCACATTGTAGTTCAGGTACTGTCCGAAAGCCTGATCACGGATATACCAGATGCTGCCGCCGATGGGGAAATCGTAGCTGGACTTGGTGTTTTTATCGTAGGTCTGGCCGTAGACGTGGAAGGCCTTGCCCCCATAGGTATAATAGCCTTCCTGATGCTCGTAGGCGTCCAGGGCCTTATACTTGCCCAGGTATTCCCCGATCCCCAGCTGGCGCTCCTCCAGGGTGCCGTCGCTGATCTGTTTTTCGACGGTCTCCGGAGCTTTCTCGTAATCTTCCTTCCAGTATGCCAGGTTGGACTCCAGCTTTTTGAGACGGTCCTTATCCGTGGCGGTTTTCATCTCTGATTCAACATCTGCGATCCGCTCCGCCACCTCTTCCTTCGTCATCTGCTCCTGAGCCTTGTACATGACTGTGTCCCCGCACAGGGCGTTGAAGAGCTTCGTGACCTCCTCCTGGGTGAAGTCCCGGGGTTCCACGTGCAGGGTGGGCATTTCGAGGGTGTTCGGCAGGTACACGTCGGCGTCCACGATGATTTTGACGATATCGGATTTGGGCGTCAGATCCACGCTATAGCGGGTGGACGCACCAAGCAGGTCATATAGGGGACTGGAGGGGATGGAGACTTCGTCCAACCTACGGCCTCTAAAATCGATCGTTTCGGAAGCGGCCGGCTTCGCTTCTTCTGCAACCGGCTGGGCGACGGACGACGCCGATAAGGTCACGATCGCCGTGTCCTCCAGCCGTTCAGTGTTCGTTTTTTCTGTGATGTCCACCCGCATCGCCTTGGAGCAGCCCACTCCCGATACCAGGATGGCGGTCAAGGTGATCCATGCAAGAGTCTTTTTGAGTATCCGTCTGTTTTTCATTCGTTTTTTCTCCCTTCGTTGGTTTCCTTTACCTTACCGCAAGGGATGTAAGCAAGTCCTCTGTGGAATGTAAGCAAGTTGTAAGTTTCCTTATCGACTGAAGATCAAGGATACGGTCGTTCCTTTCTCTTCTGTGCTTTCGATGATCAGCTGCGCCTGATGCAGTTTGGCGATCCGCGCCGCCAGGGCGAGCCCCAGTCCGGCGTGTCCGCCTTTTCGACTTCGCGCCTTGTC
>CADBYI010000033.1 GCA_902798825.1 uncultured Eubacteriales bacterium | reverse complement strand
TACATAGAGCTCATAGATGTCGGTGTAGGAAATTGTCCCGGCGGGGAACTTCACTTGGCAGCGATACTGGTACCCGTCCAGGGCCATGGTGGCCTTGACGCTGAGCTTCTGCTTGGTGCCCTTCCGCACCGACAGCCAGGCCCCGGTCTTGCCGGTCCGATACTGCCACAGATAGGTGGCATTCTTGATCTTGGGCGCCGTGAGCTTCAGGCTCTTCTTGGCCTGGACCTTCTTGACGGTGGAGGGTTCGGGGGTGGGCGTTGGCTCCGGCGTGGGGGTGGGCGCAGACGTAGGTTCGGGCGTCGGTGTCGGCGTCGCAGTCGGTTCAGCCGTAGGCTCCGGCGTTGGCGCGGCTGTCGTTTCCGGCACCGGGGTGATCGTGGCCTCCGGCGTTGCCGCTTCCGTAGGTTCCGGCGTCGGCGTGTCTATGGGCTTCGGTGTGGGGGTGGGTTCCTCCTGCCAACGCCAGTCGGCCCTAAGCAAGGGATCGTTGCCGCCGCCGATTTCGATCGCCTGTTTCTGTGGCTCCGTACCGGTATAGGTGATGTTCTTCAGTTCCGTGCAGTCCCAAAACGCGTTCTCGCCGATGCTGGTGACGCTGCTCGGGAGGAAAACGGAGGTCAGCCCGGCACAACCGGAGAACGCGTTCGCTCCGATGGCGGTCAACCCCTCGGGCAGGGTGACGCTGGTGATCGACAGGCCGCTCCATGGCGAGACCTGATCGGAGACGGGCGCCATTTCCCCGCTGCCGGTGATGGCAAGGGAGCCAGTGTCGGCATCGAAGGACCATTTGAGGTCATCCCCGCATTCGCCGGCGGGGACCAGCTTTTCAATGACCTTCTGCTCCCGGCTCATTTCCGCCTCGCAAACGGCGCAGTAGACTACTTCCTCGTACTGGCCCGCCACCTCGTAAGAAGCAGGTGTCTCGTTCTCCCACACGGCTTCGCCGGGGGTATGGCCCCGGGCAGGGAGCTCTCTGCGGGTCGTGTAGTCGCAACGGGTGCAGGTATCGTAAGCATCCCAGCCAACTTCCGTGCAAGTGGGCTCCTTTGCCTCGTGAGGAACTAAATCATGACTTCCCAAGGCGGGCAGGGTCTCCTGGGCGATCAGGACTTCGCCACAGCGTGTGCAATGCTTACCTTCCGTCAAACCGGATTTTGTGCAGGACGGTTCGACCGCTTTGTCGATTGTAACCTCGTGCTCCAAATTCTGGACCGCCTCCTGGGCAAGCAGGACTTCGTTGCAGCGGGTGCAGTGCTTGCCTTCCGTCAAGCCGGATTCAGTGCAGGTGGGGTCCACCGCGGGATCGATTACTTCCTCGTGGCCCAGAGCGGCAATATCTTTCTGAGCGACCAAGACCTCATCGCAGCGGGTGCAGTGCTTGCCCTCGGTCAAACCAGTCTCGGTACAGGTGGGGTCCACCGCAGGATCGACCACTTCTGCATGGCCTAAGGCGTCGATGATCTTTACTTCTCGGCTCAACTCCTCGTGGCAGACAGTGCAGTATACCACCTCATCGTAACTGCCTGGCTCGGTGCAGGTGGCTTCAACCGTGTTTTCCTGCTTTGGTTCGCCGTGGATATGTCCCAACGCGGGGACAACTTCCTGAGCGACCAGGACTTCATCGCAGCGGATGCAGTGTTTGCCTTCCGTTAAGCCGGATTCGGTGCAGGTCGGGGCCACGGCGGCATCGATCGCTTCCTCGTGGCCCAGGGCGTTGCTGGCTTTCGCTTCCCGGCTCACTTCCGCATGGCAGACGGAGCAATAGATTATCTCGTCATAACTGCCTGCCGCAGTGCAGGTGGCTTCGACTATGTTTTCCTGCGCGACCTCGCCGGGCGTATGGTCTAAGGCGGCGATCTCCACATAAGTCGTGTAATCACAGCGGGCGCAGCTATCGTAAGCATCCCAGCCAATTTCCGTGCAAGTGGCCGCCTTCTCTTCGTGATGCACTAAATCGTGACCAAGGGCTGGAAGTTCGACATAGGTAGTATAGTCGCACCGAGAGCAGGTATCATAGGCCTCCCAACCGATTTCCGTACAGGAGGCCGCCTTCGCCTCGTGATGGACCAGATCATGACCAAGGGCCTCGACCGTCGTCTTTGTTTCTCGGCTCAATTCCTCGCCGCAGACGGTGCAATACACCACCTCGTCGTAGCTGCCGCCTTCGGTGCAACTGCTTTCTCCTTCGTTCTCCCGCACGGCCTCGCCGGGGGTATGGCCCAGGGCGGGAATCTCGACATAGGTCGTGTAGTTGCACCGAGAGCAGGTGTCGTATGCTTCCCAGCCGGGCTCTGCGCAGATAGGCGCCTGGGCATCGTGGTGAATCAAATCATGCCCCAGGGCGTCGATGGTCTTCGTTTCCCGGCTCACTTCCACATGGCAGACGGAGCAATAGATCACCTCGTCGAAGCTACCTGCCTCGATGCAGGAGGCTTCGATTACATTTTCATGTACCGGCTCGCCAGGGGTATGCCCCAGGGCGTCGACGGTCTTCGCTTCCCGGCTCAACTCCGCATGGCAGACGGAGCAATAGATCACCTCGTCATAGCTGCCTGCCTCGGTGCAGGAGGCCTCAACTCGGTTTTCCTCCACCGCCTCCCCAGGCACGTGATCCACGGTGATGGTAAAGGTGGTAGACACGCCTTCGAACGTTACGGTCAGGGTTTTTGTGCCCGCAGACATATCGTCGAAGCCGGTGATCATATCCGCCGTCAACTGGTGCTCCTCATCTACCCCGTTGCTGTAGTGGGCAAAAAGCACGCCGCCGGTTACGTCCGGCGCTCCAGGGGTCGTCGTTTCAGCATAAACAAGTTTGGACGGCAAGGCCTTCATTTCCACCGAACTTGCTGTCAGACAATGCCACGTGGCTCCCAGCAAACAATCGTTGCCATCGGAGGCAATGATGACTGCGTCCTTTTGCCGCGCTGTACCTGGATAATACACATCAGTGAGTTCCATGCAGCCGAAAAAGGCATAGCTGCCGACGCTGGTCAAGCGCTCAGGGAGGGTTACCTTGGAGATGAAAGGGGATACATCAGCCCAGGGAATGGTGCTTTGACTGAAATCATCCATCGCCCCGCTGCCTTTGATGGTCAGGGTGCTGGTGGTCTCGTCGAAGGCCCAATTCAAATCAGTGCCGCAGGTGCCGGAGGCAGGCGCAGTCGCAAGCCCGCGGAGGGAGAACTCCTCCGTTTCGCCCTTTTCGGCGGCGAAGACCGACGCGGGCAGCAGCAACAGGCATATCAGCACCGACAGAACCATGACGACCGTCCCTTTTGATGATCTCATTCTACGCTCCCCCCTCGCCGTTTCAAAACAAACGAAATCGTATTATGATCCATACCGATTCGAATTAAAGTATAGCACACCCAGGCAGAAAAAGTCCACGGCAGGACGTGGTTTTTTGAAAAAAACTCCCGCGGATCAATCCGCGGGAGAAGAGAGGCATTCCGCTTAGCCCTCCGCATCAAAGGTGCCGCACAGGGGGGAGTAGCCCCAGGCCAGGCCCTCGGGCAGGCGGCGCTGCTTGTAGTCCGCCACGGTACCGGTGCCGGCCTCGTCCCGGTGGTGGTTCAGCTTCACGCCCATGAAGCACAGTGAGGTGGAGATACCGCCGTCCAGGTTGAAGGCTTCCACGCAGCCCTCCTCCTTCAGCAGGTTCGCCAGCTCGATCAGCACCAGGCCCACGCTGTAGCCCGGCTGCCGGCCATCCGCCACGATGACCACGAAGTGGCCCGGCTCCACCATGCCGATGGCGCAGCGGGGGTTCCGCTGGGTGGTTTTGGTGGCGCCGGAGGAGATCTCGCCCTCCATGATCAAATCCGAGCCCCGGGGGAAGGAGAACACGTTTTGGGCCCCGCTCTCCCAGATGGCTAACGGGTCCATGGTGTGCCGGTCGATGACCTTGATGGACTGGGTCTCCGGGTAATAGGCCATGGCGTTGGAGGCCTTCCCCTTGCTGAACACCCGCCCGTCCCGGACGAGGGCGCCCTTGGAGCTGGCCTCGCCCTGGAGGTTGTCGCCGGTGAACCAGATGACGCTCTTGTAGCGCAGGGCCATCTCCTGGGGCCAGCAGCGGTCCAGCCCGTTCTTCCGGTTGGAGGCGAAGGTGGGGTAGAAGCTGTCGTAATCCCGGGTGTAGATATGGGTCACGAAATAGGTCACGGGCTGGCCCTTCTCCCGGCCTTCGGTGAGCTCCATCTGCTTGCGGTGGATCTCCACGCTTAGGATATCCGAGCGATAGACCCAGTTGCCGCCCTGCCCATCGAAGACCTCCACCTGTTCCTCCGCCCCATAGGGCAGGAAGGGGTAGGGGTCCGGCGTGGGGGTAGGTGTGGGTGTCGGTGTGGGCGTGGGCTCCGCCGTGGGCGCCGGGGTGTCCGTGGGCACCGCCGTGGGCGCCGGGGTGGGGGGCGGCGTAAAGGTGGGCACCGCCGTGGGCGCGGGCGTGGGTTCCGGCGCAGGCGGCGGCAAAACGGCCACGAACTGCAGATAGACCAGCCCCGCGCCCAGGATCATAATCAACCCGGCGGCCAGCAGGGCAGGCAGGACCAGGGACGTCCCCTTGCCCTCCCGCTTTCTCCTGCTTCGGCAGGTGCGGACCAGACCGTACACCACGGCCAGCAGCGCCGCCAACAGGCCGATCTTGAGTCCGTCCTTATAGGGCAGCCGGGCCACCGTTTCGTTCAGGGTGGGGGTCGGTGTGGGCGTGGGCACCGGCGTGGGAGTAGGCGTAGGTGTGGGGGTAGGCGTGGGTGTAGGTGTGGGGGTAGGGGTCGGTGTAGGCGTGGGGGTGGGGGTAGGCGTGGCCGTCGGGGTGGCCGTGGGCACCGGCGTGGGGGAGGCGTAGGAAAGGAGCGTCCCCGTTTTCACGTTTTCCAGCAGGTCCACACGCTTTTTGTCCTGCCCCACCGTGGAGTGGACCAGGGTGAAGGTCCCCCGCCGAGGCAGGGCGAACTTGTAGAACTGACGGGAGGCCACCTGCCCATAGGCGGCCAAGGTTTCGTCGTATACCGGGCCATAGTCCACGGCGGTCTGGCCCTGGGCGTCGGAGATATACAGCTTCTGGACCCGGTGGGCCTTCCCCGCCTGGGGGTCCTTGGCGGCGTCGGCGGCCGCAGCCACGGCCTTTTTCACCTGGCTGGCGGCGTAGGCGCTGCGGACGTCCCCTTCGCCGCCCCCGGCGCAGACGACGATCTTGGGCTGCAGGGCCCGGATCAGTTGGACCAGATAGGCCTCCAGGGCCTTGTCGGTCCAGCTCTTCTGCACGTCCTCCAAATCACTGATATCGTGGTCCAAAAAGCCGCCCAGGAAGGGGGCTTCCCGATAGCCCAGGGACCAGAGGGCCCTCATCGCCTCGCCCAGGGGCAGGGGGTCCCCGGCGGTGGCCTGAAGGATCTGACTGTCCTCGCTAAGGAAGCAGAAGGCGGTTTTGATCTGATACTTTCCCGTGTACAGGGGGACCAATCCGCCCAGCTCCTCAAAGAGGGCCTGGGGCTGGCCCAGGATCACCAGCATGTCCGCCTGTTGTATGGGGTCGCCGAAGCAAAGGGGCTCCTGGGGCAGGGGCCCGTCGAAGACCCGCAGGGTGCTGAAGGTGCACTCCTCCGCAGAGGAAAGGACCACCTTTCGGCAGGCGGGGTCCAGCTCGTATCGCTCAAAGGGGGTGGCGGGGGTCGCATCGGTGGTTCGGATCAGCTTCCCCCCCTCGTTTAGCTCCGTCACGGTCAAAACGCCGGGCCGGGCGAACCAGGTTACGTAGAGGGAGGGCCGGCTGCAGGCAGGCAAAGCCACGGACAGCTCCTTCCGCTTGTGGAGGGTGAGCCGGGTCAGGAGGCTGTCGTCCGTGAGCCGTTCGAGAGGAACATTCTCCGGCAGATCATAGGTGCAGGACGAGGTGACCTCCCCCGCCTCCGCCGAGACGACGAAGCTCAGCGGCCAGGGCAGCAGGAGCAGGGCCAGAAGAAGACAAAATACAGCTTTTTTCGCATAGCTTCTCATAATAGAACCAGCATAGCACACAACCCGGGCCAGCGCAAACACATTTTGGTGGAAATTGGAAGGGGCCCCAGGTCATTCGGGCTCTTCTTCCTGCGCCTGCATCGTCATGATAACGATCTATCGCTTGTCTGGCGATTTTTCGGAGAGCAGGGGGAAGCCTTTCACGCTCCTCACAGGATCTTTTCTATCGGCCTGAGATCAAACCACCCGTTCCAGGTGGACCTGCTCCACGGCTCTAAGGTACCCGGAGAGGAGATCCTCAAAGTAGCGGATGGGCCGAGGCAGATATCGGTCTCTGAGGCGGATCAAATTTACCTGCTGGATCAGGGGATTGCCGTTATAAATCAGAGGAAAGATGTTGATATCTTTGGGGATATCCTGGCGCTGTTCCGCCAGACACACATGGGGGATGAAGGCGGCGGCCAGCCGCTGGAAGCAAATGGAAGCGCTGATATGGGTGTAGGTGCTGGTGATATACGCCTGCGGTGTGACCTGAGCTTCGGCGAAACATTCCTTGATCTTTTCTCCGATTCGGTTCTCCAGCAGACAGAAGGGGAGCTGGGAAAAGTTTCCCAAAAAAGCTCCGTTGGCTGAGCGTGCTTTCAGGGATTCCGCCGCATCGCCGTAGTATTCCTGCAGCAGGGAGTCGGCCACGCACAGGTACACCTGGTCGTCCATCATATGGTCCTCCGCCAGCCGCGGGTCCGTTTTGTTGGATACGGTGAGGGCCAGATCCAGCTGCCCGTCCAGCACCAGCTCCGTAAGTTCCGAGGAGATGGTGTCCGTGAGCCGAATCTCCACCTTGGGGTAGCGGGCGGAGAACTGGGGCAGGATGTGGGGCAGGCTGGTGTTCATCCGAAGGGTGCTGGCCCCAAAGCGCAGGACGCCCCGCTCTTGCTGCTCCACGTCGGAGAGAATGGCCTTCAAATTGGCTTCCTCGTTGAGGATGGACCGGGCGGAGGCCAAGACGTATTCCCCGGCGGGGGTCAGAGCAAGGGCGGGCTTGCGGTGGAGGAGCGGCGTGCCGTAATAGCTTTCCAGCCGGGCGATATGGTTGCTCAGGGTCTGCTGGGAGATATACAGCCGTTCCGCCGTCCGGGTCATGTGCAAATCCTTAGCGAGCTCCGTGAAGTAATATAGGCTGACCAGTTCCATCTCTGCCTCCTGCACAAAGAATTTTTGTTAAAAAGACAAAATTTCGATGTTTGCTTAATGTTTGCCCTTATAGTAGTATAAAACCGTAAAAAGCACAACCGCTTTTCGAAATCTTGGCAACAAATTAATTAGTAAAAGGAGAAAGAACCATGAAACGCACCATCGCCCTTATCCTCGTTCTGGTCATGGCCTTCACCGCCTTTGCCGCATGCAGCAGCAAGACGGAATCCGCCGACGCCGGCGCCTGGCCCAAGCAGCCCGTCAATGTGGTCGTCACCGCTGCGGCCGGCGGCGGCATGGACAACATCATCCGCATCATGAACGAGTACTTCGTGAAGAAGACCGGTCAGTCCTTCGTCATCGACAACATCACCGGCACTGCCGGCTATGAGAAGACCCATTCCGCCAACGCCGACAGCTACAACTTCCTGTTTGGCACCACCACCATCTTCACCTCCAAGCTGGACGGTTCCCTTTCCTTCGACTGGGCCGACTTCGACATGGTCTCCTTCCTGGACAGCCCCTACAACACCAGCTGCATCGCCGTTCAGGCTAGCTCTCCCTATCAGACCCTGAACGACCTGCTGGATGCGGCCAAGGCCGATCCCAACAGCGTCACCGGCGGCATCACCCTGACCGGCCAGCCTCTGATGATCGTCCAGGCCCTGCAGGATGTTCTTGGCTATGAGCTCTACACCACCGACGTGGGCAACGCTGGCGAGCGCAATGCGGCTCTTCTCGGCGGCCATGTGGATTGGATTCTGAACAACACCTCCTCCTGCGATCCCTACGTTCAGAGCGGCGACTTCCGCATCCTGGCCGTCTGCGGTGAGGAGCGCTACCCCATGAATCCCGATGTGCCCACCATCAAGGAATGCGGCATCGACTTCGCTTTCCCCGCCCAGCCCCTGGTGTTCCTGGCCCCCAAGGGCACGCCCGCTGACGTCTGCGAAGCCTTTAACAAAATCCTCACCGAGATCAACACCGACGAAGCCTTCCTGAAGGATGTGCAGGAAAAGCTGAACGGCACCGGGTACACCACCCGCAACGTGGCCGATTCCATCACCGCTGCCCAGAAGTACGCCGACACCCTGGCCCCTTACGTGAAATAAAGAAGTTGCAAGCGCTCCCTGCTGCACCGGAAGTATATGTGCGGCAGGGAGTTTCTTTCAAACAAGAGTCTAAAACAAGGAGTCTCGTATGAAACAAAAGCTTGATAAAGTGATCGCCGGCATGATCCGCGGCTTTCACATCTACAACGACACGATATTGGGCGCGATCTTGTTCCTGGGTTCCCTGGCCCTGTTCATCCTGTCGTTCTCCATCAAGATCATGAAGACCCCGGTGTCCGGCGTGGATACCGCCCGGTTCTTCCCCCAGCTGATCTTCGGCGCGCTGATGCCTCTGGGCCTTGTGCTGATCGTCCGGGGCCTCTTACAGGCCAAAATCCAACGGAAGACCGCCCCTGAGGGCGAAAAGCTGGAAGCGGGTGTGACTGCCTTCAAGCGTTCCATCGTCGCCCTTTTGGCCATCACCGTTTTCATTGCGCTGATGGAGCCCGTGGGATACATCCCCATGGCGATCCTCTATATGCTCTTCAACATGTTCTATATGTGTGAGCGCAAGGCCTGGAAGCCCGTCCTGTTCGTGATTGTGGCGGTGGCGGTAGCTTTGGCCAGCTACTTCCTGTTCCGACAGTTTGTTTACGTCCGCCTGCCCGCGGGTATTTTGAAGGGGGTGCTCGGATAATGCTGCTCAACGGTTTTACTTCGCTCCTGACCCTGGAGATGATCCTGCTGATGTTCGGCGGCGTAGTCGTCGGCATCATCTTCGGCGCCATTCCCGGCCTTTCGGCCACCATGGCCATCGTGCTGTTTTTGCCCATCACCTTCAACATGGGCACCACCCAGGCCTTCGCCCTGCTGGTAGCTCTGTACATCGGCGGCGTGTCCGGCGGTTTGATCTCGGCCATCCTGATCAACATTCCCGGCTCGGCCATGTCCATCGCCACCTGCTATGACGGCCATCCCATGGCCAATCAGGGTCACGCCCAGCGAGCCCTGGGCATCGGCGTGTTCTTCTCCTTCCTGGGCACCGTGATCTCCCTGGCCATCATGATGGTGGCGGCCCCGGCCCTGGCCAGCATCGCCGTGAAGATGAGTTCCTTTGAGATCTTCTCCATGACCTTCTGCGCCATCGCCCTGGTCACCGGCGTGGGCTCCAAGGACGTCATCAAGAGCCTGGCCTCCGCCTTCTTCGGCATCGCCATGTGCCTTATCGGCATGGCCCCCGTGGATGGAGCCATCCGCTATACCTTCGGCAACTCCAAGCTTCTGGGCGGCATCCCCCTGACCAGCGCCGTGGTCGGCATGTTCGCCGTGACGGAGATTTTAAAGACCGTAGGCAAGAAGATCACCGCGGAAAAGGTAGAGCAGCGGCATCGGGAAAAGATCAAGGGCTTCGGCTTCTCCTTCAAGGAGTTCGTGGGCCAGCTCAAGAACTTTTTTATCTCCTCCGCTGTGGGCCTGGGCATCGGCTTTTTGCCCGGCATGGGCGGGTCCTTGGCCAATCAGGTAGCCTATGTGACGGTCCAAAAGGCCTCCAAGTATCCTGAGAAGTTCGGCACCGGCGTCATGGACGGCATCGTGGCCTCCGAAACCTCCAACAACGCCTCCATCGGCGGCGCCATGATCCCCCTGCTGGCCCTGGGCATCCCCGGAGACGGCCCCACCGCTATGCTGCTCTCCGCCTTCACCATCCACGGCATCGTGGCCGGTCCCTTGCTCTTCAAGACCAGCGGGCCCTTAGTGTACACCGTGTTCGCCGCCATGATCGTCTGCTCCCTCCTCATGTTGGTCATCGAATACTTCGGCATCCCCGTCTTCGCCAAGATCATCGACGTGCCCCGGCAGATCCTCTTCCCGGTGGTGCTGGTCATCTGCGTGGTGGCTGCCTTCTCCAACAACAAGATCATGTTCGATTGCTGGATGCTCCTCATCTTCGGCATCATCGGCGTGGTCATCGGAAAGTTCGACTTCCCCCGCACGCCCATGATCCTGGGTTTGGTGCTGGGCACCAATCTGGAAACCAACCTTCGCCGGGCCCTGCAGCTGTCCCGCGGCAGCTTCGTTCCCTTCTTCACCCGCCCCGTGAGCTGCATTTTGCTGCTGGCCGGTATCTTCTTCATCGGCAGCGCCATCGTGCGCCAGTTCATCGCTCTCGTCAAGGCCCGCAAGGCCGCTGACGCTGCGGAAGCGGTCAAGGAGGCCTGATCATGGAAAACACCGAAAAGGTTCTGGAGACTATCGAAGTTCGACTGCAGCGCTGGTTTCGCGCTCCCTGGCTCCTCTATCACAAGCCCTTTGAGATCGTGGACAACGTCTACTTCGTGGGCAACACCTGGGTGTCCGCCTTCCTGCTGGACACCGATGAAGGCCTGGTCCTCATCGACTGCGCCATCCAGGAGACCCTGTATCAGATGATCGACAGCTTCTATCAGCTGGGCTTCGATCCCCACGACCTGAAGAAGATCCTCCTGACCCACGGCCACTTCGACCATTGCGGCGCCGCCGGCGCCCTGCAGCAGATGAGCGGCTGTGAAGTGTGGGTCGGGGAAGGGGACTACAGCTTTTTCCACGGCCACAGGGAGTGGATCGGTCACGAGGAACGGTGCCCTGAGTTTGAGATCACCGGCTGCTACGATTACAGCAAGCCCATCGACCTGGGCAACTTCCAGCTGGAAGCCGTCCACTGCCCCGGCCATACGGAGGGGACCACCTCCTTCTTCTTCGAGGCCACCTATGAGGGAAAGCGCGTCAACTGCGCCATCCACGGGGGCCTGGGCGCGGGGGTCTTGACGGACAGCAACATAAAGGCCATGGGCCTGCGCAAGTCCCTCCGGGATGATTACCTCGTCAGCATCGACAAGGTCATCGACCGGCCGGTGGACGTGGTCCTGCCCTCCCACGCGGGCCACGCTGTGGGCTATGATTTCTTCGGCATCGCGGACAGGAAGCCCGGAGCTGGGGACAGCTTCGTGGATTCGGGCGCCTGGAAGCGGATGCTGACCAGCAAACGGGCGGAGATCGTCCGGCTCATCGAGAACAGCCAGCTTTAAAATCGCCCTTGCCCGGTCGGGACCCGCAATGCCCGACCGGGCCATTTGTTTTAGTGAGGAACGAATATGTATCAACTCATCATCCAAAATGGCCGGATCATCGACCCGGCCAACGGCCTTGACCAGGTAGCCGACGTGGCGGTGGAAAACGGCCGCGTGGTTGGCGTGGGCCAATTCGCCGGGGCCCAGGCCCAACAGACGGTGGACGCCGCGGGCTGCATCGTTACCCCCGGTCTCATCGACCACCACGCCCATCTCTACCCCCTGGCTTCCATCGGCATCCCGGCGGAGGCGGTGTGCTTCGCCTCCGGCGTGACCACGGCGGTAGACGCGGGCAGCACCGGCTGCAGCACCTTCGGGGAATATGAGCCCTTTTTCGGCCAAAACAAGCTTCGGGTCCGAGCCTATCTCAACGTTTGCTCCACGGGCCTTGCCTCCCTGCCCCGGCAGATGGAGGACGTGGACCCGGCCCACTTCGACGAGGGCGCCATACGGGAGACCTTCGCCCAGTACGGGGATCGCCTGTTGGGGCTGAAGCTTCGAACCAGCCGGGAGATCGTAGGGGACATGGGCTATGAGCCCCTGAAGGCCACTGTGGCTCTGGCGGAGAAGCTGGGAGTGCCGGTGATGGTCCATTGCACCAACCCCCCGGGTTCCATTCCGGAGCTGCTCAGCATCCTTCGCCCAGGGGACGTGATGACCCATATGTACATGAACAAGGGCCTGACCCTGCTGGATGGGGGAAACGTCGTCTGCGACGCCGCCTATAGAGCCAGGGAGCGGGGCGTACTCTTCGAGGCCGCCGACGCCCGAGCCCATTTCTCCTTTGAGGTCAGCGAGCCTGCCGTGAAGGAAGGATTCTACCCCGACATCATCGCCACGGATCTGACCAAATTCAGCATGCACCTGCGGCCCACCGCCTTCGATCTAGCCAATCAGGTGGCCAAGTACACCCAGCTGGGCATCCCCTTGGAAAAGGTCATCGCCTGCTGCACCAGCCGTCCCGCCCAGGACATGGGCATGGAGGGAGAGATCGGGTGCCTGAGCCCCGACGCCTGCGCGGACATCGCCGTGTTCCGGCAGGAGCCCTGTGAAATACCCTTCGGAGATCGGCCTTATGGTGATAAGGACTGCGTCCTGCGCCCCTCGGCCTGGCGGCTGCGGACCATGCTCACCGTTCGCGGCGGCGAGATGGTCTATCGAGATCAGACGATCTAAAACGATATTACCCAAAAAGAATGAGACCCACCGATCATCCCTTCGGTGGGTCTCGTTCCTTTCAGGAGAGTTTCTATGTGGAAGGTTAACGGACAGAGGATTATTCGCTGACGGGCCGGATGGCTTCGATGATCTCCTGCCAGCCGGCGGGCTTGCTGCTCACGTACTTCTCAGCGAACTTGTAGGGGGCTAGGGCCTCGTGGCGGTGCTTGGCGGCGGTGGCCATATCGGGGGACAGCTTGGATTCCTCCAGCATGGCGATGGAGCCCTTCAGCTCCGCGGCCCGGCGGCTGCAATGGATGGCCGTGCCGGTGACCAGGCGGTTCAGATGCTGCTCGAAGGGGATGCCGTCCAGAGACTTGCTCAGAGACGCCACGATCTCCTTGGACACGTCATAGGCGTCGGCGGCCTGCATGGTCTCGATCATGAGGGAGGCGATGCCCTTCATAAAGATGGACCGGACCAGCTTGATGGCGGAGGCAGAGCCTGCCTTCTCGCCGGCCAGAGTGATCCGCATGCCCAGGGGTTCCATGGTTTCCTTGAACTTTGCCGCGCCGTTGCCGCTGGCGGTGATGGGAACCCGGTGTTTGTCCTGGGGCAGGGAGCCCAGCATAGCCGCATCGACGAACAGCACGCCGGTGTCCTTGATCTTATCCCAGATGGCGATCTTGGTGGCGGGGGTGGAGGCGCTGACGTCGGCGTAGATCTGGCCGGGGCGCAGCACGTCCTTCACGGTGTTGCACACGTCCATGGTAAAGGAGGAGGGGACAGCCGCAAAGAGCACGTCCGCCCAGCGGGCCACTTCCTTGGCATCCTCCACCAGCTCCACCTGGGCTTCCGCCGCCCGGGTGTGGACCTGCTGGCCCATGACCGGATGGTTCATCATGGCGTCGTTGGCACGGATGCCAGTGGTGCCGTTCTGGGAGAAGCCCAGGGCGATGTTATAGGCCGCTTCGCCGAAACCGATAAATCCAATGTTCATGCTGCACCTCCCTTACGGTTCATAAACGTCGTCGATGATGTCGTAGCCCTTGGCTTCCAGGGACTTCTCGACCCAGGCCCGGTTGGCGGTGCCGTTGCGGGCTGCCAGCAGCTTTTTCTCGTCCGCAGCCTGGAAGGCCTTGGCTTTCTCCAGGACCCACGCAGCGTCTTTGCGGGGAATGCAGATGATGCCGTCCGGATCGGCCAAAATGATGTCGCCGGGGTTCACGCTGATGCCCCCGCAGGAGATGGGCACGTTGATCTCGCCGGGGCCTTCCTTGTAGGGGCCGCCGGGGGTGGTGCCGGTGCAGTACACGGGGAAGTCCCACTTGCCGATCTCGTCGATGTCCCGGATGGGGCCGTCCAGAATGATGCCGGCTACTTTCTTCTGCAGGTATAGATAGGCCATCATGACCTCGCCCATGAGGGCTCGAGTGTCGTCCTCTTCGTTGGAGACCACCAGCACGTCCCCTTCCTGGCAGAAGTTCAGGGCGGCGTGGAGGGTCAAATTGTCGCCGGCGCGGCACTTCACCGTGTAGGCGGGGCCCACCATCATCTGGGCCTTGGGACTGCTGACCAGATGGATGCGGGGATTCATGGCACAGCTGCGCTCCATAACGTCAGCAGTGTTGGAGGCAGGGATGGTTTTGAACTGCTCCATGATTTCAGGATCGGGCATGTTCCTCTTCAGATAAATTCTTTTTCCAACGGGCATCGCAAAATCCTCACTTTCGTTGGCTATTTCCCTATGCAGCAAGCTTTTTTCTCTTGCCTATACTCATCATACAGGAATAAGGCCAACAAATCCAACAGAGATATTTCGCGTTCTTGACAAAGAAACTTTGTGAAGCTGCCCCCCTTCTGTCGTATCTTTTTCCCAGAATAATAGAGCAACACATCATAAGCTTATTTCTTTTTTCGAAAAACCTGGAAAGAAACGAAAAAGTGAAGCACAGCCCTGTTGTCAACTTGTTGTCAAAAGCCCAAATGAGTGCAAATTCGGGCCTTTTCAAGCGAACTCATTGTACAAAAAAGCCCGATTACTTGGGCTTCTTCGATGGTACGAGTAGTGATAACTGACTCAGCAGCGGGCGGCCACATTCCAAAGTGCGGATGATATAAGGCAGGGAAATGTCTTTCATCCTTCGATGAAAACCAGAAACAGGCTCAGGGCCAGGAGGTCGGCACAGCCGCCGGGGCTGAGGTTGTTGGAAATATAGTCCTGATCCAGGGCTGTCAGGGTGGGTATGAGGGTGTCCGGCGTAATTGTGGACAAGAGACGTTGGGCTTCCTGCCGACGGGAAAGGGCCTGGCTGAGGCCGCCGCGACGAATCATGTTGGTATCGATGACGGTTGAGAGGAAGGCCAAAAGGGTTAGGACGGAGGCATCGTTGACGGACAGACCGGCAGCCAGGTGATGGCGGAGGGTGGGGAGACCTGTCTGAGCTACGGCCGGGAAACCCTGAGCAGCCTCGCCCCGGATACCCGTCAGATGATAGAGATGGTAGCAGTGCAGGCCGTTGGTGTCATCGGCGAATCGATCAAAATCGTCCAGGGCGCTGCGGGCCATCTGAGCGGCGAGGGACAGCAAGGTGACTGTATCGATGGGCTGGTCGGGGTGCTCGTGTCGCCAGGCGCCCAGAGCGCCGGACAGGAGGCCCAGGGAGAAGATCAGGCCCTTGTGGGTGTTAACGCCGCGGGTGGCGGCATACATGGCGGATTCGGCTTCCTGGCCCAAGAGGCGCAGGCGCTTGAAGAGGGCGGCAGGGCTGTCGAAGGCGCTGTCCCAGCCAAAAAGATACATCCTGCGAAAGTAGGGGGCCAGGGCGTCGGCGCTGTCCATAAAGGTGAAGAAGTTCATGTCCGTGTGTGAGCCAGAATTGTTCCGGTCCACCAGGCCGGGCTTGGGGGTGGTGGATACCTCCTCCACCATGGCCCGGTGGGCGGCGGCCATGCACGCGTCCGCCCATTTGTCCCGGAAATAGGCTTCCAGTATGGCGCCGATCCGCGCCTGCAGTTCCGGCAAGGAATGGGCCCGGCCGCGGCCGCAGACCTTGGCGCTGTTGCCGCAGAGCAGACAGGTCCGCTGGGAAAGACTTAGCTCCGTCCGGGAGAGGGATCGGCCGCCCTCGTCCAAAACGTCCATATCGAACAGCCGTCCCAGGGGGTGCCCCTCCTCCAGGGCGGCGGTTTTTCTTTTGGCATCGGCAGGGTCGGCGTCCAGGACCAGCAGCCCTTCGCTGCCGGTGGGCTCGTCTATGGTTTCTGCTTTTTGAACGGCTGCCCCAAAGGTATCCTGCAAGAGCGCCAGCCCCTCCGAGAAGGCGGCCCGGGCCAGGGGGAATTGTTTGACGGGACCGGGGATGTTCAAGGTGAAGCTGACAAGGCAGGATACTCCCTCTGCCAGCAGCGCCCGCTGGCGCTCCACTCGACGGGTACGGCTGTCTAAAACCTGCTCCAAAGTGATTTTTGGTCCGGTGAAAACCCTATCGATTTCCATGGTTCCCTCCACATTTTTCCAGCAGATACCGCTGGGTCACCTCTGGTACCAGGTCAAAGACCTCTGAGCAGAGCCCCTTTTCCCGCAGCAGGGCGCGGACCAGGGAGGCGCTGACGGGCTGGTCGCCTATTTCCAGGCGAGGCAGCTCCAAAAACTCGATACCGTGCCGGGGCAGGAGGACGGCCATAGCTTCGTTGTAGGCCCGGGTCACCGGGTCCAGAGGCTCCTGCCCGGCGAAACGCTTGGAGATATGGAGGGCAGGGGCGATGCGGGTGGCGAAAAGGGTGACGTCCAGTTGGCTTTGGAGTCGGGCGGCGTCCTCGTTCTCCTTGAGAAAATAGGTAGGGAAGGTGGCGGCGGAGATCATGTACCGGCCGCTCAGATGGACCCGCACGTTCTTTAGGTCCGCTGTGCCCGCCTGGATGAGAGTTAGCCGGTCCCTGGCGGGAAACTGGGAGCGATCCTCCTCCACAACGAACACGTGAAGGGTGTCGCATCGCTTGGCAGCCTGCTCGATTAGATATCGGTGGCCCAGGGTGAAGGGGTTGCCGTTCATGACGATGGCGCCCACAGTCTTTTCCTCGTCCCCGGCTTGCCAAAACGACTTGGCGAAGGCCTCCGGTCCATCCGGTCGGTTTTCCAGCATGGCGATGTCAGAGGTTTCGGCCACACGATAGAAGCCGCAGGCGGTGAACAGGGGCACGTTCTTTGCCCGGGTGATCACATACAGGCCGAAGATGCCCCGGCCGAATCGATCCTGGGCTAGAGCGGATACAAGAGGGCCCAGGGCGTTCTGCCCCCGCAAAGCCTCCGCCACGGCGAAGCATTTGAGCAGAGGCCCCGCTCCGCAGCCGCAGCCCACCAACGCTTCCTTCTCGTCGAAGACGCCGAAAGCCGCGTCCACGTCCCCTTCGAAGGCAAGGCCCTGGGCGGCTAAAAAAGCTTTGAGTTGTGCCCGCTCCTCCCCATACTGCAGGGGAATGTGTCGGACGGTATAGTCCTCGATCATGAATCAAAACCCGTACAGCTCCTGGGGATTGTCAACAAGGGCCAGCTGCCTTGCGTGCTCGGAGGGCAGCCAGT
>CADBYI010000032.1 GCA_902798825.1 uncultured Eubacteriales bacterium | reverse complement strand
CAAAAGCGAACTGCTCTATCTGAAAGAGTTTGACTCTTTAGAACAGTTCAAACAAGAGCTGATCGAGTATCTTGATTACTACAATAACCGTAGGATCAAGGCAAAGCTAAAGGGCTTACCTCCTGCTGTTCACAGAAAGCAAGCCCTTCATGCTGCTTAATTCCGATCTCGTGTCTAACTTTTTGGGTTCAGATCACCCGTGGGCGGCTTTTTCTATGAATAGTTTTACTCCCCTTTGTTGAACCGCTTGTCCAGGGCCTCGGCGATGAGGCTCAGGGCTTTGGTGGGGGCCAGGGTACCGGCCCGGACCTGCTCTTCCACGGCCTCCCGGGCGGCGGAGACGGACTCGTCCCGCAGGAACAGGTTCATGAGGTAATCCTGGGTCATCTCCTGGAGCCAGGTCAGGTTCTGGGCCGCCCGACGCTGATCCAGCTGGCCGGTCTTCTTCATCTGGTCGATGTATTGGAGGACCACGTCCCAAATCTCCTGGATGCCCTCGCCGGTGTAGGCGGAGCAGGTGTAGGCCTTGGTGGTCCAGCCCTCGGTGGCGGGCATGAGATAGTGCAAAATCTGTTCGTAATCCGCCCGGGTCAGCAGCGCTTTTTGCAGGTTGTCGCCGTCGGCTTTGTTGACCAGGATCGCGTCCGCCAGCTCGATCACGCCCTTTTTCACGCCCTGCAGATCGTCGCCGGCGCCGGTGAGCACCACCACCAGGAAGAAGTCCACCATGGACCGGACGGTGGTTTCGCTCTGGCCCACGCCCACGGTCTCCACCAGGATGATGTCGTAGCCTGCGGCCTCGGCCAGCAGCATGGTCTCCCGGCTCTTGCGGGTGACGCCGCCCAGAGTGCCGCCGGCCGGAGAGGGGCGGATGAAGGCGTTGGGCTCCTTGGCCAGCTGCTCCATGCGGGTCTTGTCGCCCAATATGGCGCCGCCGGTGACGGAGCTGCTGGGGTCCACGGCCAGGACCGCCACCTTGTGGCCCTGCTGACAGAGCTTGGTGCCCAAAGCCTCGATGATGGTGGACTTGCCCGCGCCGGGGACGCCGGTGATGCCCACCCGGATGGCCTTGCCCGTGTAGGGGAGGAGCCGCTGGACGATGTCCTGGGCCATGGTGTAGTGCTTCGGCGCGTTGCTCTCCACCATGGTGATGGCCCGGGAGAGCTTCATCCTGTCGCCGGCCAGCACGCCCTCCACATAGTCGTCGATGGTCATCTTCGGCGGCCGGGCGGAACGGGTGGCGTCGGTGGCGCGGCGCAGCTCCTCGTTGCTCTTGGTGATGCCGGTCATGACGAAGCTGGCAAACTTAGCATCCGTTTGCTTCTCCTTGTCGATCCACTCGGGCTTGTAGGTGGTGTATTCCTCTGGCACGGGAACCTCCTTTTGAAAGGATTTTAATGAAAGCTCGCACCTTTTTTGTAAAAAAGGTGCAGACCAAAAAACTTTTAAGAGGGGAAGATGGTTCGCAGTAAATGCCATCTTCCCCTTCTTGATTTCTCTTTTTCCGCCGCTTTTTCTCTTTCTCCAAAGAGAAAAAGCGGCAAAAGAAACCCTAACTACATTATTCCTCTTCCTCGTCCAGGCGCTTGTTCAGGATCTCAAGCATGTCCTTGGCGGCGAAGGGGATGGGGGTGCCGGGGCCGTAGATGGCCGCGGCGCCGTGGTCCTTCAGGAACTGGTAATCCTGGGCCGGGATAACGCCGCCCGCGATGACCATGATGTCCCCGCGGCCCCGCTTCTTAAGCTCTTCCACCAGCTGGGGCAGCAGCGTCTTGTGACCGGCGGCCAGGGAGCTCATGCCCACGATGTGCACGTCGTTGTCCACGGCGTCCTGTGCGGTTTCGGCGGGCGTCTGGAACAGGGGTCCCACGTCCACAACATAGCCCATGTCGGCGTAGCCGGTGGCCACCACCTTGGCACCGCGATCGTGGCCGTCCTGGCCCATCTTGGCCACCATGATACGGGGCCGACGGCCGTGCTTCTTCTCGAAGTCGGCGGTCATCTTCCGGACCTCTTCGATGGTGGCGGCGTCGGAGTACTCGGAGGAGTACACGCCGGAGATGCTGCGGATCACAGCCTTATGCCGCCCGCAGACCTTCTCCACCGCATAGGAGATCTCGCCCAGGGACGCCCGGGCACGGGCCGCTTCCACGGCCAGCTCCAACAGATTGCCTTCTCCCGTTTCCATAGCTTTCGTGATGGCGTCCAGCTTCTGCTGCACGACTTCGTTGTCCCGGTTGGCGCGGAGCTTCTTCAGACGCTCGATCTGCGCCTGACGCACGGCCATGTTGTCCACGTCCAGGATGTCGATGGCCTCCTCGTGGTCCAGGGGCAGATAGTTCAAACCGACGATCTTCTCGTCGTTGGAGTCGATGCGGGCCTGGCGGCGGGCAGCGGCCTCCTCGATACGCATCTTGGGCAGACCGGACTCGATGGCCTTGGACATGCCGCCCAGCTTCTCCACCTCCATGATGTGGGCCCAGGCGTGCTTGACCAGCTCGTTGGTGAGGGCTTCCACGTAGTAGGAGCCGCCCCAGGGATCGACCACCTTGCAGACGTTGGTCTCGTCCTGGATATACAGCTGGGTGTTCCGGGCGATACGGGCGGAGAAGTCGGTGGGCAGGGCGATGGCCTCGTCCAGAGCGTTGGTGTGCAGGCTCTGGGTGTGGCCCAACGCGGCGCCCATGGCCTCCATGCAAGTGCGGGCCAGGTTGTTGAAGGGATCCTGGGCCGTCAGGGACCAGCCGGAGGTCTGGGAGTGGGTTCTGAGGGCCAGGGACTTGGGATTCTTGGGATCGAAGGTCTTGACGATCTTGGCCCACAGGATACGGGCGGCCCGCATCTTGGCCACTTCCATGAAGTAGTTCTTGCCGATGGCCCAGAAGAAGCTCAAACGGGGGGCAAACTGGTCCACGGTGAGGCCCGCGTTCACGCCGGTGCGGAGGTATTCCCAGCCGTCGGCCAGCGTGTAGGCCATCTCGATGTCGGCGGTGGCGCCGGCTTCCTGCATATGATAGCCCGAGATGGAGATACAGTTGAACTTGGGCATGTTCTTGGAGGTATAGGCGAAGATGTCGCCGATGATCCGCATGGAGGCGGCGGGGGGATAGATGTAGGTGTTGCGGACCATGAACTCCTTCAGAATGTCGTTCTGAATGGTACCGGTCAGCAGCTTCTTATCCACGCCCTGCTCCTCGCCGGCCACGATGTAGAAGGCCAGGATCGGCAGCACCGCGCCGTTCATGGTCATGGACACGGACATCTGGTCGAGGGGGATGCCGGAGAACAGAATCTCCATATCCAGGATGGAGTCCACGGCCACGCCCGCCTTACCCACGTCGCCAACCACCCGGGGATGGTCGGAGTCATAGCCACGGTGGGTCGCCAGATCGAAGGCGATGGACAGACCCTTCTGGCCAGCCGCCAGGTTCCGGCGATAGAAGGCGTTGGATTCTTCGGCGGTGGAGAAGCCGGCGTACTGCCGGACGGTCCAGGGCCGGGTCACATACATGGTGGGGTAGGGCCCGCGCAGATACGGGGGCACGCCCGCCATGAAGTGCAGGTGGTTCATGTCCTTATAGTCGTCCTCGGTGTACAGCGGCCGAATGTCGATCTGCTCCATGGTGTGGTTGTACAGATCTTCGGGGGTCTTGCCGGTCTCCTTCTTCAGCTTTTCCAGCCACTCTTCATAGGTCATCCCTTTGACCGCCTCCTGGCGGAACGGGATGTTGCTAAAATCTACTTTGCCCATTAGATGATCCCCTTTCCTTTCTGGATGTTGGTCAGGATGGCGAGGCAGTTGGCCCGGACGTGGATATACTCGTCCACACCGGCCTCGTCATAGGAAGCCTTGAACTCGGGCGCCGGGGCGCCGGCCAGGAACACCTTCATGTTGGGGGCCTTGGCCTTGATGCCCTTCGCTACGGGCGGCACCAGCTCGGGATAGGTATCATCGGTGGAGCAGATGATGGCCACGTCCGCACCGGAAGCCACCGCCGCATCCACTGCCTCGTCGGGCGTGGCGAAGCCGTTGTTGCGCAGCACGTCGAAGTGGGCCACCTCCATGAAGGAAGCGGAGAAGTCCGCCCGGGCCTTGTGCTGGGGGATGGGGCCCATGTTGCACAGGAACACCTTCACGTTGTCGCCGGTCTTCTCGATATAGTCCTCGGTGGCCTTGCGAAGGGCCTCATACTGCTCGGTCCAGCGGTGGGGCAGGATGGCGGTGATGGCCTCCGCCTTGCCGTCCGCGAAGGAAGCGGCGATGTCGGCCAGCGTGGCGCCCTCCTCCAGGGCCTTGCCCGCGCACATGGGGCAGTTGATCCCCTCCAGGGCCTTGCCTGCGGCCTTCTGGGCCTTGGGGGTCTTGGTCCCCTCCAGGGGCTTTTCGGTCATGTTGGGGTACATATTGCTGCCCACGGCCCGATCCTGCCGGGTGGCCAGGCGCTTGAACCGGTCGGCCAAGGTGGCGGCGATCTCCGCCTGGATGGTGCCGGCGCGCAGGGCCTCCAGCATGCCGCCGGCGGCCTGGATCTTTTGGATCTGGTTCCAGATGGCCTCGCCCAGCTGGCCGGTCAGGGTCTCCACGTACCAGGAGCCGCCCGCCGGGTCCACGGGGGAGAGCAGGTTGAACTCCTCCTGCATCATCACCTGGATGTTCCGGGCGATGCGGCGGGAGAAGCTGTCGCTGTCACGAACGGCCGCGTCGAAGGGCAGCACCTTCATGCCGGCCACGCCGCCCACCACGCCGGAGAAGGCCTGGGTGGTGGCCCGCAGCACGTTCACATAGGGATCGTAAAGGGTCGTGGTGAACTGGGAGGTCTCGGCGAACACGTCGATGCACTGGGCCTTTTCGCCGGCGCCGTAGGCCTGCATGAGCTGGGCCCAGACCACGCGGACGGCCCGGAGCTTGGCGATCTCCATGAAGAAGTTGGGGCCGAGACAGAAGTTGAAGCGGATGCGCTCGGCGGCCTCGTCCACGGTGTAGCCCCGATCCATCATGGCATCGATGTAGCAAAGGCCGGTGGCCAGGGCCGCGGCGGCCTCCTGGATGGCATTGGCGCCGCCGTTGTGGTAGACGGAGCTCTGGACGAAGATGGTCTTGAGTTCGGGGGCGTGGTTCTTGGCGTACTTGAGGGTCAGGGCCATCTGGTCCATGTAGCACTCGAAGCTGCTGTCAAAGCCGCCCTTTTTCACGGCCTCGCCCAAGGGATCGGCGCCGATGCAGCCGGTGAGAGGCGCTTCGTCGCCCACCTTGGCCTGGCGCTTGGCGATGGCGGAAAGGAGGGGCAGAGCGGTGGCCCCGGCGTAGACGGACAGGGGGGCGTACTGGAGCTGGACCCCGTCCAAGAGGGTCTCCACGTCACCCAGCGTGTTGAGCTCCACGGCCTCGGCGTCGAAGTTCACGGCGTTGGTGCCCTTGTTGAGCTCCTCCAGCAGGACCTTGTTGGCCTCCTTGGGATCATGGGTCTCCACCTCCTGGGCGATCTTCCAGGGTTCCTCAGCGTAGCCGGCGGTCTTGGTGCCCCGCAGATAGTCGGGGGCGCCGGGAAAGCTCAACCGCTCCTTGTAGGGGGCAGCTTCCGCTTCGGTGTAGATGGGCGAGAGGACGATGCCCTCCAGCGTCTTGGTGAACAGCTTCTTCTCGAAGATGCCGCCCTTGAGGCTTTCGATGGCCGCGGCCTTCCAGGTCTCGTAGGAGGTCGGCGCGAACTCATCGAAGGTCACCGGAGCCAACGGTTCGGTGTTAGATTTGGTATCCATCACAACATCCTTTCTTTCATTTATATCACTATCGTCGGGGGTGTCCGGGCTGTCCCGCCGATACTGCCGCAAGAAGGGGCGTGCGCCGTGGTTTATCAGACGCCCAAAAGGACTCAACAGGGGTCCGATCCTGAACCTTGACCCCCGGGTCCTCCTGTCCCCAGCCGGAGCCGCCCTCCTCGGGGCGGACGACCTTCGCTTTACGGCAAGTATTCTGGCTCATGGCTTTCCCCTCGGACGCGCCTTCCCACGATGGTTCGCAGTGGCCCTTGCGCCTTCGCAGCCATTGACAGCAGCGGGACTGCTCCGGATTTTCACCGGATTCCTTGCAACGAAAAAACGGTGTTCACTTGTCCCTTTTATGCTACTAAATCCCATCGAAAAAGTCAACAGTTTTATGGCGTCCCCCGCGAATTGACACAGGGCAAAAACCCACGTATAATCTATCTATACTTATTAACTCTGGGGGCATGAGGATGAATTTTCAGAATCTGCAATACTTCCTGATCGTGGCCGAGGAGATGAACGTCACCCGGGCGGCCAAGCGGCTGCATATCTCCGAGCAGGCCCTTTCGCGGCAGATCGGGAAGCTGGAGGGGGAGCTGTCCGTGAAGCTCTTCGAGCGGAACCCCCGCTTCACCCTGTCCCCCGCCGGAAAGCGGCTGAAGGCCGCCGCCGAGCAGATCGGGAACATCGAGCGACAGCTCCACCTGGAGCTGGACGACTTGAGCCACAACAACACCGGGGAGCTGCGCATCGGCATCAGCTACACCCGGGGCCAGGCCCTTCTCCCGCTGCTGCTCCCCCCGTTCCACCAAAAGCATCCCGGCATCACCGTCACCATATCCGAGGGCTCCGCGTCGGAGCTCCAGGAGAATTTGTCCAAGGGCCGCATCGACCTGTTCATCGGCTACGTGCCAAGGGATTTGGACGCCTTCGAGGCGGCGGAGCTGGGCCGGGAACGGCTGTTTTTGGTGGTGCCCAAGACCTTTATGACGGAGCTGTTCGCTGACAGGGCGGACGAGAAGCGGAAGGAGTTCGCCGGCGGCGTGGACATCCTTTGCTTCAAGGACATGCCCTTCATCCTTCTCGACCGGGACGATAGGGTCCGGCGCATGGCGGATCGGCTCTTCTCCCGCTACGACATCACGCCCCGGGTGCTGCTGGAGACCCGAAACATCCAGACCGCCTTCGCCCTGGCCATGGAAGGCATGGGGCTCACCATCTATCCCGAGATGTTCCTCTCCAGCCAGTCCCTGCTGCCCTCCGCCCAGGCCGCCCGGGACGCGGTGGACTGTTTCCCCCTGGACGCCGATCTGGCCCAAACCATCGTGGTGGCCTATCACCCGGAGAAGTATCTGTCCAACGCCGCCCGGGACTTCATCGAGGAGGCCCAGGAGCTTCTGCGGGCGTGAAGGGCCCCGGGTCCTTCCCAAAGTGGGCGGCGAACAGGGAAATCCGCAAGAATTCCTGCATCATTTGACGCATCCTGCAAGATACCCTGCAAATAGGTTTCAATTTGCCCGATTTTAACAACCAAAAGGTTGTTGCTTACCTGTCCATAAAACTGCTTTCCCATCCCTCCCCGTCATGGTATCATACTAAAAGGATGTTTTATACTTCCGTTATATATCATGGAAAGGGGAAACACATGGTTAACAAACGGCTGATCATCAACGAAAAGTGGTGCAAGGGCTGTGGCATTTGCGTGGCCTTTTGCCCCAAGCAGGTGCTCGTGCTGAAGAAGGGAAAGGTCACCAAGGCCAATCCTGACGCTTGCATCAAGTGCGGGCAGTGCGAACAGAGGTGTCCCGACTACGCCATTTATCTGGAAAAAGTTGAGGAGGGTGCAAACTAATGGGTAAGAAAGTTTTAATGCAGGGCAATGAAGCCTGCGTCATGGGCGCCATCGCCGCCGGTATGCGGTTCTTCGCCGGATACCCCATCACGCCCTCCACCGAGATCGCTGAGATCTCCGCTCAGGAGCTGCCCAAGGTGGGCGGCCGCTTCCTCCAGATGGAGGACGAGATCTCCGGCGCCGCCGCCGCTATCGGCGCTTCCGTGGCCGGCGTCAAGGCCATGACCGCCACCTCCGGCCCGGGCTTCTCCCTGAAGCAGGAGCACATCGGCTACGCCGCCGAGGCCGAGATCCCCGTGGTGGTCGTGGACGTGCAGCGCGTGGGCCCCTCCACGGGTCTTCCCACCAGTCCCGCCCAGGGCGATTTGATGCAGGCCCGCTGGGGCACTCACGGTGACCATCCCGCCATCGTCATCTCCCCCGCCACGGTGAAGGAAACCTATCTGGAAGCCATTCGCTGCTTCAACCTGGCCGAGAAGTATCGCACCCCCGTCATCTTCCTCATGGACGAGATGGTGGGCCATCTTCGCGAGGGCATCGAGATCCCCGAGGCCGACGAGATCGAGGTCATCGACCGCACGGTCAACAAGAACCTGACCGACGAGCAGGCCTATTCCATCCCCGAGGGCAAGTACGCCCCCGAAATGGCGCCTTTCGGCGAAGGCCTGCACTACAACATCTCCGGCCTCTTCCACGACGAGACCGGCTTCCCCCGCGGCACCGCCCAGAGCTATGAGAAGTTCATGAACCGCCTCCTCGACAAGGTGGAGAAGAACCGGGACGACATCGAAAAGTGGGAAGAGAAGTTCATGGACGACGCGGAGATCGCCGTGGTCAGCTTCGGCGGCGCCGCCCGTTCCGCAGAGGAAGCGGTCATCGAGGCCCGCAAGCAGGGCATCAAGGCCGGTCTCTTCCGTCCCATCACCGTGTGGCCCTTCCCCGAGAAGGCGCTGGAAGCGGTGGCCAAGAAGGTCAAGCGCTTCCTGGTGGTGGAAAACAACGCCGGTCAGATGGTCATCGAAGTGAAGGCCCACGCCGGCAACGTGCCCGTGGACTTCCTGGGCCGGTTCAACGGCTCCGTGGTCGATCCCGACGAAGTGCTCGCGAAACTCAAGGAGGAGGCATAAGCTATGGCAAGCGAATTGATCAACAACACCATGCGGCTTCGGAACCTGCCGCACATCTGGTGCCCCGGCTGCGGCAACGGCATCCTCATGCGGGACGTGGCGCAGGCCATCACCAACCTGGGCCTTGACCGCGACAAGGTGGTCATCGTCTCCGGTATCGGCTGCTCCTCCCGGGCCGCCGGCTACATGAACTACAACACCCTGCACACCACCCATGGCCGGGCCATCGCCTTCGCCACGGGCATCAAAATGGCCAAGCCCGAGCTGACCGTCATCGTCATCACCGGCGACGGCGACAGCTCCGCCATCGGCGGCAACCACCTGATCCACGCCGCCCGCCGGAACATCGACCTCACCGTGGTCGTGTTCAACAACAACATCTACGGCATGACCGGCGGTCAGTTCTCCCCCACCACGCCCACCGGGTCGCTGGCCACCACGGCCCCCTACGGCAGCATCGACCGTACCTTCGACCTGCCCACGCTGGCCATGGGCGCCGGCGCCACCTACGCCGCCCGGGGTTCCGCCTATCACGTGCCCCAGACCACCAAGCTCATCCAGGACGGTATCGCCCACAAGGGCTTCGCCCTCATCGACTGCATGGCGGTTTGCCCCACCTACTACGGCCGCAAGAACAAGAAGGGCGACGCGGTGAAGATGATGACCTGGCAGAAGGAGAACGTCGTCATGAAGGCCAAGGCCGACACCATGACGGCCGAAGAGCTCCAGGGCAAGGCCGTCATCGGCTGCTTCCGCAACGAGGAGAACGTCCCCGAGTACACCGCGGAATACACCAAGCTCATCGAACGACTGAAGGCATAAAGGAGAGATAAGTATGCGTAATAGAGAAGAACTGCGGCTCGTCGGCAGCGGCGGCCAGGGCGTCATCCTTGCATCCGTCATTCTCGCCGAGGCGGCGATCCTCGCCGGCAAAAACGCGGCCCAGAGCCAGAGCTACGGCCCCGAGGCCCGCGGCGGCGCCTGCATGGCCCAGGCGGTCATCAGCAACGGTGAGCTGGGCTTCCCCAAGGTCCGTATCCCCAGCTTCCTCATGGCCCTCACCGACCAGTCCCTGGAAAAGTACGGCAAGAACCTGCCCGAGGACTGCGTGATCCTGGTGGACAGCTCTCTGGAGATCCCCGAGTGGCTGGCCGGCCGTAAATACTATCAGGCCCCCATCCTCCAGGCCGCCATCGACCAGGTGGGCAAGGCCCAGACCGCCAACATCGTGGCCGTGGCCGTCATCAACAAGCTCCTCGACATCGTTCCTCAGGATGTGCTGAAGGAAGCCGTTTCGGCGCGCATCCCCAAGGGCACCGAGGCCGCCAACTTCAAGGCCCTCGAGGTGGGCTTCAACCTGCTCTAAGAAAAGGACCCCAATCGCCCCCAAGCCGGGACCAACGCCAGGAGGAACGCACTATGGAACGAAAACTGAAGATGCGTGTCCTCATCGCCAAGCCCGGCCTGGGCGGCCATGACCGGCACGCCAAGAAGATGGCCCAGGGCCTGAAGGATCAGGGCTTCGAGGTGGTCTTCACCGGCCTTAGGCAGACCCCCCGCCAGATCGTGGACGCCGCCGTGGGCCAGGAAGTGGACGCGGTGGGCCTGAGCCTCCTGGGCGAAGACCAGGCGGATCTGGTGGCCCAAATCGATGCCCTGCTGAAAAGCCAGGGGATCATGGACATGGTCCTCTTCGGCGGCGGGAGCCTCCGGGAGGAGGATATCCCTGCCCTTATGGGGGCGGGGCTGGAGGCCGTGTTCCCCGACGGCGCGCCCATCGCGGATGTGGCGGATTATTTGCGTCGGCGGTTCGCGTTGACCGGAACATATTGAAGAACGAAGGCGTGCGTTTTGGGACGTACGCCTTCGGGCTTTGTAAAAATTTTAAAAAGCAAACAGGAGGAATGACTATGGAACTCAAACGCGTGGATCATATCGGTATCGCTGTGAAGAATTTGGAGGATGCTGTCAAATTCTACGAGAGCCTGGGCTTCAAGGCCACGGGGTACGAGACCGTGGAAGAGCAGAAGGTGAAGGTGGCCTTCCTGCCCTGCGGCGACAGCGAGCTGGAGCTCCTGGAGAGCACCGAGCCCGACGGCCCCATCGCCCGCTTCATCGAGAAGAACGGCCCCGGCATCCAGCACGTTGCCATCCGGGTGGACGACATCGACAAGGCTCTTGAGGAGCTGAAGGCGAAGGAAGTCCGCCTCATCGACCAGACCCCCCGCTACGGCGCCGGCAACGCCCGCATCGCCTTCGTCCATCCCAAGGCCACCGGCGGCGTGCTCCTGGAGCTCACCCAGCGGATGTAATGAGGTGAAAGCATGACGACTCAGGAAAAGCTCAACGATTTTCAGCTTCGCTGTGAAAAGATCCTCGCCATGGGCGGGGAGAAGGCCGTAGAGAAGCAGCACGGCCGGGGCAAGTTCACCGCCCGTGAGCGCCTCGATATGCTCTTTGACGAGGGCACCTTCAAGGAGGTGGACCGGTTCGTCAACCATCGCTGCAACAACTTCGGCATGGAGAAAAAGGTGGTTGCCGCCGACGGTGTGGTCACGGGCTACGGTCTCGTGGACGGCCGCAAGGTCTTCGCCTATGCCCAGGACTTCACCAGCGTGGGCGGCGCTCTGGGCGAAATGCACGCCGCCAAGATCTGCAAGGTCATGGATATGGCCCTGGAAGCCGGCTGCCCCTGCGTGGGTCTCAACGACTCCGGCGGCGCCCGTATCCAGGAGGCGGTGGACGCCCTCTCCGGCTACGGTCAGATCTTTCGTCGCAACTCCCTGGCTTCCGGCCTGATCCCCCAGATCTCCGTCATCATGGGGCCCTGCGCCGGCGGCGCGGTCTATAGCCCCGCCCTGACCGACCTTATCATCATGGTGGATCAGAAGAGCCAGATGTTCATCACCGGCCCCCGGGTCATCGAAGCCACCACAGGCGAGAAGGTGTCCGAGGAGGAGCTGGGCGGCGCCAACACCCAGACCTCCGTTTCCGGCGTGGCTCATCTCATGGCCGCCGACGAGGAGGAGGCCATCTGGTTCATCCGCATGATCCTCAGCTACCTGCCCAGCAGCGCCCGGGACAAGGCCCCCGTCTACGAGTATGAGCGGGGCGACGAGTATCGGCCGGTCCTCAACGACATCGTGCCCGACAGCTCCCGCCGTGCCTACGACGTGCGCACCGTCATCGGCGAGATCGCCGACGAGGACAGCTTCTTCGAGCTGCAGCCCAACTACGCCACCAACATCGTCACCGGCTTCGGCCGGATCGGCGGCCGGTCCGTGGGCTTCATCTGCAACCAGCCCATGATCATGGGCGGGTGCCTGGACATCAACGCCTCCGACAAGGCCTCCCGGTTCATCCAGATGTGCGACGCCTTCGGTCTGCCCCTCATCAACCTGGTGGACGTGCCCGGATTCCTGCCCGGCACCAACCAGGAGTACGGCGGCATCATCCGTCACGGCGCCAAGCTCCTCTACGTCTACTCCGTGGCCGAGAGCCCCAAGATCACCGTGATCATGCGCAAGGCCTACGGCGGCAGCTACCTCGCCATGTGCTCCAAGGACCTGGGCGCCGACATGGTGCTGGCCTGGCCCACCAGTGAGATCGCCGTCATGGGCGCGGAGGGCGCCGCCAACATCATCTTCGCCAAGGACATCAAGGCCGCCAAGGACAACGCCGTGGCCGCCGGCAACGACGAGGCCGCCGCCAAGGCAGCCGCCGAGGCCGTCCGTCAGGAGAAGATCGCGGAGTACACCGCCCAGTTCGCCACCCCCTATGTGGCCGCCTCTCACGGCTACGTGGATTGCGTCATCGAGCCCGCCGAGACCCGGGACTACATCCTGGACGCCCTGGAGCTCTTTGAGAACAAGAAGAGGGAAGGCCGCGTCCGCGGCAACATGCCCCTGTAAGCACAGCCACCGCACCGCAGCCCGCCGCCCGGCGGGCTGCTTTGTCTGTCGAAAAAGGCGCCAGAACATTTGCGGCAAATAAAGCGCGGCGGTTCATATAAATTGATGCCGCAAATTAACGGCGTTTTTGCCCATTCGCAGTACCTTTGTACAGCTTCAGGGCAAAGAACGCCGTTTCTGCCATCCTTTGCTGACAGACTGCTTTTGTTTCTTCTCCTTCGGCATCCTCGCGGCCGTCTCGGTCATCCCGAGCGTCAGTCGAGGGATCTGTGAACGATGAAGCTCATACCGCACAAAAGCAACTCGTTATGCCGACTTTGTTCGCAGATCCTTCCACTCGGTCGCCTGCGCTCCCTCGGTTAGGATGACCGGTGGGGCGGAGAGGTGCCGCTCGGTTGGGGCAAAGGTCCTGACAACCTGCTTTTGCGTGACAAGGGGCAAAGGCTGTGCTATACTGTGCTATTGAAAAATACACGAAACGAGGTATTCTGCGTGCGATACGATCGCTATGCCATATTGACCGATCTGGACGGAACGCTGTTCAACAGCCGGGGGGAGGTCTCCCAGGCGGATCGCGCCGCCATCCGGACGTTCATCGCCGGAGGCGGGCTCTTTGCCGTGGCCACGGGCCGGGAGCCCCGCAACGCCCGCCGGCATCTGCCGGACGTGCCCTTGAACGGCCCCTCCATCTGCCTCAACGGGGCCGCCGTCTATGATTTCGTCCGCCGCCGGTACATCCGCGCCATCCCCATGGACAAGGACGCGGCCCAGGACGTGCTGCTCCACTGCCTGGAGATGGACTGGCCCCTCGATTTGCAGGTCTACACAACCGACGGCATCTACTACGCTTCGCCGCTCGACGTGGCGGACCCGGGATTTTTGCGCATCCATCAGCCCACCACCCGCCTGCCCATGGACCAGCTTTTGGAGAAGACCTGGATCAAGACCGTTCTGCTGGAGCGCCAGGTGGACGCCCTGGCCCCCATGCGGGCCTATCTGAAGCAGAAGGGCTACGACGCTCGCCTCTCCCTGGTGGAGGGGACCACGGACGTGGTGAAGATCGGAAAGTATCAGGAGCTGCTGCCCCAGGACGTGAACAAGGGCACCGGCGTGGCCGAAATCAGAAAGCTCCCCGTCTATGAGGGACGGACCCTCATCGCCGTGGGGGACTATTGGAACGACATGGAGCTGCTGCAGGCGGCGGACGTGGCCTGCTGTCCCGCCAACGCCATCGATGAGATCAAGGCCGTCTGCGCCCACGTGCTCCCCTCCCATAACGAGGACGCCCTGGCCGCCCTGGTTCGGGACGTGCTCCCCAGGCTGTAGCCATGGCGGTCCAGGTGGTGGCCGCCCTGGTGGTGGAGGACGGCAAGTTCATGATCTGCCAGCGCCCGGCCCACAAGGCCCGGGGGCTGCTGTGGGAGTTCGTGGGGGGAAAGGTGGAGCCTGGCGAAACGAAGGAACAGGCCCTCGTTCGGGAGTGCCGGGAGGAGCTGGGGGTCACGGTGGCCCCGGGGGACGTGTTCATGGAGGTGGACCACGTGTACCCGGACATCACCATCCATCTGACCCTGTTTCGCGCCGCCATCGCGGCGGGCCGTCCCCAACGCCTGGAGCACGCGGACATCCGTTTCATCGCCCCGGCAGACATCCCCAACTATCCCTTCTGCCCCGCGGACGCCGCTATCTTAGCGCGGATAGAGGAAGGACTGTAACTCTCGATAGCCTGAACAGGCCCCCATGCGGGGGCCTGCTTTGCTTTGCAGATATTTTATTCCTGGGCCGGGTCCTCCGGGGTCGCGGGGAGGGCCACCGGGGCGTTCAGAATGTCCATGAACTCCTGGCCGGAGATGGTCTCCCGGGCGATGAGGACCCGGGCGATCTCGTCCAGCTTGGATCGGTTGTCCTTCAGGATGGTCTTGGCCTGGTCGTAGGCCTTGTCGATGAGGGCGATGACCTCCCGGTCGATCCGGGCCGCCGTCTCCTGGGAGCAGTTCATGGCCGTTTCGCTGCCCAGATAGGGGTTCACCACCTGCTCGAAGGCGGTCATGCCGAAGGATTCGCTCATGCCTCATGCCGAAGGATTCGCTCATGCCGTAGCGGGTGATCATGGCCCGGGCGATGCTGGTGGCCTGCTCGATGTCGTTGGAGGCGCCGGTGGTGATGGAGTCGAAGCACACCTCCTCCGCCGCCCGGCCGCCGGTGAGGGTGACGATCCGGGCGAAGGCCTCCTGCTTGTCCATGAGGAAGTGTTCGTCCTCGTCAGCCTGCATGGTGAAGCCCAGGGCCCCGGAGGTCCGGGGGATGATGGTGATCTTGTGGACCGGGGACGCCCCCTTCTGCTTGGCGGCCACCAGGGCGTGGCCCACCTCGTGGTAGGCGATGATCTCCTTTTCATGCTGGGAGATGACCATGCTCTTGCGCTGCTTGCCGGCCAGAGCCACGTCCACGCTGTCCTCCAGATCCTTCTGGGTCACGGCGTGGCGGCCGGCCCGGACGGCGCACAGGGCCGCCTCGTTGATAACGTTCGCCAAATCCGCACCGCTGGCGCCCGGGGTGATCCGGGCGATGGCGGCAAGGTCGATCGGTCCTTCGGTTTTGATCCGGCTGCAATGGATGCGGAGGATGGCCTCCCGGCCCCCCTGATCGGGGAGCTCCACGGGCACCCGGCGGTCGAACCGGCCGGGCCGCAGCAGGGCCTTGTCCAGGGATTCGGGCCGGTTGGTGGCGGCCAGAATCACCACGCCGGAGTTGCCCTCGAAGCCGTCCATTTCGCTAAGGAGCTGGTTCAGCGTCTGCTCCCGCTCGTCGTTGCCGCCGATGCCGTCCCGCTTCTTGCCCACGGCGTCGATCTCGTCGATGAACACGATGCAGGGGGCCTTCTCCCGGGCCTCCTTGAACAGGTCACGGACCTTGGATGCGCCCATGCCCACGAACAGCTCCACGAACTCGGGACCCGAGATGGAGAGGAAGGGAACGCCCGCTTCCCCGGCCACGGCCCGGGCCATAAGGGTCTTGCCGGTGCCCGGCGGGCCGATGAGCAGGGCGCCCCGGGGCATCCGGGCGCCGATCTCCGTGTATTCCTGGGGGTTGTGCAGATAGCTCACGATCTCCTGGAGGCTCTCCTTGGCCTCATCCTGACCGGCCACGTCGGCAAAGGTGGTCTTCACCTCGCCTCCGTCGATGGACCGGGCGTTGGATTTGCCCAGGCCCCCCATGAGGCCGCCGCCGGCTCCCAGCTTGCCCATGCGCCGGAAGAAGAAGCTGAATATGGCCACATAGAACAGGATGGGCACCAGATATTGGACCAGGATCAGCAGGAGCATATTCCCGCTGCCTGCGTTCTCGGAGAAGGTGACACCTGCCGCGTGGAGCCGATCCACCAGCCCGGGATCGTTCATGGCGGTGACGGTGTAGACCGTGACCCGCTTGCTGGCGGAGCTCATGCTGCGAAAGCCGAAGTTGAACTGGGGCGCGGCGGTGGGGGCGGGGGTGGCTACCTCCTTCAGGGTGTAATAGAGGGTGCCGCTCTTGAGCTCCACCTCCTCTATCTTCCCCTCGTCCAGGGCCTTCAAAAACACATCGTAGGTGACCGCCTGCTCGTTGGCAGAGCTAAGGGCCCGGGGCGCCCCCAGGCCGAAGATCAATATGATCACCCCCAGGCCGATGAACAGCCAGAACCACAGGGGCCGACGGGGCTTCGTTTGTTTTTCATCCATAGGATATTCCCTCCAGACGCATCAAGGCGCGTCGTTTCATTAGGGCTATTGTACCAATAAAACGCGGCGGAATCCACCGCTTTTTTCATAAAACCCCCGGGGTTTGTAAAAATGTTGTGAAAATGGCCGAAGGGGACAGCCTCCGGGGCGGAAGGGAGTCCCTTGCGGAGCAACCGCATCTGGTGGTATACTGTTTTCGTGAAATAATGCGGGAGGCGCATATGCTGCTATATGTATATCTCGGTCTCAGCTTCGGGGCCGCCTTTCTTCTTTCCCACAAACCCCTGCAGGTGCCATTGTTCCTGGTGGTGATCTTCCTGGGGCTGCTGCTGCTCCACGCCCTGGTGTTGGCGGCGGCGTCCCTGTTTGTGAACAAGAAGGACCCGAACCCAAAGGCCTTCCCCTTCTATCGAAAGCTGCTGACGGGGAGCATCGGGCCCCTGCTGACGCTGGGGGGCGTTCAGGTGAACCTGGTGGGGGCGGACAGACTCCCGGCGGAGGGCTTTTTGCTGGTGGGGAACCACCGGTCCGACTTCGACCCCATCACCGCCATGTACGCCCTGCGGAACAGGGGGCTTACCTTCGTCACCAAGAAGGAGAACATCGACATCCCTGTGGGCGGCCGGCTGATCGCCGGTTCCGGCTGCATCTCCCTGGACCGGGAGGACGACAGACAGGGCCTGATGGTGATACGTCAGGTGGTCCGCCGCCTGCAGGCCGGAGAGGCCATCGGCATCTATCCCGAGGGCACCCGCTCGAAGACCGGGGAGCTGCTCCCCTTCCGGGTGGGCTGCTTCAAGGCCGCCCAGCGGGCCAAATGTCCCCTGGTGGTCCTCAAGACCCGGGGCACGGAGAACGTGGGCCGCAACTTCTTCTTTCGCAGGACCCCCGTCACCCTGACCGTGGCCGCCGTTCTGCCCTATGCGGACATCGCCGAGCTCACCACCACCGAGATCGGCGACAGGGTCAGGCGGATTTTGACCGACAGTGCGGAAGGAGACGACAAATGGAGCGCATAAAGAATGTTCTCTTCGACCTGGACGGGACGCTGACGGACCCGGCGGAGGGGATCACCAACGCCCTGATGCACGCCCAGCGGCGGCTGGGGATGGCGGTGAGCCCCCGAGAAGCCTTGTATGTGTTCATCGGGCCGCCGCTCATCGAAACGTTCATGAGCGAATGGGGCCTGACCCGGGCAAAAAGCGAGCAGGCCCTGGTCTATTATCGGGAACATTTTTCCACCAAGGGCCTGTTTGAAAACGTACCCTATGAGGGCATCGGACAGGCGCTGGCGGAGCTGAAGAGGGCCGGGCTTAGGCTCTTCGTGGCCACGTCCAAGCCGGAGCCCTTGTCGCTGCGCATCCTGGAGCACTTCGACCTTCTCCCATACTTCGAGGCCGTGGCGGGCTCCACCATGGACGAACAGCGCACGAAAAAGGGCGAGGTCATCGCCTACGCCCTTCAAACCTTTCATCTGGACCCCGCCGAAACCGTCATGGTGGGGGATCGGAAGCACGACGTCATCGGCGCCCGGGAGAACGGTCTCCCCTGCCTGGGCGTCCTCTACGGCTACGGCTCCCGGGAGGAGCTGACCGAAGCCGGGGCCGCGGCCCTGGCGGCGGACGTGGGGGAGCTGGTCGCCTGGCTCAAGTCGTAGATGCCGGTGGAGAAATCCCCGGTTTCCAGATCGTATTTCTCCTTGTACAGTTCAAAATATCTATCGAAGCTGTCCGTGTGGACCTCCCGCAGGCTGTTCAGGTATTCGTGGGTGTCGAAGGCGCCGGCCTCCAGCTCGATCATGGCCACGGCGATGTTGGAGCAGTGGTCCGCCACCCGCTCCAAGTCGGTGATGAGATCGTTGAACACGAAGCCCTGATCCAGCGTGCACTGCCCCGTCTGGACCCGGTTCACGTGGTGGAGCTTCAGCTCGTCGCACAGCATATCGATCATCTCCTCCAGGGGCTCCACCCGGTAGGCTTCCTTCGTGTTCTCCGCCTCAAAGGCATCCATAGCCAGGCCCACGATCTCCTCCACGGCGGCGATGAGGGCGTTCAGCTCCCGCTTCGCCTCCGGGGAGAAAACCACTTTCTTCTCCGCGATCTCCCGGGCGGTCTCGCCCACGTTCATGGCGTGGTCGCTGATGCGCTCGATGTCGCTGATGCAGTGGAGGAATTTGCTGATCTCCTTGTTTTGGCCCGGCTCCAGCTCCTGCCGGTTCACCTGCACAAGATAGGTCCCCAGCTTGTCCTCATAGGTGTCCACCTGCTCCTCCAGCCGCTCCACCGCGGCAAATTCCGCCTCTGACCAGTTGGACAGGAGCTTCAGCGCCCGAAGGATGTTCTCCTGGGCCGTGTCCGCCATCTTGGCCAGGACGATCTTGCTCTGCTCGATGGCCAACGTAGGGTGGGCGATGAATCGCTCCTCCAGCCGGTCGATCATGGCCTGCTGCTCCAAGTCCTCGGGCCGGTCCTTCACAAGCCGGTGAGCGAGGCGCCGTAAGCCATTGATGAAGGGCAACAGGGCCACCGTGGCCAGGATACGGAAGCCGGAGTTGATGGCCGCCAGCTCCACCGGGCCCACCGCGGCGCTTTTCACGCTGTCGGGCAGCAAGGCTGTGGCGATGAGGTAGGGGACCAGGCAGATGAGGGTGCCCAGTACATTGATGAACAGATAGATGAGAGAGGTGCGCCGACCCGTGGGTCCCGCGCCGATGGCCCCCAGCAGCACCGGCACCGACGCGCCGATGGCGATGCCCATGATAATGGGGATGGCGGCCTCGGCGGTGATGGCCCCGGTCATGGACAGGGCCTGGAGAATACCCACGGCGGCGGATGCGCTTTGGAGCACCGCCGTGAAGAGGGCGCCCACCAGGATGCCCAACAGGGGGTTGTCAAAGAGGAGCAGCAGTTCCCGGAACCGGGCGCTGTCCTTCAGGGGCAGCACTGCGTCGGACATGGCGCTCATGCCGAACATGAGCACAGCGAAGCCCAGCAGGATGTCGCCCACGTGCTTCTTGGCGGTGGATTTGGCCGTCATGCGCAGGATCGTGCCCGCGATAGCCACCAACGCGGTGATGGTGGCCGTGGAGAACAGGGACACCCAGCCCCCGCCGCCGCCCAGCAGGGACAGACACAGAATCCAGCCCGTGACGCTGGTGCCCACGTTGGCGCCCAGGATGATGGGGATGGACTGGATCCCCTTCATCATGCCGGAGTTCACGAAGCCGATGACCATGATGGTGGTGGCCGACGAGCTTTGGATGGCCGCCGTCACGCCCAGACCCAGAAGGACACCCTTCCAGGGCGTGCTGCTCAAGCGCCACAGGATGACCTCCAGCTTGTTGCCGGCCACCCGCTTGAGGCCGTCGCCCATGACGGACATGCCGTAGAGGAACAACGCCACGCCGCATAGCAGGGATAGTATGTTTGAAATACCCATAGAACCTCCTGGTACCCTGATCTCAACCCAAAATACAGCATATACTAAAAAGCATCATATTGCAATGCTATTTTGCCTCTTGCGCCATGCGGACGAGGAAGTATATAGTATAGGGGAATGAACCAAAGGGAGGACACCATGGCGGAGGACGAGCGGGCGTATCAGCGGCAGAAGAGGGCCTATCGGGTCATGTATCCTATGGCCAGGCACCTGATGAAGTGGCTTTTGAACTATGAGGCTGTCCCCGGGCCGAAGGTGGAGGGCCCCTGCCTGATCCTGAGCAACCATGTTACGGATTTCGACCCCTTTTTGGTGGGGTTGAGCTTCCCGTCGCATATGTATTTCGTGGCCGGGGAAAACGTGCTGCGCATGGGATTTCTGTCGAAGATCGCCGTTCGCTACGCGTCCCTCATCCAGCGGGTGAAGGGGACCACCGACGCGGAGGCGGCGCTGCAGATCCTGCGGACGCTGAAAAAGGGCCGGAACGTGTGTATGTTCGCCGAGGGGAATCGGACCTTCACGGGGGAGACATTGCCCATCGCCCCGGCCACGGCCAAGCTGGTGAAGCTGTCCCGGGCCACCCTGGTCACCTATCGGCTGGTGGGCGGGTATCTGACCACGCCCCGGTGGAGCATCCATCGGCGCAAGGGGCGCGTATCCGGCGGGCCCGTGGGGGTGTACAGCCCCGAGGAGCTGAAGGGGATGTCCGAGGCGGAGGTGCTGGCCCTGCTGCGGCGGGACCTGTACGAAAACGCCTACGAGACCCAGAGGAAGGACCCGGTGGTCTATCGGGGCAAGGCCCTGGCAGAGACCCTGGAGACGGCCCTGTACTTATGCCCCAAATGCCACAAAATCGATACCCTGCACAGTCAGGGGGATCGGTTCTTCTGCGACTGCGGCCTGTCCATGACTCTGGACGAATACGGCTTTTTCCAGGGGACGGATCTGCCCTTTGCCACCCCCCTTGAGTGGGACCGGTGGCAGACGGGGGAGATGGAGAAGCTGGCGGAAAATTTGGGCGAGGCGGCGGCTTTTTCCGACGACGACCAGACCCTGAACCGCAAGGAGGACGATCACAGCCTGACGCAGCTGGCCACCGGGACCATGGCTCTGTACCGGGATCGGCTTACGGTGGGCGAACACACCTTCCCCCTCCACGATCTAAGGGGCATCGGCCTCATCCAGCGGCAGGGCATGGTCTTCTCCACCGCCGACGCCGACTACGCCATCACGGCCCAGCGCCTGCGCTGCGTGCGCAAGTATCAGACTTTGTTTGAAATTTTAAAAAGAAACTGCTGAACAGCGCCTGAAAATCAATTGAGCCGTAACCCTTTGGGCAAATGATTTTTCAGCACGCCGCCGGCTCCCTTCGCAAGGCCCAGGGCCAGGCCGTGGCAGGTCACGGCGCACCAGCCGGAAAGGTCCGTGGGCAGGGTCTCCCCCCGCAGGTATCGGAGGGCGTCCCCTTCCGAAAGCTCCGTCCGCTGTCGCAGGGGCAGCCCCGCCGCCATGGCCAGGGCATGGGCGGGCACGAACCGGCCTTTGACGCATTCGCCCAGCAGCAGCCCCGCCCGCAGCACCCTAAGCCCCTCCAGGGAGCAGGGCAGCGGCGGCAGCAGGAGCGAACGCCCGTCCAGAAGCAGGCGCAGCTCGCCGCACAGGTCCGGGCACATGTCCCGCAGAAACGCCTCCACCAGGGGCGCTTTTTCCTTTTTTGGGGGCAGATACCCTGCGGGCTCCGCAGCACCCTTGTGCCGGAGCCGGGCGGCGTATTGCCCTTCGCCCAGGGAGGTGTGGGGGTACAGCCGCCGCTCCTCCAACAGCTCGAAGTCCGGATATGCGTCCAAAAACCAGCCCACGTTCTCCTCGTTCTCTGCGGGGGAGAAGGAGCAGGTGGAATAAACCAGCTGTCCGCCGGGCTTCACGGCCCCCTGGGCAGAAGCAAGGATGGCCCGCTGGCGCTTCGCGCAGGCGATCACGTGCTCCGGCGACCAGGCCCGGACGGCCTCCGGGTCCTTGCGGAACATCCCCTCCCCGGCGCAGGGAGCGTCCACCAGCACGGCGTCAAAGACGGGACCCGTGGCCGCGATCAGCTTTTCCGGGTCCATGGACGTGACCACGGCGTTTTTGGCGCCCATGCGCTCCAGGTTCCCCAGCAGCACGTTGGCCCGATGGGGGACGATCTCGTTGGCAAAGAGGACCCCCTGGGGCACCTTGGCCGCCAGCTGGCCGGACTTGCCTCCCGGTGCGGCGCAAAGGTCCAGCACCGCCATGTCCGGCGTCAGTTCCAAAAGCCCCGCCGGCATCTGGGCGGACAGCTCCTGGACGTAGTAGGCCCCGGCGCAGTGGAGGGGGTCCTTCCCCGGGGCGAACCCCTCCGGCAGCAAAAAGCCCTCCCCTCCGGCCGGCGTGAACCCGGGCCGCAGGGCCCACATACCCTCGGGGCTCATCTTCAGGGGGTTGCACCGGGCGGCCCGCCTCTCGGGGGCTTCCATGGCGGCAAGGTAGGCGGGGAAGGCCTCGCCCAGCTGGTCCTTCATTCGATTCAGATACGCTTGGGGCAGATTCATAGCCGGACGCAGGCCCTCCCGTTCAAAAACACCACATATTTTTCCACCACCGGCCGGCCGGTCAGGGTGGTGAGGGCTCGGGCGTACAGCTCCACCTGCCGCCGATGCCGCTGGGCCCACTGGGCGGGGTCGCCTATCACCCGGTCGGTCTTATAGTCCAGGAGCACGAATCCGTCCCCCTCCCGGAAGCACACGTCGATGACGCCCTGCAGCAGCACCCGCTCCGCCGAGGGCACGCCCAAAAGCTCCTCCGTGTCCATGGCCAGGGTGAAGGGCAGCTCCCGATAGACCTGGGGGCTGCCGCACATGCGGGAAAACAGGTCCGTCTCCATGAAGTATTCCACGTTCGCCCGGTAGCGGGCCCCTTCGTGGGCGGAGAGATATTCGTCCAGCTCCGTCTCCGTCAGGGGCTTTAGCGGCAGCCGCCGCAGCAGCTCGTGGACGTCCGTGCCCCGGCGCAGGGCCCCCTCCGCCTCCGCGAAGGCAGGCTCCGAGAAGGTCAGGGTATGCTGGTCCGAGAGGGCCGTCACCGAGGTCTTGTTGGGCACCCCGGCCACCTCGGCAAAGGGGTATTCATAGGCGTAGCGGCGGCGCAGGGCCTGGACCAGCACCGGGTCCGCGGGGGGCAGGGCGGGCCGGTTCTGGCCCGAGGGCATCAAAAACTCCTCCCGTGGGTGGACGGTGACAGGGAGATGGTCCCGGGCCGTCAGCAACAGCCATCGGAGGAAGGACCTGGCGCTCAACACCCCATAGGGGGTCAGGGCTTCGGACCGGTCCAGGGTCTCCTGGGCGTTCTTCTCGGAGCCCACCAGGACCAGGCGGCGCTTGGGCCGGGTCATGGCCACGTACAGCACCCGCATCTCCTCCTCTACCTGCTGCCGCCGGTTCAGCAGCTTCACGCCCCGGCGGTACAGAGGGTCCCGCTTGATCCCGCTTTCGTCCACGAAGGACAGGCCCATGCCCAGCTCCCGATGGAGCAGCAGCGGGGCGTTTTCCCCCTCCCGGCTGAACTGGCGGTTCAGCTCGCAGAGGAACACCACCGGGAACTCCAGGCCCTTGGACTTGTGGACGGACAGGATCCGGACCACGTCGCTTTGGACCGTCTGGGCCGCGCCGGAGCGGGCGGAGTCCCGGGCGTCATCCATATACTTCAAAAACCCATGGAGGCCGAAGCTGCCCGTGGCGTCGTAGCTTTGAGCCTTGCTGACCAGGGCGTCCAGATTGGCCTGGCGCTGGATGCCGCCGGGCAGGGCCCCCATCTCCACATACAGCTCCGTCTCGTCCAGCAGGCGGCTCAACAGCTCCTCCACGGTGGCGATCATGCTCTCCTGCCGCCAGCCCTCCAGCCGCCCCAGGAACCGGGCGGCCTTGCAGGTTTCGTCGTCCGCCGCCGCCGAGAGCAGGCAGTCCAGCAGCTCCCCCTGGGGGTAGCGGGTCCTAAGATCGATCAGCTCCTCGTGGGAGAAGCCCCCCACCGCCGAGCGCAGCACGGAGAGCAGGGGGATGTCCTGCCGTCGGTTGTCGATGATCCGCAGCAGGTTCAGCATGACCATGACCTCCACGGACTCGAAATAGCCCCCGGTGAGCTGGGCGTAGCAGGGGATGCCCCCCAGGGCCAGCGTCCGGGCGAAGATACGGGCGTTTGGGGTGCTGCGCAGCAATATGGCGAAGTCCCCGTAGCGATAGGGACGGGGCTCCGCCTCCGGGGTCTCCCGATAGAGTTCGTTTTCCATGAGCTCCCGGATGCGGCGGGCGCAGAAGCGGGCCTCCGCTTCGGCGCTGTCCATGTCCTCCCCTTCCTCGGCGTCCTCCCCGGGCTTCTTTTCGATGAGATGGAGCTCCACGGCCCCCTCTGGCTGGGGCATGCCGGGCCGCAGGGCCGCTTTTTCGTCATAGACGACGGCGCTTTGCCCCGGGGCCATGAGCTTTTCGAAGACCCGGTTCACCGCGGTCAGCACCTCCGGGCTGCTGCGGAAGTTGTGGCTAAGGTCGATCCGCTTGCCCGCGTCCCCGGTGAAGGTGGTGAGCTTCTCCAAGAACAGCCCCGGCTCCGCCATGCGAAAGCCGTAGATGCTCTGCTTCACGTCCCCCACGAAGAACAGATCGTCGGGCCGCTTGATCCGGTTCAGGATGGCCTCCTGGACCGCGTTGCTGTCCTGGTACTCGTCCACGATGATGGCCGTGAACCGGTCCCGATACTCCCGGGCAGCCTCCGGGTCCTCCAAAATTTTGGCGCAGAAGTGCTCCAGATCGTTGAAGTCGATCCGGTCCCGCTCCCGCTTCATACCGTCATAGATGGCCTGCTGCCGCCGCCAAAGACCGATGAGGGCCACCAGGACCTTGGCGCCGGACAGATGGATGTTCCACTGGGCCTCCCCGTCCTGGCCGTAGGTCTCCTGCTGGGCCTTAGCTTCGTCCTTCACCTTTTCCCGGGCCTTCTCCAGGGCCTTCTTGTCCAGGGGGTCCATGTCCTTGGGGTAGCTGATGCGGCCGAAGGTCACGGCGGACAGGGCCTGGGAGTAGGCGGCGGGGGTCCCCTGGAGCAGGGCACCCCGGGCGTGGGGGATCACCTCGTCCAGATAGGCGATCAGATTCCCCCAGCTGGGGGGATAGCTGTCCCTGAGCCGAACAAGGTCGGCGAGGGCCGCCTCGAAGGTGGCCTTGTCCTCCCTGAAGCAGACGTCCACCGCCCGATCGTAGGCAGGTCGGCTGGTGAGCTTTTCCTCCGCTTCCGCCAGCCACCCCATGGGGTCCGGCTGGGCCATCAAAAACCCGGTCAGGGCCTTCACCGCCTCCATGAGGGGGTCCTCCCGTTCGAAGGCCCGCAGAAGGAGCCGATAGCCGGAGGCGTCCTCGGTGGCGAGGGCGGTCAGCGCCTGGTCCAGGGCTTCCTTCCGGAGCACGGCGCTCTCCGTTTCGTCCAGCGTCCCCGCCGAGGGGGACAGGCCCACCAGATGGAAATACCGGTTCACCACCCGGCGGCAGAAGGCGTGGATGGTGGAGATGCTGGCGTTGGGGCACCGGGCGCTCTGCCGGTAGAGCCGGGCCTTCAGGGCCTCGTCGTCGGTTTCGGCGGCCCGCTTTTGAAGGGTGTTCTGGATGCGCTCCTTCATCTGGGCGGCGGCGGCCCGGGTGAAGGTGAGGATCAAAAGCCGGTCGATGTCCATGCCCCCCTCCACCAGGCGGACCACCCGCTCTGTGAGCACGGCGGTCTTGCCCGCGCCGGCGGCGGCGGACACGATCAAATTCCCCTGTTCCTCTATGGCCTGCTGCTGTTCCCTGGCCCAGTTCATTTCAATTTCCCCGCCATTTCGATCAATTCCGCCACGGTCATCCTGCCGGCGTCCCGCTCGAAGCAGCCCTTTTGCTGCCGATCATAGCGGCACACGGACACATAGGGGCACCACTTGCAGGCCCCCTTGTAGGGGGTGACGGCCGCTTCGCCCCGATCCATGTCCCTCACCGTCCGCTCCGCCACGGCCACAGCCTCCCGGGTGAGGACCGCCATGTCCTCCTGGCGGCACACGTTGCCGCTGAGCTTCCCGTCCTTGTTCCGTCTAAGGCCCTGAACGATCTGGGACTTTCCGTCCAGGCCCCGCTCCAATGCCGCCAGGGATTCGTCGCTCCCGGCGGTGACGCCCCGGAGCACGTGGCGTTTCTCCTCCCCCTCCTTGGGGGCGGGCAGGGACAGGGGCATATAGTACATGCCGCCCATCTTCCCGTCGAGACCCTCCACCGCGGCCAGGTACAGAGGCAGCTGCAAGCTCAACCCCTTGGCGATCTTGGCGGGCTCGAACTTCCGATCCCCCATCTTATAGTCGATGATCCGGTAGAACCCGTCGGGGCTCTTGTCCACCCGGTCGATCCGGCCGTAGAGCTGGACGGTCCGCCCGTCGTCGGCGGTGAGCCGCAGGGGCGGAAAGGGGGCGCCGGGGCCGAAGGCCAGCTCCGTCTCATAGGGCCGGTAGGACCCGGCCTGCATCTGGCGCAGGATGGACCGGGCGCACTTCTTCACGGAATCGATCCGCAAAAACAACGCCTCTCCCAGGCGCTTGTCCCGCAGGAAGATGCCGTCGTTGTGGGTGGCGATGAGGGGAGGCAGGATCTCGTCCACCAGCTGGTCCGCCTGCTCCTCGGTGAGGGTGGCCCAGCTGCAATTCAAATCCTTCACCCGCTTCAAAAAGGCGTCCAGGGCATCGTGGAGGAAGGTGCCCGCGTCGGCGGCCTCCTCCCGGCTCTCGGGCCGCTCCTTGGCCCTGAGGCCGTATTTTACATAGTGGGAGAAGGGGCAGCGGTTGAACTGCTCCAATCGGCTGGCGCTCATGGCGGGGGCGGCGCCGTACATCCGCTCCGCCAAAGCGCGGCCAAAGGGGGCGGGAGAGATGCCCTCGCGGAGGGCCGCTTCGGCCCGTCGGAGCCGGGGGCCGTAGTCCTGATCCCCGGCAAAGTAGGCCCGCTGGGCGGTGAGCTCCGGGCCCCGGAGCCCCTCCTGCTCGTAGAGGGCCAGCTCCCGGACCAGCCGGCGGAAGCTCCCCTCCCGGTCCGAGGGATAGGTCTCCTCGTCATGGGCGTCCAGGGTTTTGATCTTCGGGAACAGCCGACGTATCCGGCCCAAAAGGGGCGAGGGGGATTGCTCCTCCCCGTCGGCAGAGTAGGCATAGCTGAAATAGATTTTCTCCTGGGCTTTGTTGAAGGCGGTGTAGAGCTCCAGGCGCTCCATCTCGGTCAGGGCCTCGGTGCCGGTCCACAGCTCCAGCCCCTGCTCCGCAAGGAGGGACAGTTCCCCGTCGGAGATGAGCTCGTCGTCGGTCCGGGCCGGGGGCAGCAGCCCTTCGCTGCAGCCCAACACGAACAGCACCGGCACCGCCGGGGTCCGGGTTCGGGCGAAGTCTCCCAGGATGACCTGGTCCGCCATGCCGGGCAGGACCCCCATGGTGGAGGCCCGGGCCCCCTCCTCCAGGAGGGACAAAAACTCCTTTTGACTCAACGGGTCCCGGCCCCAGATGGCGGCAATGTCGCTCAAAAGGCCGCTCAGGATGGTGTAGACCTGGCTGAACAGCTCCCCGGCGTTGGGACGGCCCGCGGCGACGAGGGCCTCCCCCTGCTCCCGCAGCCGATCCCGAAGGCCCGTTTCCTCCATATAGGTGTAGACTGCCCGGGCCTTCTCCTCGCCGGTGGTGCCCCGACCGCAGCCGGCCTTCAAATGCTCCAAGGGCGGATAGAGGGCCGCGCGGACCCGCTCCGCCTCCTCGGGTACCTCCCCGAAAGTGAAGGGGCTGGATAGGCTGTTGCCGAAGAGACCGTAGCGAAGGACGTAGTTTTCGAATATCTCCCCCTCGCTGACGGTGCAGGGGGCGTAGCCGCTTTTCAGGATGTGGAGGGCGTCCTCCATGCTGTGGGACTCCACGAAGCGGACGGCGGAAAGGATCATGTCCATGGCGCTGTGGCCCGTGACGGGCCGGGTGGCGTCGTAAAAGAGGGGGATGTTTTTCCGGGCGAAGGCCCGGCGGACCCGGGACACGTACCCCGCGCCGTCGGTGACCATCACCGCCATGTCCCGATAGCGATACCCCCGGCGGACCAGCTCCATCACTTCCTGGGCGCAGCGCTCCGCCTCCTCCTCCCGATCCGCCGAAGCCCACAAAACCAGGGCCGGGGCGGGGTCGGGAAACAGGGCTTCGTCCTGGGCAAAGAGGTGTTTTTCCAGATGCTTCAGCTCCGCGGGCCGGGGCTTGTCCTTGCAGCAGCCCTCGGTGAAGAAGGAGCTGCCCGCCTCCTGGGCCACCTGCTGGAGCTTATAATAGGTGCGGATATCCGGGGCAAACAGGTCCCCGTCCCTCCCGTCCGGGTCCATGCGCAGCGTCACGGTCACGGTCCGGCACACCTTCAGCAGCCGTCCCATGAGCCGGAACAGCTGGCGGCTGGGGATGTCGATGCCGTCCACATACAGGTCCGTTCCCGTGAGGAAGGACCCGGCAAGGGCCTCCCCGGCTCGATCCCAGAGATCGCTTTCCGTCAGATACCGATCCTGCAGAAAGGCCTCGCTGGCCCCGTAGAGCAGGGCGATGTCCGCCATCTTCCCCCGAAGCTGGCTCCCCTGGGGGAGCTGCTCCGCCGCCCGCAAGAGGTCCTCGGGCCGGGCGCCGCTTTGCTTGCAGCGGGTGACGATCTCGTCCATCTTCTCCACGAAGCCCCGGCTCTCCGCCACCCGGCCGAAGAGGGTCAGCTCGCTTTTGTGGTTCAGGGCGGCCTTTTTCAAAATCATCCGCCGCCCCGGGCCGCCGATGACGGGCAGATCGTTCCCCTGCTCCTGCAGGACCCGCTCGCAAAGCCGGGAGAAGGACAGCACCTGGACCCCCAACAGACCCCCGAGCCGGCTGCACAGGGCTTTCTCCACCTCGAAGGTGTATTGCTCCGCCACCACCAGCGTGGCCCGCTCCCCCCGCTGGGCATGGGCGCAGAGCCGGTCGTAGAGGCGGGTGCTCTTGCCGCTCCCCGAACGGCCCATCCAAACGGTCAGGGGAGCGCCCATCAGAACCGGGCGGTGTGCACCGGCGTGTACACCATCCTGCCTTTCTCGTTGGCGCTCTCATATAAAACGATGGAATTGACCCGGAAGCTGGCGTTTTCCGGGGGAACGAGGTGGGAGATGTCCCCGTGCTCCACGGCCCGGCCCAGCGTCACGTGGGGGACGAGCCGCCCCTTGCCCTTGCAGAAGCCCCGTTCCCACAGGTTCGCCTCCAGCATCTCGTGGATGCGGTAGAGCTCGTCCAGGTCCCCCTCGGCCTTTAGATAGCTTGTCCGGGCGCCGCCGTGGTCGAAATAGCCGTAGCCCCCCAGCTTCAGGGTGAAGGGCCGGGCGTCGGACACAGCCTGGTCCATGGCGAAGGCGATGTCGGCCAGGTCGTTGCTCTCCCCGATGAACCGCAAGGTCACGTGGTGGTTCCCCTGGGGCACGAACCGACCCCCGGTGGACGCCTCTTTCAGGGCCTGCTCGAAGGCATACACCTTCTTTTGCACATCCCTGGGCAGCGGCACGGCGATGAACAGTCTCATTTGTCTTCTCCCCCATTCTCTGATATGGGTATTTTAGCCGATTTTCCCGAGCTTGTACAGGACTTTTGCAAAGAGTACAATGGGGAGGGAACCTTTTCGTGCCCTCGTGCGTCTTTAGGGTAGAACGATCGTTCGAGGAAGAACAAAGAGAGGAAGGAACATGATCTCAACAGATGCCTTTGCCCAGGAGATACGGGCGCTGACCGACACGGCCTTTGCGGTGTCCTATCTCATCCTGGGGAACCGGGCCGACTGCGAGGACGCCATGAGCGAAGCGATCCTCCGGGCCTATGAGGGCCGGGACAAGCTCAAAAGGTGGGACAGCTTTCGGGCCTGGTTTTTGCGGATATTGCGAAACGAAGCCTATACCCTGCTGCGCAAGCGGCGGCGGCTGACCCCTGTGGAGGAGCTGCCAGAGGAGGCCGCCCCGGAGGGGGACAGCGCATGCCGGCTGGATCTGCGTTCAGCCCTGCGCCAGCTCCCCGAGAACCAGCGAATCAGCCTGCTGCTGCAGCAGGAGGGATATGACTTAGGGGAAATCGCCGAGATCACAGATGCCCCCGTGGGCACGGTGAAGTCCCGGATATCCCGGGCGAAAAAAGCATTACGAGCGATCCTGGAGGAGGAGTACAATGGAAAACAAGCGATATAACGTGCAGGACGTGCGTCACGTGCGTGACGCTTTGCCCGATACCCCCGATTCATTCTATGACGCGGTGGAGCGGAGTCTGGCCGCTTGCCGCAGCGAGCGAAAGGAGAGAACCTTTGCCGGTCCGCGGCTGAAAAAGAAGTGGCTGCTGCCCCTGGTGGCGGCGGCGGTGCTGCTCCTGGGCGGCACGGCGGTGGCGGCGGGCATGTGGCTCAGGGACAACTACTCCCCCACCAGCTATATGGAGACCGCCAAGGAGAAGCGGGAGGAGCAGGGCAAGACCATCCCCGACGTGGAACAGGCCATCGAATCCGCCGCACCGAAGACGGGGAGCTACTCCTTCGTCATGCTGCCGGAGTTCGAGGACGCCCAGGTGCTGGACGATTTTCGGGTAAAGCAGGGCCAGCCCAAATATACTGAGGCGGACACCCTGGCCTTCAATATCCGCCTCAACACGGATCACGCCCAGGCCTTCAAATGGCCGGACGTGGAGGGCCAGTGGGTGGACGCCCTGGTGGACAACATGAGCTTCCGCAAGGAAGGGGACAGCATGGCCTACCCCATCGAGTCGAGCGGCGGAGGCGTCAACCCCGAGATGGGCACCGACAGCTGGGCCACCCTGTACACCGACGTGATCCTGGACCAGCAGGACGTGACCTTCCCCAGTTCGGGCCGGGTGGAGCTGACCGTGGAGATCGGCCTCAGGGACGCTCGGGTGGAGGACCTGGCGCCCATCGGGAACGTGGCGAAGCTGCGCCCATCGGGAACGTGGCGAAGCTCTTTTACACCTTCTCCTTCGATGCGGCAGCGGGCACGGAGGTGGCCCCGGCGCAGGTCACGGAGCGGAAGCTTTCCGGCAGCTATGTGCTGACCGTGGACGATTGGACCGATCCCGACAAGCCCCGCATGTACAACCGGCGGGTGAGCCTGGACGGGGTGGTCCTCAAAGAGGAGATTCGCTATCGGCAGACCGGCGTGTATGTGACCTACACCGTGAAGGAAGCCCCCACGGATTGGGCCGAGGCTATGAAAAGCTCCCTGCTCTATCCCAACCGGGAGGGCAAGTGGCACGGGCTGTACATCGAGTATCGGATCGGCCAGGAGGGCGAGTGGCTCCCTGTGGGCCATGAGAACTGGGGCAAATTCGGCGAGAACACGGTGATCCTGCCCATCTTCCCCTCGGAGTATGAGAAGGCGAAGGAGCAGGGCGTGACCCTCCGGATGACGGAATACTACGGCACCGCCCTCAACGGCGAGCCCACCGGGGAGGACTGGACCATGGACATCCCCGCGGGTTCCATGACCTGGAACTTTGATCTGGCAGGGCAGGAACTGGCCACCGTTGAGGAGCTGCCCTTGCCGTAAGGCCGGAGCCACCCGAAAGAGCGACCGGTATCGCTCGCTCCTGACCGGAAAAGCAAAAAGCGCAACCGGGCGTCAGATTTCTTGGCGCACAAAAAGAAAAGCCATGTGCGGGAAAGACCGTTCCTGCACATGGCCTTTTGTCCGTATAAGGGGGCGTGTCAGCTGTTGTTGCCGTGGAATCGCTCCTCGAAATCCAACAGACGGCCGTAGGAAGCGAAAACCTCCTGGGCCACGCAGATAAAATCCCGGGCGAACTGGGGCATGGGATCGTCCCGATGATAGACCAGGGACAGGGCCCTTTTGGGGAGCGACTTGCCCAGGGAGAAGGCGCAAAGGTTGGGCAGCTGGCCGTTGGTCTCCTTCCAGCTGCTGTACAGCACGATGGGGGACAAAAAGGCCATGCCCATGCCCCGCTTGGCCAGGTCATAAAGCAGGGGCTGGGAGTTGCATTCAAAATAGACGTTGGGACGGATGCCGGCGTCATAGTAGAATCTGTCCAGGTCCCGGCGGCTACGGTTGGAGGATTGGTGGACCAGCAGCGGGATCTTCGGCAGGGTGCGTATGTCCGCCCCTTCCGCCAGGAACTCGTCCAGCGTCCGGCCGCTTTCCGCCAGATGCCGCTCCAGCAGCTCCGGGGTGGCGCAGGCCCAGATGGCCTCGCTCACCAGCCGCAGCTCCACCTCGTTGGCCCTGACGTCCACGTTGGACCCGATGTACATATCCAGCTTGTTGTCCTGCAGCAGCCCCTGATACACGTCCGTGTTGCCGTCCGCCACCTCGATGGACACGTTGGGATAGATTTTGCTATAGCGGCTCATGATCTCCGGCATCATCCGGTTGGCCCGCAGTCGGGCCACACCCAGGCGGATATGCCCCCGGCAGTTGGTGCCGATGTCATAGAGATTGGCCCGCAGATTCTTCTCCGCGGAGAGGATGCGATTGGCCCAATAGCGCAGCTCCTCCCCCTTCTGGGTCAGGGAGAGGGTTGGCTTGCGGTGGAACAGCACGGCGTCGTACTCGTCCTCCAGGCGCTTGATATGGCTGCTGAGGGCCTGCTGGGTGATGAAGAGGCGCTCCGCGGCCCGGGAGAAGCTCATCTCCTCCGTGACCACCAGAAAGTATTCCAGGCTCCGTAGATTCATGGACACACCCTCACAATAAAAATATTGTGCAAAATTAAAAAATTAACTGTTTCCATTTTAGACGAACTCATTGTATCATACAAACAAGGACAAGTAAACCTTTCTTCACTTCTCAACTGAACTTTCACGACGGACCCCCGATCCAATACATTTTCATCAAGCATTGAAGGGATGCCTTCAAAAATAAAAAAAGGAAAGGGAAACAATCATGAAGAAACTCGTCTCTCTCGCTCTCGCCCTCGTGATGCTGCTGGCCCTCGTCGCCTGCACCAAGACTGCCGAGCCCGCCGCACCCGCCACCGAAACCAAGACGGAAACCACCGAAGCCAAGACCGAGACCACCACGGCCTCCTCCGGCGACTTCCCCACCAAGCCCATCACCCTGCTGTGCGGCTACAGTGCGGGCGGTTCCTCCGACCTGGGCTGCCGGTATCTGGCGGAAGCCCTCCGCGAGGAGCTGGGCCAGCCCGTCGTCGTGGAGAACGTCCCGGGCAGCGGCTCCTGGCTCGCCTGGAACCAGCTGCTGCAGACCACCGACAAGGACGGCTACACCTTCGCCCTCGTGAACCTGTCCGCCCTCTACGGCCACTATGACGAGACCAACCCCCGTCAGTACACCATCGACGATTTCGAACTGCTGGCCAACCACGTCATCGACTACCAGGTCCTCTGCATCCGCAACGATGAGACCCGCTTCAGCGATTACGCCTCCTTCGTGGAGTACGCCAAGAACAACAACGTGATCTTCGCGGCCGCCACCAACAACATCACCTCCGGCGATGGCACCGTGGCCAAGATGCTGGAAGTCAAGCACGGCTGCCAGATCACCGTCATCCCCGTGGATGGCGCCAGCGACGCCACCACCATGTTCCTTGCCGGTGAGACCGACATCCTCTCTGCCAACGTGGGCGACGTGATGGATGCCGCCGAGAACGGCTACAAGCCCATCGTCATCTTCGCCCCCGAGCGCAGCGGCTACCTGCCCGACGTGCCCACCTCCGCCGAGACCGGCGTGGACGACTACGTGTCCTTCTCCGCCCGCGGCTATGCCTACATGAAGGGCGTGGACCAGAAGATCGTGGATCGGATGATCGAAGCCCTGACCAAGGCCTTCGACAACGAGAACTACAAGAAACAGATGGCCGCCATGGGCGCCCAGTTGGAGCTCTACACCGGCCAGGAGTACAAGGACCTGCTGAACAGCCAGCTGGATTCCCGCCTCGATATCTGGGGCGTCGCCAAATAAGACAGACAACCACCGGAGCGCCGGATACTTCTCCGGCGCTCCCTCATTAAGACCTTTGGAAGGAGTCAGTCGCGATGAAAAAAGACATCCATCAAGACGTATATATCGGGATCGCCTGCGCTGCTCTGTGTGTTGTGATCTTCTTTATGAACCACGGTCTGCCCGGCGGCGCCGGCGCCATGCCCCTGCTGCTGGACGCCATACTGGCCGTGCTCTCTGTCGTCATCTTCGTGGGCGGTCTCAGGAAGAGCAAGCTGCCCGCCGAGGAGCGCAAGGGCGAAAAGAAGGCCTTCACCCTGGACGCCGTCAAGATCCCCTTCATCTTCTGGCTGATCGTGGCCGGATATGTGCTGCTGTTCTACGTGACCGGATACTTTGTGGCCACCGCCGTCATGATGATCGTCATGATGCTGTTCATGAAGCGGAAGGACTGGAAGACCATGCTCATCATCGACGTGGTGTACCTGGTGATCATGTATTTCGTGTTCGTCAGGATGCTGGGCGTGAACATCGACGGCTTCGGTCTGCTGGGCCGGCTGTTCTGATCGCAGTAAAGGAGAGAAAACCATGCTTCAAAACATTTTGCTCGGCTTTGCGCAGCTGGCCAGCTGGGACGTGCTGCTGGCGCTGCTCATCGGCACCGCAGGCGGCATGATCGTGGGTGCCCTGCCCGGCTTCTCCGCCGCCATGGGCGTGTCCCTGCTGATCCCCCTGACCTACGGCATGAACGGCACCGCCGCTTTGGTCATGCTGACCGCCATGTACACCTCCGCCATCTACGGCGGTTCCATCACCGCCATTCTTTGCCACACCCCCGGCACCCCCGCCTCGGCGGCCACCGCCATCGACGGCTTCCAGCTGACCAAGCAGGGCCGCGGCATGGAGGCCATGGGCGTGGCCACCGTGAGCTCCGCCATCGGCGGCACCGTCAGCGCCATCATCATGCTGTTCGTGGCCCCTGCCCTGGGCAAGTTCTCCCTGAAATTCTCCGTCCTGGAATACTTCCTGCTGGCGGTCTTCGGTTTGACGGTCATCGCCTCCCTTGCCGGTGAAAACATCGTCAAGGGCCTGTTCTCCGGCGTGCTGGGCCTGCTCCTGGGCTGCGTGGGTCTGGACGCCCTGGCCGGTGTGCCCCGGATGACCATGGGCAACATCAACCTGGAGGACGGCATCAACTTCGTCCCCGCCCTGATCGGCCTCTTCTCCGTGGCCCAGGTCATGAGCCTGGCGTACGACGTACACCACGGCAAGACAGGATCGGTCATAGAGGACGAGGAGAATCTCAAGCACAGCCGGGTCCTGCCCCCCTGGAAGGAGACCAAGACCCTGATCCCCTCCCAGATCCGCAGCTCCCTGGTGGGCACCATCGTGGGCATCGTCCCCGCGGCCGGCGCCGGCGTGTCCAGCTGGATCTGCTACTCCCTGGGCAAGCGCTTCTCCAAGCATCCTGAAAAATTCGGCCATGGCGCCATGGACGGCGTGGCCTCCTGTGAAGCCGGCAACAACGCGGCCACCGGCGGTGCCCTGATCCCCCTCATCACCCTGGGCCTTCCCGGCAGCTCCGTGGCGGCCATCCTCATGGGCGGCCTCATGATCCACGGCCTGACCCCCGGCGCCTCCATGTTCACCAAGAACGCGCCGACCACCTACGGCATCATGGTGGGCTTTTTGATCGCCAACATCCTCATGGGCCTCATTGGCCTGTTCGCCGCCCGGTACATCGCCCGCGTCAGCTCCGCCCCCATGGGCCTGCTGGGACCGGTCATCGTGTGCCTGTGCTGCATCGGCACCTTCGCCATCCGCAACAACATGTTCGACGTGCTGGTCATGCTGGTCTTCGGCCTCATCGGCTTCGTCCTCAAGCGCTGCGGCTTCGCGGCCCCGCCCCTGATATTGGGCATGGTGCTCAGCGATATCTGCGAAAACAACTGGCGCAGGACGCTGATCCTGGCCGGCGCCAAGGGCGGCCTGTTCAAATACTTCATTGGCCGGCCCATCGCCATCGTGCTGTTCCTGCTGGTGCTCGTTTCCTTCCTGTCCCCCATCATCATGAACGCGGTCAGCAAGAAGGCCAAGTCCAGCGCCTTGGAAAAGTAACCGAAAAGGAGAAGGATACATGAAAAAGATTGCTTTGCACGGAAGTTTCAGCCCCAACATGGTGGACTGCCTGCAAAAGAAGTGCCCCGAGGGTTTCGAGGTCTACCAAATCTCCAAGGACACCGAAGCGGCGGACCTGGCGGCGGCGGATTATATCGTCAACCGTGGCGCCGTGGTGAACGAGGAGGTGGTGGCCGCCGCCCGAAACACCAAGCTGATCCACAAGTGGGGCGCCGGCTACGACAAGATCGACGTGAAGGCCGCCGGAGCTCACGGCATCCCCGTGGCCATCTGCGTGGGCGGCAACGCCATGCCCGTGGCGGAGCTCACCGTGGCCCTGATGATGGCGGTCCTTCGGAACATCCAGCCCATGGCCGAGCGGCTCAAGAAGGGCGACTGGTCCCGGAACGACTACGCCGGCAGGTCCTTCCTGCTTCACGGCCGGACCGTGGGTCTGCTGGGCATCGGCAACATCGCCAAGAAGGTGGCCGCCATCGTCCGCGGCGGCTTCGACTGCCCCGTGCTTTACTACGACGTGTTCCGCCTCTCCGCGGAACAGGAAGCGGCCCTGGGCGTCACCTATGTATCGCTCGACGAGCTGCTGCGGCAGGCCGACATCCTGAGCATCCACGTGCCCCTGCTGGACAGCACCGCCGGCATGATCGACAAGGAGAAGCTCTCCCTCATGAAGCCCTCCGCCTTCGTCATCAACACGGCCCGGGGCGGCATCATCAACGAGCCGGACCTGATCGAGGCCCTGCAGAACGGGACCATCGCCGGGGCGGGCCTGGACACCTACGCCAGCGAGCCCCTGAGCCAGGATTCGCCTCTGCTGGCCATGGATAACGTGGTCACCACCCCCCACTGCGGCGGCAACACCGTGGACAACGACATCAACATGGCGGCCATCTGCATGGAGGACATCGCCGCCTATGACGCCACAAAGGACGCGGCCATGCGCTGCATCGTCAACCGGGAATTCCTGAAATAAACTAAACCATTGGAGGATAAAGAAGATATGACTATCGGCAATCGCGTGTTTACCAAGGTGGAGCGGCCCTCCCGTGAGCTGGTGGAGCGCTTCGCGGGGCTCCCTTCCAGCAACATCAACGACGAGATGAACCGGCTCTTCTGCATGCACGACTACATCCGCCTGCTGAACCCCGAGAAGGCCAAGCCCCTGCTGGGCACGGCCATCACCGTCAAGGCCCCCATCGGCGACAACCTGTTCTTCCATCAGGCCCTCGACATGGCCCAGCCCGGCGACATCATCGTGGTGGACGGCGGCAGCGGCTGCAACCGGTCCTTGGCCGGCGAGATCATGATGCGCTTTGCCAGCAAGAAGGGCCTGGCCGGCATCGTGGTGGACGGCTGTCTTCGGGATTGGGACGGCATTCAGAACCTGGACATGCCCATCTACGCCAAGGGCGTCACGCCCCAGGGCCCCTTCAAGTTCGGCCCCGGTGAGGTGAACACCCCCATCGCCTGCGGCGGTCAGGTGGTCTTCCCCGGCGACATCCTGGTGGGCGATCTGGACGGCATCGTGGTCATCCGTCGGCAGGACGCCGAAGCGGTGGCCGAGGTGGCTCAGAAGAAGAAGGCCAGCGAGGACAAGACCTTCGAGCTCATGGAAGCCGACCTCGACGCCTACGCCGCCAAGCATCTGGCCACCACCGCCAAGCGGTTCGAGGGCCGGGCTCCCGAGTTCGTGGACGCCGCCTACACCGAGACCTATAAGCTGTAAACCAACCTTACTCTCCTGATACAGAGACGAGGACAACGGGCAGGACCCGCCGATTTGGGTGTCGGCGGGCCCTGTCCCCTTTTGGAGTGGCGGTTCAATGCCTCCCCTCATATTGCATTTTTCTCGGGAATACGATATACTTCCCATATCATACAAAGGGATCGAGACATTGCCCATGAGCGCAAGCAAGGAGAAACTGGCCTATATCTGTTCCCAGTTCCGCATCCCCGGGGAGATCCTGGTGTATCGCTGGATCCCCAGCGGCCACATCAATGAGGCCTATTACGCGGCCATCTACGACGGCAAGGAGATCTATCAGCTGCTGATCCAGCGGGTCAACACCTATGTCTTCCGGGACCCGGTGGGCATGATGGACAACATCGACCGGATCACCGAGCACATCCGGTCCCAGGAGCGGGCCATGGAGAAGCGCCGCCGCCTCCACTTTCGGCACACGGCGGAGCGAAAAAATTATCTGGTGCTGAAGGACGGCGTGGCCGCTGACGAGCGGGACGTGGATTTTCAGGACCCCTCCGTGGAATTCTGGCGGGTCTATAATTTCATCGAGTATTCCACCTCCTATGAGACGGCCGGCGGAAATCCGGACGTGCTGAAGATGAGCGGGAAAGCTTTCGGCAAGTTCCTGCGCCAGCTCCAGGATTTCGACGCCTATTCCCTCATGGAATCCATCCCCCATTTCCACGACACCCGGTATCGGCTGGACGCCTTCTTCCGGGCGGTGGCGGAGGACCCCATGGGGCGGGCAAAGGTCGCGGCGAAGGAGATCGAGACCATTCGGGCCAACCGTTCCTTCGGCTGCACCCTCTGCGAGCAGATCGACCGGGGCGAGCTCCCCATCCGGGTCACCCACAACGACACGAAGACCAACAACATCCTTTTCGACAAGGACACTTTGGACCCCCTGGTCATCATCGATCTGGACACCTGTATGCCGGGCCTGGCCTGCTACGATTTCGGCGACACCATCCGCTTTGCCGCCTGCACCGCCCAGGAGGACCAGCCGGAGGGCATGCAGCTGGATCTGGACCTTATGCGGGCCTATACCGAGGGCTATATGAGCGAGGTCAAGGATATTCTGACGGAGGCGGAGATCGCGTCCCTGCCCGTGGGCACGGCGGTGATCACCCTGGAGCTGGCCTCCCGGTTCCTGATGGATTATCTGGTGGGGGACAAATATTTCCGCATTGACTATCCGGAGCAGAATCTGCGGCGGGCCCAGGCCCAGCTGGCCCTGTTTTCCGATATGATGGCCCACATGGATGACATGAAGGGGATCGTGGCCCACTGCCGTTGATGGGCTGCCGCTGAAAGCCCCTCAGGGATCGATCCGCTGATACAGGGTATAGGTCCATTTTCGCCCCTCGAAGGGGAAGGCGCACTGGTCCACCGCCACATAGTTTTTGCCGGGGGATTTCTTCCCCCGCACCACCACGAACTGCACGTCGCCGCTCTTGATCGCGGCGGCGTGTTCTTTGTCCTGGGCCTGCAGCGACAGGTTGAAGGTGCAGAAAAACCGTTCGCTGGGCTCCACCCCGGAGGCGAAGTAAAACCCGCCGTCCAGGAAACCCAGATTCAGGAGAGTTGGGTCCTCCGCCTGTTGGAGGATGGCGGCGAAGCGATATTGGGGCATATCCTCCTTTTCATACTGCATCAGATATACGTTGCCCGAAAGCCCATAGGCCGCGGCCCCGCAGCCGCCCAGCAGCAAAAGGGCGGCCACAGCCACCGGCGCGAGACGGAGGGAGCTTTCCCTCGTGACCAGCTTTTCCACCGGCCACAGCGCCGCCGCCCAGCCCAGGGAACAAAAGGCGCTGAGAATCAGGGCGTAATAGGGATAGGTCCGGCCGTTGGCATAGGTAAAGAGGCCCAAGACCGCCGCCGCGCAGGCCGCAAACAGCCCCTGGCCCCAACGTTTTCTCCCTTGCAGGAGCAGCCAGAGGCACCCCGCCGCCCCGGGCAGGGACCACATCCAGTTGTTCGCCAGGGCCGCCAAGGGCGGGTCGTGGCGGGGACTGCCGCCGGAGGCGTAGGCGGTCAGATTGTTGACGAAATACGCTTCCCACAGGGAGGGGAGAGCGCCCCGCAGCCAGAACCACAGCAGGATCGGCGCCGTGACGGCGGCCGCCCCCAGGACGGCATAGAACAGGGCTCCGGGCAGATGCCTTCCCTTTTTCGTGGCCAGGTACCAGACCAGAAGCCCCAGCGCGCCGCCGACGAAGATGCCGCAGAAGGTATACTTGACCCATAAGGCAAGGCCCCCCAGCACGCCGCACAAAAAGGCTTCCCGCCGGGAAAGGGGCCGATCCTCCTCCAGGGCGGTGAGCCCCAGCCGGAGGAACAGGGCCATGGCGGGCAAAAACAGCTCCTCCGCGCTGGTGCCGTGGGAGAAGGCCGGGCTGATCCCGATACTCAGGGCCAGCACAGGCGGCAGCAGAAACAGAACCCGCGGGACCTTCTTGATCCATAGGGCGACGATCTGCACGCTTTCGTACAGGAACAGGCCGAAGCAGACCACCTCCAGCAGGAACACGCCCCCAAAGCTGTCGCCGGAAAGCAGGGCCCCCAGGGCAAAGAACAGATAGAGCACCGGTCCCTTCTGCTCGTACAGGTCGAGATAGGGCATCTTTCCCCGGACGATGCTTCGGCCCACGGTGAAGAAGCACTGCACGTCCACCCAGTCGTTCATGGGATAGAGGGGCGAGCTCTTGGAGCAGATCAGCAACATCGCTGCCCCGCAGACCATGGACCATATCAGCAGCCACCACCGGGTCCTTTTCTGTTGCACATCATGAATCTTTTCCATCATGAGCATAGGATACCGGACCTGTCTGAATTTACTCTGTAAAAAATCCGCTCCCAATTGGGAGCGGACAGACTGTCGAAAAAGGCGGCAGACCATTTGCGACAAGTATAATTGAAATCACTGGTAGGAGGAAATGGCGTAAATCGCCATTTCTTTTGAATAGAGATGTCGCAAATTAACGGCGTTTTTGCCCTCTCGCGGTACCTTTGTACAGCTTCGGGGCAAAGAACGCCGTTTCTGCCATCCTTTGCTGACAGCCTGCTCAGCTTGTCAAAACTTTTTTGACAAGCTGACCGCTCCCAATTGGGAGCGGAACGATTTGATCCACTGATTATTCTTTTACATCTATCCCCAGGTCCCGAAGCTCCCGGCGCAGGCGGCGTATGTCGCCCCGGTGGACCAGGGCCTGCATCCCAAGACGGCGGGCCGCCTCCACGTTGGGCGGGTTGTCGTCGATGAAGACGCAGGACGCGGGGTCCAGGCCATAGGTCTTGAAAAACAGCTCGTAGATCTCGTGCTCCGGCTTCAAAAGCTTATAGTCCGAGGACACGAACCGCCGCTCCCGGGGCAGGTACTCGCTGCCGGGGATGCGGTCGAAGTATTTGTGGAAGTCCTGGGAGGCGTTGGAGAGCACGTAGAGGGGATAGCCCTTGTCATGGAGCTCCTTTACCAGTTCCTCCGCGCCGGGCATGGGGATCATCTCATCCCACCAGTGGAACACCAGCTCCCGTGCCGCCCCATGGAGCCGTTCCGGCAGCCGCGAACAGGCGCTTCTCACCACGTCCTCGCCGGTGATGTCTCCTCGGTCGAAGGCCACCCACTCCCAGCCCCGGAACACTTCCTGCCGCAGCGCTTCCGCGTCTTCGCCGGCGTACCCGAGGCGGGCGATAAATTTCGGAGGGGCAAAGTCCATCAACACCTGCCCCATGTCGAAGACGATGTTCGGCTTCATGCTTTTTGCACCTTCTTGCTCCTGCCGGTGAGCTTATCCAGCCGCTCCCGCCAGCGCTTCTTGGCCTCCAGCCGCTCGCCCAGATCCCGGGCGCCCACGCCGTAGACCAGGTACAAAATCAGCCCGGACACGATCATGATGAACACCGTGGAGGCGCAGCGGCGGCCCAGCGCGTTCATGTTGGCACCACGGGTGGCATCCGCCAGCATCCCCTGGATGACCATGGCGTAGGTGATGCCGTTGGGGCTCTGGAAGGTGGCGGACATATCATACTCCGTGAACAGCGCGTTGAAGTTCAGGGCGAATACCGCTAGCACGCTGGGCAGGATGATGGGGAGCTTTACCTGCAGGAAGGTCCTAAGCCCGCTGGAGCCCAGGTTCCGGGCCGCGTCCTCCAACTCCTCGTCGATGGCGTAGAAGGACGCCTTGATCATACGCAGCGAGAACGGCAGCTTCACCACCGTGTACGCCAGTATGATCAGCAGTCGCACGTTTTGGCCGAAGTACAGGTTTTGGTTCCCCACGTACCAGACGGCGTCGGAATTGAAGTAGGTCCGGTAGGAATAGCAGATAAGGATGGTGGGCAACAGCCAGGGGAACAGCAGCGCATATTCCACGATGGCGCTCATCTTCTTTCCCTTTTTCTTGAAGATGTAGTTGCAGGCCACGATGACGATGATGCAGGCCAAAGCCGCCGCCACCGCCGAAAGGATGAAGCTGAGCTTGATGCCGCCCAGGGTCTTCTCGTTGGAGAACACGCCGGAGATGGCGCCTATCACGGTCTTTTCCCGACCCCGATCGTTTTTGTAGGTGTAATCCGCCGTGCCGATGAAGTTGATCAGCGTCCACTCGTGCAGGTTCAGCCGCCGCTCCTTGATGGCCGTGTAGCTCTGGAAGGAGAACACGATGATCATCACCACGGGGGTCATGTAGATGATGAACAGGAGATAGGCGTAGATATGGGCTAGCACGTTGGCCAAGGGGTTGTTGATCTTCTGCTTCTGGAGCTTAGCCTTGGTCTTGCTGACGGACAGGTAGTGTCCCTTGCGTTCGTAGGCGGAGAGCACCGTCAACAGCACGATGGTGAACAGGGCCAGGATGATGGACAGCAGCGCCGCCCGCGCCTGGGGGAAGGATTCGTCCGCCGTGGTGGACCCGGCCAAACGCACGATCTCCGGGTTGATGGAGTCGTAGCCCAGCAGAGTCGGCGCGGACATGGCGCACAGGCCCGTGATGAAGGTCATGACCGTCAGGGAGAACAAGGTGGGGATCAGGGTGGGGAACACCACCTTCCACAGAACCTTGAAAGGGTTGGCGCCCATGTTCCGGGCCGCTTCCACGGTGTTGTAGTCGATGCCCCGGATGGCGTTTCGCAGGAACAGCATATGGTTGCTGGTACAGGCGAAGGTCATGGTGAAGAGCACCGCGTTGAAGCCGGAAAACCAGTTTGGGTTGAAGCTCGGGAACGCGTTTTTGATCACCGAGGTGAGCATGCCGTCCCCGGCGTAGAGGAACATATAGCCCGTGACCAGGGCCACGCCGGAATAGATCATGGTGGTCATGTACCCCATGCGCAGGATCTTGGCGCCCTTGATATCGAAGTATTCCGTGAGCAGCACCAACGAGATGCCCACCACGTTCACCGTGATCACCAGGCAGATGGCCAGCTTCAGGGAGTTCCACACGAACCGGGGCATGCTGCCCGCCAGGAAGAACCGGATCACCTTCAGGGGATCCCGGACGCCGTTGGTCCGCTCGTTGAAGATGCTGGTCAGCGTGTTGAGACAGGGGACCAGCATGAACCCGAAGAAGAAGTAGGCAAACAGGATCAGCAAGATGATCCTGAGCACCAGCTCCGGGGTGAAGCGTCGTTTATCACCGTTCATCTCAGGCCTCCTCCTTGGCTTCGTAGGCCATGATATCCCGGGGATTCAGCAGCACGGTCACCTCCTGACCGGGCTCGTAGATGTTCACGCCGTCGTTCTTTTCGATGACCTTGATGGTCTGCCCATCCAGGGTGATGTAATACTTGATGTACAGGCCGTAATACTCCCGGCTCTCCACCACGCCTTTGAGCACCACCTCGTCGGCGGTGGGGGCTTGGTTCACGTGGAGCCGCTCCAGGCGGATATAGTTATGCTTGTTTTTGTCCACGGGGGCGCCGGCCTTTGCCAGCTCCTCCAGAACGCCCGGCCCCAGCCGATTGATGTCGCCGATGAAGTTGCAGACAAATTCGGTCTGGGAGAAGTTATATACCTCATTGGGGGTGCCGATCTGCTCGATGTAGCCTTTGTTGAACACGGCGATCCGGTCGGACAGGGTCAGGGCCTCCTCCTGATCGTGGGTCACGTAGATGGTGGTGATGCCGAAATCCTTCTGCATCTTCTTAAGCTCGTTGCGGAGCTGGACCCTCAGCTTGGCGTCCAGGTTGGAGAGGGGCTCGTCCATGCAGATGATGGCGGGGTTGGTGACCAGCGCCCGGGCGATGGCCACCCGCTGCTGCTGACCGCCGGAAAGCTGGGACACGGCCTTCTGGAGCTGCTCGTCGGAAAGGTCCACCTTCCGCGCGATTTCCCGGACCCGCTTGTCGATCTCCCCCTTCTTGACCTTCTTCACTTTCAGGCCGAAGGCAATGTTGTCATAGACCGTCATGGTGGGGAAGAGCGCATAGCTCTGGAACACGATGCCGATGTTGCGGTCCTCGATGGGCACATGGGTGATGTCCCGTCCCTTGACAAACACGCTGCCAGCCACGGGCCCGATGAAGCCCGTGATGGTCCGAAGCGTCGTCGTCTTGCCGCAGCCGGACGGTCCTAAAAACGTAAAGAATTCGCCCTCCTTCACATGCACGTTGATGTCATGCAGGGCGGTGAAGTCGCCGAATTTCACGACGATGTCGTTGAGTTTGATCATGTGCTGTTCCCCTTCCTCATAGGTCCCGGTTTTTGATACGGATATGGCGAGCCGCGAGGGCTCGCCATATCTTGCTTCGTTTACGTTGAATTACTCAGCCTTCTGCGTCAGCGTGGCCCAGTCCAGGGTGTCCCAAGCGGGCTCGGCGGGCGCGGCGTTGGCGTCCTTCCAGTAGAAGCCCAGGTTGGTCATGATGTTGGTCCACTCGGCGGAGTGGGCGGCCACATACTCGGCATAGGTCATCTCCGTGCCTTCGATCTTATTGAGAGCGAAGTTGGGGATCTGGTAGATGGCGGGGATACCGTCGGGATAGAGCTCAGCGGCAGCCACGGTGTTGCAGGGGAAGGAATCGAACTCTTCGCCCCAGGCAGCCTGAACCTCGGCAGAACCGAACCACTCGGCGAAGGCCTTCACGGCTTCGGTCTCGGCATCGGTACGGCCGGCCCGATCCAGAATGCCCAGGTATTCAGCGATGTAGTAGGTGCCGTCGGCCACATCCACCAGCGCCCAGTTCTCGGGGTTGATGGTACCCTTCAGGGGGTGATCGCCAGCGGCGGTATCGATGGAGCCGTACAGGGAGGAGGAGTAATACTCGGACACGGCCACATCGCCCCGGTTCAAGGGATCAAAGCCGTACTTCCAGTCGTCACCGCCGAATTTGCCCTCGGCGCAGAACTTCCACAGGGTCTTCCAGCCGTCCACGGTGATGCCGCCGGCAGGAGAAGCGGGATCCACGAAGGGATAGAGCATGGCGGAGTTGATGTTGGCGTTGGTGGTGCCGCCGACCTTGTTCTGGCGGTACCAGGTGTAACCGGAGTTGACCACATCGGCCCAGTGATCGAAGTGGAGCTCCTGGCCGTTGGTGCCCAGCTCGTCGTTCCGATAGAGCATGAGCACGTTCTGGATGACGATGCCGTAGGCCTTGCCGTCATACTTGTACGCACCGACCTCGTCGGCCCAGGAGGGGGTCCAATCCATGACCTTCAGGTTCTCATACTGGCCGTTGACCAGCTGGCCCCAGCGGGTCTCGTTCAGACCGAAGATCAAATCGCCGTCCTTGTTCTCATTGGCGGCCTGGATGGCGGCGGTGTCGCCGGAATAGACCTCGTTGGTGTCCAAGCTGATGGTGAAGCCGGCTTTCTTGGCCTCTTCGATTAGCCAGGTCACGCGCTCGGTGGAGTTGGAGTTGGAATAAATCCGGATGGTGTAACCGGAATAATCCTCCGCCATGGTTGCCGGAACCAGGGCAAATACCATGAGCAGAACCAGCATCAGTGCAAGAACTTTCTTCATGTTTCTTCTCCTTTGACTACGATTTGGGCATATTGCCCTACCACGTATTATAGTTAAAACCCCCTCGATAATCAAGAGAATCATGAATAAATCGAAAAAAAAGATATGCTTTTTACTTCCTGGCCCGGCCCCGACTCTTCTTGGCGGAGCCCACCATGCCGGGACGGATCTTCTTCGACGCGGTCACGGTTTCGCCCCGGAGTTTCCTGATCTCGTCCCTCAGCTTGGCCGCCTGCTCGAATTCCAGCTCCCGGGCCGCCTGCTGCATCTGCTCCGTGAGCAGCTCGATCCGCGCCGACTTCTCCTGCTCGGAATAAGCGGTCTCCCCCGCCTCCGCCCGGTGGCTGATGCCCAGCAGGGCGCTGACCTCCTTGATGATGGTCCTGGGGGTGATGCCGTGTTCCGCATTGTAGGCCATCTGCTTCTTCCGGCGCCGCTCGGTCTCGTCCATGGCGCGCTGCATGGAGGGGGTGATGGTGTCCGCATACAAGAGCACCCGGGCCTCCGCATTCCGGGCGGCCCGGCCGATGGTCTGGATGAGGGAGGTCTCGGACCGAAGGAACCCCTCCTTGTCCGCGTCCAGTATGGCCACCAGCCCCACCTCGGGCAGGTCCAGCCCCTCCCGCAGCAGGTTGATGCCCACCAGCACGTCGAATTCGCCCAGGCGCAAATCCCGGATGATCTCCATGCGGTCCAGGGTGTCGATGTCGCTGTGCATGTACCGGACCCGGACGCCCATGCCGTCCAGGTATTCGGTCAGGTCCTCGGCCATGCGCTTGGTGAGTGTGGTGATAAGGGTCCGATAGCCCTTCTGGGCGGTGAGGCGCACCTCGGAGAGAATGTCGTCGATCTGCCCCTCGATGGGCCGCAGGAATATCTCCGGGTCCACCAGGCCCGTGGGCCGAATGATCTGCTCCGCCACCTGGGACGCGCGGGACAGCTCCCAGGGGCCGGGCGTGGCGGACACGCAGAGCATCTGGGGGATCCGCTGCAAAAACTCGTCGAACTGCAGCGGTCGGTTGTCGAAGGCGGAGGGGAGCCGAAAGCCGTACTTCACCAGCTCCTCCTTGCGCATCCGATCCCCCCGGTACATGGCGCCGATCTGGGGGATGGTCACGTGGCTTTCGTCGATGATGAGCAGAAAATCCTTGGGAAAATAGTCGATCAGGGTATAGGGCGGCTCCCCGGGGCTCCTGCCGTCGAAGTAGCGGGAGTAGTTTTCGATGCCGTTGCAGTAGCCGATCTCCTGCATCATCTCCATGTCGTGGCGGACCCGCTGCTCGATGCGCTCCGCCTCCAGGGGCTTGTTCTCGGCCAAAAACTGGTCCCGCCGGACCTCCATGTCCCGTTCGATGTTCCCCATGGCGGCCATGAGCTTTGCCTGGCCCGTGGCATAGTGGGAGGCGGGAAAGATGGCCGCGTGGTCCTGGTGGCTCAGCACCTCTCCTGTCAGGGTGTTGATCTCGGTGATGCGCTCGATCTCGTCTCCGAAGAAGCTGACCCGCAGGGCCCGCCCCTCGTTGCCCATGGGGAAGATGTCCAGCGTGTCCCCCCGGACCCGGAAGGTGCCCCGCTGAAAGTCCATGTCGTTTCGCTGGAACTGGATGTCCACCAGCCGCCGCATGACCTCCTCCCGGCTGATCTCCATGCCGGGCCGCAGGGACAACGAGAGCTTCAGATACTCCTCGGGGTCGCCCAGGGCGTAGATGCAGGAAACCGAAGCCACGATGATCACGTCCTTGCGCTCGTTCAGGGCGCAGGTGGCGGAGTGGCGCAGCCGGTCGATCTCCTCGTTTACCGCCGTGGTCTTCTCGATGTAGGTGTCGCTGGAGGCGATGTAGGCCTCCGGCTGGTAATAATCATAATAAGAAACGAAATACTCCACAGCCGAGTCCGGGAAAAAGCTCTTGAGCTCGGAGCAGAGCTGGGCTGCCAGGGTCTTGTTATGGGCCAGGACAAGCGTGGGCTTCTGGACCTTTTCTATGACCTTGGCCATGGTGTATGTCTTGCCCGAGCCGGTGACGCCCAGCAGCACCTGGAGCCTGTCGCCCCGCAGGACGCCTTGGCTCAGCTTCTCTATGGCCTCGGGCTGGTCGCCCTGGGGGGTGAAGGGGGAAACAACGGTGAACATCTTAATACTCGTAGTCTACCGTGTGGGATTCCTGAACGTGCTGGTGGATGTATTTGCGGGCCTCGTTGTGGGTGGGGGCCTGATCGTAGGCCAGGTATCCCGCCTTGTCCTTGCAGGTGACCGCGAGGACCGCGTCGTAGCTGCGGCCCTTGTGGAGCTCGTCCAGGTGGTATTCGATCTCCACGATCTCCGGCACGGTCTCCTTCAGCGCCAGGAGCTTTTCCCCCACCACAGGCGCGCACACCTCGGGGTCGATAAACTTGAACATCAACACGTGCTTGAACATACTACATATCCTTTCTTCCCTTGTTTGCTCCATTATACCTTACCCCGCTGGCCCTGACAAGGGCGCATCCCCGGCTAAGGGCCCCGATTCGTCAGTTGAAAGGCGGATTGATGTATTCCGTCCATATAAATCGAAGAAATCGATTGAAGCGGAAGCGGAGTTTTGATAAAATTACTATACTGCCCATGAGCGGGGCGAGACTATTCAGGACGGAGGAAGCGGATGAGCAAAAGGATCATAGCGGTCAACGCAGGGCCGAGAAGGGGCTGGAACACGGACACGCTGATCGAGGAAGCGATCAAGGGCGCCCGATCCGCCGGAGCGGAAGTACAGAAGTTCGACCTGTATAAACTTGAGAAATACACGGGCTGTATCTCCTGTTTCGGCTGCAAGAAGGAGAAGAACAAGGGGCATTGCATCTGTCGCGACGGGCTGACGCCGGTGCTGGACGCCATTCGGGAAGCGGACGGCCTGATCATCGGGTCTCCGAACTATCTTGAGGAGCTGACGGCCTCCTTCCGCGCGCTGTATGAGCGGCTGATCTTTCAGAACCTGACCTACAACCTTCAATCGCCCTGCTGCAATCAAAACGAGCTTCCCGTGCTGCTGATCATGACCAGCAACGCGCCGGATTCCCTGTATCGCGGTCTGCTGCAAAACTATCAGCAGACGCTGAACAGATTCGTCGGCCCAACCGAAGTTTTTGTCAGCGGCGATACCCTGCAGCTGAGGGACTACTCCAAGCTGGATTGGGAATGGTCCATGTTCGATCCGGAAGCAAAGCGGCTGCGTCACGAAACGATATTCCTCTCCCCCCTTGGTCATCCTGACCGAGTTTTTACGTTCACAGATCCCTCGACAAGCTCGGGATGACACAATGCACAATCCCTCGACAAGCTCGGGATGACCGAGCTATTTGACCCCTCCCTGACCAGCGACCGAGTCAAAAAGACGATCCCCCGGCAGAACCGTGGGATCGTCGGTTGCGTTGGGTTGTTACGGCGTGACCACCTTCAGGGTCACGGGCTTGGAGTCCACCGTGCCGCCCTTGCCCTTGACGGTGCAGCGGTATTGGTACCCGTTGCCGTTGGCCGGCGCCGGGAAGGTCACCGTGGTCTTGGTCTCGCCGCCCATGATGATCCAAGCGCCATTCTTAGTGGTCCGATAGTACCACTGGTAGGTCTCCGCGTTCAGGGCCTTGACAGTCAGCGTCACCGAGCTGCCGGACGTCACCGGCTTCTTCCACTGGGGCTGCCGGGTGATCTTCACCTTGGGCCAGGGCGCGATTTTCACCACCGCAGCCTTGGACCTGGCCGTGCCTGCCTTGCCGCTGATCTCACAGGCGTACTGGCGATTGTTCATGCCCTCCTGCACATCCACCACATAGCTGGCGCCCGTGGCGCCCTCGATCTTAGTCCAGGGGCTGCTCCCATTGGCTCGGGTGACCCACTGGTAGCTGCTGGCCCCCTGGGCGGTGATGCTGATCGTTCGCTTGGTCCCAGGCAGGCAGATCTTGCCCCACTTGGGCTGCTTCCGCACCTTCAACGGCTCATATACATAGAGCTCATAGATGTCGGTGTAGGAAATTGTCCCGGCGGGGAACTTCACTTGGCAGCGATACTGGTACCCGTCCAGGGCCATGGTGGCCTTGAC
>CADBYI010000031.1 GCA_902798825.1 uncultured Eubacteriales bacterium | reverse complement strand
TAAGAAGTTCGAGTGCAACCGTCCCGAGCTGGGCCGCAACGGTCTGCCCGATGTGGATGTGTCCCTGACCACCCGTGAGCTGGCCCGCATGATCAAGAAAGCCGGCATCATCTTCGACAAGCTGCCCGACGAGACGGCGGACGATCTGCTGGGCGAAGCCTCCGGTGCCGGCCACATCTTCGGCGCCACCGGCGGCGTTATGGAAGCGGCCCTGCGTACCGTGTACGAAGTGGTCACCGGCAAGACCCTGGAGAAAGTGGAGTTCGAGGCCGTCCGCGGCGTCGAAGCCATCAAGGAAGCCGAGTACGATCTGAACGGCACCAAGGTCCGGGTGGCTGTCACCTCCGGCCTTGAGAACGCCAGCAAGCTCCTTGACATGGTCAGAAGGACTATCACTTCATCGAAGTCATGGCCTGCCCCGGCGGCTGCGTCAACGGCGGCGGTCAGCCCATCGTGCCCAGCAACTTCAAGAACTTCCACGACGTGCGCGCCATCCGTGCCGCGGGCCTCTATGGCGAGGACGCCAATATGCCCCTTCGGAAGTCCCATGAGAACCCCGAGGTCCAGAAGCTCTATAAAGAGTACCTGGGCGAGCCCTGCAGCCATAAGGCCCATGAGCTCCTGCACACCACCTATGTGAATCGGGGTCTCTACAAATAAGACCAAATAGCTGTATAGCAAAAGCAGGAAGCCTAACGGCTTCCTGCTTTCCTTTTATGAGAGGAGGGAGGAAGGGATCAATGCTCCTTCTTCCAGGCTTTGATCTCCTCCAGCCGCTTCTTATATTTCGCTTCCAGGCCCTGCTCTGTGGGTCGGAAGTACTCCCGTCCCAGCAGGGAGTCCGGCAGGCACTGCATACTGGTGAGCTTCGCTTCATAGTCGTGGGCGTACTGATATCCCTTGCCGTATCCAAGGTCCTTCATAAGATTGGTGGGTGCGTTTCGTATGTTCAGAGGTACGGGCTCGTCCAGCTGCTTGAGGGCGTCCTGCTTCGCCTCCATGTACGCCACGTCCATGGCGTTGGACTTGGGGGCCATGGACATATAGACCACCGCCTCCGTCAGATGGACGCTGCACTCCGGCATACCGATGAAGTGGCAGGATTGATAGGCCGCCACAGCGATCTCCAAGGCGTGCGGGTCCGCCAGCCCCACATCCTCGCTGGCAAACCGGGTCACCCGGCGCGCGATGTACAGGGGGTCCTCGCCGGCCTCCAGCATCCGGGCCAGCCAGTAGACGGCGGCGTCGGGATCGGAATTGCGCATGGATTTATGGAGGGCGGAGATCAGGTTGTAGTGCTCCTCGCCGTTTTTATCGTATAGCAGAGACTTCTTGGAGATGCACTGCTCCAGGGTTTCCATGGTGACGGTGATGCCGCCTTTCTCGTCCATGTCCCCGTTCAGGACCACCATCTCCAACGTGGAGAGGGCGCTGCGGGCGTCCCCGTTGGAGAAGACGGCGATCATGTTCAGCATCTCGTCGGTGATATCCACCTGTTCCTTGCCGAAGCCGCGCGGGTCCGTCACCGCCCGGCGCAGAAGCCCGACCAGCTCCTCGGTTTTCAGCGCCTGCAGGACGAACACCTTGCAGCGGGATAGAAGGGCGCCGTTTATCTCGAAGGAGGGGTTCTCCGTGGTGGCGCCGATGAGGATGATGCTTCCCTTTTCCACAAAGGGCAGGAAGGCGTCCTGCTGGGCCTTGTTGAAGCGATGGATTTCGTCCACGAACAGGATGGTCCTGTCTCCGAAGCGCCGATTCTCTTCGGCCTGCTGCATGACGGTGCGGATCTCCCGGATGCCGCTGGTCACGGCGGAAAAGTCGATGAAGGCGGATTTGGTTCGGTTGGCGATGATCCGTGCCAGGGTGGTCTTGCCCACGCCCGGCGGGCCCCAAAAGATCATGGAGGAGACCTGGTCGCTTTCGATCAGCCGCCGCAGGACCTTTCCCGGCCCCAGCAGATGGGTCTGGCCCACGAATTCGTCCAGATTTTGGGGGCGAAGGCGGGCCGCCAGCGGCTGGGGCACCTCCTTCTGAAAGAGGGAAAACTGTTCCATATAGTACCTCCCGGGGAGAGTATACCACAAAAAAGAGAGCCGGGGAAGACCCGACCCTCATGTTGAGAATATACTGCTTATTTCACGGAATCCTTCAGGGCCTTGCTGGCCTTGAAGAAGGGCACATTGGCGGCGGAGATGGTCACCATCTCACCGGTCCGGGGATTCTTGCCCTCCCGGGCCTGACGGTGCTTGCAGCCGAAGGTGCCGAAACCGGACAGGGAGACGGTTTCATTCTGGATGGTCTCGGTGATCGTTTCTAAAGCAGCGGCAACGGCTGTCGCGGCATCCTTTTTGGACAGGCCAGTCTTCTCAGCGATAGCCTTTATAAATTCAGTCTTGTTCATGGCAAAACTCCTTTCAAGTTTGGCTCATTATATCATCTTAGTTTGCACTTGTCCATACATAAAAATGCCTGTTTATCTATAAAATTCTGTCTTTTTTGTGTCATTTTGGCGAGAAGGATCCATACAAATTTTATTATCGACACAAAAAGATGGAGCTTTTGATGCTCCATCTGTGCGATATTGCACGGCACTGCGTGATTTCTGATGTAAAATGTTGAAATGGGCCTGTATTATCAGCAGCTTTGACCTGAAAGAAGAATCGATCGTTGCTCCTGGGCAGTGGGGCCGCTTCGCCCGCCGAAATGGGAGACACACCAGGCTCCGGCGGCGCAGGCCAGCCGATTCGCTTCCTCTATCTCACAGCCAGCCAGCAGCGCCGCCAGGAACGCCCCGTCATATACGTCGCCGGCGCCCACTCGGTCACGAATGGGAACCGAGAAAGCGGGGGAGGGGTAAATCCCTTGACGGGTATACACCGTTGCCCCTTTTTCTCCCTGACGGGAGACCACCATGGGCACCGACTCCAGGAGCTTTTTCGCCGCTCGACCCGGGTCAGTTTCATTCACCAGCGGACACAGCTCGTCCTCTGCGGAGCCAAACAGCACATCGCACAAGCTCAGGGCGGCGTGGATGTTGTCGGCGAAGGTCTTGTCCGCCAGGGACTCCAACCGTGCGTTCACATCCAAGGCCACCGGGATGCCTGCCTCTTTACACCGACGCATGAGGGAAAGCTGATTTGTGGCGGCAGGGTCCTCCCGCAGCGTCATACCGGAGGAATGCATCCAGGAGATGCGGCTCAAAATGTCGTCCGGTATCTGATCCGTAGTGATATGGTGCTGACTTGCCTTGATTCTTGGGAAGGCGAAGGGAACCCGTTCCCCCTTCTCGTCCAGCACCAGCAGGACCATGGTGGTCATGGCCGCCTCCTTCAGCGTCAGCAGGGAGGCATCCACGCCCTCGCGCTCCAACCCTTCCTTCAGCGCTCGACCAAAGGTGTCCTGACCGGCTGTGCCCAAAAACAGAGCGGGGGCGCCCAACCGGGCCAGGGTCACGGCGGTGTTGGCCACGCTCCCTCCGTGGGAAAAACGAACGGTCAGGGCCTCCGGGTCCACGGCGCTGGACCGGGCCAGCATAGCCTGCCCATAGGGAATGAGCAGGTCGGCGCAGACATCTCCATAACAAAGGACGGGCAGCATGAGCGATCTCCTTTCAGCGTCGATCGATGGTGATCACGGGGTTGAAGTTTTCGTTGAGGGCAGCGATCCGCTGTATAGCCTTGGCCCGCAGCTCCCCTTCGGTCAGCTCGATATCGTATGGCGCGCACATATCGAACACCAGATTGGTGTGGGTCTGGCCCCGTACCAGGCGAAAATCATGGATGGTGATCCGATCATCGATCTCCTTGAGGGCCGCCTGCACCAGCTCCTTGGCTGAATCGGTCTCCGGATTGTTGACGGCGATGGGATCCATGTGAATGGTGGACTGGCAGTGGAACTTTCTATTCAGCTCCCATTCGATGTTGTCGATCATGTCGTGGGTGGAGAGCATATCGGCGTCCTCGTCCACCTCCGCGTGAAGGGTGATCATGGTCCGACCGGGGCCGTAGTCGTGAACGATGAGGTCGTGGACCCCCAAGACCCCCTCATGGGCCGTGACCGTATCGGCGATGGCAGCAAGAAACTGCGGGTCGGCCTTTTTCCCCAGCAGCAGATCCACGGTGTCCTTGGCTGTGCCGAACCCGCCCCAGAGAATCACGAAGGAGACGGCCAGGGAGCACCAGGCGTCCACGTTCCATCCCCAGAGCCGGTTCATGACCATGGATAACAGCACAGCGGCCGAGGTGGCGCAGTCAAAGAGGCTGTCCTTGGCGGTGGCCAGCATGGCGGAGGAACCATATCGTTTACCGTATTTGGTGTTGTAAAAGGCCATGTACAGCTTCACGACGATGGAGCACACCAGCACGGCGAAGGCGGCCATGGTGAACATGGGCGCCGGCGCACGCCGGATCAGGCTTTCAATGGAGCTTTTCAGCAGCTCCACCCCCATGAGCAGGATCAAAAAGGCGATGATGAGAGCTGAAAGATATTCCGCCCGCCCGTGCCCAAAGGGGTGTTCGCTATCCGGCTTTTTCCCGGAGAGAAGGAAGCCGCCCAGGGAGACCAGGGAGGAACCCGCATCGCCCAGATTGTTGAATCCATCCGCCTGGATAGCCAGGGAACCGATCATGGCGCCGAGTATGATTTTGAAGCAGCTCAAAACAAGGTTGAGCAGGATGCCCACGGCGCCGCAAAGAATGCCGTAGCCGTGGCGAACAGCCTCTTCATCCTTCCATCTGTGCTTGAAAAAACTGAAAAGCAGGGCGATCATAGGACCTCCATACAGTCATAGCTTAATTTAAAAGTATATCACGGGTGTAAAAAATATGCAACGAAGGAAAGCACTTGCAATTTGTAGAGGAATAGGGCATAATAAAAGAGGAATAAGCTGAAAAGGAGGTCAGTTATGCTTACAGCCCTTGGATATTTGGCGGTACCCTGCATCCTGTGTTTTCTGTTCGGCATCCTGATGTTCATTGTGGAAATGTTCACGCCTGGCTTCGGCGTGGCAGGCGGATTGGGTATCGCTTCCTTTGCGGCCATAATAGTGATGCAGTTCCTGGCCAACTCCGTCACGGCTGCCCTGATCGTCACCGCGGTCCTGGTGCTGCTGCTGGCGATCATCATCGTGCTGTTCATCCGCTCCTTCCAGAAGGGGGCTCTGTCTCGATCCAGGATTGTGAACGACACGGCCCTGGAAGGCGAATCCTCTCCCGTGGTCAAGGAGAAGGGGAAGAGCCTGGTGGGGAAGGTAGGTACAGCCGTAACAGCCCTCCGTCCCACGGGCATCGCCCAGATCGAAGGGGAGCGTCTGAACGTGTCCACCTACGGCAACTTTATCGACGCCGGGAAGGAAGTCACCGTGGTCGCCGTGGAAGGCCTGAACGTGTTCGTGAAATGAAGTACTGCAAGAAATGCGGTGTGCTCTACGCCACGGACGTCTGTCCGAAATGCGGCATAGAGACGCCGGACAATCAACCGGAGCCGGAGGCTCCCGATAAGAAGACCCTGGTCCATCAATGGATCGGATTGCTCGTGGGCATACCTGTGTTTATCATGGCCATCTATGTGGTGATCTACCTTCTGTACGCCCGCGGTTAACGACCAATCATTCTATATAGGAGGAACAAACCGAATGCTTCCCGCAATTATCATCATCGTCCTGATCGTCATCTTTCTGTCCCTGCTGTTCAGCTTCGTGCCCCTTGGCCTGCTGATCTCCGCCAGCGCCTCCGGCGTCAAGCTGAACATCAGCACCCTGGTGGGTATGCGGCTTCGGAAGGTCATCCCTGCCCGCATCGTGAACCCCCTTATCAAGGCCACCAAGGCCGGCATCCAGCTGCCCCTCAACAAGCTGGAAGCCCACTATATGGCAGGCGGCAACGTGGATCGGGTGGTAAACGCCCTGATCGCCGCCATGCGCGCCGGCATTCCCCTGGACTTCGAGCAGGCCTGCGCCATCGATCTGGCCGGTCGTAACGTGCTGGAAGCCGTGCAGATGAGCGTCAATCCCCGGGTCATCGAAACACCCGTCATCGCCGCCGTGGCTATGGACGGCATCGAGCTGAAGGCCAAGGCCAAGGTCACGGTCCGGGCCAACATCGATCGTCTGGTGGGCGGCGCCGGTGAGGAGACAATCATCGCCCGTGTCGGCGAGGGCATCGTCACCACCGTCGGCTCCTCCCGCAGCCATAAGGAGGTTTTGGAGAACCCGGATTCCATCTCCCGCACGGTCCTCGATAAGGGTCTGGATGCCGGCACCGCCTTTGAGATCCTGTCCATCGATATCGCGGATGTGGACGTGGGCCGCAACGTGGGCGCCCAGCTCCAGATCGATCAGGCGGAAGCCGACAAACGCATTGCCCAGGCCAAGGCGGAGGAGCGCCGGGCCATGGCCGTGGCCCAGGAGCAGGAGAACGTGGCTGCTGTGGCCGGCATGCGTGCCAAGGTCAGCGAGGCGGAGGCCGAGATCCCCATCGCCATCGCCCATGCCTTCAAGGAAGGGCAGCTGGGGGTCATGGACTATTACAACATGAAGAACGTCATGTCCGACACCGAGATGCGCAACGCCATCTCCCATGCTGCGCAGCCGGACGCCTCCAAGAAATAAGCGAGAGTGAGGTCGCGCTGTGGATCTAATCATACTCATGATCGCGATACTTGGCATCGCCACCTCCATCGCGAACAAGAAGAAAGCCGCCGAGGCGCAAAAGAAGCGGACCTCGTTCCCTGATCCGGGAACAACCGCTTCCGGCGCTGCGCCTGGGCGGAATCCGAACAACCGGTCCACTTCTCCAAAAGCGTCCACCTCCACCAAGTCCACCACCCTGTCCCGGACGCCGTCGGCTCCCGGCACCTCAAAATGGCCATGGCCGGAGCAGTCCGCCGGGCAGAAGCAGAAGAAGGCCTCCGACACCGCCTATAGCGGCACGCCCAGATACATCCATGTGGTCACAAGCACCCTTGAGGGCGGACACACCCACACGGAATCCAGCATGACGGGGGAGGAGGACTGCCCGCCGCCGAAGGCTGCACACCGGAATCCGGCGGAGGAGAAGATGCCTGCTGCCCAAAAGAACACGGGGGCGCTGGTGGACTTTCAACCCAACAGTGTGCTCCAGGGGGTCCTTTATGCGGAGATCCTGGGGAAGCCGAAAGCGCTTCAAAGGAAGTAGATGCAGCGTAACGATGTAACTAAGGGTGTATTCATCGTCGTTCCTCTGGCCGTATTGTGCGTGTTGTACGGTCTGTGGATCGTCATGGATACACCCCTTTACTTGGAATCCATGATCGTAGGCGGCCTCGTACTGCTGCTGTTTGCGTTGCTGTACATTCGGTTCGTCCCCCAGGTTTTCGATTTCCTGCTGGGAGTGGACCAGGAAAAAGCCCTTTCTACCGTTCAACGGACCAGCACCATCGGCACCAGGGAACTGCTGCGGCTGGTTCTTCTGCTGGCCGTTGGCCGCGGCCTCTTTATGCTGGGGGCCTTTTTGTGGAGTCTGTATCTCAACGGCTTCGCCGAGACCGTTTTCGAGATTCAGCACATATGGGCGGACCATCTTTATGCCGGACGTATCATCTCCATCGCCAACAAGGGGTACGCCGTGGAAACGGTGGGGGCTGCCGGCCGGTATTACAACCTTCTGTTCCCGCCCTTCTACCCGCTGATCGTCCGCCTGATCAGTCCGGTGTATCTGTCCAGCATCCGAGCCGGGTTCTTTCTTTCCAACATCAACGCCATAGCGAGCGGGATCGTGCTATATCTGCTGGTGCTGCACGATTTGGATCGGCGGTCCGCCGTGCGCGCACTGTGGTACTATTCCATCCTGCCGCCCAGCTTTCTGCTCACCTGCACCATCCCTGCCAGCACCTTTTTGCTGCTGTCCCTCCTGAGCATCTACAGTGCCCAGCGACATCGGTTCGTCATCAGCGCCCTTTTTGGGTCCCTGGCCGCGCTGACGGATCGGATAGGAATAGTTCTGGTGATTCCTTTGCTGCTTGAGTTTTTCAACGCCATGACCAAGGAGTATCGATCGCTGAAGGAGGTCACCTGGCGATTCTACTTGAAAAAGACCCTGATCGGTGCTACATTCATTCTGGTTCCTCTGGGATTCATCCTGTTCCTCGTGCTAAATCGGGTGGTGGGGGGCAGCTTCTTTGCCTATGCGGAGTATCTGGAAGAGCTGTATGACAGCGAGTTTGCCCTGTTCTATCGGGTGTGCGGCGCCCAAACGGAACGACTCGTCGATGCCTACCGCACGTTTCGGTTCGATCAGGCGTTCGGCTTGTATCTGCCCAGCCTCCTGTTCGCCTTGGGCAGCCTGGTGCTGATGCTCGCAAAGGGGCAGGAGATTCGGGTCAGCTATCTGGCGTACTTTATGATCAGCTTTGCGGTGATCTACAGTCAGACGGGGGTCATGGACGCGCCGCGACAGATGTTTTGCTGTTTTCCCGTCATAATTGCCCTGATGCGTTTGACGAGGAATCGATTCGTCAATCTGTTGCTGTCCCTGCTATGTATCGCGGGGTCTATGGTCTATTTGGGAATGTATGTGGCCGGTTGGCCGGTGGTGTGATATGTTGGAGCTGTATGTGACATTCGTAAAGATCGGCGCCGTCATGTTTGGCGGCGGATACTCCATGCTGCCGCTGCTCATACGGGAGCTGGTGGACAACAAGAAGTGGTGTACGGAGGAGGAGGTACTGGACTATTTCTCCCTGGCTCAGTGTACCCCCGGCGTCATCGCCATCAACTCCGCCACCTTCGTGGGCTATAAACGGGGCAAGACCCTGGGGGGTATCGTGGCCTCCTTGGGGGTGGTGACGGTGCCGCTGCTGGTCATCACGATCATCGCCGCCGTTCTCCAGAATCTGATGGAATACCCCTTGGTCCAGCACATCTTTGCCGGGGTCCGGGTGGCCGTGGCCGCCCTGATGACGGTGACCATCGTGCGCCTGATCAAGAAGGCAGCCAAGGATTACGTCAGCTGGATCATCGTGATCGTGGCCTTTCTGCTGCTGACAGTGGTGAAGCTGGATTCCGTCTGGCTGGTGCTCATGGCGGCGGTGTTCGGTATCCTGTTCGGGAGGTGGAAGAAGGCATGATCAAGACCATCCTGTTGCTGATCTACGAATTTATGAAAACTGGCCTTATGGCCGTTGGCGGCGGCATGGCCTGCATCCGGTTTTTGCAGGATATGATCGCCAAATACGGCTGGCTCACGGGGGAGGAGCTGGCCAACATCATCGCTGTGGCGGAGTCCACCCCCGGTCCCATCGGGGTGAATGCGGCCACCTATGTGGGGTACAGCGTTTTGTCTCCCTACGGCCAGGGGTGGGCCCTGCTGGGTGGGGTCATCGCCACTCTGTCCCTGATCTCCCCCCAGATCGCGGTGATCGTGATGGTGGCCAAGGGCCTTGAGAAATATCGCAGATCCAAGCTGGTGAACGACGCCTTCGACGCTCTGCGGCCTGCGGCGGCGGGCCTGGTGGCGGCGGCGGGCTGGTCCGTGATCCGTTCTTCGCTTAGCATCAGCGTGGCTCCGTTCCATGTGGATGTGGTGTCGCTGATCCTCTATGGCGTGCTGGTCACATTGATGCTTTTGCCCAAGCTCAAGAAGGTCCATCCCGTCCTCTTCCTGGCAGCCGGGGGCCTGATCGGGGCGCTGTTGAGCCTTTGATCCCTTGACAAAGGGCGCTTCGTGCCTGTACAATACCTCCATAGCGCGGCTGTGGTGGAACGGCATACACAACAGACTTAAAATCTGTCGGCGAAAGCTTATGGGTTCAAATCCCATCAGCCGCACCAAAAGGATGACCACCCCTCTGCGGGGTGGTCATCCTTTTGGTAAAGGACGGCTGTGGGATTTGAAGCCGCGATCAGGAAAAGCCCCGGTGGGGCTTTTCCCGCGGCAAGGGCCGCAAATCCCATCAGCCGCATGGTGCTAAAGGGTACAGGGGCGATTTGAGGATTTGAAGCCGCGATCAGGAAAAGCCCCAGTGGGGCTTTTCCCGCGGCAAGGGCCGCAAATCCCATCAGCCGCATAGCAGCAACGAGTCGATAAAAAAACTACCTTTGTGGAGCTTCGAATATGAAAAAATACCGCTTGCCGATCCTGATGCTTGTCGTTTTCGAAACGATTGCCATTGTGTTATGGCTGACCAAGGGAAATGTCTTCTATCTCATCAACTTCAGCTATATCGGCTGTTCGATCGCGCTAGGCATCTTTCTGTTTATCCGCCAATACAAGCACGCCCGACGTATCGTCCAATTGCTGGTCGGCCTATATATGTTGGTGTATTTGGGCTTGATCTGCGGGGAAAATATGCAGATCGAAGGCTTTTGGTATTATCTGTTCACCGGTGTCTTTGAAGCCGCCACCATCCATTATGCGGTAGCCAAGATAGGTGGGCCCCTACTGTTCGGAAGGGGCTGGTGCGGCTATGCCTGCTGGACCGCCATGGTCCTTGATTTTCTCCCCTATACGGTGCCGAAGCAGCCCCGAAAAAAAATAGGGTGGATTCGATATATCACATTTGCCGTTTCGCTGCTGTTTGTTGGAGCCCTGTTTTTCGCCCATGTTGGGAACATCGAACGGATCATGTTCTGGGCTTTCATCGTCGGCAACGCCCTCTATTATGCCGTTGGCATTCTCCTTGCGTTCGTGATGAAGGACAATAGGGCGTTCTGCAAATATATCTGCCCCATCACCGTGTTTCTGAAGCCCATGAGCTATTTCTCCCTTTTCAGGATCAAATGCGATACGACAAAATGCGTGTCCTGCGGCAAGTGCAAGCGCGTGTGCCCCATGGACGTGGACGTCACCGACAATTCAAGAAACAGGATAAACGGTACGGAGTGTATCCTTTGCATGGAATGCGTCAAACACTGTCCCAAAGAAGCGCTTTGAATCTGCGGTTGCGTTTTTTCACCACATATAGTAAACTTATACTATCAAAGTCATAGAGGAGTCTTTCATGGTCAAACGGCGCTTTTCCTTCTAAACGATAGAAGGAAAATATCTTGCATTCCTTCTATCGCACAGAGCATAGGAGGTACATATGAAAGAATACGAAAAGCGCAATCGCGCCGGCTTTATTGGCGCACTCGTTTGCATCCTCATCAGCCACGCTTTCGGAGTGGCGCTGCAATTCTTCAAGGGCGATGTGCTGGATCACGCTATTGCCGGAGATACGACGTCAACGATCAGATACACTATCCTGTTGATCTCATTTATCCTGGGCGAGTGTCTATCCTTTTTTCTGTACAAGCGCTGCAGCGCCAGGTTCGTCGTGGGGTGCACAGGGCTTTTGAAAAGCGATATCTTCGAAGGCATTTTACGTCGGACCTACGTTTCGTTTAAAGAGCAGCCGCAGGGCGCCTACATTGCGAAGCTGACCAACGACATCGACGCTATTCGGGACCGAAGGTTTCGTATGATGCCCATGTTTTTTGACGTGGTATGCACCATCGCCTTCGTCAGCGCGGCGCTGTTTCTTTTGGACTGGCGATTAGCCGCACTGACCATCGTACTGCTGACCACGCCCCTTTATCTGCCGAAATTGATCGAAAAGCGCTTGCAGAAAGCACAGTCGGAATATCTTAAGGCAGTGGAGCAAAACATCTCCAGGGTCAACAACTGGTTGAATGGATTCGAAATCATCAAGAACTTCTCTATTGAGGGGCATATCCTGCGGCAGTTCCGGGATTCCAATGGCCTTGCCATGGATAAGCTCCTTCAGGACAGTATGCTGGGTGCCGTATCGCAGCTCATCACCACGCTGATGTCCTATCTGTCCTACTTCATTGTACTGGCATGCGCCAGCTGGCTAGTGCTGCGGGGTGAGTTCAGCGCCGGGGATTTCTTTGTGGCTATCGGCATGATCGATCTGCTGTCCTATCCACTGATCTCATTGGCTGAGATCATACGGCAGCTGGTGGCGATTCAGCCTGCCTGCAGGGAAATGGAGCAGTTCATAGGGAAAGAGGCGGCAGTTCCCTCAGATAAGCGACTGCAACGGGTGCACCAGGGGATTTGCTATCGCCAGGTCTCCTTCGCGTATCAAAAAGGTGTACCCATTCTGCAACAGTTCAACTTTCGGGCGGAAGTTGGGAAACGATACCTGATCCAGGGTCCCAGCGGCTGCGGAAAGACCACGGCGGTCAACCTGCTGCTTCGGTATTACGATGCTGACGAAGGGGAGATTGTGGTGGACGGAACGCCCATCGGCGCCTATAATACTACCTACGACTGCATGACCGTCATGCGGCAGGAGGCTATTCTGTTCCACGATACGCTTAGGAACAATCTGACCATGTATCAAGAGGTGCCGGATGAAAGGTTGATTGAGTTGTTGAAGAACCTGCGCCTCGACTCGTTCGCCAGCCGGGAGGCGCTGGATACGGAGATCATGGAGGGCGGCGGCAATCTGTCCGGTGGTGAAAAGAAGCGCATCTGTCTGGCGCGCGCCTTGCTACGGGATACGGATATACTGATTTTGGATGAACCGCTGGCCAACCTAGACGAGGATACCGCAAGCAGGGTAGAGGATATGCTGTTGGCTATCCGCGGGAAGCTTCTGCTGGTCGTATCTCATACGTTCACACTGGACAAGCTTTCCCGATTCGATGGGGTAGTGACATTGGGATAGCAGGAAAGGGGCTGCTTTGAGTGAGCAGCCCCTATTAGATTATCATTGAGCGGTAATAGCTTTCGGTTTATTGGGCAGCAGCAGCGCCGTCAGCACCGACAGCAGCAAACATGCGCCGCCTGCCAACCAATAGACGGAAGTGAGGGGGCTGGAGGTGCCGTAGATTTCCAGCGCTCCGGAGAAGAGGCTGCCCACCGTCAAAGCGGAGATCCCGAAATGCCACAGTTGACGGGAAGCATCGGAGGGGAGCTTCGCACCATGCTTCAAAAGGAGCAGGGCGGGGAGGACGCCGCCGATCAGGGGGAAGCCGAACCCGTACACCATGCCCAGGGCATATACTCCATGGCTGAACAGCTCATACACCGCGCCGAAGAGGGCACAGAGGATGGCAACGAGCAGATACCGAAAGGCGATCCGCACACAAACGTCCCGAGAGGACTCAACAGGTGATGCAAACAATGTCGCTCACGCTCCTTTCTGTGATTCGTTTTCCGTTGGTAGTGGGGTTGTTGACCACCTGGCCCTGGAAGACCATGGTGGATGAGCCGCCGCCGTCCAGATTATAGGCCGTCCTGGCCCCCAATTCCTGAAGGACTTCCGCCAGCTCCCGCAAGGACAAGCCCTCGCTTGTCTTGGTCCGCCCGTCAGACACCACGAAGAGGTAATGGAGCTCATCCACAACGCCGATTGCGGTCCGGGGATTGCTGGCCATGGCCCGTCCCACCTCCTCGTCCGTTTCCACGGCGATCTCCCCGTCCACCAACAGGGCAGGCCCGAAGGAGAACACGTTCCAGGCGCCGCTGTCCAAAAGCTCCTGGGCACTGATCTGGGACTCGTTGATGATACCGAAGGAGCCGTCCTGGTAGATCACCAGATCCTCGGCATCCTTGTTGGCCTTGCTGCGGTAGAGGACCCCGTTTCGTATCACGTACCCGGCGTTTCTGGCCCCATAGTAATCCCCATTGACGGCCAGGATGGCGTTGGCGGTCTCGGCGATGCTGCTGGTCTTGGCGGTCACGTTGCGGCCATAGGTGCTGTTGGCGAAGGCGGTCTTGAGATAGTCGGGGGAGGAGAGGACCACGTCAGCCACATAGACGGTGGAATCGTAGGCCCGGATCTCCTGGATGGTGATGGTCACGTTCCCGTCGGAATACATGTTCTCCGTGGACACCACCTGGGCTTCTGCCGTTGGAACGGCGGTACTCTCTGGGGTGGATGTGACGGCGGCCGTCTGTACCGCTGTGGCGGTGGGCGTCTCGGGGACGACGGTTTCCACGGTAGGCTCCGTATCGGTTTCGTTGACCTGCTCCGTGGGCGCGTTTTCCTCCACCACCGCATAGGCGTGCTCAAACACGAAGGTATCCAGGGCGGCGAAGACGGTGAAGCCGAACAGCAGCGCCGTCCATATATAGCTCAGTATCCTTCTTTTGTTTTTCATATCTAAATCGCTCCTTCCGGTTTATCTGAAGTTATCTTTGATAAACAGACTATACTTGGGTAAGTTTAAGTTAACCTAAAAGGGGATCGTTGATTCTTGTAAACAATGCAAACAGAATGTGTCGTGAAGTGTATACTCTGCGCGACCAACCACGGGAGCGAGAAATTCTGACAATAGAATAACGGGTTGAAAGACGGACGATATATAAGGTTTACAAGCGGATGGGATCGTGCTATACTATCGATAATTCCGATTAAAGAAGGTGAAACGATGGAACAGGAACCGGTCAAGCTGACCAAGCTTAGCAAATGTGCGGGCTGCGGCGCTAAGGTGGGCGCCGGCGTTCTGGCTCAACTGCTGAAGGATATCAAGGTCCATTCCGACCCGAATCTGCTGGTGGGATTTGACCACAGCGACGACGCGTCCGTTTACAGGATCTCCGACGATCTGGCGCTCGTCCAGACCGTGGATTTCTTTCCGCCCATCGCCGACGATCCCTACTTGTTCGGTCAGATCGCGGCCACCAACGCCCTGTCCGACGTGTACGCCATGGGAGGGGAGCCCAAACTCTGTTTGAACATCATGGCTGTGCCGGAGAAGATGCCCATGGAGGCAGTCCACGACATTCTCCGGGGTGGGTACGACAAGGTCTATGAGGCAGGTGCCCTGATCACCGGCGGCCACAGCATCCATGACGACGAACCCAAGTACGGCCTGGCGGTCACGGGCTTCGTGCACCCGGATCGGGTGCTGACCAACTCCGGGGCAAGGTCGGGGGACGTGCTGTTCCTCACCAAACCTTTGGGCATCGGTATCTTGAGCACGGCGGCTAAGGCGGACATGGTCAGCGAGGCGGGGCAGAAGCGTATGTTTGAGCTCATGACCACCCTCAACCGTTCCGCTCGGGACGCGATGGTGAAGTACGACGTCCACGCCTGTACGGACGTGACGGGCTTCGGGCTTATGGGTCACGCCTTCGAGATGATGGAGGGCAGCAACGTCCAGGCCGTCATCGATACAAGGGCCCTGGATTTGATCCCGGAGGCCCGGGAGCTGGCCCGATTCGGTCTGATCCCCGCGGGAGCCTATCGCAACCGCACCTTCGCCGAGAAGGCCGTGGAACTCTCCCACATAGACATTGAGGTGCAGGATATGCTGTTCGATCCCCAGACATCCGGGGGGCTGCTCATCGCCTGCGGGCCGCAGGACGCGGATGCATTGTTTGAGGAACTAAAAAAGACCGTTCCCAGCGCCCAGCGCATCGGAACGGTACAGGCATACGAGGGGGGGAAGCGCATCTTCCTGCGCTGATCAGGCCAGGGCGCGGATGGCGGCGAGGGCCGCGTCCACGTCCGCCTCGGTGTTGGCGTACCCAAGGGAGAAGCGCACCGTGCCTTTGGGGAAGGTGCCCAGGCTCCTGTGGGCAGCGGGGGCGCAGTGGAGACCGCAGCGGGTCAAAATGCCGAAACGCTGCTCCAGCTCATAGGCCACGGCGGCGTTGTCCTGGCGGAGAAAGTCCAGGGACAGGACGCCCACCCGGTTTTCAAGGGACGTGGGCCCGCACAGCCGGACGCTTTGGATATCCCGAAGCCCCTCGATGAACCTCCCCGTCAGCTGTATTTCGTGGGCCCGCAGGGCGTCCACGCCCCGGGCGTATACGAACCCCATAGCCGCTTCCCAGCCATAGATGCCAGGCAGGTTCAGGGTGCCGGATTCGAACCGATCCGGCAGATACGCGGGCAACAGCTCGCTGTCGGAGGCGCTGCCCGTGCCCCCGGCCACCAGCGGGGTGAGTCGCTGAGCCAATTCCTCCGTCATCAGCAAGGCGCCGATGCCGGAGGGGCCCAAAAGCCCCTTGTGGCCCGGAACGGACAGGGCGCTAAGCTGTAATCCTTCGAAATCCAGGGGGAAATGGCCGGCGGTCTGGGCCCCGTCCAGGGCGAATGGTATGCCGTACTGGGCCGCTATGGAACCGATGGCCGACGCGTTCTGCACCGAGCCGCATACGTTGGACCCGTGGGCCATCAGGATCAGCTTCGTGTTTTGGCGCACCAGCTTGCGGATATCGCCCGGGTCAACGAACCCGTCACTGTCCGCAGGGAGCCGGTCGAAAGAGACCTGGGATAGCTGCAGCAAAGGCCGCATGACGGCGTTGTGCTCCATGGCGCTGACGATCACGTGATCGCCGGGATGCAAAAGACCCTTTATCAGAAAGTTCAGCCCATAGGTATTGCCCGGGGTCAGGATCACATGGGTGGCCTTCTCCGGAAAATGAAAAAACCGCTTCAGCCCCTCCCGGAGCGACAGAGTGACCAGCTCCGCCTCCTGGGCGTTTTGATAGACGGAACGATTCAAAGGCGCACCCACCTCCCGAAGGTAGCGGACCATGGCATCGGCCACGGCGTCAGGCTTCGGGAAGGAGGTGGCGGCGTTGTCGAGATAAATCGTGTTCATACATACAGGATATCACAGCTGCGGGTAAAAGTCACATAGATTTTTCCCATGGCGAAAGGAAGGAGAACTATGCTGGACATCAGCATTCGACAGCTGGAGGTCTTCGTGGCCACGGCGGAATACTGCAGCTTCACCCGGGCGGCGGAGGAGCTGCATCTGACCCAGTCCACGGTCAGTATGCATATCAGGACCCTGGAGGAGGTGCTGGGCACCTGCCTCATCGAGCGCGGCGCCCGCAAAAAGGTTATCCTGACGGAGGAGGGGAAACGGGTTTACTCCATCGCCAAGGACATTCTCGGCCGGATGGACGCCCTTCAGGAGGGGCGGACCGGGGAGAGGGAGGAGCCTTTGCGCATCGGCACATCCACCGTGCCGGCCCAATATCTGCTGCCCAAGCTTCTGTCGGGGTTTTTAAAAAAGCATCCCTCCATCCGCTATATCCTGCGCCGGGGGGACAGCGAGCAGGTGCTGGACTGCATCGGGCGGGGTGAAGTTCGTATAGGCCTCACGGGATACAAAAACGGAGATCGGTCCCTTGTGTTTCAGGAGATCGCTCGGGATCATCTGGTGCTGATCACCGAGAACAGCAAGACCTTTCGGGCCCTGCAGGCGGAGGGAAAGAGGGGACAGGATCTGCTGCATTTGCCCATGATCGCCCGGGAGGAGAGCTCCGGGACCCAGCACGCCGCCGATGCTTTTTTGCGGCGGGCGGGCGTGGAGACGCCCCAAATCGTGGCCCGGATGGACAACCCGGAGAGCATCAAGATCAGCGTGGCGGAGGGCATGGGGATATCATTGATCTCGGACCTTGCCGTGTCCGCCGAGGTCAGGGCGGGGAAGCTCCTTGCCTTCCCCTTCGCGCCGGAGCCGGAGGAGCGAAAGCTCTATATCGTCTGGCGAAAGGACGATCTGCTGAGCTCCGACGAACTCAAATTCATACAATACGTCAGGACCCAGACAAGCGCTATTCTTTTATCGGAATAACCGATACTTGAACCGATCCATTGATATTTCCCATTCGATTTTTGTCGATCCAAACCCTATAATGGAGAGGAGAAAACCGAATCATTCGGTATTTGGAGGTATGTATGAAGAAAGTGAATTGGCTGGTCGTGTTGGCCGGTGTGCTGGTGGGCGTTGCCGCTCTGGCGTTGAGCGCTTTGGGGAACCCTGCCAACATGGGTTTCTGCATCGCCTGCTTCGAGCGGGATATCGCAGGCACCCTGGGCTTTCATTCTGCGGCCTTGGTCCAGTATATGCGGCCCGAGATCATCGGTCTTGTGCTGGGCGCCCTGTGCATGTCCCTTGTGAAGGGTGAGTTTAGGGCCAAGGGCGGTTCCTCTCCGGCCACTCGCTTTTTGCTGGGCGCTTTGGTCATGATCGGCGCGCTGGTGTTCCTGGGCTGCCCCCTGCGCATGATCCTGCGTCTGGGCGGCGGCGATCTCAACGCCCTGGTGGCCCTGTGCGGCTTTGCCTGCGGCATCTTCGTGGGCACCCTGTTCCTCAAGAAGGGGTTTTCCCTGAAGCGGACCTACACCTTGAGCGCGGCGGAGGGGGCCATCCTGCCCCTGGTCCTGGTCGTGGCAGGCGTGGCTTTCGTCCTGTTCCCGGCGCTGTTCAAGATCAGCACCGAGGGCCCCGGCTCCATGCACGCGCCCTTCTTCATCGCCCTTCTCATCGCCGTTGTGGTCGGTGCTCTGGCCCAGCGGTCCCGCCTGTGCATGGTGGGCGGTCTTCGCGACGCCATGATGTTCAAGGACTTCAAACTCCTCTACGGCTTTGTGGCCATCTTCGCCGTAACGGTGATCGGCAAGCTCCTCCTGGGCGGCATGGGCTGGGGCAAGCTCACCCCCTTCAACCTGGGGTTCGACGGTCAGCCTGTGGCCCACAGCAACCATGTCTGGAATTTCCTGGGCATGTCCCTTGCCGGATGGGGTTCCGTGCTGCTGGGCGGCTGCCCCCTGCGCCAGCTGATCCTGGCCGGTGAAGGTAACGGCGACTCTGCCGTGACCGTGTTCGGCATGATCGCCGGCGCTGCCATCGCCCATAACTTCGGCCTGGCGGGTAAGGCGGGCGTGGCCGCCGCGGAAGCCGTCACCACCAACGCCAAGGTGGTCCTTTGCTGCGGCTTCGTGATCCTGCTGGTCATCTCCCTGGTCAACCTGCCCAAGGCGGCAAAGCAAAAGGCATAAGGAGGATATAAATATGGTAGACGCGCGTGGATATTCCTGTCCCATTCCGGTGGTCATGGTGCAGCGTGCCGTGAAAGCGGAGAACCCGGATAGCTTGACGGTGCTGGTGGACGAGCAGGTGTGCGTGGAGAACGTGACCCGGTTTGCCAACGCTTCCGGCTACAAGGTTACCGTCACCCGTGACGGGGAAGACTATCGGATGGAACTGAAGAAATGAGGCAATATGTAGCCACCTTTCACACCCACCTGTCTGCCCTGATGACCAGCCGAAACCTAAAAGGCATCGGTGTGGACGCACGCATGATGCCCGTGTTTCGGAAGCTTAGCTCCTCCTGCGGCACCTGCGTTGTGTATGCGGCCCAGGGGCCCTGCCTGGAGCAGATGGACGAGGATGTGGAAAGGGTCTACGAGATAGTGGGGGACCGCCGTTTGCTTGTTGTTTACAGCTGATGCTGCTCTATGACGTCTGAAATCGCCTTGGCAGCGGCTTTCAGCTCCTGGTTGCTGCGGCCGCCCATGGTCTCCACCAGCTGGACCAACCGCTGGACCACAGCCTTGAGGGTTTCGAAGAGGGGATTGGTTTTCGCCTGTTTCGGCTTTTCGATCCGCTTTCCCTCCGGCTCGAACAGGACTTCGCCCGCGGCCAGGTCATACGACATGCCGGAGTAGGGGGCATACACCGTGGCGGCGGGGAAGGTGGTTCGCAGCAGCTCCGCAAAGGTCTCGCAGGCCACCTCGTCCCCGTGGTTCACGAAGACGGTCCCGGGGCAGGCGGTGAACCCCTTGACCCAGCGCAGCAGGCCCTGCTGGTCGGCGTGGCCGCTGGTGCCGTGGAGGGAGCGGATCTCGGCGTTGACGGCCACGGTCTCCCCGAAGAGCTTCACCTTCTTTGCTCCGTTGAGCAGGGCGTGGCCCAGGGTACCCACGGTCTGGTAGCCCACGAAGAGGATCATATTTTTGGGGTCCCAAAGGTTGTGCTTCAGATGGTGGCGGATGCGGCCCGCGTCGCACATACCGCTGGCAGAGATGATGACCTTGGGCCGCGGATCGGTGTTGATGGCGATGGAATCCTCCGTGGTCACGGACAGCGTCAGCCCGTCGAACCACACAGGGTTCTCGCCCCGCTGCAGGATCTCCTGGGCCTCCTGGTCGAGATAGGACGGGTCCGTATCCCGGAAGATGGCCGTAGCCTCCTGGGCCAAGGGACTGTCCAGAAAGATGGGCGCGTCGTCGTGGCCGTGGACCAGGCCCATGGCCTTGATCTCCCGTATGCCGTAAAGGAGCTCCTGGGTGCGTCCCACGGCGAAAGCGGGGATGACCAGATTGCCGCCCCGATCCAGCGTGCGCTGCATATGGGCGGCAAAGTCCGCCAGGACGTCCACCCCGTCGGATGGCTCATGGAGCCTGTCCCCATAGGTGGATTCGATGACGAGATAATCGGCTTCCGCCACGCTCTGCGGGTCCCGGATGATGGGCTGATCCGTGTTGCCCACGTCGCCGCTGAAAACGATCTTCTTGGATACGTCCCCCTCCCGCATCCATATCTCGATGCAGGCGGAGCCCAGCAGATGGCCGATGTCGGTGAAGCGAAGGTCGATCCCTTCCGTTACGGATACGATCTCCCCATAGCTGCAGGGATGAAACAGGGGCATGAGGCCCATCACGTCCTCTGTGGTGTACAGGGGTTCGACGATCTCGTCCCCGGAGCGTTCGGCCTTGCGGTTTTTCCATTCCGCTTCGGATTCTTGGATATGGGCAGAGTCCAGCAGCATGATGCGGCAAAGGTTGACGGTGGCGGCTGTGGCATAGACCGGTCCCCGGAATCCGTCCTTATAGAGCTTGGGCAGCATGCACGTGTGGTGGATGTGGGCGTGGGTGATGAAAACGGCGCTGATATCCCCAGGGGAAAGGGGGAGGGGTACGTTTTCGAACATATCCACTCCTTGCTCCATACCCCTGTCCACCAGGTAGTATCTGCCGCCGATCTCCAACAGGGTGCAGCTGCCGGTCACCTCGTGAGTGGCGCCGATGAATGTGATCTTCATATCGCTTTCCTCCGGATCGATGAGTCAGGTTTCGTTCTTGATCTTCAACAGACGGATGGCGGCGTGAGCCAGAGCATCCAGTATCAGGATGATGCCCACGCTGACAGCATACCAGCGGATGGCCCACTGGGGTGCCACCAGGATAAACAGGCCGCACAGCGCGAATATGACGGCCTCCGCCAGGTGGAGCCAGTAGAAGGTCCCCCGGCGACGATCCTGTTTCAGCTTGGAGGCGGTGTAGTAGGCATAATACAGCAGGCCGCCGCCGAAGAGGGCGGAGCTTAGCACGAAGAGGGCCTGCTCTTTCACCAGGATCAGCAAAAAGATGACCAACAGCACGATGCACAGGGTGATGCGCGTCCGCTCCTCCTTGGTGTTCCAATGGTTCCGCAAAAGTCGCCGAAGGGTATAGGCCGTCTCCGCTGCAAAAAGAAGGAATAGGCCGCCGGCCATGACCAGATCGAAGAAATAGACCGGCAGAAGCAGCAGCAGGATGCCCACCAGGGCGATGGCCGCATCCAGCAGATAGGGCTGGTGGTCCACCTCTTTTTTCACCAGCACGGTGACCTTGTCGGCGGCCTTCCGTTCCTGCTGTATGGCGGCGGCAGCCTCGGGGAGCTTTCGGATGGTCTCCTTGGTGACCGGGTCCGCGTCCAGCATGGACACGATGACGTTCTCGATGGAGGCGGGCCACTTCTTCAGCACGTCAAAGAGGGTCTGGGAGCCGTCCTTGGCCAGGGCTTCGAAGACGCTGTCGGTGAACGCCCGCCGCTCCTCCGTGGACACGTTCTCCAGCCACTTGTCCAGAATGGCCTCCACAGCCAGACATTGGGGATCGTAGGCTTCGGCGAGAGCCAAACGCCCGCAATCGATGCCCCAGGAGAAGATGGAGTGCTGCATGGCCCCCTTTTGAGAGCTCTTCACGATGCGGCAATCGGTGATCTTGGGTTCGAAGATTTTACCGATGACGCAGTATTCCGGGCGAATGGCCGTGCAGATGGGATCGATGGTGTCGATGAGCGTCGGGTCCAAGACCTCCTTGCAGAAGCCCGGCCCGTCGTTGATAAAGAGGCGCTTCAGCAGGGCCTGCTGCTTAGCAGGCAGCAGGGCGGCGGCGTAGAGGACCTCGTTTGCTCCCTTGCTGTGGCCCCCCACATAGTAGGATAGACCCTTCTTCACATGTTCCTTGAGATATTGTAAGCTCAGCTCCTGGGCCCGGGTCTCGGTGAAGCTGATCATGAAATCCTCCTTCCAGCCGGCGATGGAGCTGTCCGTGCCGCGGAAGGCGATGTAGCGGGTGCCCTCGTCCAGATGGAAGGTGACGGCGGAGAATTGGATGGGGACCTCGGGAAAGAATTCGTCCACATAGTCGCTGACCAGCAGCGTTCCGAACCGTTTGGACTGGGCCGCCTGCCGCACGAAATCCGACATGGTCTGGTCCGTGTCGGTGGTCATCATCTCTATTTGTTTGTCCTGCAAGGCCTCGAAGCAGGCTTTCAGAGAGTGGGGGCCGCAGGTCGAGTCCATCTGGGGAAACTGCCAATAGGACAGGCCGCACAGCACCAGATTGTCCACCTCGTTGAAGGGGAGGATTGAGAAGGGAAGGTCTGCGTACCAGCGGACGTAATCGAGAATATGTTCCATGGCGGCTCCTTGTTAGGGAAAAGGACAACCCTTGGCTGCCCTCGTTCCTGCGTCAAAAATGATCCTTGGTGAAGGCCTTGATTCGCTGGAAGGTGACGTCGCTGATGTAATGCTCCACCTTGCAGGCGTCATCCTGGGCGGTCTTCTCGTCCACGCCGATGCCGATCAGGAATCGGGACAGGACTTTGTGCCGCTCATATATCTTTTCGGCCTCGGCCCGACCGGATTCCGTCAGGGTCAGATACCCGGCCTGATCCATCAGCAGATACCCGGCGTTCTTCAAAAGACTCACGGCGCGGGAAATGCTGGGTTTGCTGAACCCCATGTATGAGGCCACGTCCAGCGAGCGCACGTGCTCCAATTTTTCGGAGAGAATGAGGATGGTCTCCAAATACATCTCCCCGGATTCCTGTAAGCGCATGATCCTGCCTCCTTCGTTTATATCTTTATAGTATCATATATGATCGATTTTGCAAGTCATCCGATCAAATCTTTCCTCCTCGTTCACACCGTGGGACTTTCATTTGCTTGCTGTCGATAGGTGGATGTGGGCCCTGTTTTCGTCACCGTGCGGCAGGAGTCAGGATAAGTTTACCGTTTATGAGAGGGGACCGGGTTGCTATAGTGGGGGTGTTCATTTTGAAAAGGGGAGGTGTTTCATGAGGAGCAAGGACTGTCGCCACTATTCGAGACGGGAGCTGATCGAGATCATCTATGAGCTGGAGCAACGGGAGGCGCGGCTGGAGCGGAAGCTGGAGAAGACCCGGGGCAAGCTGAAGATCCGGACGGAGCGCATGGCCAGGGCCGGATCCCTGGCGGAGGTGGCGGCCGTGCTGTCCGGTCTATTTGAGGCGGCGGACGAGACGGCCCAGCGGTATCTACACGACATACGGGAGCAGGCGGCGGGGCGATCCGTGATGAGCTTGCCGGACGGGGAGGAAAAGGTGTCATGATCTTTCAAACCCAGCGGGGACAGGCCATCCCCACTTTGGCCCAGGTAGAGCGGGAAAAGCGAAAGCTGGACAGGCGGTACCGACGTCGGCGGGCGGCCCTTTCGGTCCTGATATCCTTCCTGGTGACGATCATGAGCGGGGCCGTGCTGTTGCTGCTGTTTCTGCCGGTGCTGGAGGTGTCGGGAAGCAGCATGGAGCCTACCTTGCAGGATGGGGACATCCTGGTGCTGTCGAAGCCGGGCGCCTTACAATCCGGTGAACTGTGCGGCATGTACGCCAAGGGGCGGCTGATCCTCAAGCGCATCATCGGCCTGCCGGGGGACGTGGTGGACATGGACGAGATGGGAAACGTATATGTGAACGAGGTCCGATTGGAGGAGCCATACGTGTCCCGAAAAGCTCTGGGCACCTGCGATCTGTCCTTTCCCTATACCGTGCCGGAGGACAGCCTGTTCGTGCTGGGGGATCATCGGGAGACCAGCATCGACAGCCGCAGCAACCTCATCGGCTGTGTGCAGACGAATCAGGTCATGGGCCAGGTGGTGGCCCGGATCTGGCCCCTGGGCAGCATCGGATGGATGGAGTAAAAGGTCGTCTCTCTTTTTCATTTGACAGTGCGCCTCCGAACAAGTACACTGGATGCAGCAAACGATAGCGGAGGCATGGCATGATACGTATCGAAACGATCGACCTATACGAGCAGTATCCCCAAAAGGAACGGGGAACCGGGGGAGAGTTGACGGTCTACGCCCTTCGACCCATCCAAAAGGTGGACCCAAACAGGCGGTTTCCTGCCATGCTGATCCTGCCCGGCGGCGCCTATCGGTGGGTGTCACCCCGGGAGGCGGAGCCGGTAGCCATGCGCTTCTTGAGCCGTGGGTTCTCCTGCTTCGTGCTGAACTATTCCTGCGCGCCGGCCCGGTTTCCTGTGGCTTTGCGGGAGGCGGCCATGGCCATGAAGTATATCCGCAGCCACTCTGACGATCTGTATGTGGACCCCCATCAGGTGGTGGCGTTGGGTTTTTCAGCCGGGGGTCATCTGTGCGGCACGTTGGGCACCTTGTATGACGGGCCGGAGCTGATTGATATCGCCGACGGGGCGACGATACGGCCGGATGCCCTGATCCTGTGCTACCCTGTATCCGTGTCCCATGGCAGGACCCATGAGGAGAGCTTTTGCAATCTCTGCGGGGCGGATAGAGGACTGATGGACCGGCTGTCCCTGGACAGGCTGGTCCGAGCGGATATGATGCCCGTCTTTTTGTGGCACACCCGCACGGACGAATCCGTCCCCGTGGACGGGACGCTGAAACTGGCGTCGGCTCTGGCGGAGAAGGACGTGCCCTTTGCCCTCCATGTGTTTGCCGCCGGCAAGCACGGTCTTGCCACGGCGGACGAGTTGGTGTATCGGCAGGACGCCCTGCCGCCGGTCAGCGACGGGGTCAGGGACTGGCCGGAGCTGGCGATCCGGTTTCTACGGGAAAAAGGGTTCCAAGTCCTCGACGGCGAGTAACACAAAAAACAGCAGGTTTTCGACCTGCTGTTTTCATGTATAATCAGATTACCGCTCCTCGCGGAAGTAGGGAAGGCCTAGGGACATGGGGGGCTGATCCTCCCGCTTTTTGCGGAGGGAGACGATGATCAGCACCAGCAGAGTGATGACATAGGGGAACATCTTGTAGATCTCCTTGATGGCCATCTCCGTACCCGTGGGGATGTACAAATACAGGATGTACAAGCCGCCGAAGAGGATGGAGGCCAGGATGCTGACGCTGGGACGCCAGATGGTGAAGATGACCAGGGCGATGGCCAGCCACCCTCTGTCGCCGAAGGCGTTGTGGGACCAGATGCCGTTGGAATAGTCCAGCACGTAGTAGAGACCGCCCAACCCGGCGATCATGCTGCCTACGCAGGTGGCAACATACTTGTATTTGACCACGTTGATACCGGCGGCGTCTGCCGTGGCCGGGCTTTCGCCCACAGCCCTAAGGTGAAGGCCCACCCGGGTTCGCTTGAGCACATAGGAGGCCACCAGGGCGATGATGATGGCAAGATACGCCAAAAACCCGTAGGACAGGAATACCTGGCCGAACCAGCCCGTGGTGTTGGCAAAGGGCAGGGTAGTCTTGATGTAGCCGCTGGTGCCGCCCAGAACGATGGCCGGTACCTCGGCGTTGCTCAGCTTGATCAACGACCCGCCGAAGAAGTTGCCGAAGCCCACGCCAAAGGTGGTGATGGCAAGGCCGGTCACGTTCTGATTGGCTCGCAGGGAGACCGTCAAAAAGCAGTAGAGAAGCCCCGTGAGGAACGATCCCAGCAAGCAGCATACCAGGGGGATCAACACCGCCAGGATGGGATTCATGGAGGTGCGGAAGGTCTCATAATAGAAGGCGCCGATGACGCTGGAGATGGCGCCCATGTACATGATGCCCGGGATGCCCAGATTCAGATTGCCGGATTTCTCCGTCAAAATCTCACCGGTGCTACCGTAGAGCAGGGGAATGCCCTGCATGATCGCCCGCGGGATAAAGGTCACAAGAAAATTCAACATCGTTATGCCTCCTTGCCGCTCTTGGCGAATTGGATCTTATAGGTGATGAAGAACTCGCAGCCGATGATGAAGAACAGGATGATGCCCGTCAAGATCTCCGAGAAGGACTCGTTGAGATAGAAGTTGGTGGCCACCTCCTTGGCGCCCAGCTGCATGAACACCAGCAGGAAGCTGGTGAGGACCATGACGATGGGGTTGAACTTGGCCAGCCAGGAAACCATGACGGCGGTGAAGCCCCGGCCTCCCACGATGTCCGTGGAAAGGGTGTGGTCCGTGCCGCCCACCAGCAGCATACCCATGAAGCCGCACAGGGCGCCGGAGAGGACCATGGTCCGGATGATGACCCATTCCACCTTGATACCGGCGTACCGGGCGGTGCGCTCGCTTTCGCCCACCACGGCGATCTCATAGCCGTGCTTGCTGTACTTCAGGTAGATGTGCAGCAGGATGGTCAGGATGGCCACGATGAGGATGATGATGGCATACTGCTTGCCGCCCAGATAGGGAAGCCAGCCCATGCGGGTGCTCTGGTTGATCATGCCGATCTTGCCGGAGCCCTTGGGCACCTCCCAGATGATGATGAAATAAGCGGCCAGCTGAATGGCGATGTAGTTCATCATCAGGGTGAACAGTGTCTCGTTGGTGTTCCAGTGGGCCTTGAAGAAGGCGGGTAAAAAGCCCCAGAGGGCCCCTGCGGCCACGCTGACCACCAGCATGAGCAGGAGCATCACGGCGTTGGACTTGATGGTTTCCCCCAGCGTGATCATCACGGCGGCGCAGGCAAGGCCACCGGCCATGACCTGTCCTTCAGCGCCGATGTTCCAGAACCGCATCTTGAAGGCGGGGGTCACCGCCAGGGAGATGCCCAGCAATATGGCCAGCTTCTGGAACAGGACCCAGGTCTTTCGATTGGTGCCGAAGGTTCCGTAGAGCATGGTTTTGTAGAGAGAAAGTGGATTCAGCCCGGTGACGATGACGGTGACCAGGGAACATGCCACCAGTGCCAGGAGGATGGCTGCACCCCGGATCAGCCATGCCTGATACCAGGGAAGGGCTTCCCGCTTTACAATGTGGAACATCGCTTTATTTTTCATTGGTATTTCCTCCCACACGGGTCATCAGCATGCCGACTTCTCGCTTATCCGTGGTCCGGGCATCCACCACGCCGGAAACCTGGCCGCCGCAGAGGACCAGAAGCCTGTCGCACAGCTCCAGCAGCACGTCCAAATCCTCGCCCACATAAATCACGGCCACGCCCTTCATCTTTTCGGCGGTGAGCAGGTTGTAGATGGTGTATGAGGTGTTGATGTCGAGGCCCCTGACAGCATAGGCTGTCATGAGCACCGCCGGGTCCTGGGCGATCTCCCGGCCAACCAGAACCTTCTGCACGTTGCCGCCGGACATACGCCGCACGGGGAAATCCACGCTGGGGGTCACCACCTCCAGCTCTTTCCAAACCTCGTTGGCCACCCGCTCCGGCTCCTTCTTGTCCAGGAAGGGGCCCTTGTTGTTGCGCCAGGAACGGAGCATCATGTTGCCCGTCATACCCATGGACCCCACCAGGCCCATGCCCAGTCGATCCTCGGGGACGAAAGCCATGGAGATACCGGCTTTTTGGATTTCCAGAGGGTCCTTTCCGGCCAGATTCCCGGTGGTGTTGGTCTTGGGGTTGTGATAGATGATGGAGCCTTTGGCGATGGGGTAGAGACCGGAGATGGCTTCCAAAAGCTCCCGCTGTCCAGAACCGGCCACGCCCGCTATACCCAATATCTCGCCGCTGTAGGCGGTGAAAGAGATGTCCTTGAGCCGTTTCACGCCCAGCTCATCGTGCACCGTCAGATCCTTGACCTCCAGCCGGGGCTTCGGGTCCACGGGAAGGGGACGGTCGATGTTCAGACTCACCGCCCGGCCCACCATCATGTCCGTCAGGCTCTGCTGATCCGCGTTCTTGGTGAGCACGTCGCCAATGTATTCCCCTTTGCGCAGGATGGCCACCCGGTCGGAAACCTCCAGCACCTCGTGCAGCTTGTGGGTGATGATGATGAGGGACTTGCCGTCCTTTTGCATGTTTCGCATGACGGCGAAGAGCCGGTCCGTCTCCTGTGGCGTCAGCACCGCGGTGGGCTCGTCCAGGATCAGGATGTCCGCGCCCCGGTACAGAACCTTCACGATCTCCACGGTCTGTTTCTGGGAGACGGACATATTGTAGATCTTCTGATCCGGATCGATCTCAAAGCCGTATTTCTGGCTGATCTCCTTGATCCGCTTTCCGGCCTCCTTCAGATTCATCTTCCCGTCCTCGTTCAGGCCAAGGATGATATTCTCCGTGGCGGTGAACACATCCACCAGCTTAAAGTGCTGATGGATCATGCCGATGCCGTTGTCGAAGGCATCCTTGGGGGAGGAGATGGTCACGGGCTTGTCGTGGATGTAGATCTGGCCCTCATCCGGATAGTATATGCCGGAAAGCATATTCATCAGGGTGGTCTTCCCACTGCCGTTCTCTCCCAGCAGGGACAGGATCTCACCCTCGTGCAGCTCCAGATGGATGGCATTGTTGGCGACCACGCTGCCGAATCGCTTTGTGATCCCCTCCATTCTGATGGCGTTCCTTACAGCTTCCAAGGCAGGGCATCCTTTCCACCGAGCTTTTGGACGTGGATACTATTGCTCGATCTTATGAAAATAGTATCATATAGCGCGGTTTTTGTAAATCAAAAATTATTTGGAAGGGCACAAAATATATAAAAAGGCGGGCTGCCCGAAGACAGCCCGCGGGGGGTCGATTCCTGTCAGATTAGAACTTGGTATCCAGCAGCGTGATGCCGTCGATCTGCAGATCGAAGTAGGGGGCGCTGCGGAACTCAGACTCATGGAAGTAACCGTCCGCGATGACCTCGGTGTCGGGGGTGTAGGCGGCGTCGGTATCCACGTCGGCCAGGTAGGTGGTGAGGGTCTCACCGTTGACGGTGAAGTTGGCGGTGTCAAACACGTGGAGCGTGCCGGCTTCCAGAGCAGCCTGTACCTCGGCCAGCTTCTCCGCGGTGCCGGCGGCCACGACGCCCTCGGTGTCGTTCAGGTCGGTGAGCTTCACGGAGCCGGTGGCGATGGTGCCGGTCCAATCAGCATCGATGGGGGTGCCGTTCATGGCAGCGGTGATGGCGTACTCATAGTAGGGCTCCCAATCGATACGAGAGGAGATCAGGTAGGTGTTGGGACCAGCTTCCTTGGTGCTGCCGTTGTAGGAAACGTCGGGGACACCGGCTTCCTCGCAGGCGGAGGGGGCACCCAGAGAGTCGGCGTGCTGGCTGATGAGCTTGCAGCCGTCCTGAATCAGCTTCTGAGCGCCTTCCTTCTCGGCGGTGGGATCATACCAGGAACCGGTGAAGGTGACTTCCATGGTGGCGGTGGGGCACACGGAACGGACACCCAGGAAGAAGGAGGTGTAACCGGAGATAACCTCGGCGTAGGTGAAGGCGCCGACGTAACCGACCTTGGCTTCCTCAGCGGTGAACTTGCCGGCCTCGATCATCTCGTTGAGCTTCATGCCAGCGACCACACCGGCCAGATACCGGCCCTCATAGATGGCGGCGAAGGCGTTGTGGTAGTTGGGCAGATTCACGGTGTGGGCTTTGGTGCCGGTGGAGTGGCAGAACTGAACGTTGGGATACTCCTGGGCGGCCTGGATCATGTAATCCTCATGGCCGAAGCTGTCGGCGAAGACGGCGATGCAGCCGGAATCGGCCATATCGGCAGCGGTCTCGTAGCAGGCATTGTCCTCATTGATGCCGGTCTTGAGGACCATCTCAACGCCCAGCTTCTCGCAGGCGGCCTTGGCAGCGTTGATGAAGTTGAGGTCATAGGTGGACTGCTCATCATGCAGGCAGATGAAGCCAACCTTGACTTTCTCTTCCGCTTTGGCGACCTTGGCATTGCCAACGAGGGCGAACACCATGAGCAGGCACATCACAACAGCCAAAAAGCGTTTCATTTAGTTTCTTCCTCCTATACTTTGTTTATTGCAAGGCCGTTTTGGGCCTGACAATCCTGTTCGTGGGATGATAGACGTTTGATCTGCAAACGAAAATTATCACCCAATCTTAATGGTACATCTGCATTTTATCAGAAAAAAATGAATTTGTACAGACTTGATTTTCTTTTCCTGTTCAAAAGAGGATGACTCTATATCGATAAATCCCGTGAATACTTGAATATTTACGGCCGAGAACACAATTATTTCTTCCAAAGACGGCACAAATGGAGTATACTGTTTCTATCTTGAACAGGGAGGCGACCTATGAACGGCGATTTCACACTGTATACACCCACGAAGGTGGTTTTTGGGCACAAAGCGGAGGAGAAGGTGGGGGAGCTGGTTTGCGCCTTCGGCGGCAGTCGGGTCCTAATCCACTATGGCGGCGGCAGCGTCGTCCGCTCGGGACTATTGGACCGGGTCAAGGCGTCGCTGGAAAAAGCGGGTCTCTTTTATGTGGAGCTGGGCGGCGTGGTGCCTAATCCTCAGCTTTCTAAGGTGTATGAAGGGATCGAGCTGGCCAAGGTCAACCGGGTGGACTTCATCCTGGCGGTGGGCGGCGGCTCCGTCATCGATTCCTCCAAGGCCATTGCCTATGCCCTGGGGGAGCCGGAATACGACGTGAAGGAGCTGTATGAGCACACCCGCACGGCCAAGGCGTCCTATCCTTTGGGGGCGGTGCTGACCATCGCCGCCGCAGGGAGCGAGATGAGCGACAGCAGCGTCATCTCCTACGAGGGAAAAAAGCGGGGCTACAACAGCGATCTGTGCCGGCCCAGGTTCGCCGTCATGGACCCGGAGCTGACGCTGACGCTGCCGGATTATCAGACCTGCGCAGGCTGCTCCGATATCCTGATGCACACCATGGAGCGGTACTTCACCAACGGCAGCAAGATGCAGATCACGGATGCCCTGGCGGAGGGGCTGCTGCGGACGGTCATGAAGAACGCCGCCGTTCTCCACCGCGATCCCCAGAACTATCAGGCCCGGGCGGAGGTCATGTGGTGTAGCAGCCTGTCCCACAACGGACTCACCGGCTGCGGCAACGACGGGAACGACTTTGCCTCCCATCGGCTGGAGCACGAGCTGGGCGCTCTCTATGACGTGACCCACGGGGCGGGGCTTACCGCCGTATGGCCCAGCTGGGCTCGGTACGTGTATAGAAACTGCCTGCCCCGGTTCGTGCAGTTCGCCGTGAACGTCATGGGCGTTGTTCCCGCTGCCACCGACGAGGAGACGGCTCTTCTGGGTATCGCCGCCATGGAAAACTACTTCCGGTCCATCGGTATGCCGGTGACCCTTTCGGAGCTCCTTGGCAGGACCGTTTCGGAGGAGGAGATACAAACCCTCGCTCATAACTGCGCCTTGGCCACCGGCGGAAAGGTGGGCAGCGCCATGGTCCTCTACGAGGCGGACATGGCCAACATCTACCGCATGGCAAATAAATAAATCCTACACTACATAAAAGGAAGGCGTCATGACGACGCCTTCCTTTTAGTTTCGGTAAATGCGCGTCAGTCCCTTTTCCGACAGGGAATAGAGGATCGGGGTGACCTCCTCTATGAACCGGCGGTCGTGAGACACGGACAGGATGCAGCCGGGGAACACGGATAGAAGCTTTCGGACGGCGGGGCAGGAGAGGGGACTGAAATTTCGGGTGGGCTCATCCAGCAGCAGCACGTTGCTTTTGTCCAATATGGCCTTGAGCAGCAGGAGCTTGGCCCGCTGGCCACCGCTAAGGTCCCTGACCGGGTGGCTCATTTCGTCAGTGGTATACTTCATGCTGCCCAGATAGATCCGGGCCTTCGTTACGCTGTCCTTGTCCCCGTCCGGAGCCAGGAACTCCTCCGGCCGCATGCCGTAATCCACCCCCTCGCCGTAGCGCTGGGGCATATAGGTGACGCGGATATCCTTCCGCTGCAGCAGCTCCTCGGCGATCCGATCCATAAGGGTGCTCATCTTCAGCCGCACGTCTCGGGACAGCACCCTATCATCGACGCAAAGTTCGTCCAGAGCATAGTCTAAAGCCACCTTGCCCCGGCTAAGCTCGATGCCCGGTTCCCACTTGGGCAGGATGGCCCATTCCGCCTCCGGGAGCTGGGTCAGATTCTCCTCCTCCCTGTCCAGGCGCCGGCCCATGGACTTCACCGCGTGCATCTTCTTTTTCAGCAGCCTGCCGGTGGACGGGTCCTGCCGGGTCAGACTGCCCTGGGCGTGCTCCACCGCGTTGTAGATGGACAGGTATCGGTCCTTCTTCTTTTGAAAGTCCGCCTTTTCGAACCGGGCCACCTGCTCCTGGTGCTCAAACTGCCGGGCCCGCCGGTCCATATAGGCCCGATACCCCTCTCGGGACACGGTGGAGCGACAGATGGTCTTGCGACGCACCTGCTCCAGATGGATGATCACGTCCGCCGTCTCCTCCAGCAGCACCTCGTCATGGGAGATATAGAGGATCGCCCCGGGAAAGCCGTTCATAAACCCGGACAGCCATTCCAGTGTCTCGATATCCAGATCGTTGGAGGGCTCGTCCAACAGCAGGATATCGCAGCGGCTTAGGAGCAGGGCGGCCAGCTGGACCTTTACCCGCTCCCCGCCGGAGAGAGTTTCCATGGGCCGTGGCTCCTCGAAAAGATCGGGGGAGAGGCCCAGACGCCGGGCGACCTGGTCGATCTCCCGGGGGGACAGGGCATAGAACCCACAAGCTCCCTCCATAAAGGCGCAGACAGGCAGGGACTTTTCTTCCGAAGGAAGCTCCTGGGGCAGGTACCCCATCTTGCCCTCGACTATCCGTTGCCCCTGTACGTCCGCATACGCCTTCACCAGAGCGGGATCGTATATCCACCTGAGCAGGGTGGATTTGCCGTTGCCCTCCTCGCCGATGAGGGCGGCCCGTTCGCCTTTGTGCAGCGTGAAGGAGAGGCCGTCCGCCAGCAGGCGATCGTCCTTCCTCGAACGTATGGTCACGTTTTTGATTTGCAGCATATCTGCCTCCTGTTTTCCACGCTCAAAAAGCACAGCCGGCAGAATAGAAAAAGCCTGCGGTCATGATCCTTTGAGCGCACACATGAAGCGGCACCTTCGTGCCGAGGGAAATGGTGTTGCGTTCAAAATCGATCAGTTGCGCATGCCTTCGTTGAAATGCTCCTTTAGTTGTTGGGACAAGTATACCTGGGGCGGGGGAAAAAGTCAAGGGGGAGGGCAAGGACACTGGGATGTTGCGTGCACGCCGGGGTGGGATTCTGCCCTTGCCGCTGAAAAAGCCACACTGTGGCTTTTTCTTGACGCGGCTTCGAATCCCAACCGTCTCCAAAAGCCAAAAACAAAAGCCATCCGCCCCCACAATACTTGTGTGTCCGCCGGGGTGGGATTCGACCCGCCGTGCGCGGCGGGCCATGGGCTCGGCTCTGAAGCGCCACAGGCGCCTCATTCACTACCGAGCCCGTTCGAATCCCAACCGTCTCCAATAGCCAAAAACAAAAGCCACCATTTGGTGGCTTTGTTTTTGGCGGAGACGGTGGGATTCGAACCCACGGAACATCGCTGTTCAACTGATTTCGAGTCAGCCCCGTTATGACCACTTCGATACGTCTCCAGGCAGAGGGTAGTATACCGTATCGGTTTGAAAAAATCAACGCTTTCTTTGAAAGAAGTCTGTGAGCAGCTGGGCGCATTCCTTCTCGCGGACGCCCCCCCAGGTCTCCACGGAGTGATAGAACCAGTGGTCGGTGAGATCCACCCTTGAACCGGTGCAGCCGCAGCTTTCATCGAAGGCGCCGAACACCAGTTTGGGGAGCTTCAGCAGCACCATGGCCCCGGCGCACATGGCGCAGGGCTCCATGGTCACATACAGGGTGCAGCCGGCAAGGGAGCCGAGCTTTTGCTGCGCTTCCTGAAGGGCTAGCAGCTCCGCGTGGCGTGTGGGATCGTTCTGCTGTCGGGACAGGTTGTGGGCTTTGGCGACGATGCTGTCGTCCCTGACCACCACGGCGCCCACCGGGACCTCGTCCGCGTCAAACGCCGCCCGGGCTTCCGTCAGTGCTTCCTGCATCCAACGCTCATCAGCCGTCACGGGAAAGCACCTCCTCCGTGTCGAAGTTCGGATACTTCACCCGCCACAGGATCAACCCGTGAGGGGGGGCTGTGGGGCCGGCGTCCTTCCGGGAGAGGGTGGAGAGGGCCTTTTCCATGCTGTCCGCCGGGATGCGGCCGCTGCCCATGCCCACCATAGTGCCGACCAAAATGCGGACCATGTTGTATAAAAACCCGTTTCCCTGAACGGTGTAGACCAGGAACTTTCCCTGGCGCTCCCACCGGGATAGGCTCACGGTGCGCACGGCGGTCTCCACCTCCCGGCCCGTGGACATGAAGGCGGAGAAGTCATGGGTGCCCACCACTAGAGCGGCGGCCTCGTTCATGAGGTCGAGATCCAGGGGCATATAGGCGTGAAGGGCATACTTGCGGGCGAACACGTCCCCGTGGGGGCCGGTCTGGACGAAATAGCGATACTGCTTCTCCTTGGCGGAGAAACGGGCGTGAAATTCAGGATCAGCCTCCTCGGAATACAGCACCCGAATATCTGCGGGCAGATGGGTGTTGAGAGCGATGGCGAACTTGTCCGCAGCCATGCGGGCGTCCGTGTCGAAGTGAGCGACCTGGGCCCGGGCGTGGACGCCGGAGTCTGTACGGCCGCTGCCCTGAAGGCTGGTCTGTTCCCCGGTGACCTCTCGAATGGCCCCCTCGATCACTTCCTGGACAGCCAGGCCGTTGGGTTGGGTCTGCCAGCCCACGTAGTCCGTGCCGTCGTATGCGATTATGGTCCGGATGCGCCGCATATCAGATCAGCCCCGGAAAGAGTCGCTGGATGATCAGAATGAAAGCCATGAAGGCCACCGTCACCAGCAGCGCCACCAAATCGGCCAGCCTGAACCGCAGCTGATGGAGTTTGGTCCGCCCCTCGCCCCCGTGATAACAGCGGGACTCCATGGCCATGGCCAGCTCGTCCGCCCGCCGGAATGCGGACACGAACAGGGGGATCAGGATGGGGATCATGGCCTTGGCCCGGGCGATGATGTTCCCGGATTCGAAGTCCGCGCCCCGGGCCATCTGGGCCTTGCGGATCTTGTCCGCCTCCTCCATGAGGGTGGGGATGAACCGAAGGGCGATGGTCATCATCATGGCCAGCTCGTGGGCGGGAAACTTGAACACCTTGAGAGGGGAGAGCATCCGTTCAAGGCCGTCCGTCAGGGCGATGGGGGAGGTGGTCAGGGTCATTAGGGAAGCCCCGGTCACCAACAGAATGAGGCGCAGGGAGATATAGACCGCCTGCAGCAGCCCTTCCTGTGTGATGGTGATGAACTTCCAGGTGAAGACGACCTTTTCCCCGGGGGTGATGAACATATTCAGCAGGAACATGAGCACCAGCAGAAAGCGGATGGGCTTGATGGCTTTGCCGAAATAGCTGAAGGAGATATTGCCCAGCCACAAACTCAGGAGCACATAGACCAGCGGCGCCAGGAACAGAACCAGGGACTTCACCAGGAACACCATGACGATATAGATCAGCATCAGCACGATCTTCGTCCTGGGGTCCAGCCGGTGGATGCAGGAGTTGCCGGGGATGAATTGGCCCAAGGTGATGTCCGTCATGCTTTCAGCCTCCCCAAAAGATACGCTTCCAGATCCTCCCGGGTGCACACGTCCGCCGGGGCGTCCACGCCCCTCTTCCGCAGCAGGGCGGCCACTCGACAGGGGGCGGGCAGGGACAGGCCCATGGCCTCCAGCTCCTCGCTGTGGGAAAAGACGGCCTTGGGGGTGTCGAGATACTGTACCTTCCCGTGGTCCATGACCAGGATACGGTCCGCGTGCCGGGCCACGTCCTCCATGGAATGTGAGACCATGAGGATGCTGCAGCCGGTCTCCTGTCGCAGATTTTCCAGCATGCCCAGGATGCTCTGACGCCCCTGGGGGTCCAATCCGGCCATGGGCTCGTCCAGCACCAGATACTTGGGCCGCATGGCCAGCGTGCCCGCCAGGGCCGCCCGCCGCTTTTCGCCGCCGGACAGCTCAAAGGGGGATTTATCCGCGAACCGTTCCATGGAAAGGCCCACCATGGACATGGCTTCGCTGACCCGCAGGGCGATTTCGCCCTCAGATAGCTTCATGTTTCGGGGCCCGAAGGCCACGTCCTCCCGGACCGTATCCGCAAACAGCTGATACTCCGGATACTGGAACACCATGCCCACCAGGGAACGGAGGGTGATGCGCTGCTTCTTGTCCGCCGTGTCCAGCCCATCCACCAGCACCCGGCCGGAGCTGGGGAGCAAGAGACCGTTGAGATGCTGGACCAGGGTGGTCTTGCCGCAGCCCGTGTGGCCGATGATGGCCAAAAACTCCCCTTCACGGACCTCAAAGCATACGTCATTCACGGCGGGGACGGAGGTGGCACCGTCGAAATAGGTATGGGACAGATGATCTATAACAATGGGCATAGGGCCTCCGCAAGCGCTGTGTCGGTCAAAAGGGAGGGGGAGAGGGAGACGCCGGCTGCGGCAAGGTCCTGGCGGATGCGCACGATCTCCGGCACGTCCAGGCCAAGGGAACGCAGCTCCTCCGCACGGGTGAATATCTCAGCCGGGACGCCGTCCATGACGATCTCGCCCCCACTCATGACCACCAGCCGATCGGCCATGACGGCCTCCTCCATATACTGGGTGATCATGATCACGGTCATGCCGTTCTTCCGGTTCAGTTCGTACACCGTGGACAGAAGCTCCTCCCGGCCCTTGGGGTCCAGCATGGCGGTGGCTTCGTCCAGTACCAGGATGCGGGGCTCCATGGCCAGCATGCCGGCGATAGCGATGCGCTGCTTCTGACCGCCGGACAGCCGATGGGCGGCGCTGCCGGCGTAGGCGGACATGCCCACCTTCCGAAGGGCCTCGTCCACCCGGATGCGGATCTCGGGGGAGGGGACGCCCAGATTCTCCGGCCCAAAGGCCACGTCCTCCTCCACGATGGTGGTGACCAGCTGGTTGTCCGGGTTCTGGAAGACCATGCCCACCTGCTGCCGGATGGCGAGTAGATCCTGCTCGCTCTTCGTGTCGAGGCCGTTCACCAGCACCTGCCCCTCGCTGGGGAGCAGCAGGCCGTTGATGTGCTTGGACAGGGTGCTCTTGCCGCTGCCGTTGTGGCCTGCCACCACCAAAAAGATGCCGTCGGGAATCTCAAGGTCGATGCCCTTGAGAGCCTCCGGAGCCTCTTCGTCATATCTGAATCGGACACCTTTGAATTCGATCATGTTTTCGCCTCCAAAACTATTTTATTATAGCAAGGGAAGCGGGAATAAACAAGCCTAAAATCCCAATGGCCTGGTCATGGCGCCATGGCAATTGTTTGACTTTCTGTGGAGGAGGATGGGGAGGCCATTTTCTGTGTGGCAAACATGGCCAAGACAAGGACAATGACAATGACAAGGACAACGACAAAGAAAATGACAATGACAAAGAAAAGGACAAAGACATTTCTTTTTTCTCAGGAGGGGGACCAGTCTGTGGGCGGGGAGAAAAAAGAAAGGCTGCCCCCTTTTGGGATTTGGATGGAAAAAGGATGACCGAACGGGGGAAAGGTGGTATACTGCCATACATAAGGAGGTGGAACGGATGCGCACACTGCTGAAAAATGTGGACACCATCGTTTCCTGCGACGGGGAGGACAGGATATACAAAAACACGGACCTGTGGTTTTCGGATGGCAGGATAGAGAGGATCGGCCCCTCCGACCGGCAGGCGGACCGGGTCTTCGACTGCTCCGGGATGCTCCTCTATCCCGGCTTCGTCAACACCCACCATCATCTGTATCAATACTTCACCCGAAGCTTGGAGCTCGTCCAGGGAATGGAGCTGTTCGATTGGCTCAGGACCCTCTATGAGATATGGAAGAACCTGAACGGGGACACGGTGTATCTTTCCTCCCTGGCCGCCATGGGGGAGCTCATGCGCTACGGCTGCACCACCTGCTTCGACCATCACTATGTGTTCCCCAAGGGCGCCGGGGACCTGATCGTCCGGCAGATGGAGGCGGCGGACAGGCTGGGCATCCGCTTCGTGGCTTCCCGTGGCAGCATGGACCTGTCCAAAAAGGACGGGGGCCTGCCGCCGGATTCCGTGGTGCAGACCATCGACGAGATACTGGCGGACAGCCGGCGGCTCATCGAAGCATACCATCACCCCGAAACGGACCGTATGCACGACATCGTCCTGGCCCCCTGCTCGCCCTTCTCCGTCAGCGGGGATCTGATGCGGGAAAGCGCCAGCCTGGCCCGGGCCTACGGCGTCCGGCTCCACACCCACGTGGGGGAGACCATGGACGAGGAGAACTACACCCTGTCCCGGTTCGGCAGGCGGCCGGTGGCCTATATGGAGTCCTTGGGCTGGGTGGGGGACGACGTGTGGTACGCCCACGGCATCCATATGAACGATGCGGAGCTGGACTTGCTGGCCGCTACGGGCACCGGCGTGGCCCATTGTCCCAACTCCAACATGAAGCTCCACAGCGGCGTCTGCCGGGTACCGGATATGCTGAAGAGAGGGGTGAAGGTGGGCCTGGCCGTGGACGGCTCCGCCAGCAACGACGGCAGCAACATGATGGACGAGATACGGACGGCCTTCCTGCTCCATCGGCTCACCTGGGGGGAACAGGCGCCAACCGGTTACCAATTGCTGAAGATGGCCACCGTGGGCAGCGCATCCCTCCTGGGACGAAGGGACATCGGGAGCATACAGGAGGGCATGGGGGCCGACTGCTTCCTGATCCGAAAGGAACAGCCGGACCTGCTGTGTGCAGAGCTGGACCCCCGGGACCTGTTCGGGAACGTGGGGTATCACAGGCCCTGCGATATGGTCTTCGTCAACGGACAGCTCACCGTGAAGGACGGGCATCTGATGAAGGTGGACGAGGAGCGTCTGTATCGGCAGGGGAAAGAGGAGATTGAGCGATTGCTGGGATAAGCCACAGCCCCTTGTGACCCGTTCACATGGCCGTCACAAGATGTTGAATGAGCCGTGAAGGAGAATTGAATGGGCCATGAATCGAATATGAACGCTCCTTAAACAATATTTATAGATACTCACGCCCATTCAAATCCTATGCAACCGGGAGTGAATATATCCTCAGACAATTGAATATCCAAAATCGCGGCGGTCCGCCCTTTGGGGGCCGCCCTTTGATTTGTCCACACCCTTTATTCAGCGCATACCCAAAATGCGGTCAAGATGTTGTATTCATTTTCAGCGGTTGACACAAAATATGCCAATGGCTATACTTCCATCAGCAAGAAAAACCGGGAGGGGCCTATGATCCGACAGATCAAAAAAAGGGATGGACGCATCGAGTCCTTCGACCAGGAGAAGATCAAGAACGCCATCTGGAAAGCGGCCAAGGCCGTGGGCGGCACCAACGAGGCCATCGCCGAGGAGCTCTGCAACCAGGTGGTGGAGATGGTTTCCGCCCGCTTCACCGATGCCGTCCCCGAGGTGGAGGATATTCAGGACGCCGTGGAGAAGGTCCTCATCGAAAACGGCCACGCCAAGACCGCCAAGGCCTACATCCTCTATCGGGAGAAGCGGCGGGCCACCCGGGAGATCAACGCCATGATCGGCGCCACCATCGATATGTTCGGGGACTATCTGGACGACAAGGACTGGGGCACCAAGGAAAATGCCAACATGCAGCGCAGCGTCAACGGCCTCAACAACTACGTCCGGGAGTCCTTCACCAAGAAATACTGGCTCTACAAGGTCTATCCCGAGGACGTGCGTCAGGCCCACGAATCCGGCGACGCCCACATCCACGATCTGGGCTTCTTCGGCCCCTACTGTGCGGGCTGGGACCTTAGACAGCTGTTGATGGACGGTTTCGGCGGCGTGGAGGGAAAGGTGGAAAGCAGCCCTGCCAGGCACCTTCGCTCCTTCCTGGGCCAGGTGGTCAACTCCACCTTCACCACCCAGGGAGAGACCGCCGGCGCCCAGGCCTGGTCCTCCTTCGACACCTACTGCGCTCCCTTCATCCGCTATGACCACATGACCTTCGACGAGGTCAAGCAGTGTCTGCAGGAGTTCGTTTTCAACATCAACGTGCCCACCCGGGTGGGGTTCCAGTGCCCCTTCTCCAACCTGACCTTCGATATCAAGGTGCCCAGGACCCTTCGGGAGGAGCCCGTCATCATCGGCGGGGAGTATATGGACAAGACCTACGGCGACTTCCAGAAGGAGATGGACCTGTTCAACCAGGCCTTCTGCGCCGTCATGCTGGAAGGGGACTCCAAGGGCCGGGTGTTCACGTTCCCCATTCCCACCATCAACATCACCCGTGACTTCGACTGGAACAGCCCGGTGGTCAACAGCTTCATGGAGATCACCTGCAAGTACGGCATCCCATACTTCGCCAACTACGTGAACTCCGACCTGTCCCCGGAGGACGCGGTGAGCATGTGCTGCCGGCTGCGCCTGGACAAGCGGGAGCTGAGAAAGCGGGGTGGCGGCCTCTTCGGCAGCAACCCCATGACGGGCAGTATCGGCGTGTATACCGTGAACCTGCCCAGGATCGGGTATCTGGCCACGGACAAGGCCGACTTCTTCGCCCGCCTGCGCCGCGTGGCGGAGCTGGGCAAGGTCTCTTTGGAGATCAAGCGGAAGATCATCGAGCATCAGACGGACCGGGGCCTCTATCCCTATTCCGCCCACTATCTCAGGAACGTAAAATCGCGCACCGGGGAGTACTGGTTCAACCACTTCAACACCATCGGCCTGGTGGGCATGAACGAGGCGTGCCTGAACTTCCTGGGGAAGGATATCGGAAGCAAAGAGGGCCTGGCCTTCTCCCTGGAGGTCATGCATTTTCTGCGGGATCTGATGGTGGAATTCCAGGAGGAGACGGGCCACAGCTACAACCTGGAGGCCACCCCCGCCGAGGGCACCAGCTATCGGCTGGCGCGCCTCGATAAGGAGAAGTACCCCCACATCATCCAGAGCGGCCATGACGAGCCCCAGTATACCAACAGCACCCAGCTGCCCGTGACCTATACAGACGACATCTTCGAGTGCATGGACCTGCAGGACGAGCTTCAGTTCCTGTACACCGGCGGCACGGTCCAGCACCTGTATCTGGGGGAGCGCATCAACGACGTGGAGACGGTGAAGGACCTGATCCGCACCATCTTCACGAAATACAAGATGCCCTACATCTCCATCACGCCCACCTTCTCCATCTGCGAGGAGCACGGCTATATCGCCGGCGAGCACTTCACCTGCCCGGAGTGCGGCCTGCCCACGGAGGTGTGGAGCCGGGTGGTGGGCTACCTTCGCCCGGTGCAGAACTTCAACGCCGGCAAGAAGGAGGAATACGTGCTCCGCAAGAAGTTCGTGCTGGACGAGCAGGAGCTGGTCCACGAGCAGAAAGCCTGCTGAACCACGCAAACATACGCAAGGAGCCGGGGGAGAAGCCCGGCTCCTTTGTTATCCGATTATTTACCCCAGGGTGAAGGATAGTGCATACTCGGGGTACTCGGTTCGCTCAAATTGTGCTCCTAACCAGGTGCCGTCCGCCGTTTGGGGCTGGGGCGTGCGCGTTTCGAGAGGCAATTCCAGGATGGGCGCCCCCGCCGGGTCCTGGAACCCCTTCACGTAGCGCAGCACGGGGACCAGGGTGACGGTCCTGATTTGATCGATAGTCTCCAGATCCAGACCCCGGACCTCCACGATGTGATAGGTAAACGTGCCGTCGCCGTTCTCTGTCATGCCGAAGCCCCCTGGATACCACTGGCCTGCCTGACCGTTGATCAGGATGTTGAAGTCGATTGGGTAGGCGCCGGGAAATCCGGTCCAGGCGGCCCGGGCGTTGTCCTGGACGCTGTCAGGCAGCGTGATCCGGACATCCAGATCATAGATGCCCACGGCGTTGGCCTTTGCGCCGGACAGGGCCTCCAAGGTCATGCCGTCCAGGGAGACGGGGTAGTTGGTGAACATCTGCAGGGCGGTGTTCCAGTCCGTGGCCTCCCTGTCGTGATCCGCCGGGTCCACCAGCTCCATATAGGTGATGACGGCGTCCCCCTGCCAGGTGACCCCTGCCAGGTGACCTTGTTTCCGTCCGCTGCCGCGGTCCGGGTCTCCATGGCCTGATAGCCGTTGACGTTGAACCGCACCGTGCCCACCTCCACGTGCAAAAGTTCCGTGGCGGGCAGGTCGTCGTCCTCCTCTACGAACACTTTGAAGAAGGCTTTGGCTTTCACCTCGCCGGTTTCGTCCGCATTCCGTTCGAAAATGGGCCGTAGGGAGGCGAACTCCGCGGCGGCGACGACCTCGTTCTTTTCCAGAAAAGCCTGGTTCAGCCGGTTGATCTCCTCCCGTTCCTCGGGCAGGGGGCCGTACTGATCCCAATGGAAGTTCTTGCTTTCGATCTGGGCCCAAAGGGCCTTGTAGGCCTCCGTCTCCACCAGGTTCGGGAACTGGGAGACGGTTGTGCCGTCGCCGAATTCCAGAATGAGCTCGTCGGACGGGCTCATGTACAGCTTCTTTTCGCCGGACATGTATTCCTCCCCGGGGCCGCCCTCAAAGAAGAACCACACCCGCTGGGGGTCCACCTGCACTTTCGTCAGGTTGCCGCCGGTATGGTCCTCCAACAGGGGCAGGGCTGCCGTGCCGCCCAGGCGCAAACTCACATAGGTCGTGGTCCCGTCGAACAGGGTGTCGCCCAGGGTGATGCGCACATCCTGGTTGAGCAGCTCCGCCACCTTGAGAGCCTCTTTGCTGTTCAACGCCTCTGAATCCGTTCGGTCGATCTCGATGACCTTCACCTCCGTATCCTCGGGCTGGGCCGCGGCGATCATGCTGTCCAGGGCTTCGATGGAGGGTCGCTCCGAGGGGTCGGCGGTCAGATAGTCCTGAGGCCGGGCGATGATTCCCAGCCAGGAGAGCACCTCCGCCCGGGCGGAGGGAATGGCGATGACCACGGTCAATAGCAACAGCAGGCAGGCCACCGCCGTCATAGCGAACCGTTGCCAGGGGAAGATACTTCGTTCCCTGGATTCCCTGGGCATCCTACCGATCCGAGTATCCAGCGCCGTTTTCACTTCCTGCCCGTTCAGCAGGGCCATATCTAACGCTTTATGATAGAATTTCGACTCCTTCATATTCCTTACCTCCCTGCATCCGCATCCACATCGTCCGCCGTCAGATATTGCCGGATGGCCTTTCGCCCCCGAAACAGGCGGCTCTTGACCGCCTCGGTCCCCAGACCCAGCTCCTTCGCGATCTCCGAAACGGTCATTTCGTAGCCGTAATAGAGCACGAACACCCGGTAGGTCTCTTGGGGCAGCTTCTTCGCCTCTGCCAGGATGTCCTTCGCCAGGGCCCTGTCCAGCACCCCGTCCTCAAAGACTATCTCGTCCCGCAGACGCTCCTGGGGAACGTCCTCCAGGGCGCTGAAGCTGCGCTTTTCCCGTTCAGTGTACTGCTCGATGATCTCCCTCTTGAGCATCTTCAGCAGGAACGCCCGGGGGAACAGTACATCCAGATGCCCGTACCGCTGGATGCGGCGATAGAAGGCGAGGTACACGTTTTGCACCGCGTCCTCCGCGTCCGTAGGGTCGCTGAGGTGCACGATGGCGTATTTGAGCAGGGAACCATATGTGGTTTCGTAGACTCGATCAAAATACTGTTGATCCATGCTTCCTTCTCTTTCTGTAAGCGCTTACATCCATATAGAGGGGGAAGAAGGGCAATTGGTTGCAGGAAGGGATGAAAAAGCGCAGCCCGCGAAAAGCAGGCTGCGCCGAGAGGATATGGGATCGATTACTCCTTGCCGTTGCAGCCCAGGACGTTGATCAGCTTGTGGGCGACCATGGCCTTGATGGCCTCGCGGCCGGGCTTCAGGTACTGCCGGGGATCGAAATGATCGGGGTGCTCTACGAAGTGCTTGCGGATGCAGGCGGTGAGGGCCAGACGAAGATCGGAGTCGATGTTGATCTTGCAGACCGCCATCCGGGCCGCTTCCCGAAGCTGCTCCTCGGGGATGCCCACGGCGTCAGGCATCTTGCCGCCGCACTCGTTGATGATCTTCACGAACTCCTGGGGCACGGAGGAGGAGCCGTGGAGCACGATGGGGAAGCCGGGCAGGCGCTTTTCCACTTCGCGCAGGATGTCGAAGCGCAGGGGCGGGGGCACCAGCTTGCCGTCGGCGTCCCGGGTGCACTGGGCGGCGGTGAACTTGTAGGCGCCGTGGCTGGTGCCGATGGCGATGGCCAGGGAGTCCACGCCCGTGCGGGTGACGAAGTCCTCCACTTCCTCGGGGCGGGTGTAGGAGGAATCCTCGGCGGACACGTTGACCTCGTCCTCGATGCCGGCCAGGGTGCCCAGCTCGCCTTCCACCACCACGCCGTGGTCGTGGGCGTATTCCACCACCTTGCGGGTCAGGGCCACATTCTCCTCATAGGGCTTGCTGGAGCCGTCGATCATGACGGAGGAGAAGCCGCCGTCGATGCAGCTCTTGCACAGCTCAAAGGTATCGCCGTGGTCCAGATGGACGGCGATGGGCAGATCGAAGCCGGCGGTCTGCTCGGCGTCCTCGATGGCGGCCTCGATGAGCTTCATGAGATAGACGTGCTTGGCATAGGCCCGGGCGCCCTTGCTGACCTGGAGGATCAGGGGGGCGTGCTGCTCAATGGCGGCCTCGGTGATGCCCTGGATGATCTCCATGTTGTTCACGTTGAAAGCGCCGATGGCGTAACCGCCCTTATAGGCTTTTTCGAACATGTCTTTGGTGGTGACGATTGCCATAAATTATTCTCCTTTTTGCGTTTTTATGGATTCGGCTTATTATATCAACAACGGCGAAAAAAAGCAACTGTAACAAAACTGCAAAAACTCTGCGAAACCTGGTCCTGGGATTTGCTTTATCCGGCGTATATCTGGTATACTACTATCAATCAGAAAGAAACAGGAGGCCTCGCGCATGGCAGAGGAAAAGCGCATATCCCTGATCGTTCCGGTGTACTACGAGGAGGAGGTGCTGCCCATAGCCTATCCTCGGATGAAGGCGTCTTTGGAAGCCACCGGGTATGACTATGAGATCATCTTCGTCAACGACGGCAGCCGGGACGGCACCATGGGGGTGCTGCGGAAGATCGCCGCCCAGGACAAACGGGTGAAGGTGCTGTCCTTCTCACGGAATTTCGGCCACCAGCTGGCCGTCACCGCCGGCATGGATGAGGCCACCGGCGACGCCTTGGTCATCATCGACGCGGATCTGCAGGACCCGCCGGAGCTGATCCCCGACATGGTGAAGCTCTGGGAGCAGGGGGCGGACATCGTCTACGGCAAGCGGAAGAAGCGGGAGGGGGAGACCTTCCTCAAAAAGTTCACCGCCGCCTGCTACTATCGGCTGCTCACCTCCATGAGCGCCTACCCGATCCCATTGGACACCGGGGATTTTCGTCTCATCGGGCGGAACGTGGCGGACGTGTTTTTGAAGATGCGGGAGCACGCCCGGTTCCTCCGGGGCATGTCAGCCTGGATGGGCTTTGAGAGCGTACCTCTCGAATACATCCGCCAGGAGCGTGCGGCGGGGAAGACCAAGTATACCCTGAAGAAGATGCTGAAGCTGGCCCTGGACGGCATTACGGGCTTTTCCACCAAGCCCTTGACCCTGCCTTTGGGCATCGGCGGGGCGGTGATCGGCCTGTCCCTTTTGGGCTTTCTTGCTGTGCTCATATGCGCCTGCACCGTGGGGGCGGCCCCCTGGCTGTGGGGGCTATGCGGCGTGGCGCTCCTGCAGGGGATCGTCCTGCTGTTCCTGGGCATCCAGGGGGCCTATATGGGCCGGATTTTCGAGGAAGCGAAGCAGCGGCCCCTGTATATCGTCGCCGAAAAACTCAATACATAATTGATATTCTCTAAGGCAAAAATATTATATCTTTTCTGTTGAAAAGGGGACCATCGTAGTATATAATAGCTGCGAAAAAATAAAAGGAGGCTTCTATGTCTATTAAAGTTGCTATCAACGGATTTGGCCGCATCGGCCGTCTCGCTTTCCGTCAGATGTTCGGCGCCGAGGGCTATGAGATCGTCGCCATCAACGACCTGACCAGCCCCGCCATGCTGGCTCACCTTCTCAAGTACGACACCGCCCAGAAGGGCTATTGGAAGACGGCAAGACCGTGAAGGTCCCCGGCTCCATCACCGTGGACGGCAAGGAGATCACCATCTATGCCGAGCCCAAGGCCCAGAACCTGCCCTGGGGCCAGCTGGACGTGGACGTGGTGCTGGAGTGCACCGGTTTCTACACCAGCAAGGCCAAGGCCCAGGCCCACATCGACGCCGGCGCCAAGAAGGTCGTCATCTCCGCTCCCGCGGGCAACGATCTGCCCACCGTGGTGTTCAACGTGAACAACAACATCCTCACCAAGGAGGACAAGATCATCTCCGCCGCCAGCTGCACCACCAACTGCCTGGCGCCCATGACCAAGGCCCTCAATGACAACTTCCCCATCGTGTCCGGCATCATGACCACCGTCCATGCCTACACCGGCGATCAGATGATCCTGGACGGCCCCCATCGCAAGGGCGATCTGCAGCGGGCCCGTGCCGGCGCCGCCAACATCGTGCCCAACAGCACCGGCGCTGCCAAGGCCATCGGCCTGGTCATCCCCGAGCTCAACGGCAAGCTGATCGGCTCCGCCCAGCGGGTGCCCGTGGTCACCGGCTCCACCACCATCCTGGTGGCCGTCGTCAAGGGCAAGGACATCACCAAGGAAGCTGTCAACGCCGCCATGAAGGCCCAGGCCAGTGAGTCCTTCGGCTACACCACCGAGAAGCTGGTCTCCTCCGACATCATCGGCATGACCTACGGCTCCCTGTTCGACGCCAACCAGACCATGGTCCAGAAGATCGACGAGGACACCTATCAGGTCCAGGTCGTGTCCTGGTACGACAACGAGAACAGCTACACCTCTCAGATGGTCCGCACCATCAAGTACTTCGCCGAGCTGTAAGCTAAGCTGCACAAAAGGCCCGTCGGTCCCGCCGATGGGCCTTTTCCTATGGGCAGAAAAAAGAGGACCGGCATAGCCGATCCTCCATAGGCTGCAGTATCTTATTTCTTCTTGGACGGGATCTGCTGGGGCTCGTCGGCAAAGTCGGCGGGAGCCTCCACCTCGTCCTGATAGTCGGAGAAGTCGAAGGCGCCCTTGGGCATGGAGGGGCGGACGGGGCCCTTGGCGGCGGTCTTCTTTTGGGCGTTCCGCTTCTGGGCCTCCTTGTCAGTCATCCTGTTGATGAAGATGAACAGAATCAGCACCACGACCATGGCGAGGCCCAGGCCCACAAAGTTCATGATGCGGGCGGTCTCATAGGGCATGAAGCCGACGAAGGCGTACCGCGGGTCCAAAGTGGTGGTAGAACCGGTGTACTTATAGGGCAGGGTGGCGGGGTCCGCCGGGCTGCACAGGCTCCCGGTGGTCTCCTCGGTGGGGATCAGGATCTCCCGCATCTCGGCCACGTTGTGGGATTCCCCGGCCGGGTGGGTCTGTCCGTCGGCTCCCAGATAGTCCTCGGTGAACTCATAGAAATAGTCCTGGACATAGGCCACCCGCTCCACGAAGTTGAAGAAGGCCATGCACAGCACCACCAGGATAAGGATGGCGTACAGGATGCGCAGCCCCTTCTTATAGGTGGCGATCTTGTCCTTTTTGATGTTCTCCGTGGCCAGGAGCTTGCCCTTGCCGGTGATCACGGGGATGGCCAGCACCACGGCCACGACCACCATCAGCAGAGAGAAAAACATAGCGTACCTCCTTGTTTGCGTCCAAATCGGATCAGAGCTTCTTCAGCTTGGCGCCCTGACGGGAGTCCTCGATGGCGTAGCCCAGGCCCTTAAGCTGCTCCCGGATCTGGTCGGCCCGGGCGTAATCCTTCGCCTTGCGGGCGGCCTGCCGCTCGTCGAGAAGGGCCAGGACTTCGGCGGGGAATTCGTCAGCCTTTTCCCGGGGCATGAGACCCAGCACGTCCATAAGCTCCGTATACATCTTTGTCACCGCTTCTATGGCCTGCTTCGTCCGGGGAACGGTGACAAAGGTGTTGGCCCCGCGGGCCAAGTCGAACAGCACGCCCAATGCGTCCGCCGTGTTGAGGTCGTCGTCCATGGCCTCGTTGAACCGGGTGCGATAGTCCTCCAAGGAATCGAGGAACGCCTGTTCGTCCGGGGCGGCTTCCTGGGCGATGGGGGCCTCCTTCAGACGATCCAGGGCGGTGCGAAGCCGCTGCAGGGCGGTGGCAGCCTGCTGGATCAGGTCCCGGGAGAAGTTGATGGGGTTCCGATACTGGACGCTGAGCATGAACAGCCGGACCACATCCAGATCGAACTCCTTGGCGATGTCCCGGACGGTGAAGAAGTTGCCCAGGGACTTGCTCATCTTCTGGTTGTCCACGTTGATGAAGCCGTTGTGCATCCAGTAGTGGGCAAAGGGCTTGCCCGTGGCAGCCTCGGACTGGGCGATCTCGTTCTCATGGTGGGGGAAGATCAGATCCTGTCCGCCGCCGTGGATGTCGAAGCTCTGGCCCAGGATGGCCATGCTCATGGCGGAGCACTCGATATGCCAGCCGGGACGGCCCATGCCCCAGGGGGAGGGCCAGGCGGGCTCGCCGGGCTTCTGCCCCTTCCAGAGGGCAAAGTCCAAGGGGTCCCGCTTCTCCTCGGTGGGGTCCACCCGGGCCCCGTTTTCCAGATCGTCTATGTTCTGACCGGACAGCTTCCCATAGCCGGGCCAGCTGCGGACGGAGAAATACACGTCCCCGTTGGAGGCGGGGTAGGCGTGGCCCTTTTCGATCAGGGTCTGGACCAGGTCGATGATGTCCTGGATATGCTCCGTGGCCCGTGGATTCACGGTGGCCCGCTTCACGCCCAGGGCGTCCGCATCGGTGTAATATTCCTTGATGAACCTGTCGCCCAACTCCTTGACAGTGATGCCCTCCTCGTTGGCTCGGCGGATCATCTTGTCGTCGATATCGGTGAAGTTCTGGACGAAGGTGACCTGATAGCCCCGGTATTCGAGATACCGGCGCAGGGTATCGAAGACAATGAAGGGGCGGGCGTTGCCGATGTGGAAGAAGTTGTAGACCGTGGGGCCGCAGGCATACATGGAGACCTTTCCCTCCTGCTGAGGCACGAACAGCTCCTTCTTCCGGGTCATGGTGTTATAGATATACATGGATGACTTGCCTTTCTTTGTTGTCAAATTTAGAAAATTATATGAAATTTGCATGACGTTGTCAATCCGAATTTGACTTATGGTCGGAAGGATAGTACAATACTGGATATACTAAGACAAAATCGGTACAATCCCACGGACCGTGGAAACATAAATGCATGCTAAAGGAGCTTTGGATGAAACGCAGGATATTATCTTTACTCATGTTGGCGCTGATGTTGCTGCCCGCCTCCCTTGCCCATGGGGCGACCGTTCCGGTGACCCTCACCTCGGACGACGTACAGGGGAACGTGGGGGACACGGTTTCGGTGGCCATCCACATCAACGTGGAGGCTCCCAAGCTGGGCCAGACCATGGACTCCCTGCAGTTCGTGCTGGAGTATGACAGCGCGGCGCTGGAGTATGTGAGCATCCAGGAGGTGTCCCAGGATCGGATCACCATCCTGGGCGCCCAGTACAACTGTAACGTGACCACCAACACCGGCGCGGTGGCCTTCGCCGCCGCGGCTTCCGGCGGCGGCACGGGCAGCGGCGTGCTCATGCACGTCCGGTTCAAGATCCTGTCCGCCGTCAGCACCATGCTGGTGATGAAGAAGGTGGCCTATTCCTTTGTGACCACCAGCTCCGGCAGCCAGCGGGGCTACACCGGCGGCACCGTCAATCTGGGCCGGGTCACGGGGCAGAGCGCCCCGGCCACCGTGGCGCCCGCCACCTATGCGCCCGAAACCTTCTCCCCGGAGGAGAGCCCGTCCTTCCAGCCCACTGATCAGCCCCGGTTCCCCGTGACGGAGGTCACCTTGGAGCCCGGCGCCAGTCCCACGGAGGAGCCTGTGGAGGAAGGGGACAGCGATATCCTGGCCTATATCGTCTTCGGCCTGTTCATCGTGGTGGCCATCATGATCTGTGTGGTGCTGACGCTGATGATCGTGCGCCGGGGCCGGAACAAGATGCAGGCGGAGCTCCTGGGGGACGACGAGGACGAGGCGTCCTTCGACGAGCAGGATGAGCCCTACGAGGACTATGAATACCCCGAGGAAGAGGCGGACGAGCGGGCCTATCGGAGGGGATACGAGGACTACGAGGAGGAGAAGCCCAAGCGTTCCAAGAAAAAGAAGAAGCCGGTGGAGTACGAGGACGAGGAGGACGAGCCCCCCATCCAGATCGTCCGCACGGCAAAGAAACCCAAGAAAAAGGATCAGTAAAACATAAAGGTGACGGCCTGTGCCGCCACCTTTTATTATATTCGAAGGATTCAGCGGATCGTCACCTTGGTCCCGTCGGTGAACAGATGCACGTCGCCGTCTATGGTCCGAAGGGTGGTGACATCCATGGTGTCAAGGGCGCTCAGGGTCTTTTCATCGGCGGGATTCTTGGCGGAATCCGTCACAATGGCGTAGGAGGGAAGGGTCAGGGCCAGCAGGGCGGGCACGTGCTTTTGCCATTTGCCGTGACAGGGAAACTTTAGGACGTCGCAGCCCAGCTCATAGCCCTCATAGCACAGGTCCTTGAGCCAGCCGCCCTCCGCGTCGGCCATGAACAGCAGCCGGGTCTGCCCAAAGGCGACGGCGGTCACCAAGGACATCTGATTGTCGTTTTCCTTCTCCGGATCATAGGTCTTGGTGGAGGCCCATAGGGTGAACCGGGCCCGGCCCAGCTCGAAGGTCGTTTCCGCCGTCAGGCGCTGGGACGGTATATCATAGAATGAGAGGGCGTCGGCCATGGATCGGTAATAATCGCTGTCCCGGACATAGTCGGGCAAAAGGACCTTCTCGATGGGCAGGCTCCCGGCGATCTCGGCAAAGCCGCCGATATGATCCTTGTCGAAGTGGGTGAGGATCACCAAATCCAGCTTTTCCACCTGCAGCTCGCTTAGGGCCTCTGTGATCTCGTCGCCGTCGTCCTCCTCGCCGGTGTCGATGAGCACGTTCATCCCGTCGAAGGACAGGAGGGAGCAGTCGGCCTTGCCGATGGAGAAGGTGTAGATGTCCATGCCGTTTTCGGGGGCAGGGGTGCAGCCGGCCAGGGTGGTCAGGCACAATAGAAGGGATAGGATCGTTTTCATACCAACAGTGTATATGGGATCGGCCCGGATGGCAAGTGAAATGGGCGTGAAATTTTAGGAAACTGAAAAATTCATACCCGGTTCATGGACGGCAGGCCCTATGGATGATATACTATACAGCAAATGAAAACACCAGGAGGCATACTATGGAAGAATACAATCAGGTCGAGGCACGGGCCTATATCGCGGATAAGTTTGCTCAGCAAGGAGATTTCGCCATCCTTCCCAAGGACGTGTTCGACAGGATGCTGGACAAGGTCATGGAACTGGACGAAAGCTTTATGGCGGAGTCCGGGGTGGACGAAGGGGCCGTCTATGACGACGATCGGGCCTTCGATTACATGATGGAGAAGCTCCAGGCCGCTTTTCCGGAGCAGAAGATGTACGCCATGCGGTTCGTGGAGGATTACATGGAGTATGACGAGGCATATCTGGAGAGCGCGGGCCTCATCGATTGGGAATAGGAAAAGACAAAGGGAGAGTTTCATGGGCACCCTGAAACGATTGGGCGTATTCGACAGCGGTCTGGGCGGCCTGACCGTCCTGAACGAGATTTGCAAATACAACACGGGCCTGGACGTGATCTACTTCGGCGACACGGCCCGGGTCCCCTACGGCTCTCGGACGGTGGAGACCATCACCCGCTACGCCGAGCAGGACGTGCGCTTTCTGCTCTCCAAGGGGGTGGAGGCCATTTTGATCGCCTGCGGCACGGTGAGCACCAACTGCCTGCCTGCGCTTAAGAACAGCTTTCGTCTCCCCATCGTGGGGGTCATCGACGCCGGCTGTCAGGCGGCCCTGCAGGCTTCCAGGTCCAAGCGCATCGGCATCATCGGCACCAGAGCCACCGTCAACTCCCGGGCCTATGAACGGCGGATACGGGAGCTGTGCCCTGAGGCCCTGACCTGGGGGGTGGAATGCCCTCTGTTCGTGCCGCTGATCGAAAACGGGTTCGCGCCGGACGACCCCATTACGGAGATGACCGTCGCCCGGTATCTGGGCGAATTCAAGGGGACGGGGGTGGACACCATCATCATGGGGTGCACCCACTACCCGTTTTTGGCGAGGACGCTGCAAAAGCATATGCCGGAGGTGACCTTCATCAACGTAGGGAAAGCTTTGTCCTTCGGCCTTAGGGAGAGCTTCGATCTGCCGAGGGACGATTCTCCCAACCGGGTCTCCTATTTCGTCAGCGACGAAGACACTGGCTTTTTGGATATCGCCCGCCGGTATCTGGACGCGGTCTCGGCCGAGAACGTGCAAAAGGTGAACATCGACCAATTCTAAAGCACATACCCCCGCTTCTGCCTGCATATACATGAGCAAACGGCAGAACAGCGGGGGTATCGCATGAAAAAAGATCGGACGGAAAGGGCCTGCTTGTACGGTCGATACATGGTGCAAAACGGGGCCACGGTGCGGGAGACCGCCCACTTCTTCGGCACCTCCAAGTCCACGGTCCATAAGCTGGTCACGGGGCGCCTGAAGCAGATCGACCCCGCCCTCTATGGCCGGGTGCGGCTGGTGTTGGACACCAACAAGGCCGAGCGCCATATCCGGGGCGGTCAGGCCACCAAAGAGAAGTATCTGCATGAACGGGAACGATAGCTATCTTTCCGTACAGGCCACACAGGCGGCGTATACCCGATGGGCGCCGGCCTTTTTTAATGCTTTGGCGCATTCGCTCAGAGTGGAGCCGGTGGTGACCACGTCGTCGATGAGGACGATGGACCGACCCTTGCACTCGGGAGCGGCCTGAAAGGCACCCTTCAGATTGCGCCGGCGCTGCTTTTCGTTCAGCAGCTTCTGCTGGGGCGTGGGCCGGGTGCGGACGAGAAGGTCCCGGCAGATGGGAATGCCGTCCCGGGCAGAAACATATTGGGACAGAAGATAGCTCTGGTTATAGGTGCGATAGTATTCCCGCAGCCAGTGCAGCGGCACCGGCAGCAGCATCTCGGCGTGCCATTCCTGGGGAATGGAGATGAACTGGGCCAGGAAGGGAGTGTAGTCCGTGCGCTCCTTCTTTTTGAATCGATAAAAGACGGTGGAGAGGGCGTCGCTGTACTGGAGCCCGGCCGTGAGGCCGTCCAGTCCGGCGGGCGGCGCGGGGGAGATGGCCAGCTTCATGGTCTGCCGACAGTTTTCGCACAGGCCGTCCTCACTGGCGGGACACTCCTGATCACAAAGATAGCATCGGTGGTTATTTGGGGCCACGAGGGAGAGGAGCAGGTCTTTGATCCGATCCATCTCACACCTCCTGCAGGCGAACGGACAGGGAGGTGTACCGGCGCCGGGACTGGACGGTGCGCACCATCCGGGCCACGGTGTCCCTGTGGCCCAGGCAATAGACCAATCCCTTGGCCCGGGTGACGGCGGTGTAGAGCAGATTCCGGTTCAGCAGCATGGCCGGCCCCCCGGCCAGAGGCAGGAGCACCGTGGGGAATTCGCTGCCCTGGCTCTTGTGGATGCTGATGCAATAGGCCAAATCCAGCTCGTCGCTCTGGGTGAAGGTATATTCCGCCAGCCGCCCGTCGTCGAAAAGCACGTGCATAATCCGATTCGCGGTGTCCAGCCGATAGAGGGTCCCCAGATCCCCGTTGAAGACCCCGGTCCCTTCCTGAAGGGCGCCGCCTCGATCGGTTTTATACCAGGCGACCTTATAATCGTTCTTGATCTGCATGATCTTGTCTCCCTGCCGGAACAGGGTCTCCCCAAAGGCGTATTCCGGCTTGCCCAAGGCGGGGGGGTTCAGGGCTTCCTGCAGGACCTTGTTCAGATTTTCGACCCCCAGCATGCCCTTCTTCATGGGGGCCAACACCTGCACGTCCATCAAGGGCTCCGAAGTGCCCAGCCGCACGCATTCCTGCAGACACAGGGCCTTCACTCGGTCCAGTATCCGCTCGGGGGGCAGGATCTCCTCGAAGATGAAGTCGGACTCCTCGCTGCTCAGCAGGGGCATATGTCCCTGGTTGATCCGATGGGCGTTGGTGATAATGCGGCTCTTGGCGGCCTGACGGAAAATCTCCGTGAGCCTGATCACGGGCAGCCGTCCGCTGTCCATGCAGTCCCGCAGCACGTCGCCGCAGCCCACGGGGGGCAGCTGATCCGCGTCTCCCACCAGCAGCAGCCGCGTGCCTCGGGGCAGGGCGTTCAAGAGGGCGTGCATCAACGGCACGTCCACCATGCTCATCTCGTCCACGATGACAAGATCATAGATGAGGGGATTGTCCTTGTTGCGAACGAAGCCCTCCTGGGGGTTGTATTCCAGGAGCCTATGGATGGTTTTGGCGTCGGAACCGGTGGCCTCGGTCATGCGCTTTGCCGCCCGTCCCGTGGGGGCGGCCAGGGCGAAAGTCATGCCCATGCCGGTGAAGGCGTGGGTGATGCAGCGGATGATGGTGGTCTTGCCGGTGCCGGGGCCGCCGGTGATGATCATGACCCCGGCGTCCAGGGCCCGGGTCACCGCCATCCGTTGGCTTTCGGACAGGGTTAGTCCCAGCTCCCGCTCGTATTTTTCCACGTCCCAGAAGGGATTCGCCACCGGCGGCTCCGAGAGGTCCATCAGCTTTTGGGCGATGGCGGACTCCATCCGGGCCACGAAGGGCTGAAAGATGCCCCGCTGCTCGCCCACCAGCTGCTCCATGAGGGCGCCTTCGGCGATCATGGCGTCCACAGCGTCACAGAGGAGCTCCTGATCCACGCCCAGCAGGGTGCTGGCCTTGAGGACAAGCTTCTCATAGGGCAGATAGGTGTGCCCGTATTCCACCCGGGCGTCCTGGAGAGCGTACTTGATGCCCGCAAACAGCCGGGCGGCGGAGTTGGTCTCGAAGCCAGCTACCCGCTGAGCGATGGCGTCGGCGGTCATGAAGCCGATGCCGTCGATGTCGTCTATGAGCTGATAGGGGTTCTCCTGGACCTTGCCCAGGGCCAGATCCCCATAGGTTTTGTACATGCGATAGGCCTGGTTCACCGTGATGCCGTAGGGGGCCAGGGCCATGAGAATGTCCCGCATGGATCGGTTTTCGTTGAAGGAGCCGGTGATCATCTCCAGCTTCTTCTTGCCGATGCCGGGGATCTCCAGCAATCGTTCCGGCTCCTTCTCCATGATCTGCAGGGTGTCCATGCCGAACCGGGCCACGATGAGGCGGGCCATGGCGGGACCGATGCCCTTTACGGTGCCGCCGGACAGGTAGTTCTCGATGGCCAGCTGGGTGGAAGGGGCCAGGGTCTCGGCAAAGGAGACGACGAACTGCTGGCCGTATTTGGGGTGATACTTGATGTTGCCCTCCGCCCGAAGCTGCTCTCCGGGGGAGGCAAGGGGCAGGGTGCCGCACAATGTCACGAAGCCGTCGGCGGATTCGGTGCGCAGCGACAGAACGGTGTACCCGTTGTCGGTGTTTCGATATATGATCCTGTCGACGATGCCCGTGATCTCCATATCATTCAAATAGCTGCAGAATAAGTCCCGCCAATGACGCGGCTATATAGCAGGCGCCCAGGATGGCGGCATAGGTCTTGATACCCCGCTTGCCCCGAAGCAAAGCGATGATCCCTAGCCCCGCCGCAGAGGAGAGACCGGCCACCACCGCGCCGAAGCTGATGAGATCCGACAGATACAGCTCCACCAACACCACGCTGACGGCACAGTTGGGGATGAAGCCGAACAGGGCCGCCAAAAAGGGCTGGGCCGGGCCGCTCAGCAAAAAGCGCTGTATGCTTTCCTTGGGCACGTTCTCCATGACGAAGGTCAGCACGATGGACACGATGAACAAAGCGATCCACACCTCCAGCGTCCGCTTGAAGGCCTCCCACAAAAGCTCGCCGGTGGAGCTCTCCTTGATGTGGCACGCGTGCTCTATGTTCTTTTTGGCGAAGCTCTGGTGCTGCTTCTCCCGCTTCCACAGGTAATCCACCAGATAGCCCGCCGCCACGGCCAACACAACCTTGACGAGCAGCAGCTTCCAGATGACAGGAAGAGCGCTGCGGTGGGAGAGAAGCACAGGCAACGCCTCGTCGGAGGTTGAAAGGAACACGGCGATCAGGGTTCCTGCGGTGACGATGCCTCCGTTGAACAGATGGGCGCAGGACACGCTGAACCCGCACTGGGGAACGCAGCCGATGAGGGCGCCCCAGAGGGGACCCGTCTTCTCGGCCCGCTCTACCCGGCTCAAAAACCGTTCACCGGCCCGGTGCTCCAGATACTCGATGAAAAAGAAGGTCAAAAACAGGATGGGAAAGAGGATCAGGCAATCCTCATAGAATACGTCCCATACCAGTTCCCAAAAAGCCATAGATACAATCCTTTCAAAATATGCCCGCCGAAGGGAGGGCGGGCATGGGGTTCGATGCTATCCTTAGAATACGAGCTTGCTGTCGATATATGCCTTCAATTCCGCGATGGGGAGCCGGACCTGCTCCATGGTGTCCCGATCCCGGACGGTGACGCAGCCGTCATTCTCGGAGTCGAAGTCGTAGGTGACGCAAAGGGGCGTGCCGATCTCGTCCTCCCGGCGATAGCGCTTGCCGATGGAGCCGGTCTCGTCGTAGTCCACGGGGAAATACTTGGAAAGCTCGGCGTGGATGGCGGAGGCCTGCTGGCCCAGCTTCTTGCTTAAGGGCAAAACGGCCGCCTTGAAAGGCGCGAGGGCGGGGTGCAGGTGGAGCACCACCCGGGTGTCGCCCTTGTCCAGCTCCTGCTCCTCATAGGCGTTGCACAGGACCGCCAGGAACGTGCGCTCCACGCCCAAAGAGGGTTCGATGACATAGGGGATATAGCGGGTGTTCTTCTCGGTGTCGAAGTAGCTAAGGTCCTTCCCGGAGGCGTTCTGATGCTGGGTGAGATCGTAATCCGTTCGATCGGCCACGCCCCACAGCTCGCCCCAGCCGAAGGGGAAGAGGAACTCGAAATCCGTGGTGGCCTTGGAGTAGAACACCAGCTCCTCGGGATCGTGGTCCCGCAGCCGCAGCTTTTCGTCCCGGATGCCCAGGGACAGGAGGAAGTTGTGGCAGTAGGCGCGCCAGTAATCGAACCACTCAAGGTCGGTGCCGGGCTCGCAGAAGAATTCCAGCTCCATCTGCTCGAACTCCCGGACCCGGAAGATGAAGTTCCCGGGGGTGATCTCGTTGCGGAAGGACTTGCCGATCTGGCCGATGCCGAAGGGCAGCTTTTTACGGGTGGTCCGCTGGACGTTGGCAAAGTTCACGAAGATGCCCTGGGCCGTTTCGGGCCGCAGATACACGGTGTTCTTGGCGTCCTCCGTGACGCCCTGGAAGGTTTTGAACATCAGGTTGAACTGACGGATATCCGTGAAATCGTGCTTGCCGCAGGAAGGGCAGGGAATGTTGTTGGTTTCGATGAAGTCCTTCATCTCCGCCTGAGTGAAGGCGTCCAGGGGCTTTTCCAATGTCACGCCATGCTCCGCGGACCAGTCCTCGATGAGCTTGTCGGCCCTAAACCGCTCCTTGCAGGCGCGGCAGTCCATGAGGGGATCGGCAAAGCCGCCCAGATGCCCGGAAGCCTGCCAGGTCTGGGGGTTCATCAAAATGGCCGCGTCCAGGCCCACGTTGTAGGGGCTTTCCTGTACGAACTTCTTCCACCAGGCCTTCTTGATGTTGTTTTTCAGCTCCACACCAAGGGGACCGTAATCCCAGGTGTTGGCCAGGCCCCCGTAGATTTCGCTGCCCGCAAATATGAACCCTCTGCCTTTGCACAGGGAAACCAGTTTATCCATCGTCAATTCGCTCATTTTGCCCTCCTTCTTCCTCTGGGCACAGTATTCCTTTCCATTATATGCAGCGGGTCCGATTTGTCAAGGAAAAGGCGGGAAGCACAAAATGCCGCCAAAGAACGTACTATGATGTATACGGGCATGAAAAACGCCCGAAAAAAAGGAGGATATAAACATGAACTTTGGCAGCAATAACATGATGTGGATCCTGCTTCTTTTGCTCATCCTGGGCGACGGCAACAACGGCGGCTGCGCCAGCTGCGACACCTTCATCTGGCTGCTGCTCCTGTCCCGCTATTGCGGCGGCAACGACATGGGCTGCGGCTGCGGCGGCGGCAGCACCATCGGCCGGAGCTGCGGTGTCTGATAGATAGAGGCCGACAGCCTGCGGCGGAATTGATTTTAGCGGCTTCCTGTGGTATACTTCCTGTATAGCACAGGAAGGTCGTTTTTTGTATGGAAAGGGAAAACCGTCGGGTGATCGTGGGCATGTCCGGAGGCGTGGACAGCGCCGTGGCGGCCCTGCTGCTGAAGGAGCAGGGCTATGAGGTCACGGGGGTCTTCATGCGCAACTGGGAGGACCAGGACGGGACCTGCCCTGCGGAGCAGGACTATGAGGACGTGCGCCGGGTCAGCGAAGCGCTGGACATCCCCTACTATACGGTGAACTTCACGAAGGAATATCAGGATCGGGTCTTCTCCTATTTCCTGTCGGAATACACGGCGGGCCGGACCCCCAACCCGGACATCCTCTGCAACACGGAGATCAAGTTCAAGGCCTTTTTGGACTTTGCCCTGAAGACCGGGGCGGATCTGTTGGCCACGGGCCATTATGCCCGGCTTTCCCGGGAGGGGACGGGGGTGCGGCTGCTGAAGGGCCTGGACGGGGGGAAGGATCAAACCTATTTTCTGGCCGGGCTCACCCAGGAGCAGCTCTCCCGGGCCCTGTTCCCCATCGGAGCCATGCAGAAGCGGGAGGTTCGGGACCTGGCCCGGCTGCATAAGCTCCCCGTAGCCGAGAAGAAGGATTCCACCGGCATCTGCTTTATCGGCGAACGCAATTTCAAGCGGTTTCTCATGAGCTATCTGCCCGCCTGCCCCGGAGACATGGTGGACGAGCATGGAAAAAGGATCGGCCGCCACGACGGGCTCATGTATTACACCCTGGGCCAGCGGCGGGGGCTGGGCATCGGGGGCCGAAGCGACGGCAGCGGGGAAAGCTGGTTCGTCATCGGCAAGGATTTGAAGCGAAACCTGCTCATCGTTCAGCAGGGAGAGCATGAGGAGCTCTTTTCCCTGTCTCTGACCATGGACACGCTCAACGTGATCCCCCAGGAGGACCTGCCCCGCGCCTTTTCCTGCACCGCCAAGTTCCGCTACCGGCAGCCGGATCAGGCGGTACAGGTGGAGCTGCAGGCGGGCGGTGCCCTCGTTCGCTTTGCCGAACCCCAGCGGGCAGTGACTCCGGGCCAGTGGTGCGTGCTGTATCGAGGGGAGGAGTGCCTGGGCGGCGGCCCCATACAGACTACCGAGCCTATGAAGAGGATCAGCATATGATCCGCCTGGATCAGCGGCTTCGCTGCGCCTTTCATATGCTGCGGGGCGCCGACACCGTGGCGGACATCGGCTGCGACCATGGGAAGCTGACGGCGGCCCTTCTGCTGGAGGGCGGCTGCCGTCGGGTCATCGCCGGGGACGTGAGCCCCGACTGCCTGAACAAGGCGGCGGGAATCATCCAGCGATATGGGCTCCAGGGGAAGGCTCAGGTGCGGCTGGGCAGCGGGTTTACCATACTGTCACCCGGAGAATGCGACGCCGCGGCCGTCCTGGGCATGGGCGGGGAGCTGATGATGGAGCTGATGGAAGCGTCCCCCCACGTGGTCGAAGAGCTGGATCGGCTGGTGCTGCAGCCCATGTCCGGCGTGGAGGAGCTCAGAAGGTGGCTCTATGAAAACGAGTTTCACGTGCGGGAGGACCGGCTGGTGCCCGTGGGCAGCCGATGGTATCAGGTGCTGTCCGTCAGAAAGGCGAGGGAGCCCGACCCCTGGCCGGAGGGGTTCCCCCGGGATTGCTATATGGTAGGGTATCGGACGTTCAGGGAAAGGGACAGGCTGCTGGCGCCCTATTGCCGGGAGCAGCTGCAAAAGCGCCGGGAGCAGCTTTGCCGGGCTGCCGGCACAGCGGGGGAAGATAGGCTCGCCCGGGAAGTCGGGCAGCTGGAAGGGATCATCAGGGAGGCGGAAGCATGGAGCTGAACAGGTTTTGCGATTGCATGGAGCAGATCGCCCCGAAGGGACTGGCCTTAGAGTACGACAACGTGGGTCTGCTGGTGGAGCCGGATCATCGGGAGATCAAAAAGGTGCTGCTGGCCCTGGACTGCACCACGACCACGGCCCGGGAGGCCGTCGATCTGGGGGTCGATCTGCTGGTGACCCACCATCCCCAGTTCTTCCACGGCGTGAAGAGCATCGGCTTTTCCTCTCCCCATACGGGGGCGGCGGCCCTGCTTTTGCGCCGCGGCATCGGCCATTATGCCGCCCATACCAATCTGGACGCGGCGGAGGGCGGGGTCAACGATACCCTGTCCAATCT
>CADBYI010000030.1 GCA_902798825.1 uncultured Eubacteriales bacterium | reverse complement strand
AAGGCCTCCATGCGCCTTAAATCATCCGCCATGACCATATTGGCGAACTCCTGGACCCGGGGATCGGCGGCGCAGGGGTTCAGGGTATAGGGGGCGTGGCGATCCTTATGGCTCCCCAGGGGGAACAGGGAATCGTTGATATGGAGGGCCTTGAGCCGTCCTATGCCGATGTGCCGGTCGAAGGCTTCCAGCACGCCCTCCAGATCGTTGACGATATCGTATCCCGCCGCAAACACGTGGCAGGTGTCCAGGCATACACCCACCTTCTCCTGCCGGTTTACCCGGCGAAGGATCTCCCCCACCTGCTGGAAGGTGCCGCCGATCTCGCTCCCCTGCCCCGCCATGGTCTCCACGAGGACGGTGGTGGGCATATCCGCCCCCAGCAGCGCATTGAGCAAGGCAGCCGTCTTCTCGACGCCCGCCGCCGGGCCCTGCCCCACGTGGCTGCCGGGATGAAAGTTGTACAGGAAGGCCTCCATGCGCCTTAAATCATCCGCCATGACCATATTGGCGAACTCCTGGACCCGGGGATCGGCGGCGCAGGGGTTCAGGGTATAGGGGGCGTGGGCCACCATGGGCAGCATGTCCTCCCGTCGAAGCAGGTCCATGAGGGCCGCCGCGTCCGCCTCGTCCAGGGGCTTGGCCTTGCTGCCCCGGGGGTTTCGCAAAAAGAACTGGAAGGTGTTAGCGCGGATGCTTATGGCGTCATGGCCCATGGCCAGCAGGCCCTTGGAAGGGGAAAGATGGCAGCCGATGCGGATCAAAAGCTTCTCCTTTCAAAAGGACCGCTGCCCGGAGGCGGCGGCCCTTGATCGTGTGTTTTATTTCTGCAGCTCCGGGAGCAGCGCTTCGAAGCAGTCCAGGGATTCCGGGTTCCCCAGGGCCTCCCGGTTGGTGATTTTCCGCCCGTTCACCAGGTTGGTGACGGCGGACTCCACCTTCTTCCCGTTGAAGGTCTTGGGCAAATCCGGCACCGCAAAGATCAAAGCCGGCACATGGCGGGGGGACGCCTTGGTCCTGAGCTCCTTTTTGATCCGCTTCTGCAGCTCCTCCGTCAGCTCCGCCCCGGGGACCAGCTGCACAAAGAGCAGGATGCGCTGATCGTCGTGGTACTGCTGGCCGATGGCCAGGCTGTCCTGGACCTCCGGGAGCTTCTCCACGATGTTGTAAATCTCCGCCGTGCCGATGCGGACGCCGGAGGGCTTGAGAACCGAGTCGGACCGGCCGAAGTAGGTGACGCCGCCGGTCTCGCTGTTGAACTGCACATAATCCCCGTGATGCCAGATGCCGGGATAGACGCGGAAATAGGCGTTCAAGTACCGCTCCCCGTCCGGATCGTTGGCAAAGTAGATGGGCATGCTGGGCTCCGGAATCTCGCAGACCAGCTCGCCCTGGGTATCCCGCACGGGCCTGCCGTTCTCGTCGTAGCATTCGATCTTCATGCCCAGGCCCGGGGCCTGCAGCTCGCCCACGTATACGGGGCTCAACAGATTCCCGATGCAGAAGCAGCCGTTGATATCCGTGCCTCCGGCGATTGAATTGAAGTGAAGGTCCCTTTTGATCTCCCGATACACGAACCGGAAGCCCTCCTCGCTCAGAGCGGACCCGGTCTGGGAGATCATGCGCAGCTTTTCCAGGTTCGCGTGCTCCCGGGGATTGAACCCGGCGGCCATCAGGGCGTGGATATAGCTGGCGGACAGGCCGAAGACCGTGACCCCCTCCTCCTCCAGCACCTTCCAGATGGCGTCCAAATCGGGATAGGACGGGTTCCCGTCGTAGAGCACGATGGAGCTGCCCGCGCCCAGGGTGGCGGCCTGCCAGTTCCACATCATCCAGCTGCAGGTGGTGATATACAGCATCCGATCCCGGGGCTTCATGTCGTGGTGGAGCACCAGCTCCTTGAGCTGGTTGATGAGGAGCCCGCCTACGGACTGGACCATGCACTTGGGTTTACCCGTGGTGCCGGAGGAGAACATGACCACGGTGGGGTCGTTGAACGCCCGCTGTTCGTAGACGAAGGGCTCCGGCACCTTTTTGGCGAGGAAGTCCTCATAGAGAACCGCATCCGGCATTTGAGCGACGGCCGCCGCATCCCCGGCGTAATGGACCACCACCACCTTCTTCAAATCCTCCATGCGGGCGGCCACCTGGGCGGCGTTGCCCAGGGTGTCAAAGGCTTTGCCTTTATAATAATATCCGTCCGTGGTGAACAGGACCTTGGGGGACACCTGCCCCAGCCGATCGAAGGCGGCGCCGGGACCGATATCCGTGGCGCAGGAGCACCAGATGCCGCCCACCGCCGCCGTGGCCAGCATGGCGATGACGGTCTCGGGCAGGTTCGGCAGATACGCGGACACCGCGTCCCCGGCCCCCACGCCCAACTGGCGCAACGCCGTGGCCAGCTGCCAGGTCTGCTTCTTCACCTCCCGCCAGCTCAACACCCGGCGGACCTTGTCCTCCCCCCTAAAGATCAGACAGGGCTCGTCGTTTCCCTCATGCCGCAACAGGTTCTCCGCATAGTTGAGACGGCAACCGGGGAACCATTTGGCCCCGGGGAATTTGCGGATATCGTCCACGGTCCGCTCATACCCTGCGGAATGGACGATGTCCAGATACCGAAACAGGATATCCCAAAAGGCCTCGGGCTCCTCCACGGAGAAGCGATACAGCTCCCCATAGCCCTGATAGTTCCGGCCCTTCTCCCGGTTGACCAGCTCCATAAAGGCGTACATATTGGACGCCTTTTTCACGTCCTCGCTGGGGGTCCACAACAGCTCGCGCATAGGTCTCTCCTTTTCCCAAATTTCTCTATTTATATGATATCGCAAAGGCCCTCCCCCTGTCAATGAAGGGCCAAGTATATACAAAAAAGAGGAGGGTCTTCCCTCCTCCTCGGCGTTATCGAATCCTTTCCAGAAGCTTGCTTATCCCCGTGCGGCGGACCTTCATGGCGCCGATGGGGCAGAACTCCTGACAGCAGAAGCAGCGGATGCATTTTTTGTAATCGATATCCGGCTTCTTGTCCACCATGGTGATGGCCTTGGCGGGACAGACCTTGAAGCACTCGCCGCAGCCGATGCAGTCCTCCCCCCTCACCTGGGGCCGGGGCTGGACGGCGGCTTTGAGGATTCTGGTCCAAAGCTTGCCGATTAAGCCGGAATACTTATCGGTGAACAGGATGCCCCGCTTTACGCCGATGGTCTCGAAGTCCGGGCAGATAAACCGCTCCCAGCCCTCCGTGACGGACAGCCCCTCCACGGTATCGGGGATCAGCCCTCGCTCGTGAGCGGCCATCAGCGTGGGCACGTCCTCCTTCTGCATATGGATGAGGGCGGCCAGGACCAAGTCCAGTTGATGGGGCGATTTGGAAGCCGCCAGCAGGCCCATCTTCCGGGGCTTGCCCTGGGAGGGGCCGTTGCCCTCCATGGCCATAACGCCGTCGCAGATGGTCAGCACGGGCTTGAAATAGGCGTTGATGTCCACCAGCATCCGGGAAAAGTCCGTGGGATTGGGATAGCGATAGTGGTACTCCGGCTTGTCCGTGCCCGGGATGGCGCCGAACATGTTTTTGCAGCCGCCGGTGAGGCCCATCATGCCGTGGGTCTTCAGCTTGCAGAAATCAATGATATAGTCGCAGTCGTCCAGATACGCCGTATAGGTGAAATGCTTCATCACCCGGGCCTCCGGGAAGTCCGCTTCCTTTATCCCCGTGTTCTGGTTGAGCACCGCCCCGGCCTTCTCGCAGTCCGTAAGGCCGGTGGCGGCGTAGACCCGCTTCAGATACGGCAGGGAGAAGGGGCCGCCGGGGCTGTCGCCGATGACCACGGCGGCGCCTCGCTCCACGAGCAGCTCCGTCAGGGCCGTCAGCAGCACCGGATGGGTGGTGGCCGCCTTGTCGGGCTTCAAAAAGGTGATGAGATTGGCTTTGATCAGGACCCTGTCGCCCCGCTTCACGAAGTCCAGCCCGCCCAAGGGGGCCAGGGCCTCCCGAAGGGCCGTCTTGGCCAGCTCCGGTTCATAGGCGTCGCAGGGGACGACGGTCACGTCCAGGGGTCGCGTGTTGGTTTCCATAGATGCTTCCTTACAGGCCGATGATGGCTTTTGCGATGGAGAAGAAGGTCAAAAGGGACAGGGCGTCCACCACCGTGGTGATGAAGGGGCTGGCCATGACCGCCGGGTCGAAGCCCAGCTTCTTGGCCAGCATGGGCAGCGTACAGCCGATGAACTTGGCGATGGTCACGGTGACCGCCAGCGTCAAGGACACGGCCAGGGACACCAGCATCCCCACCCGGTCCAGGAGCATGAGCTTCAAAAAGCTGACCACGGACAGACTGACGCCGCAGAGGACGGCCACCCGTATCTCCTTCCAGATGACGGTGAAGATGTCTCTAAACTGGATCTCGTTCAGGGAAAGACCGCGGATGATGGTGACGGAAGCCTGGCTGCCGGAGTTGCCGCCGGTGTCCATGAGCATGGGGATATAGGCGGTGAGCACCAGCTGGGCCGCCAGCGCCTCCTCGAAGCTGCTGATGATGAGGCCCGTGAAGGTGGCCGAGACCATGAGGAGCATGAGCCAGGGGATACGGTGGATGAAGATCTCCCACACGCCGGTCTTCAAATAGGGCTTGTCCGACGGCGTGATGGCGGCCATCTTTTCGATATCCTCTGTGGCCTCCTCCTCCATGACGTCGATGGCGTCGTCGACGGTGACCATGCCCACCAGGCGGTTCTCCCCGTCCACCACGGGCATGGCGGTCAAATCGTACTTCTTGAACTTCTCCGCCACGGTCTCCTGGTCGTCCATGGTGTTGACGCTGACCACGTTGGTGTCCATTATGTCCGACACGTTGTCGTCGTCCTGGGAGAGGATCAGGGTACGGATGGAGATGATGCCCTCCAGCGTCCGCCCGGGGCCGGTGACGAAGCAGTCGTTGATGGTCTCCTTTTCAAAGCCCGTGCGGCGGATGGTCTTGATGGCGTCCTCCACCGTGTAGCCCATGCCCAGCTCCACGAACTCCGTGGTCATGATGCTGCCGGCGCTGTCCTCGGGGTACTTGAGCAGCTCGTTGATGAGCTTGCGGGTCTCCGGGTCCGCCTGGCCCAGTATACGCTTCACCACGTTGGCGGGCATCTCCTCCACCAAATCCACGGCGTCGTCGATGTATAGCTCGTCGATGACCTCCTTGAGCTCCGTGTCGGAGAAGCGGGTGATCAGCAGCTCCTGCTGGTCCGGGTCCATCTCCACGAAGGTTTCAGCCGCCAGCTCCTTTGGCAGCAGCCGAAACAGCAGGGGCAGGGTCTCCGGCTCCAGCTCGGCAAAGATAGCCGCGATATCCGCGGCGTTCAGCGTGATGAGAATGTCCTTGATGGTGGAGTACCGCTTGTTGGCAAGCAGGGTACGAATGGTGATCTCCAGGGAATAGGTCTTTTCCGACATGATTGCCTCCTTCCGTTTTGTTCAATTAGAAGTAAGGCACAGGGAAATATCGGTTATACGCGGCGGCACACCATGGCGGCGGTGCATCGGGGTATAGTACCGTTCGATCCGCTTGTGCCGCTACAACTGCCAGCGTCCATGGTGTCCACCTCTCTTTCCGCGTGATATGATTTGGGCATATGCCCACAGCAATAAAATTGTACAACCGGCCCTTCCCTCTTGTCAACCCAAAACCCGTGAAAAGGGAGGGTGTTTTTATCAGGGGCTTCTTATTTCTTATCCCGTATGGCCAGGGCCTTGTCCGGATAGTTGGTGATGACGCCGATGCCATGCCGGATGCAGAGCGCCATGATCTCCTCGTCGTTCACCGTCCAGGGGTTGATGCCGATCCCTGCGGCCAATGACCCCTCTATGAGGCCCGGATAGAGTAGGGTCCGCCAATGGGGGTGGATGTAGTCCGCGCCGATGGAACGGGCGTATTTCCAGGGCTCATAGAGGCCGTCGCTGTAGAGGATGCCGTACTTCACGTTGGGCTTGATCTTTCGCAGCTCCATGAGGGTATAGTGGTTGAAGGAGGAATAGAGGATCCGCCCCTCCATGCCCTTCTCCTGCTCCAGCTTCAGCACCTTCTCGGCAATGCCGGGATAGACGATCTGGTCCGTCTTGATCTCCACGTTCACCACGTGGCGGGTGTCCCGCATGAGATCATATATCTCCCCCAGCGTGGGGACCTTTGCCCCCCTGTAGGCCGCCATGCCGTTGCAGGCGTCCAGCTGCTTCAGCTCCTTCAGCGTGAAGGACTGTATCTGCCCATGGCCGTCGGTGGTCCTGTCCACGGTCTCGTCGTGCATGACGATGAGCTCCCCGTCCTTTGAAAGGTGCACGTCCAGCTCGAAGCCGTCCGCCCCCATCTCCATGGCCAGACGGAAGGCCTCCAGCGTGTTCTCCGGCGCGTACCCGGACGCGCCCCGATGGCCCAGAATGATCGACATGTATGCTCTCTCCTGTCTGTTTTTCCCTGATTCTACTCCCCTTTGCCCCGGCTTTCAAGAGGCTGTTGAGTTTTTGCTGATCAGAGGCTATACTTACCCTTATGAGATACGACAATATCCGCGAGGGGACCTTCCTCTCCCGCCCCAACCGCTTCATCGCCCACGTTCTGCTGGACGGGGCGGACACCGTGTGCCACGTGAAGAACACCGGCCGCTGCCGAGAACTGCTGGTGCCGGGAGCCAGGGTCATCCTGAATCGGGGCACGAACCCCGCCCGCAGGACCGCCTACGACCTGGTGTCCGTCTACAAGGGAGAACGGCTCATCAACATGGACAGCCAGTCCCCCAACGATATCGCGGCGGAGTATCTCCCCCGCCTCTTTCCTAAGCTAACTATCCTTCGGCGGGAGGTGCGCTGGGGGGATTCCCGGTTCGACTTCTATGGGGTCCAGGAGGACCGCCCCTTCTTCCTGGAGGTGAAGGGGGTGACGCTGGAGCGGGAGGGCATGGTCCTCTTCCCCGACGCCCCCACGGAGCGGGGCGCAAAGCACCTCAGGGAGCTTGCACAGCTGAAGCAGACCGGCATGGACGCCCATGTGCTGTTCGTCGTTCAGATGTCCTCCGTCACGGCCCTGCGGGCCAACCGGGAAACGGACCCGGCCTTTGCCGACGCCCTGCTCGCAGCACGGGCGGCCGGGGTAAGCGTCCACGCGGTGGACTGCCTGGTGACGCCGGACACCGTCGTCGCCCATGAGCCCATCCCCGTGGAATACATATAAAAAAGCGTCCCGCCTCCGGATCGGAGGCGGGACCTGTCTTTATCTGTGATGGCTTTCCATCTTCTTCATCTGCTCCATCTTTTTCTTCCGCCACTCGATGTTCTTGTGGGCCTGCTTCATGCTGGCCTTGGAGACGGTCTGCTTGTCCACCGCCTCCTGGAACTTGTTCATACGGCGGGCGTTGACGTCCACCCCGTTGGGCTGGATATCGCCGGACTTGGTCAATGCCCACTTGGTGAGCAAGGGCCCAAGCAGCTCATAGACCAGGACGCTGAACAGGACGATGTTCTTGATCAGCACCCCGTCGGCCGTGCCCAGCTTCGCCGCCGTAACACACATGCCCAAGGCGACGCCCGCCTGGGGAAGCAGGGTGATGCCCAAATACTTCTTCACCAGGGGATCGCATTTGGTGGCCGCGCAGCTTAGATAGGCGCCCACATACTTGCCCAGGGAGCGCATGAGGATGTAGACCACGCCCACCAGGATCACGGCCCCGTCCTTGAACACGTCCAGCTCCAGCTCCGCGCCGCTCAGCACGAAGAACAGGGCGAACAGGGGCGCCGTCCACTTGTCGGCCCGCTCCATCAAATCGTGGGACAGGGGGCAGATGTTGCAGAAAACCGTGCCCAGCATCATACATACCAGGAGCGTGGAGAAGGATATCTTCACGCCGCCGATCTCAAAGGAGATCATGGACAGGGCCACCGTCAGCACCACGAAGGCGATGGTCAGGGACAGACGGTTGGAGTTGGAGAAGAAGGCCCGCTCCAGCATGGTGAGCAGCCACCCCAGCAAACTGCCCAGGGCCAGGGAGGCCACGATCTCGATGAGGGGCTCCACGATGATGCCGACAAGGTCCGTCTTACCCGTAACAAGAGAGTTGGCGATGCCGAAGGAGATGGCGAACACAGTCAGGCCCACCGCGTCGTCCAGAGCCACCACGGGCAGCAGGATGTCGGTGAGCTTGCCCTTGGCCTTATACTGGCGCACGACCATGAGGGTGGCCGCCGGGGCGGTGGCCGTAGCGATGGCGCCCAGGGTGATGGTGGCCTCGATGGAGAGGGTGCCGGGAATGATGAAATGGAGGATGACCAGGGCCACGTCCACCAGGATCGTAGCGGCCAGCGCCTGAATGATGCCCCCCACCACGGCCTGCTTGCCGATGGTCTTGAGCTGGGAGAGCAGAAACTCGTTCCCGATGGAGAAGGCGATGAACCCCAGGGCCGTGTTGGTGATCACGGACAGGTTCTCCACCTCTTCGGGGGAGGTGAATCCCACCCCCTCGATGCCCAAGAGCCCCAGACAGTGGGGCCCCACGATCAGGCCGGCCAGCAGAAAGGCCGTTACATCCGGCAGGTGCAGACGGGCCATCTTGAAAACGCGGGTCATCAACAGCCCGATCAGCAGCGCGATAGCGGCCGCCAGCATTTTTTCCATATATATAGTACCTCCGTTCACAGTAAACAAGGGTGTATCATAGCACAAAAGTAAAAATAGTCAAGCGGTTTTGGGCACAAATATATCGTCCGCGCCCGGGCCCGCACCCTTGTCAGCGAGGGTAAAAGATGGTAAGATGGATCATGATCCCTTGGACGAAAGAAATACGAGATATAAAGGAGAAAAAACGAACATGGCAGTTGATCTGAAAGGCCGTTCCTTCCTGACCATCATGGACTTCAACTATGAGGAGATCCGGTATATGCTGGACCTTGCCAAGGAGCTCAAAGCCAAGAAGAAGGCCGGCATCAAGGGGGATTCCCTCACCGGCAAGAACATCGTGCTGCTCTTTGAAAAGACCTCCACCCGCACCCGCTGCGCCTTCGAGGTGGCGGCCATGGACGAGGGGGCCGGCGTCACGTTCCTGGATTCCAAGTCCTCCCAGATGGGCAAGAAGGAGAGCCTGGCCGACACCGCCAAGGTCCTGGGCCGCATGTTCGACGGCATCGAATACCGGGGCTTCGACCAGAAGGTGGTGGAGGATCTCAAGCTCTATTCCGGCGTACCCGTGTACAACGGCCTCACCGACGTGGATCACCCCACCCAGGCTCTGGCGGACATCCTGACGCTGGAGGAGAACGTGGACAAGCCCCTGAACCAGTGCAAGCTGGTGTTCTGCGGCGACACGAGGAACAACGTGGCCTACTGCCTCATGTACATCTGCTCCAAGCTGGGCATCCACTACTGCGGCTACGGGCCCAAGGCCCTCTACCCCGCCCCCGAGGTCATGGCCCGGTGCGAGGCCGCGGCCAAGGAAAGCGGCGCTATCATCGAGATCAGCGACGATCCCGCCATCGTGGAGGGGGCCGACGCCCTGTACACCGACATCTGGGCCTCCATGGGCGAGGAAGCGCTGATCCCGGAGCGGGTGAAGCTTTTGACCCCCTTCAAGGTCACCAAGGAGCTTATGGCGCGGACCGGGAACGACAGGTGCATCTTCCTCCACTGCCTCCCCTCCTTCCATGATTTCAACACCACCATGGCCAGCGAGCAGATGAAGCTGGGCTACGACATCCGGGAGGTCACGGACGACGTGTTCCTCTCCCCCAACAGCAAGGTCTTCGACGAGGCCGAGAACCGGCTCCACACCATCAAGGCCGTGCTGGTGGCTACCCTGGGCAAATAAGGAGAACCGTATGCGGAACGTGAATGTAGCCCTGTGGGGCTTTGGAGCCATGGCCAGCGGCATCGCCAAGGTGCTGCTGGAGAAGGAAGGCGTCACCGTCATCGGCGCCTGCGACATCGACCCGAAAAAGGTGGGCAGGAGCATCTACGAACTCCTGGACGTGGACCAGGGAGAGCGGCCCGACGCCTTCGTCACCGATGATATCGGGGCCATCGTGGACAAGGAAAAGTGCGACATCTGCGTCATCGCCACGGACTCCTTCACCAAGAAGGTTTACCCCAAGATCTGCTATGCTGTGGAGCGGGGCGTGAACGTGATTACCACCGCCGAGGAGATGAGCTATCCCATGGCCCAGGACCCGGAGCTTAGCGAGGCCATGGACATTCTGGCCAAGACCCACGGGGTGTCCATTTTGGGCACGGGCATCAACCCGGGGCTCATGATGGACCTTCTGGCCGTGGTCCTTTCCGGCTGCATGACCCACCTGGACAAGGTCACCTGCAAGCGGGTGAACTCCCTCTCCCCCTTCGGCAAGCTGGTCATGGAGGAGCAGGGCATCGGCCTCACCGTGGACGAGTTCAATCAGCGGGTGAAGGACGGCACCATGGCGGGCCACGTGGGCTTCGCCCAGTCCGTGGGCATGATCGCCGAGGCCGTGGGCTGGAAGGTGGACAAGTTCGAGCAGCAGATGAGCCCCATCGTCACCGACGTGGACCGGCAGGCCCCCCACGGGTTCGCCAAGGCCGGGGATGTTGCCGGCGTCAACATGACCGGCCAGGGGTATGTGGACGGTCAGGTGAAGATCGACATGATCCATCCCCAGCAGATCGAGCCCCAGCTGGGGGGCGTCGCCACCGGCGACTACATCGTGCTGGAGGGCTCCCCCGCCGTGCACATGGCCAACACCCCCGAGGTGGACGGCGGCATCGGCACCATCGGCATGACCGTGAACATGCTGCCCTTCGTGGTGGCGGCCAAGCCCGGCCTGCACACCATGCTCACCATGCCCGTGCCCCGGTGCGTCATGGGGAACTATGCCAAGATCGCCTTTGAGGAGGAGTAACTATGGCCGCTAAGGGAGATTGGGTGCGCATCCATCGGGTGCTCCTGTCCGCCCAGGAGCGGACGGCGAACCTGCCCGAGGACACGAAGAAGGTGCCCTTTGAGATGTGGGTGAAGGGCCATCTGCTCATGGACGGGGAGATCGGCGACGAGGTCGTCGTGCGGACCGTTTCCGGACGGGAGGAGCACGGGACCCTCATCGAGGTGAATCCCCAGTTCGACGTGAACTTCGGCCGATTCGTGCCGGAGATACTGGAGATGGACGTGCGGCTCCGCAGGGCCCTCTTCGGGAAGGAGGCGGACGAAGCATGAAGGACCTTAGCTATTCCGCCGTCATGGGCCGCAAGAACGAGATCATCAAGGACGCCATGGGCGTGGACTATAGGCGCTATGAGAAAGAGGGCATCATCTTCGATTATGAAGCCATGATGGCCGACTGCGGCTACACCCTGGAGGACCACATCCGCATCCAGCAGGCTGTGAACGTGGGCAACACGCCGGTGTTCGAGCTCCACAACCTGACCGCCCTTTCCCGGAAGCTGGCCCCCAAGGGCAAGGGCGCCCGGATCTTCCTCAAGGACGAGGCCAGCAACCCCGCCGGTTCCTTCAAGGAGCGCCGGGCGGCGGCCAGCGTTTACCACGCCAAGAAGCTGGGCTACAAGGGCGTCATCGCAGCCACCAGCGGCAACTACGGGGCGGCGGTAGCCTCCCAGGCGGCCATGCAGGGGCTCAAGTGCATCATCGTTCAGGAGTGCTACGACAGCCACGCCGTGGGCCAGCCCGAGATCATCGAAAAGGCCCGGAAGTGCGAGGCCCTGGGCGCGGAGGTGCTGCAGCTGTCCGTAGGGCCCGAGCTCTTCTACCAGGTGCTGCTGCTATTGGAGGAGACGGGGTATTTCAACGCCTCCCTCTACTCCGCCTTCGGCGTCAGCGGCATCGAGACATTGGGATGGGAGCTGGGCCATCAGTTTATGGAGAAATACGGCCGCCACCCGGACGCGGTGGTCTGCGCCAACGCCGGCGGCGGGAATCTGACCGGCACGGCCCGAGGGCTCATCAAGGCCGGCTGCAACGCCAAAATTATCGGCGCGGCGGTGGATTTGTCGGGTCTTCACATGGCCTCCGACACCGCCTTCAACCGCAAGAGCTTCACCACGGCCCACACGGGCTTCGGCGTGCCCTATGCCACCAACCCAGACCACAGCGACGTGCCCCGGTCCGCGGCCCGGCCCCTTCGGTATATGGACCGGTTCGTCACCGTGAAGGAGGGCGAGGTGTTCTATATCACGGAGGCTCTCGCTACCCTGGAGGGCATGGAGAAGGGACCCGCCGGGAACACCAGCCTGACGGCGGCCTTCGCCCTTGCCCAGCAGATGGACGAGGACGAGATCATCGTGGCCCAGGAGACGGAGTACACCGGCGCCGGAAAGGGGATCAATCCCCAGTTGAGCTTTGCCCGGCAGAACGGCATCGAGCTTCTGTTCGGGGACCCGGATGAGGAGGTGGCGGGACGGAACATCGTCTTCCCCGCCGACCCGGGCCTTTTGAAGGCCAGGGACCTTGACCTGAACGAGCTGCGGCGCAAGTTCATCCGCCGGGCCGTGAAGGGGCTGGATCGGGCGCTGTCCGAGGCGGAGCTCCGATTCCTGGCGGAAGAAACCCGCAGCGACGTTGACTTTGTGAAATCAGCCTTGCAGTAAAGGGGAGCATATGAAGCGCAAAGACGATTTTGAAAGCCGTCGGGTCCACCTGAAGGACCTGACCGACGAACAGCTCTACGATCGATTCTGGGCCCTGTGCGGGCAGCTGGTGGACCCGCTGCTGGACATGGGGCGCGAGTACACCAGCCCCGCCATCGAACGGAGCGTGCTCCTTCGGATGGGCTTCTCCTCCCTGGAGGTGAAGGCCATCGTGAACGGGTGCATGGAGCGCAATCTGCTCCAGCACGGGGCCGGGAACGTGGTCTATAAACTGAGCCAGGCCAAAGGTCTGCCCCTTCGGGAGGCGGGCGTTCGGCTTTCCAACGGGGAGCTGTGGGACGAGGCCGCGGCCCTGTTTGCAGGAGGTGCCCAATGAGCAGCTACTGGCTGGACCCCAATGACAACATCGACGTCCGGGAGATTTTGAAGGACCTGGAGAGCTACCGTCCCCGCCGCCGGGGCTGGACCTGGCGGACGCCGGAGCCTGGCCTCACCATGGGCAAGTTCACCTATCAGGATTGCTCCACGCCCCTGAAGCAGGGCGTGCCCCTGCCCCCCGCCCGGTTCATGGACGACGTGGACCCCCAGCCGGTTCAGTCCATCACCACGGAGATCGCTTCCGGCCGGTTCGAGGACGATATCCGGCGCATGCGCATGGCGGCCCATCACGGGGCGGACCACATCATGGTCATCCGCACCGCGGGCCAAAGCCACTTCGACGGGCTCATCGAAGGCACCCCCCAGGGCATGGGCGGCGTACCCATCTCCCGCAAGCAGGTCCGGGCCCAGCGCAAGGCCCTGGACATGATCGAGGACGAGGTGGGCCGGCCCATCAACTATCACTCCTATGTGTCCGGCGTGGCGGGCCCCGACGTGGCGGTCATGCTGGCCGAGGAGGGCGTCAACGGCTGCCACCAGGACCCCCAGTACAACGTGATCTACCGGAACATCAACATGCTCCGGTCCTTCGTGGACGCCTGCGAGTCCAAGAAGCTCATCGCCTGGGCGGACATGGCCCAGATCGACGGCGCCCACAACGCCAACGCCACTGCCCGGGACGCCTGGAAGGTCATGCCGGAGCTCATGGTCCAGCACGCCATCAACGCCCTGTTCTCCTATAAGGCGGGCGTACCCAAGGAAAACATCTGCCTGTCCACCGTGCCGCCCACCGCCACCCCGGCCCCCTGCGTGCATATGGACCTGCCCTATGCGGTGGCGCTGCGGGATCTGTTCCGCGGGTATCGGATGCGGGCCCAGATGAACACCAAGTATATCGAGTCCAGCACCCGGGAGGCCACGGTCACCCATGTGCTGAATATGCTGATCTCCAAGCTGACCAGCGCGGACATCCAGTCCACCATCACCCCGGACGAGGGGCGGAACGTGCCCTGGCACATCTACAACATCGAGGCCTGCGACACCGCCAAGCAGGCTCTGGTGGGCATGGACGGGCTCATGGACATGGTGGAGCTGAAGCGGGACGGGTATCTGCGGGACAAGGCCCGGGAGCTGAAGGAGCGGGCCGTGCTGTTCATGGAGGAGATGCTGGAGATGGGCGGCTACTTCCACGCCGTGGAGGAGGGCATGTTCGTGGATTCGGGTATGTACCCCGAGCGCAACGGCGACGGCATCGCCCGGCGGATCGACGCCGGCGTGGGCGTGGGCACCATCATCGAGCGGGCCCCCGACTACATGGCCCCCGTCACCGCCCACTACGGACGAAACAACGTGGCGCAGTACGGCGGTGACCCTGCCGACCCGGCGGCCCTCATCGGCGGCTGCACCCTGGAGTGCCCCGAAAAGATCGTCTACATCGACGAGCTGGACGAGGAGGACAATGTGAATGTGCGCATGGCTGAGACCGAGGAGCTGCGACGGCCAGGTGCCAAGAAGATCAAGCCCGAGATGGAGTGGCTGGGGGACGGCGTGGTCATGACCACCATGTTCTTCCCCTGCGAGAAGAAGCTGGCCGAGGCGGCCGCCTTGGAGGTGGGCCGGCGCATGGGGCTTTCCGACGTGGAGGTCATCTCCCGGGAGATCATGCACCCAACGGAGGGCACCCGCATCGAGATCAAGGGCCGGGTGGACTTCAGTTTGGACGTGGACTCCCTGGTGATCCCCAAGGAGCCCGACATCATGAGCGACGACGAGATCCGGGCGGATATCGAGCGCAAGCCCATGACCGTGGTGGCCGCCACCGTGGGCGACGACGAGCACAGCGTGGGCCTTAGGGAGATCATCGACATCAAGCACGGCGGCATCGAGAAGTACGGCATCGTGGTCCACTATCTCGGCACGTCCGTGTCCCCGGAGAAGCTGGTGAACGCGGCCATCGAGCTGAACGCGGACGCCATTCTGGCCTCCACCATCATCAGCCACGACGATATCCACTATCGGAACATCTCCCTCATCCACCAGCTCATGGTGGAGGCGGGCATCCGGGATCGGGTCATGTTCATCGCCGGCGGTACCCAGGTGACCCCGGAGCTGGCCCGGGAGGCTGGCGCCGACGAGGGCTTCGGCCGCGGCACCCACGGTGTCCACGACGCCACCTTCCTGGTGAAGCGTCGCCGGGAGCTGGAAGCGAAGGGTATTATATAAACGTGTTGTTTTGGCACCTTTTTCTCTTTAGAGAAAGAGAAAAAGGTGCCCGAAAAAGAGAAATCAAGAAGGGAAAGGCTATTTAGGAAACTTAGTTTTTTATCCCTCCTGAAAGTTCTTTGGCTGCACCTTTCTTTCAAGAAAGGTGCGTGCTTTCAATAAAATCCACTTGGAGAACACCATGCACGCGGACGTATTGATCGCCGAGATCGGCTCCACCACCACGCTGATGAACGCCTTTCGGCTGGGCCAGGAGCCCCGCTACCTGGGCCAGGGCATGGCCCCCACCACCGTTTTGGAGGGGGACGTGCGGGTGGGCCTTTCCCGGGCGCTGGCCGATCTGGAGGCGAAGCTGGGCAGCCCCCTCTCCTACGATCGGATGCTGGCTACCTCCAGCGCGGCAGGTGGTCTTCGCATGAGCGTCCACGGCCTGGTCTACGACATGACCGTCCGAGCCGCGGAGGCGGCGGCCCTTGGCGCAGGCGGCGTCATTCGCCAGGTCACGGGCGGGAAGATGAGCCCATACGATCTTATGGACCTGAAGGCTCTCCATCCCAATCTCATCCTGATCGCCGGCGGCACGGACTTTGGCGAACGGGCCACCGCCCTGTACAACTGCGAGCAGATCGCCGCCCTGGGCATGACTGACGTGCCCGTGCTCTACGCCGGGAACGTGCAGAACCAGAACGTAGTCACCTCTATCTTCCAATCCGCCGGCATCCCCCTGTTCCTGACGGAGAACGTGTACCCGAAGCTGGACGAGCTGAACATTGAGCCCTGCCGGCGCATGATCCAAAGGATCTTCGAGCAGCACATCGTCAAGGCCCCGGGCATGGAGGGCATCCGGGATATGGTCACGGGTCCCATCCTCCCCACCCCCGGCGCGGTGATGGAGGCGGCCCGGCTTCTGTACGGCGAGATCGGCGATCTGGTGGTGCTGGACATCGGCGGCGCCACCACGGACGTCCACTCCGTCAGCGAGGGCAGCCCGGAGATCGCGGCCCTGGCCACCCGGCCCGAGCCCTTCAGCAAGCGGACCGTGGAGGGGGATTTGGGCCTGTATGTGAACGCCCGGCACCTGGTGGACGCCATCGGCCTGGAGGAGCTGGACCGGGAGCTTGCCATCGACACGGAGGCGGTCATGGCCGCCTACGCTCCCATCCCCGCCACGGAGGCGCAGCTGAAGCTCACCGAGCGGCTGTGCCTGGAGGCGGGACAAACGGCCCTCCGCCGCCACGCGGGCAAATACCGGTACATCTACCTCCCCGAGGGAAGAAAAACCCTGACCGAGGGCAAGGACCTGAGCCAGGTGAAATACGTTGTGGGCACCGGCGGGGCCCTGACCCGTCTCCCCCACCGGGAACACCTGCTCCGCCAGATGGCGGACATGAACCAAAACGGCGCTATGCTCTTCCCCAAACCCGGAGAGGCTGCGCTGCTGTTTGACAACGACTATATCATGGCCTCGCTGGGGGTCCTGTCCAAGGACAGCCCCCGGGAAGCGCTGATCCTGATGAAAAGGAGCATGGGCCTATGAGCTATCCTCAGCTGATCGTGGACGTAGACAAATTCCGTCACAACGTGCGGACGGTGGTGGGCTGGTGCCGGGAAAAGGGCGTCTCGGTGGCCTACGTGACCAAGTGCACCCTGGCCGATCCCATCCTCGTTGCGGCAGCCCGGCGGGAAGGGGCGGCCCTGCTGGCCGATTCCCGGCTGCCGAACCTCAATCGGCTGAGCGGCGATCTTCCCCGGCTGATGCTCCGCATCGGCTGCCCAGAGGAGGCGGACCAGATCGTACTCTCATCGGACGTGAGCCTTCAAAGTGAGATCGCCACCATCCATGCCCTGGGAACCGCGGCCGCCAATCGGGGCAAGAAGCACAAGGTGGTGCTGATGATCGACTTGGGCGACCTGCGGGAGGGCATCTTTTTCGAGGACCGGGAGGCCATCCTCCGGGCGGCGGAGGCCGTGGTGGCCCAAAGCGCCCTGGAGCTGTACGGCGTGGGCACCAATCTGACCTGCTTCGGCGGCATCGTCCCCTCGCCCGAGAACATAGGCGCGTTGGTGGATATTGCCAGCGACCTTCGGCGCCGGTTCGCCCTGCCCCTCCCCTTCGTCTCCGGCGGCAACTCCAGCTCCCTGCCCCTGCTCCTGTCGGGCCGCATGCCCCAGGGCGTCACCAATCTGCGGGTGGGCGAAAGCATCCTCCTGGGCACGGACACGGCCCACGGCGGTCCCCTGGCGGGCCTCCGTCAGGATGTGTTCACCCTGGAGGCAAAGCTGGTGGAGGTCCAGCAAAAGCCCTCCCGGCCCGTGGGGGAAAGCTCCATCAACGCATTCGGGGAGAAGGTGGATTTCGAGGACAGGGGCCAAATGCGCCGGGGCATCTGCGCCATCGGCCGGCAGGATGTGGACATAGACGGGCTCCGCCCCCTGGCGGATGGGGTCGAAATCCTGGGCGGCAGCTCCGACCACCTGCTGGTGGACCTGACGCGTCGGCCCGCATGTCAGGTCGGGGACACTCTCCGCTTCACCCCTTCCTATGGAGCGCTGCTGCGGCTGTACACCTCCCCCTTCGTGGAAAAGGTGCATTTTTCGGGAGAAAATGTAAATTATTAGAAAAATCCTGCTTTTTTGTGTGATTGTTAATATTCTGTTCATACTTTTGTTGAAAAATGTATACGTAACAGTATACAATGTGTATTGTAGAGAAATTGACATAGATACAAAAAGGGAGGAACGCAACGATGAACGAAGAAACCGAAAAGACTTCCTTGATGGACAAATACATTCGACTGCATCTGGGCGGCGCCACCTATCGGGTGCGGCTCATGACGGTGCTGCTGTTCGCGGCGGCCGCCATCATCCTGATCGCCGCCATCCTGATCCTGGCCTTCTCCGGCTCCTGCGCCAAGAGCCGGGCCGCGGCCATCGCCGAGGCCACGCCCACGGCCACCGTGGAGGCCACCTTGGAGCCCACCGAGGAGCCCACGGCCACCCCCGAGGCCACCGAACCTGAGGCTACGCCCGAGGCCACCGAGCCAGAGGCCACGCCGGAGACCACGGAAAGCACCGACTTCAAGACATTGGAGGTGGGCGGCACCAACGACGGCGAGACCGTGAAGAAGGTCCAGCAGCGGCTGGTGGACCTCCACTATCTCCCCTACCCCGAGAAGGACGCCGAGGGCAAGGGCCAGGTGACCAGCACCTACGGCTCCATGTGCTCCAAGGCCATCACCAAGTTCCAGGAGCGCAACAGCCTTAAGGAGACCGGCAAGTGCGACAAGGAGACCTACGACAAGCTTATGTCCGACAAGGCCACGGCCTACACCATGAAGGAAAAGGACAAGCTGGACATCGTGAGGACCATCCAGGACGTGCTCATCAAGAAGGGCTATCTGAAGGGCAAATCCACCGGCTACTGCGGCACAGACACCGTGGCCGCCGTGAAGGCCTTCCAGAAAGCCGAGGGCCTGACCGTGGACGGGCAGGCCGGCACCAAGACGTTGGAGCTGCTGCTGGGCTATTGACAAAGGACAACACAAGAGAGCCGCCGATCCTTCGGCGGCTTTCATTTTATTGTATGAAATAACTTGACTTTTTCCTTTTGATTTGCTATGATAATCAAGCTTCGTAACAGGGGCGTGTGCCTTGGCTGCAAGGCGTGCCAAATTAGCTCAGTTGGTAGAGCAGCGCATTCGTAATGCGCAGGTCGTCAGTTCGAGTCTGACATTTGGCTCCATGAAAAAGGGTCTAAGGTCGGCCTTAGTCCCTTTTTTTCGGGGCGTAGCGCAGTTTGGTAGCGCGTTTGGTTCGGGACCAAAAGGTCGTGGGTTCAAATCCCGTCGCCCCGACCAAGAAAAGAGACCATCCATGGATGGTCTCTTTTATTGCTTTTAGGAAAAGACGAGATTTGAAGGGCGCGGGAGTGAATGAAGCCCCAGTGGGGCTTCAGAGCCGCGCCCCGACTAAGCCCGCAGGCGCGACAAATCCCGTCGCCCCCTTCCCAACGTTTCTTCCCTTCTTTACCGCTTTTCCCCCACCAACTCACTCTCCACACAATAGAAAAAAAAGGACCACCCTTTCGGATGGTCCCATGGGATCGTGCTTACTCCAAAAAGTCCTTCAGCTTCTTGCTCCTTGAGGGATGACGGAGCTTCCGCAGCGCCTTTGCTTCGATCTGCCGGATGCGCTCCCGGGTCACGTTGAACTCCCGGCCCACCTCCTCCAGCGTCCGGGCCTTGCCGTCGTCCAGGCCGTAGCGGAGCCGCAGCACCCGGGCCTCCCGGGGCGTCAGGCTGGCCAGGACCTCCATAAGCTGCTCCTTCAAGAGGGTGCTGGCCACGGCCTCCGCGGGGGCGGGGGCGTCGTCGTCGGGGATGAAGTCCCCCAGATGGGAGTCGTCCTCCTCGCCGATGGGGGTCTCCAGGGACACGGGCTCCTGGGCGATCTTC